>JAZSCQ010000035.1:0-279650 GCA_045530745.1 Agathobacter sp.
GTAGAAAAAACATGGCCACTTCACTCACCAAACGTAGAAAAAGTAGAAATCGTACGTAAAGGTAAAGTAAGACGTGCTAAACTTTACTACTTAAGAGATCGCGTTGGTAAAGCTGCTAAGGTTAAAGAATTAGTAAAATAAGAACTTGACGTAAAGGGCGTAACCGAAAGGTTACGTCCTTTTTTCGTTGTTGTGCGTTAGGATGTGAACCGCATAATATCGCTTGTGATTTTAGTAGAAATTCTATATAATATATGTATCTATGTCTAAGGCGGTGTGCCTTGGAAAATCACACGTGGGAGCATGATATGAGATTTGGAAATCGTAGACGAAGTGGTCTTAATTTTGGAAGAAGCCGTAGGAAATTTAATGTAGATAGATTCAAAGAAGGAATGAGCTGGGTGATTCAGATTGCCACAGTTATTTTTATAGCATATGTATGTGTCAGTTGTTTTGGTGTGCGTACCAATGTAGTAGGTCAGGCGATGTCTGAGACATTAGAAAATGGTGACGAGGTACTCATCAATAAGTTTATCTATGTCATATCCAATCCAAAGCCTGGAGACGTGGTTGTTTTCGTTCCAAACGGAAATGAGAAGTCGCACTATTATGTACGTCGTGTTATTGGCGTACCTGGAGATAGAATACAGATTAAGGATGGTTCTGTATATGTCAATGGTACGCGATACAACGAGAAGACAGATGTTGCAACCATGGAAGAAGCAGGTATTGCGAGTGAAGAAATCAAATTGGGAGACAATGAGTATTTCGTATTAGGGGATAATCGTAACAATAGTGAGGATAGCCGATATGCCAATATCGGAAATGTAAAAAAGGAATATATCGTAGGCCAGGCATGGTTTTGTCTGGAATCCGAAGAAGGCATGGGCTTTATTCATTAGTGCCCTAGAAAAAGAAAGAGGTAAATATATGAATTTTCAGTGGTATCCTGGACACATGACCAAGGCAAAGCGTCAGATGCAGGAAGATATTAAATTAATCGATTTAGTAGTAGAAATTGTGGATGCACGCATTCCGCACAGTAGCCGTAATCCAGATATTGATGAATTAGGCAAAAACAAATATCGCTTGATTCTTATGAATAAAGCAGACTTAGCAGATAAGCAGTCGACAGACAAGTGGTGTTCTTATTTTAAAAACAAAGGATATTTCGTTGTGAGCCTAGACGCTCGTAGCAAAAATGGCATGAAGTCAATTACAGACATTATTATGGAAGCATGTAAGGAAAAGATTGAACGTGACTTAAAGCGTGGTATCAAGAATCGTCCTGTACGTGCTATGGTTGTAGGTATTCCCAACGTTGGCAAGTCCACATTTATCAATTCCTATGCAGGTAAGGCCTGTGCCAAGACTGGGAACAAACCAGGCGTTACAAAAGGAAAACAGTGGATTCGCTTAAATAAGAACGTCGAATTACTTGATACACCAGGTATTTTATGGCCTAAATTCGAAGATCAGATGGTAGGTCTTCGTCTCGCACTTATTGGTTCTATCAAGGATGAGATTTTGAATACAGACGAATTGGCAATAGAGTTAATCAAATATTTATTACAAGCTTACCCAGGCGTGTTAGCACAGCGTTATGACTTAGAGGAAGTGGAAGATCCAATCCAGGTGCTTATGGGAGTTGCCAAGAGCAGAAATTGTTTGAGCAAAGGCAATGAACTTGATTACAGCAAGGCAGCAATTCTTTTGATTGATGATTTTAGAAGTGGCAAATTAGGTAAATTGACACTGGAACTTCCGCCAGAAGCCTAATAAATAGTAAGTTGACGATAGAAAGAAATGGAAGAGAACATACGATGGAAATTAAGAAAATCGGCGAGATAAAAGCAGAATTAGAGAGTTTAGGTGCAGTAGCGACAAGAGAAACACAGGCACAGTTTGAATCCTTTATTGAAACCTATAAGGCAGACGAACGTGGTGGTGTGCAAAAGATGGTAGCAACTGCAGAAAAACGTTTGGAAAAATACCATGCAGAGTTAGAACGTACCGAAAGCATTAAGAAATACGAGAAAGAGTACGATAATTATGTATATATCTGTGGTATTGATGAAGTAGGTCGTGGACCACTTGCTGGTCCGGTTGTAGCAGGTGCGGTTATTTTACCAAAGGACTGTGATATTTTATATATCAATGATTCTAAGAAGCTTTCTGCAGCCAAACGAGACGAGCTTTATGATGAGATTATGGAAAAGGCTGTATCCGTAGGCTTGGGATTTGTAGGGCCAGAACGTATTGATGAAATCAATATTTTACAGGCTACCTACGAAGCAATGCGTGAAGCAGTTTCTAAGTTAGATCCACAGCCCGACCTGCTTTTAAATGATGCAGTTACAATTCCAGGACTATCACAGAAGCAAGTGCCTATCATAAAAGGTGATGCCAAGAGTATCTCAATTGGTGCAGCAAGTATTGTTGCGAAGGTGACAAGAGACCGTCTGATGGAGGAATATGACCATATGTTTCCACAATATGGCTTTGTTTCTAATAAGGGGTATGGCTCTGCGGAACATATTGCAGCTATCAAAGAGTACGGTCCAACACCAATCCATAGAAAGACATTTATCAAAAACTTTTTGTAACTATCAAGAAGTAGCAGCGAAGCTGAGGATTCGAGCTTCTTGATAGTTATATATTAACTTTACATAAGGAGAACCTATGCAGATATCCGATATTGCAAGACAGTACGTAGGGACAACTTCATCTACCGAATCGATGAGTGGAACCAGAGGTGTAGAAAAGCTGGTTTCTACCATTCGTGACCTAACCGCTGGCAATATCTTTGAAGGCACGGTCAATTCCATTCAGGATGGAAAGGTCGTGCTGGGTTTATCCAATGGAACTCTTATCAATGCCCGCTTAGATGCAAGTATGCAGCTTTTGCAGGGGCAGTCTATGTTTTTTCAGGTAAAATCCAATAACGGGGAGACAATTGCGATTCGTCCTTATACGGTGGATGGGAATGGCGTAAATCTTACTTTGCTCAATGCATTGAATGCAGCCGGTCTTCCTGTTACGGATAAATACCTTAATCTTGCCAATAACATGATGCACGAGCAGATGCCGATTGATAAAAATACTATGAATCAAATGGCTCGCATTCTTATGGCAAATCCAGACATGAGTGTGAATACACTAGTACAAATGAAAAAGCTCCATATTCCAATCACCAATGAGATGGTGGCGCAGTTTGAGAACTATGTAGATGACAGCAGTGCGGTGCATAAGGCATTGGACAGCTTTATTACGGAACTTCCAACTACTTTGGCAGGCAAGGATATGCCGCTGGAACAGTTGAAAGCCTTTGATAGTCAGCTCCTTACTATTATTGCAGATGGAATGGAGAGTCAGCCACAGGTGAATGCAGGCGAGGTTCCTGTTGTGACACAGGATAGTGCTGTGTTGTCGCAGAATGTGCTAGTAGGAGAGGTGACAGCACAAGTTGAGGGACAGCAGACTAATGCAAATGCGCAGGCAGAAGCAGGCGTTCAGACAGATGCAGGCATACCGCAAGATGCAGGCATACCCCAAGATGCAGCGATGCCGGGGCAACAAGCGGGTGTACAGGCAGATACGAGTGCGCAGACAGATGCGAGTACACAGGCGCAACAGACAGGAATGACACAGGAAGTGGTGGCAAAAGCTGGTACAAATGGAGAGTCGGTAGCCCAACAGGGTGTTGTTATAGATGACGCACAAAAGTCAGAGTTTTCACAAGTTACCAAGGAAGTTTCACAGCAGTCGGCTACGAAGGAAAATGTACTCCGTCTGATTCAGACTACGTTTGGCGAAACTGGTATTTTACCAGACGATTCGCCAGCTGTCATGTTAAATAAATTATCTCGTTTTATTATGACAGGGGAGACGATATCAAAGGAAGCATTACAGAGCCTGTTTTCTTCCAAGGATATGCAGCAGTTTCTGCGTGATGCATTAGAAGGACAGATGTATCTGACACCAGAAGAGGTAGCAGATGCAGATAAGGTAAAAAAACTATATGAACGTCTGGAATCTAAGACACAGCGATTAGAAAGCCTCTTAAATCAGGCGGGACTTCAGGAGACGCCATTGGCACAGACAGTAACAGAAGTGCGTGGTAATGTAGAATTTATGAATCAGCTGAATCAGGCATATACTTATGTGCAGATTCCTCTTAAGATGGCAGGGCAGAACGCTAGTGGTCAGCTTTATGTATATACCAATAAGCGCGATTTAAGTGACCCGGATAAAGAACTTTCTGCGTTCTTACATTTGGATTTGGATAACTTAGGTTCGACAGACGTATCCGTTAAAATGTTACGTAAGAAAGTCGATACCAAGTTTTATATGGAAACAGACGAAGCCTTTGATCTGGTAAAGGCTCATATGCCAGAGCTTGAAGAGCGTCTTCGCAAGAAAGGCTTTGATGCAAAAATATATGTAGAAAACGAAGGCAAGAAAGTCAACTTCTTAGATGACTTCTTGAAAAAGGATGCACCACCGACAGGTCAGGTGCACCGTTATTCCTTTGATGTGAGGGCTTAATTATGGAAAAGAAGAAAAATTTTGAGTCCTTAAACAAAGAGAAAACAGCGGTAGCCATCGCCTATGAGCCAGGCGAAAGTGCACCAAAGATTCTCGCCACAGGAAAAGGTGAAGTGGCAGAAAAAATCATTGAGAAAGCCAAGGAAAATGATGTCCCATTATACAAGGACAACAAGCTGGCGGACACGCTTTCCAAGCTAAAAATTGGGGATGCCATCCCACCAGAGCTTTACGAAGTCGTGGCGGAAATCCTCGTGTTTGTCGATGATATGGACAGACTCAAGGCAAAACTCGATGGTAAAAAGAAATAAGAGGGAGAAGTTAGTTGAATAAACGTCAAATTGGTGCCGCTTATGAAATAAGAGCGGAAGAGTATTTGTTGGGGAACGGATACAAAATCCTTGAGCGAAATTTCCGAAATCGTAGTGGGGAAATTGATTTGATAGCGAAAAAGGATGGACAGATTCATTTTGTAGAAGTGAAATATCGCACCACGGCAGATTTTGGTAGTCCACTAGAAGCAGTGGATTTTCGTAAGCAGAATCAGATTCGAAAGGTTGCGATGTATTATTTGATGAAAAACAAGCTCAGCGAATGGACACCATGTCAGTTTGATGTGATTGCGTTCGAGGGGGAGAAGATAACACACCTTGAAAATGCGTTTTAAAGATGTGTCATTATATGAGGAATAAAAAATGGAATTGAAGAAAACGAATCAAGATGAGATATTAGTAGTAAGAGAACATCTTCAAGCGGATACGCAAGGCAATGCATATGTGCTACCACTGCTTCATTATCCCTTACTAGACAAGACTGGTATCGTGGAGCACTGCTTTACGACACGCTTAGGTGGTGTAAGTGAGGGTATGTGTGCAAGTCTGAATCTTAGCTTTAGCCGTGGGGATGATCCTGAAGCAGTTTTAGAAAATTACAGACGAGTAGCAGAAACCTTTGGAAAAACGGTGGATGATTTTGTATGTACCGACCAGACACATACCACAACAGTGTTGCGAGTAGGAAAAAAAGAGAAAGGTTATGGTGTCACAAGAGAAAAGCCATATACGGATGTGGATGGTCTTATTACAAATGAGCCCGGTGTGATATTGTCGACCTTCTATGCGGACTGTGTGCCATTATACTTTGTCGACCCAGTGCATAAGGCGATAGGTCTAAGCCATTCAGGATGGCGAGGAACAGTAGGTAGAATGGGACAGAAGACCTTAGAGGCTATGGCAGAAGCCTACGGTACTAGACCGGAAGACGTGTTCGCAGCAGTGGGCCCATCGATTTGTCAGGATTGTTATGAAATCAGCGAAGATGTGGCAGAACATTTTTATGAAGAATTTCCAGGGCATGGGGAAGAAATCCTGATAAACAAGGGGAATGGTAAATACCAGCTTGATTTGTGGAAAACGAATGAAATTGTACTGTTAGAAGCCGGAATAAAACCAGAGCACCTGGCGGTGACAAATGTATGTACTTGCTGTAATAGTGAAGTGCTCTTCTCGCATAGAGCAAGTCAGGGAAAACGAGGAAATCTCGCGGCATTCTTGATGCTCAAAGAGGCATGAATAAAGTAGAATAAAAATTGGATGAGAAAGATTAAGGATAGGAAGGATAATAACATGAAAAATTATGTAGATTACATCACAGACGTAACCTGTCAGCTTTTGGCAATCGACAGCCCAACAGGCTACACCCAAAAAGCGGCAGAGTTCGTTATCGAAGAATACAAAAAGCTTGGTTACGAGGCAAAGATGACCGTAAAGGGATGTGTGCTCGTAGACATCGGTGGAAAGAAGAAGGATAATGGCATTGTACTCGCAGCTCACGTAGACACCTTAGGTGCAATGGTCAGTGAAATTAAAGGAAATGGAAATCTTAAGGTTTCTCCACTTGGAGGAATGAATCCAAATAATGCAGAAGCAGAGAATTGCCGTATCGTAACTCGTTTTGATGGAATTTATGAAGGTACCTTCCAGCTCAACAATGCATCGGTTCATGTAAATGCTGATTATAGCGATGCAAAACGTAAATATTCCGATATGGAAGTTGTGTTGGATGAGGTTGTAAATTCGAAAGAAGATACTGAAAAGTTAGGAATCATGGTAGGTGATATCGTATGCTTCGACCCAAGAACTACCGTAACATCAAAGGGCTATATCAAGAGCCGCTTCTTAGACGATAAGCTCAGTGTAGGTATCTTACTTGGCTACGCAAAATACTTAAAAGATAACAATATCGAATTAGAAAATTACCAGTATCACTACATTACCGTCTATGAAGAAGTAGGACACGGCGGCACAGCTTCCATTCCAGAAGGCGTAACAGAAATGATTTCTGTCGACATGGGTTGTGTTGGTGATGGACTTACCTGTGATGAGCATATGGTATCCATCTGTGCAAAGGATTCTCGTGGACCATACAACTATGACGTAGTAACAGGACTTATCAAAGCAGCAAAGGATAATGACCTTAAATTTGCTGTAGATATTTACCCATTCTATGGTTCCGACGTAGATGCGGCACTTGGCGCAGGTTACGATATCCGTCATGGCCTTATCGGTGCAGGTGTATATGCATCTCACGGTTACGAGAGAAGCCACAAGGATGGGGTGGAGAATACGTTGAGATTGTTGGTGGCATATTGTAAGTAAAAGGATTCCATATATAAAACAGATTTAAAGATAAGGACATCGAGAGAAAGAGTATCTCGATGTCCTTTTTTGTATTGACAAAATAGTCGATAGGGTATAGACTAAAATTGGTCGATAGAATATAGACTAAAAGGGAGAGTTGGGCTATGAGTAAAAAAACAAAAGGAAAAGATTATCGTTTAGGTTATGTAGAAGCTCAGTTTGCAGATATTGTATGGGAGAATGAGCCACTTTCTTCTAGAGAATTGGTAGATATCTGTTTGGAAAGATTAGAATGGAAGAAGTCAACAACTTATACGGTCTTGAAAAAGTTTTGTGAAAGAGAAATTTTTCAAAATCAGAATGGAACAGTGTCTTCGATTTTATCAAAAGAAGAATTTTATGCATTGCAGAGTGAGCAGGTGGTTGAAGATTCTTTTGAAGGTTCGTTGCCTGCTTTTGTGGCAGCTTTTACAAGAAATAAAAAGTTGACAGAAAAGGAAATTAAAGAAATTAAGAAATTACTAGACGCAACGGGAGGAAAATAATATGACGAGTATTTTTGCTGAAGTTGTAAATATGAGTAGTATGGCGTTCTGGCTGATTCTTGCGGTTCTGGTAGTGCGTTTCCTTTGTCAAAAGACGACGAAAATGTTGTGTTATTTTTTATGGGCATTGGTTGGGATTCGTCTGCTTTGTCCGTTTTCTATTGAAAGTCCTTGGAGTATGATTCCGAATCAGACTTCTTTTGAGAAGTGGGCGGAGGTAAAGGAGTCGATTCGAGAAGAATTAGATATTCCACATATAGGAAATACAAGCGAAGCTTATGAGGATATAAAGACAGAGTATGAGCATTTACTAAATCAGGCGGGACAAAATGTAGATCAAGTAGAATCAAATGATATCCGTCCCATCGAAATAGTAAGTTGTGTATGGGGAATTGGTGTACTGGCTATTGTAGGCTATAACATGATTAATTTTTATTTCTTAAAAAGAAAAGTGGCTGTGTCTATTCGTAAGACGGAAGAAATTTGGACTTGCGATGCCATTCGTTCGCCCTTTGTATTAGGGATATGGAGACCGCGCATTTATCTTCCTTCTAGTGTGGAGGAAGAACAGATTACCTATATTTTAGCGCATGAGAAGTCGCATTTAGAATGGCATGATCACATATGGAAGCTGGTAGGGCTGCTGATTCTTGCAATTCATTGGTTTAATCCATTGGTGTGGCTTTCCTACTTGCTTTTATGTCGTGACATTGAGTTTGCCTGTGATGAACGTGTTGTAAAGAAAATGGATGAACAGGAAAAAAGGAACTATGTAAATTGTCTTTTAAAGTGTAGTAGTCCAAAACAGTTTGAGGGATTAGGGGCCGTAGCATTTGGAGAGATTAGTATAAGAAGGAGGGTGAAAAAGGTGTTGGGGTATAAGAAAGCTTCTATTTTGATGGTGGCTGCCACGATTGTTATTTGCGGTGCTGTGATGATTGGATTTATGACAAATCCAAAAGGACAGGAATTTCTCGTAGAAGTGGAAAAGGAAATACGAGATGAATTAGAAGATGCGCGAAGTAAGAAAGATGTAATCTATGAGACTACAGCAGATTTAGATCATGATGGAATTGACGATTTGGTTCAGGTAATTCGAATTGCATATGGGGAAGAAGGCAGCAATCGAATTGATTATCCAACCAATGAGTTTAGAGCTCGAATTTATTTAGGAGAGAAACAAGGAAAATATAACAAAAAAGAAGTATTTATGGCTTCGGTATCAGTGCCGGTGGAATTCATATGGATTGGACGAGAGTTTAATGGATTATATGCAATCACTCAATATGAAGGAAAAGACTATTTGCTCTATGCTCAAGTATGTGAGGTGGATGGTAGTGCTCGTTACTATTATGAAGTGGTAGATGTGGCAGATGGAAACATGGCGAATCAGGTGGATAGAGAATATATTACATTTGCTTGCGATCCATTTTGGGAACGGTGGGATACAGAACAGCATCGAGAAGCAGTGGTTCCTGTGTTTCAGGATAAAATTTCACCATGGCTTGCAAATGCTAAAATTATGTTTTGTAGTGACGAAAATGGGGTATATGTAGCTGAAAAAGAAAAAGAAAAAGAAAAATCAGCAAAGGATTACTTTGATTTGGTATGGAAGAGAAGTGATACAGCTAAGGTGGCTGAATATGAGGCGTTAGAAGGGGCGCAGCGTTGGGAGAAAATTATTCGTAAAGATAGTGAGGAAGCAGAGAAGTATATTACTTGGATAAAAGAACTTGCACAATCAGATTTTAGCAAATGGTATGAAGACTATAACGGAGAATTTTCACAGCGAATTAGCAATCATACAAATAGTTCGGACCTCTGTTCGTTATCTGTTTGTTGTGATGTGATTTATCATGAAGATGTCTTTCTAGAAAATACCTTGATAAAGATGTTTTGGAAAATGAAGGATGGAAGGGATGAATACACAAGTCGAAGTACCTATAATATTTATTCCTATGGTTTTTCTGAACTGCCAGTGGTACAAATTACGGAGAATATGTGGCTGGTTCGATATTTTAATTGCTATTATGGATATCAGGGTGTTGATGGCGTCACCTATGATGAGCGTGTAGCGGCAGTAACAAATTACTATGATTTCAATAACGGAATGGTTGCGTTGCCGCGAGAAGGGGAGGCAAGCGAATATTGGTTTATTCTGATGAAGAAGGATGGGGTATATCGATTGGAGCGTTTGAAAAATATGATGGAAAGATAAGCATAATGTATAGAAGGGGGAGTATTCTATGAAAAGAATCGGATATTATGTAGTTGCAATGCTGATGTTACTACTCTTTTGTTCTGGTTGTGGCAAGGAAGAGATAGAAAAAAAGTTCTCTTTTAATGAATTTAAGACGGAAATTAATGCAGAGTTAGATGAAATCAAAAATGGAAAGTACGAAAACTTGAATTTAGCTTGTAATAATGTACGTTTACCTGAGTCTGAGCAGCTAAAGGTAGTGAAGTTTTTGGTGGAGTCTCCTTTGGAAAATATGTCGTTAAAAGAAAAATTAGAACTTTATAGGGATGTCATATATCCCAAGGTGCTAGATATAGAGAACATAGATACAAGTTGTTTTCTTATTGAAATGAATAAATTGAATAGCTCCGATGATGAGAAATTAGACTATGAATATGTGCTAGAGAATGCAGAGAAATTAGAAAGCAATGAAAATGTGAGAATTAGTATCCGTTATAAAGATTATGAAGCATATCATTCTGTGGAAGATACTCCAGAAGGTATTTGTTTTAATCTAAGTCAAGGAAAACTAGGTAAGTTAAATGGCGGCATTTCTCCATTTGCTGCAATAGATTATGAGCTTGTAAATGTTTATAACTGTTATGCAGATGATATGTCGGATTCCTATCCACTTATGGATGGAACCCAAAAGACAGTAGCGGAGGCGAAAGCAGAAATAGAAGCATATCTGGATATGAATTATCCCGTAATCGGTGAGAAAAATGATATTTGCAACGAAGTGTATAAGATTAAAGTTGGGAAAATTCCAAATACAGAGTATTATGTGTTTGATGCATATAGAACGTTTTCTTATGAAGGTGTTCGAGTAAAAGAATATAAGGAGACTGGCCGAGAGGATGAAAGCGGCATTATGGCACAGGCTTTTCTTTGTGAAAGTAATAAGGTAGATGTTCTTCTAGGTGTAGTAAATTTCTTTGATAAGGGAGAAGTGGTAAAGGAATATCATGAATATATTCCATTTGCGGAAGTGGTAGAGAAGGTATCTCTGTATGTGACGGGAAAGACGGTCTTCAATATTTGTCAGATGGGGTTGGAATATCGCATATTCACTGAAACAACGGATGAAAAGTTTTATTATAACTGGGTTCCATATTGGGCATTTTATTTAGAGAATCCGAATAGCGGAAATGTGATACGAGTTTATGTTGATATAGAAACTGGAGAAGTGGAAAGTTTTTAAATTCAAAAGAAACGAGGAGAAAAAGCATGACATTGCGAATAACATTAAGCGAAATCAATCGAACACTACATTCCTTTGGATTTTGGCTTGCAGTAGGTCTTGCCATGCTAATCCTGCTGACTTCCAATATATACAAGGATATTGACGGTACGACATATACTGTGTTATCGGCAGCCTATGAGTTAGAGCGAGATCAGATGATTGCGTATAATTTAAGTGTGGAGCGTACGTTTGAATGGAATATCATTTATTACCTGTCAATGTATGGGCCACTAATTGCTGCTTTATCTTTTGTGCCAGTACTATGCGAAGAACAGAAATATGGTGTGCGTAGGTATTTGCTGTTTAAAGAAGGCAAAAAGCAATACGTGATTTCCAAGGCAATGTCTGCAGTTCTCACCTCGGGATTGTGTTTCGTGATAATGGGATTATTGTTTTTGGCATTTTTATATTGGAATTATCCATTACGTGCAGAATATATGCCAGATTATTATATATGGTATTTAGAAAACAAAGTGTCAACGATGGCAGGACTTGTACCATTTGTATTTGACGTGTTTGAAGAGAGTGCATTTATTGTATTATCAATGTTGGGTACATTTTTGTATGGTGTTTTCTGCGGTTTTATCGGGTTCATTTGCACAGCATTTTTCTCTAATGTTTATTTAGCAGTGTGTATTCCTTTTTTCTTTGGATACATCTATTATTCTATTGTCAGCTCCTTTGATGGACGATTAATGGAGGGAAGTGTCACGATAGAAACCTACACTGCGATACATTCATATTTGAGTCCGGAAGGTTATATTCAGTTTTGGGAAAAACAGGAGTACTGTCTTTTCAATATGTTGGTGCTGGTTATGGTGTGGATTGCAGCAATTATGATACATATGATGTGTATGCAAAAAGTATCGGATTGTGGGGTGAGTCGATGAAAGGAATTATTCGAGTTGCGTTGGCAGAATACAAGCGATGGCTTTGTAATCCACGAATCCTGCTTTTGTTTATGCTGATTGTATATGCAAGGGAATCTGTTGGAAAGATTCTCTGTGAACATGCGTTGGCGATGAGGGAATCGCTAAACTGGCTGGAGCCATATATAGCACTCAATAACTCGGTGATTGCTGTTTTGATTATGCCAATATTTTTTCTGGTGCTGATGTCAGATTTTCCAGTAATGGAAGGGAGTTATCTATGGTCGATTTATCGCATGGGAAAAGTGCGTTGGATAGGGACACAGATGTTGTTTGCTTTCTTTGCCATCGTGACCATTCTCTTTGGTATGTTTGCTTCATCTATTCTTTCTTGTTGGGGAAGTCTTACAGTAAATGAAAAGTGGAGCAAAGTCGTAATGCGGTACTATTTGGTCTTTCCAGAGGATGCTCAGTCGCCAGTGGCACAGCTTATACAAGGGGATATATATAATCAGTTAACAACAAGCGAAGCATTTGTATTGTCAGTGACACTTACGATTTTGACATTGCTGTTATACAGTGCAATCTTATTATGTGGAAAAGTGTATGGAAAGAAATACTTACCACTAGGTATTTGTATTTGTTTGATGGGTGTCGGTGCTGCATTTTCTCTTATGGAATCAAAATTGGCATTTTTATTTCCACCAGCCCACGCGCTCCTTACGGGACATATGCATGAGTATTTGAGAAAAGCAATCTTTCCATATTGGATGTCATACTTATATTTAGTGGTTGCATTCATAATTGTTATAATTGCTGCAGTCATTGGAATAAAGAGGAGGGACGTATGCAAGAAATTATAGTGGACCATGTGTCTTTACAAATCAAAAACGCAAAGCTTTTGTCGGATGTTTGTCTATCTTTACAGAGTGGGCGTGTGTATGGACTTCGTGGCAGAAATGGTTCAGGGAAAACTGTTTTGATGAAGACAATCATTGGTTTTATGCGTCCAACCGAAGGTCAGGTTTTGGTAAACGGGAAAGTGTTACATAAGGATATGGATTTTTTACCATCTGCAGGAATTATCATTGAGGAGCCAGGTTTTTTTCCTAATTACAGTGGTTTCAAGAATTTGCAAATTCTTGCGGGGATTCAAAATCGCATCTCAGATGATAAAATTCGACAGATGATGGAGATGGTGGGACTAGAGCCTACGATGAAAAAGCCTGTAGGTAAATATAGCCTCGGTATGCGTCAGCGTCTAGGTATTGCTCAGGCGATGATGGAGGATCCAGAGATTCTGATTTTAGATGAACCCACCAATGGCTTGGATGAGGGTGGGGTAGAGTGGTTTCGACAGTTTATCTTGGAACAGAAAGAAAAAGGAAAATTGATTTTACTCGCATCGCATTCGAGAGAGGATATTGAAATGCTCAGTGATGAGGTGTATTATATGGAAAAGGGGCTATTAACTAAATAATACAAAAAAGGAGAAGGAAAAATGAAAAAAAGAATTTGTATTATTGTTTTATCCATGATGACGATGCTTGCATTATCGGCATGTAGCAAAGAGGTTACAGCAGAAAATTTGATAGAAGAAGCCTTTGCTGCTGCAGATTATGCGGAGTTTCAACTAAATTGGGAAGTGCAATTAGCAGGCGAAGAATCTGGTTATGAGACGGAAGCAAATGCAGGGACTGTTGTAACAGGAAAGATTAGTAATCTAGTATCATATAGCGATATTAAATTTACACACTTAACAAAAGTTCTAGACTTAGGATATGAGAATACATATTCATCTGGATACGAGGAATATTCTGTGTTAGGAGATGGAAAAGAAATCTATTACTGGTTGGACGATGGAGTATGGGAATGTCAAGAATTTGAATCAACGGATAACACAAGATTTCCAGTCTTTGAGGAGAACATGTTTGAAGATTTAGTGCTTGAAACATTAGACGAAGGATATAAAGTAACAGGAAAAATGATAGATGAATATCCACTATCTGTTCTTGAAGGAGGCACAATTTCAGGTATGTTAGAGCAAATTGGAGAATGTGAAAAGCAAATAACATTCTTGTTTAATGAAGATAGGGAATTACAGAGTTATGAAGTAGTTATCGATTTGGAAGAAGACAAGCTCTATGAAACAGAACTTTTAGGTAGTAATTATATGAGTGATATTAAAGTGGTGGTAGAATTCATTTCCTGCGAAGGAGAACTTTCAGTTCCAAAAGAAGTGGTAAGAAATGCGGTGGATGCCGGTGAAAATGAAGATTCAGAGGGCGAATCAGATACAGAATCTGATATACAAGAAGATGCAATTCGCTTAGGCGTTATTAAAGATAATACATATACCAATGAATCGTTGAAATTAGCATATGAACTTCCAATGGAAAAATGGAGATTATTTTCACGAAATGAGATAGATGCATTATACAATGCTTCTATTGTAATATTAGAAGATGATTTGGGAAATCTTTTGGCAAATAACACTAGTGTAGTGGATCTTTATGTCATGAATACTACAACAATGGCAAATGTTAGTATGCAGATAGAAAGATTATCTTCAGCAAGAAAAATTAGTGATGAAGAGGCATTTTATAATGCATTAAAGGAGACTGTAAATTTACTATATACAGGATATGGATATGAAGATGTTCAGATTCAGGTAGGTGAGGTAGAGTTTTTAGGTGAAACCCATAAGTGTTTAGTGTCCGAGTATACCTATATGTCTATGCACATATATGCGGTACAGATTGTTGTATTTGAAGGAAACTATCAGGGGATTATCTCTTCTGGTTCCTATAAAAATGTAGAAGAGGCAAAAGCAGCGTTAGCTTATTTTAAACGAATAAATGAATAGTAAGGGAAAATTTCCATAAAGGAAAAGGATCATCAAAGTTTAGTGGGGTTTCCCAAACTTTAGTAGGGTTTGACCTAAAATTTAGCCAAGTTTAGTAGGGGCTGGCTCGAAATAATTAAACAAAGCATAAAAAATCAGGAAGATCGTTGTTCGGTCTTCCTGATTTCAGTTGCAATGAAATTTATTCTTCGTCCATGTCATAGTAAGTGACTGGATTATAATCAGTTACTCCATTTATGACGGGATTATCTCTTGTGGCATAAAGGAATCGAGTTCTGAAATGTTCAAAATTTCGATATCCCCGTCCTTGTCTTTTTAAATCCTTTACTTTTCGATTAAGCGATTCTATAGGACCATTGGAAAGCCTGCTGGAGTATATTTTTCCTGGGCCATGTTTCTCAACTATTACAAATGAATTGATGATGTAATCATGGTTGCGGATTAGTAGATTTGCGAAGTCGATAAACATAGAGTTTCCAAAGTGCAAATATTTTCCAATGAGTTCATCTAATTCAATTCTGGCATCCATAGGTTTTCCAGCATTTCTGTTATTGAAAGAAATATAAAGTTCTTTCAAATCTCTAAGCTCCCTTAGATTAGGATCAATCATAAATAAAGAATCTTCGTAGTCATAGGTATTCATCATACAGTGCAAATGTGTATCCATTCGTAAGTCGGTATGATAAAAGATGGAAGAACGATTGGTAAGAATTAGCCATCGATATTTTTGCAGAAGATAAACTTCTCTAGATGGTGGAATGTATGTGTGTTCTGTTATAATTCCACCGTTTGCAATAAAGTTTTCTCTATCACGCTTTTTGAAGGATTTAATTAGATTGCGGATATACATATCGATTTTGTGCGTTATCCATTGAATGACATGGAATGAATCTACGACAGATACTGCGTTTGGGAAATATCTTCCAACCCATTGAATGTAAGGGTTATACATATCGGAGATAAGATATTTTACACGTGCACGTTCTTCCAGGGGAATGTTCATGAAATATGGTTCTGTAGAATCAGTTCTTCGGCTGCTTAGTAGATCAATGGGATTGCCTGTATAGAAGTCCTGAATGACGAGAGCATACTTGCAGTAATCATCCAATTCTAAGAATACTTCATCAACAGAGATGATATCTGTAAGGGGAAGTCAATCCATTTTTACAAAACGGTCGAATGTTTCCAGGACGTAGGTATCTGATACATTGAATTTTTCTGCAATACCAGAGGCAGAAACTGCTAAATCACGAAATGCATTGATAATAAGCATATCAGTTGCATTGGTAACACGTCTTCGTTTGTTTACGAAATTAAAAGTTTCATTAGAGATGTAGCTGCATTGTTGATTTGTGCAACGCCAACGACGTTGTTTAAGTTTTAGGATAAGCTCATATGTATCCTGTAAGATTGGATGATTAATAGTTCTGGTTTTGATTCCGCGTGAATGCATCTTGAATCCACAGATAGGACAGAAGTGGATTGTAGGATGTGTTTCTAAGGTTAAAATCTTCCGTGTGCCAGAAATAGTTATGTCTGAAATAAAGATATCAGCATCTTCCAAGTTTAATAATTCTGTGATACTATTCATTTGTCTCCTTTCTTTGGAATTTCATTGCAGATATATCATAAGAAAAGAGACTAGAAAGGGCAAGAAATCGAATGATTTCTTGCCCTTGTTTTTGTTTTGTGAAGACCCTAAAACCAGACCCCACTAAAGAACCCTACGAATCAACCCTAAAAAAGGGTGACCCTACTAAACTTTGAATATCCAAGGAAAAACGCTTAGACCGTGAGGTTTAAGCGTTTTTTGTCCGCTTGACATAGAAATGCAGTAGGTGTATACTAAGTGTACTAAGATAGATAGTACACATAATACAGAAAGAAGGGACGACTATGAAACTATCATCATTCATACATTTTGCTACATTTGGAGTAAAAACAATCCTGTTTAAAGAGAAGAAACCGATTTTGGGCACGATCATTGTGACCGATAAATGTAATCTTTCCTGCAAGCATTGCTCGGTAAACAATATTACAGCAGTGGTACATCCTTATACACAGATGCGAAGAGAGATGCAGCAGTTGTATGACATGGGTGTGAGAATCCTCTTTTTCTGTGGTGGTGAAACTTTCCTTTGGCGAGATGGAGAGAAGACCATTCGTGATTTGGTTATAGAAGCGAAGGAGATGGGGTTCCTTATCGTAAATGTGGTGACGAATGGCACCTATCCAATTGATTTGCCAGAAGCGGATTTGATTCTCCTTAGTTTAGATGGAGACAGGGAACGACACAATATCATCCGTGGTGATACTTATGATAGGATTATGGAGAATATTGCACATGCGACAGCGGATAACATCTGCTTTTATATGGCGGTAAACCAGATTAATAAAGAGCAGATAGCACATGTTTGTCGTACCGCAAGAGATACGCAGAATGTCCGTGCGGTGTCTTTTAACTTCCACACGCCATATCCAGATACCAAGGAGCTGGCATTGTCGGTAGAGGAAAAGACGAAATGCTGTGAGACAATCGTGGAAATGATGAAAGAGGGAGCGCCAGTATTTAACCTAAAAAGTGCCTTCCCATATCTAATACATAACAATTTTCCAACACCATGCTATCAATGTGTGGTGATGGAAAACGGCAAGTTAAGCATCTGCGGGCGTTGTGTGGATGTACCAGGACTTTGCGAGAAGTGCGGCTACTTTTTCGTGGCAGAATACACACTTTTGTTCCGCGGTAACTTAAAGATTATATTTGAGATGCTAATGACTTATTTGAAATATATTTAGACGAGGCGCCTATGAGTTTGATTACAGATTTGACGAGGATGTGGCTGACACGTTCGATACAGCCATTTACCTTTATAAATGAATATGACGAGACGCTTTGCTATGGCGACTGCGATAATTTAGGTCTCTATGTACACATTCCATTTTGTGAGAAGATATGCAGCTTTTGTCCGTATTGTAAGGTGCTGTATTCAAAGGAAACTTGTGATGCTTATATCGATGCATTGCTTCAGGAAATCCACATGGTAGGTAGTCAGTACGCAGGCAAAAAGCAGGTGACGAGTCTCTATTTTGGTGGTGGTACACCAGCTCTCGCGGTGGATAGGTTAAAGGAGATTATCGATGCAATAGAAGAGCATTTCATTCTTACAGAAGGCATCGGCTTAGAGCTTCATCCTAGAAATGTAAATGTAGAGATGCTGACGAAACTAAAGGCAGCAGGCATTACCAAAATTAGTATTGGTATCCAGTCCTTCCAGGAGAAGTACCAGAGTATTCTCGGTAGAGAAGTCGTGGATATGGAGCAGATGGCGGCAGCACTGGCACAGGTCGAGTTTGAGACAGTGTCGATGGATTTCATTTTTGCGCTACCAAACCAGACTTATCTTGACTTGAAAAAAGATATCGACCTTGCATTTTCCCATGGAGCGAATCATGTAGCAATTTATCCATTCATCGACTTTACTTTCACTTCTAGCAAAGTAAAGGTCATGGAGAAGACGGAGAAGCGTAAGCTCTTGGATGAGATTACAAAATACTGTCTGGAACAGGGGTATTATAGAAGTTCGATTTGGACATTTTCCAGCGAGAGAGAAGCGAAGTATTCTTCCATGACCCGAGATAATTTCCTTGGATTTGGATGCTCTGCTACGACACTACTTAGAGACCAGTTTAAGATAAATACTTTTTCTGTAGAGGAATACTGCAAGAGAGTAAAAGCAGGCAAACTTCCAACTTCACTTACTATCCGTTTTACAGAGCGACAGAGAATGATTTATTACCTATTCTGGACAGCATATAGTACGAGGGTGGAAAGCAGAGACTTCGAGAAGTTCTTTAGAAAGCCACTTCAGAAAATGTATGGTTTTGAGCTGTGGCTGGCAAAGGTGCTTGGCTTTGTTGTAGAAGAAAAAGGTATCTACGAGATGACGCTAAAAGGTGCGTTCTACTATCATTATTATGAGAATTTTTATACATTGGCGTACATAGATAAGATGTGGGGAATTATGCGAAAGGAAGCATTCCCAGAAAAAATAGAATTGTAAAAGGAGGGATAGGTGTGATTCAGTTAAATTACAGAGATCCCAGACCGATTTACGAGCAGGTCAAGGATGGTATCCGCAAGCTGGCCTACTCAGGTGTGCTGGGACCAGATGAGAAACTGCCATCGGTGCGTGAGATGGCGATGAAGCTGGCGATAAATCCGAATACCATTTCCCGTGCGTATAAGGAATTGGAGCAGGAGGGTTTTCTTTATACGGTGACGGGAAAGGGGACCTTTATCAATCAGGAATATGATTTAAATGACAGCCGTAAAGAAGAGCTGTGGAAGCAGTTTGAAAAGGCTGCAAAAGGCCTTATAGAACTTTCGGTAACATCACAAGAGTTTGAAGAGAGAATAACAGGCTTGATGGGTGTAAGCGGAGGAACAGACGTAAAGAAAGGAGGCAGCGCAGATGATTCAGGTAAATAATGTAATCAAAGAATTTGATGGCTTCCGTGCCTTAGACGGAGTCAATATGCATGTGAAAAAAGGCACCATCTACGGACTCGTAGGTCCAAACGGCGCTGGTAAGAGTACCATCATTCGTCATTTGACTGGAGTATACCGTCAGGACGCGGGTGAAGTATTTGTAAATGGTAAAGAGGTATTTGAAAATAGACTAGTAAAAGAAAAAATAGCTTATATTCCAGATGAACTTTTTTACTTCTTGCAGGCAGACACCTTGGAGATGATGAAATACTATGAAGGACTTTATCCTACCTTTGATAGAGAAATGTTCTTTATCCTAAAAGAATATTTCCCTACCATTGATTTGAAGCGTAATATCCGCCGACTTTCCAAAGGTATGCAAAAGCAGGTAGCATTCTGGCTGGCGATTTGCTGTAAGCCAGAGGTGCTTATCTTAGATGAACCAGTAGACGGACTTGACCCTGTTATGCGTAGACAGATTTGGAGTATCCTTATGGCAGAGGTGGCAGAGCGTGAGATGACCGTAGTGGTATCTTCACATAACCTGCGAGAACTTGAGGATGTGTGTGACCATGTAGGTATTATGAATAAAGGAAAGGTCATCATCGAGCGCTCACTTAGTGATTTGCAGGGTAATGTATCTAAGATTCAGGTAGCTTGCGAAGGCGAGGTGCCAGCACTTCCAGAGGGCTTTAAGGTGCTTCACAAATCAAATATCGGTCGCGTACATACGCTTATCGTTCGTGGTAATCCAGACGAAGCAGTTGCACACATTACGAAGGATGCACAAAAATCCATCGTAGACGTACTTCCACTTTCTCTGGAAGAAATCTTTATTTATGAGATGGGAGGTGTCGATTATGAAGTCAAAGATTTCCTTCTTTAATAAGACTATTTTTATGAAGAATGTGACATTATATTGGCCTATTTGGGGTATTTATACCTTGATTAGCTTGGTTATGCAGTCAGGCGTTATATGGCTTTGCAATAATATGTCCTATTTCGGAAATGGCTATTCAGATGAAAATCAATTCCGAGATTTGATGGGGGCATTAGGTTTTGATGGATATGTGGTATTGATTGCTTTTGGCGCATTGTTATCAGGTATGGCTCTTTATAGCTATATGTACAACAGTAAGAGTGCAAACATGATCCATTCACTTCCGGTAGACAGAACTCAGCTTTATGGCACGACACTTATTTCAGGTTGTGCATTCCTTATCGTGCCATTATTTGCAACAGCACTTCTGACTTCGTTATTCTGTCTGATATACACAATTCCTGGAATCGGATATGTATGGTTATGGTTTCTGGCAGCAACAGCACTTGCGATTATTGCATTTTCTATCGTTAGTATCTGCGCATTATTTACAGGTCATATTGTGGTAATGCCAATGTATGTGTTTGCTGTAAATGTAATTTCGTGGGTAGTATATTTCTTAATTAATGCAGTAGTAACGACGTTTGGCTTTGGTGTAACAGAACTTGGGGATGATGCAGCTACGTTAGCGGGTGTGTTCTGTCCAATTCAATGTTTCGGGGAACACCTAAGATGGACTATTAACTATTCCGATACAGGAAAAATAGATGGTGCTTTATTGGAAGGAACAGAATATATCTGGATGTACCTTGTAATAGCAGTCGTATTTTATGTAGGCGCATATCTTATTTATCGCAAGCGTAAAATTGAGCAGGCAGGTGATTTCCTTACAGTAAACTGGGTAAAACCAATTTTCAGAGTGGTAGTAACGGTGCTTGGCGCAATCTACGGAGCTATGATGGTGCGTGCAATTCTTTTAGATACCAGACTTGGCTGTGGAATACCATTGTTTATCGTACTTATGCTTGTGGCAGGGGTGATTTTCTACTTTGCAGCAGATATGTTTATCAAGAAATCCTTCCATGTATTTAAGAAGAAAAACTGGATTGGATGTGCAGTTTCCTGTGTTATCGTACTGGTTTCTTTCCTCGGTATGTATGGTCTGGCAGAAGTATATGAAAACGACGTGCCAGAAATAGAAGATTTGAAATATGCTGAGATTCGATATGGATATGATATTACGCTTTATGGTGAAGATATGGAAATCATCTTGGAAATCCAGAAGGATATTTTGGAAAAAGCAGATTATATCGAGAGTCGTATTGCGGCAGGAGACCGCTATTATGACATGGTTACCATTCGATACCAGCCAGAGGGAAAGGCTTGGATTTACAGACGCTATCCATTATCTATGCAGGATGATAGTTTAAAAGAAATCTACGAAAAGATTGCGATTTTGGAAGCGGATGAAGAGAACTATCTGGTGAATAAATTCGGTGAGGATTATGCAAATGTGACTACCTTCTATAGTGGAACCTTAAATGCATTCTTTATTGAGCCTAAGGACAGAGAAAAAGAGAATTTCTATCCAGATTCATCCTATGATAGCAAGAGCTTAGATGCGGAACAGACAAAAGAGCTGTATTATGCAATTATTGCAGATATCAAAGCAGGTACAATGATGAAATACAATGTCAATGACGGTAAGTTCGCATATGGTGATGGAAGCTATACAGAAGGTGCAGATGAAGTATACTATGGTTCTACAGAGGTAACGATTACGCTGGAATATCTGATTCCGAAGGCAGAACCTGATGTGAATGGAGATGCTCCGGTAAAAGACGAGGGGTACGTGGTAGATGATGAGTACTATGAGAAAACGAATTATGTGCATCTATATATCGGACCGGATTGTGAAAATGTAATCAATAAGCTCATTGAGCTTGGAGTCATTGAATCCAAAGAGCATGTTTGGTGGGGAGAGGCAGAGCGATATCTAAAGTAAATAAATAAGGATGATGGGAAGGAGTTGTCGAAAGACAGCTCCTTTTTCTGAGAACAAAATTGCTTACAAATCAATTGAAAATAAAAGATAAATATAATACAATATTCTTGTTATCAATGGTGATAATAGACATATGGTGGGAATGAATTTATATGAAAGAGAAAAGTCGGATTAGGGGTCTAAAAATAGCAATGATAGCAGCATTTTGTATGCTGAGTATGATGATAGCAGGTACGGCGTATGCTACGGAACGAAAGAAGGTTAAAGTCGCTTTCTTCCCAATGGATGGGTATCATATTGTAAATGAAGATGGCTCCTACGGTGGTATGGATGTAGACTATCTGGATGCATTGACAGACTATGTTTCATGGGATGTGGAGTATGTCATATGCACTAGCTGGTCAGATGCCTTAGAAAAATTAGAGAAAAAAGAAGTGGATTTGGTAGGTTCTGCCCAGTATTCTGCAGAGAGAGCGGAGATATTTGATTATGCAGACCTTTCAAGTGGATATACCTTTGGTGTGATTGCAACTAATGCAGATGCAAATATGGCATATGAAGACTTTCAGGCTATGAATGATATCACATTTGGAATGGTAAAGGATTATGTAAGAGAAGTGGAGTTCTATGACTATCTTTCTCGAAACGGGATAACCAGTCCTACGGTTGTGGAATATGATACCACTGCGGACATGCAGGCTGCACTTGATGCAGGAGAAATCGATGCCTTTGTTCATACATTTACCGAAGTAAGAGAAGGACAGCGATTGATTGGTAGATTTGCGCCACGTCCGTTTTATTATATTACTTATAAAGGAAATGCAGATTTAGTTGATGAGCTCAACCGTGCAATTGTGGATGTAAAGATGAATCAGCCTGAGTTGGAAACGGAGCTCATGAATCAGTACTATTATGACCGCTTCGATAAAGAGGTATTACTCACCACAGAGGAGAAGGCTTATTTAGAGGAAAAAGGAAGCATAAAGATTGGTTATTTGGATAAGAATTATCCATTTTCTTATGTGGAGAATGGAGAATTTAAAGGGCTTACAAGAGAGCTTTTTGAAAGCGGATTGGGCATTACCGGACTTGAAATAGAGTATGTATTGCTAGAAAACCGACAGGCAGCAAGAAACGCATTGATGGATGGCAGAATTGATATTTTTGCATATTCTACAGATACGGATGAGACGTTAGAGGAATACAATCTAAAATCCATATGCGATTATGTACAGGTTCCACTTGTGCTGGTAATGGATAAAAACAGCAAGATGGATGAAATCAAGAAGCTGGGAACGGTTAGCTTTTTAGAGGAACAAGTAAGAGTTGAATCGATATCAAAGGGGGCAGCAATCCTCACCTATGATGACCAGCAGCAATGTATGGATGCATTACTGGACGATGAAGTGGATGCGATTTTGTGCAATGGATATTTTGCGGAAAATCTTATGCGTACGGATCTGCAGTATGGCGATTTGCAGATTAAGACCGTTTTAAATGTAAATTATTCGATTTCCATAGCGATTTCTAATACTCAGGCACAGTTGTCATGGATATTGGAAAAGACCATTTCTACGATTGATTCGCAGATGATTAATGAATATATGCTAAAGGAGATTACATATCCCTTAGTTACAATTGTTGATTTTATTGAAGATAACAGTGTAGTTATTATTACGCTATTAATCCTTGTTATGGGGGCTGTCATTTTTGTAGTAATACATATGCTGGCTGATAGTAGAAAAATTCAGAAATTAATGTATAAAGATGCCAAGATGGATATATGGAATCTGAATTATTTTACTTATCGTGGAGAGCAGATGCTTGCAACCGATAGGAAGAATAGATATGCTGTTGTCTATTTGAATTTGTCAAAATTCCGACGATTTAATATTGTGTATGGCTGGAATGCAGGGGAACATTTGCTGGAAGCCTATGTAGAAGTTTTATTATCTTTTGTAAAAAGAGAGTCGGAAATTTGTGCAAGAAATCAAGGTGATCGATTTGTACTGCTTTTAAATTATACAGATCAGGAGTCCTTTTTACAGCGACTGGTTGGTTTGAAAAAAACAGTGGAAGAAAAGCTGCAAAAAGAAACAGGAGATTATATGAAGCTTCAGCTTGGGGTATATTTCATTCCAAATAGGGAAATAGACCTTAGACTTGGAGTAAACTGTGCAAATCAGGCATTGGAATTTGTGGATAGTAATGTTGGAAACAATATACGAATCTATGATGATACTTTACAAACAGTATTAAAAGAACGTCATGACAGAGAAAAGCTGTTAGAAGGTGTTGATATTAATAAAGATTTTGTGGCATTTTATCAGCCTAAAATTGATATTCGAAGCGGAGCCATTGTAGGCGCGGAGGCTTTGGTTCGCTTTAAAGATCCAAGTGATGGAGGAAAAATAAAAGCACCATATTTCTTTGTTCCATATTATGAGCAGACAGGCAGAATCACAGAGATTGATATGTTTGTATTTGAAACGGTTTGTAAGCTGCTTCGCAGACGAATGGATGCAGGATTAAAAGTTGTGCCTATCTCATGTAATTTTTCTCGTATGCATTTTGTGAAGCCGGATTTTGCAGTGCGTTTTGAAGAGATATTGAACAGATATGCTATTCAGAAAGAGCTTATTGAGGTTGAAGTGACAGAAACGCTGATTATGGAAGAAATGGATCAAAAATGCGTAAAGCAGAACTTCAATGATTTGAAGGAAAGAGGGATTCATCTTTCCATTGACGATTTTGGTGCCGGTTATTCTTCCTTGGGAGTTTTTGAGCAGATACCTGCAAATGTTGTCAAAATGGATCGTTCCTTCTTCCTAAATAAGGACAACCCTGAGCGCCAGGTAAAGATTATGCGCGGTATCGTGACACTTTCCGAAGTGCTGGATGCACAGGTTGTATGTGAAGGTGTAGAAACAGAAAAAGACGTAAAGCTCATGGAAGAAATAGGTGCATATGTTGCACAGGGATATTATTATTCCAGACCTATTCCAGAAGAAGAATTTGAAGAAAAACTAAATATTGGCTATATGAAAAAGTCATAATTCTAGTATAGCGAGTATTTTTTTATGTAGGTGAATGATGAGCAAAGAACATATTATTTATAAAGTAACTCCAGGCAGTATTGCCGAGGAGATGGAAATCGAAGCCGGTGATGTACTGGTATCGGTCAATGGAAAAGAAATTGAAGATGTATTTGATTTTCATTATGCAGTAAATGATGAGTATCTCGAGCTTCTTATCCGTAAAGCAGATGGGGAAGAATGGGAGCTTGAAATTGAAAAAGAATACAACGAGGATTTGGGTATTGAATTTGAAAACGGTTTAATGGACGATTACAAATCATGCACCAATAAGTGTATTTTCTGCTTCATAGATCAGATGCCTCCAGGAATGAGAGAAACCTTGTATTTTAAGGATGATGACAGCCGCTTGTCTTTCCTGCAGGGGAACTATGTAACCCTTACCAATATGAAGGACAAGGACTTGGAACGTATCATTCAGTATCATATGGGGCCTATCAATATCTCGGTGCAGACCACCAATCCAGAGCTTCGCTGCATGATGCTGCATAATCGTTTTGCAGGCGACGCATTAAAGAAAATCGATAAATTGTATGAAGCTGGTATACCAATGAATGGGCAGATTGTGCTCTGTAAAGGTGTAAATGATGGAGAGGAATTAGAGCGTTCCATCCGTGACTTGACCAAATACTGTCCATGTATGGAGAGTGTGTCGGTTGTACCAGTTGGACTTAGTAAGTATCGTGAGGGGCTCTATCCATTAGAACCATTTACAAAAGAGGATGCCATTGCAGTCATTGATATGATTGAGAAGTGGCAGAAGAAATGTCTCGAAGAACACGATTTGCATTTTATCCATGCAAGTGATGAGTGGTATATGCTGGCAGAGCGTCCGCTTCCAGAAGAGGATTCCTATGATGGTTATCTCCAGTTAGAAAATGGCGTAGGTATGATGCGATTGCTTATGAATGAGTTTGCAGAGGCAATGGAAGATGCTTTGGCAGAGCCAGGCTATAAGGAAGAAGTGATGAATGTACTAAACGATGAGTTTGACGGACATCATAAGATTAGCCTGATTACAGGTCGTCTAGCAGCACCTTTCCTTCGTCAGATGGCAGAAAATTTTATGGCAGAGTTCCCAGGTTACGAGGTAGAAGTAGTTGATATCCGTAATGACTTCTTTGGCGAGAGAATTACAGTGTCGGGTCTTATTACTGCACAGGATTTGATTGCACAGGCGAAGGATAGAAATTTAGGCAATTCCATTGCGATTCCATGCAATATGCTTCGTTCTGGCGAGCGTGTATTTTTGGACGACCAATCCGTGGAAGACGTGGAATCTGCTTTACAAGTACCGGTAATTATTGTAAAATCTAGTGGTTTAGCGTTGTTTGAGGCAATGTTAGGATATGAAGTGGAGGTAGAAGATGAGTAAACCAATCGTGGCCGTTGTAGGCCGCCCAAATGTTGGCAAATCAACACTCTTTAATGCACTTGCAGGGGAGCGTATCTCTATCGTAAAAGATACTCCGGGTGTAACAAGAGACCGTATTTATGCGGATGTTTCATGGTTAGATTATAATTTCACAATGATTGATACAGGTGGTATCGAGCCAGACAGCTCTGATATTATTCTTTCTCAGATGCGTGAGCAGGCACAGATTGCGATTGATACCGCAGATGTTATTATGTTCGTAGTAGATGTAAGACAAGGACTTCAGGATGCAGACTCCAAGGTCGCTGATATGCTTCGTCGTTCTCACAAGCCAGTCGTACTTGTAGTAAACAAGGTAGACAGCTTCGAGAAATTCCAGGCAGATGTATATGAATTCTACAACTTAGGTATCGGTGATCCATATCCAATCTCTGCAACAGAAAAGACAGGTCTTGGAGATATGCTTGATGAAGTAGTAAAATACTTCCCAGAATCAGCAAAAGAAGAAGTAGAAGATGAAAGACCACGTATTGCCATTATTGGTAAGCCAAACGTAGGTAAATCATCCCTTATCAATAAGCTTGCACAGGAAGACCGCGTTATCGTATCAAATATTGCTGGTACAACCCGTGATGCGATTGATACTGCAATCAAGTACAATGGACAGGAATACATTTTCATTGATACAGCGGGAATTCGTCGTAAGAGCAAGATTACAGAAGAAATCGAGCGTTTCAGTATCATCCGTGCTGTTGCAGCGGTAGAACGTTGTGATGTTGCGATTATCATGATTGATGCAACAGAAGGTGTGACTGAACAGGATGCCAAAATCGCAGGTATCGCACACGATAGAGGTAAGGGCGTTATCATCTGTGTAAATAAATGGGATGCCATTGAGAAAAACAATGACACTGTAAAAGAACATACACAGGACATTCGTGATGTATTAAGCTTTATGCCTTATGCAGAGATTCTTTTCATTTCTGCAAAATCAGGACAGAGATTGCACAAGATTTTTGAAACCATTGATATTGTTATCGAAAATAATAGCATGCGTGTCGCAACTGGTGTATTAAACGAAATCGTGGCAGAGGCAGTTGCTATGCAGCAGCCACCAACAGACAAGGGTAAGAGACTTAAGATTTACTACACCACACAGGTTTCAGTAAAACCACCTACATTTGTAGTATTTGTAAATGATAAGAACCTGATGCATTTTTCTTATACCAGATATTTAGAAAATCGCATCCGTGACACCTTTGGGTTTAAGGGAACAGCTCTTAAATTCATCACTCGTGAACGAAAGGAAGATAAATAATGATAGCAGTAACACGTTTGATGGCACTTGTTATGGGATATTTTTGTGGATGTTTTCCAACGGGTTATTTAGTAGGAAAAAGCAAGGGAATTGATATCCGTAAACATGGTAGCGGTAACACTGGCGCCACAAATACTTTACGTACATTGGGATGGGGACCAGCAGGGCTTACGTTCTTTGGCGACTGTATGAAGACTGTGCTTGCGATTGTGCTTGCAAATTTACTTCTTCATAGAACTGGCTTTGATATGACTATATTAGAGTTATACGCAGGCCTTGGTGCAGTACTTGGACATAATTTTCCATTTTACTTTAAGTTTAAAGGCGGAAAGGGAATTGCTTGTACAGCAGGACTTACATTTGCACTTTTCCCAGGCGCAGTGCCGGTATGTCTGACTGTATTTGTGCTTTGTATAGCACTAAGTAAATATGTATCATTGGGTTCGATTATGATGTCGATTCTTTTGGTAATACAGATTTTTGTTTTTAATTTTTATGGAATTTTAGGAGTGCCAGAAACTTCTGTCGTAGAGTTTGATATCCTGGTACTGGTTTTAGGAGTTTTGGCTATCTTCCAGCACAGAGAAAATATTGTGCGTTTGTTTAAGGGAACAGAAAACAAGTTAGGACAGAAAGCGGAGATTAATAAAGAATGCGAAAAATAGGAATTATTGGTGCAGGTAGCTGGGGTACAGCCCTGGCAGTTAACCTTGCAAGAAATAACCACGAAGTAGTGATTTGGTCCATTATGGAGGACGAAATCAAGATGCTAAATGAATACAGAGAGCATGTGGATAAGCTACCTGGTGTGAAACTGGCAGATACAATTTCCTTTACTACAGATATGGAAAAAGCTATTAAAGGTATGGATATGCTGGTACTTGCAGTACCATCTATCTTTACGAGAAGTACATCAAAAAATATGGCTCCATTTGTAGAAGAGGGACAGATTATTGCTTGTGTAGGTAAGGGAATTGAAGACAATACCTTTATGACTATCACAGATATCGTGGAAGAAGAAATTCCACAGGCTGATGTTGCGGTACTTTGTGGACCTTCCCATGCAGAAGAGGTTGGACAGGGGCTTCCAACTACAGTAGTAGCAGGTGCTCATTCACAGAAAACGGCTGAATTTATTCAGGACACTTTTATGAATGAAACCTTCCGTGTATATACCAGTCCGGATATGCTGGGTATGGAACTCGGTGGTTCATTTAAGAACGTTATTGCACTTGCAGCAGGTATGTGTGATGGACTTGGATTTGGCGACAATACCAAGGCTGCACTTATTGTAAGAGGTATTTCAGAAGTAGCTCGTCTTGCGGTTGCTATGGGAGCAAAGCCAGAGACCGTAAATGGTCTTACTGGTGTTGGTGACCTCATTGTAACCTGTCAGAGTAGACACAGCCGTAACCGTAAGGCTGGTGAACTTATGGGACAGGGCATGACTATGGACCAGGCAACAAAAGAAGTAAAGATGGTCGTAGAAGGTGTATATTCTGCCAAAGCGGCACTTGCGCTTGGAAAGAAATATTATGTACAGATGCCTATCATCGAAGAGGTAAACAAGGTGCTTTTTGAGGATAAATCAGCCAAAGAAGCTGTATATGATTTAATGCTTCGCGAGAAGAGAGTTGAGAGCAATGCTCTTGACTGGAAATAAATTCGATTAGATAAAATGGAGAGACGTATCATGGAAAAGATTCGTATTAAGTATTTTACAGATAAAATTGAAAAATTAGATTATATCGATGGAAAGTCTGACTGGATTGACCTTCGTGCTTCAGAAGAAGTAGAACTGAAAGCTGGTGATTTCAAACTCATTCCACTTGGAGTAGCGATGGAAATTCCTAAGGGGTATGAAGGACACCTTGCTCCACGCAGTTCAACCTTTAAGACCTGGGGACTTATCCAGACTAATAGTATTGGTGTTATCGACTGTTCATACTGTGGCGATGATGATATGTGGCGTATGCCGGTATATGCAACTCGTGATACCGTAATTCACGTAAATGACCGTATTGCGCAGTTTAGAATTATCGAAAACCAGCCAAAGATTGTATTTGAAGAAGTAGAGAGCCTTGGCAATGATAGCCGTGGTGGATTTGGTTCAACAGGAAAACAGTAATGAGGATAAATTATAAACGTATTCATATTGGTAGAAGAACTTTTAAATCAGCAATTGCAGTTATTCTGGCTTTGATTGTGGTATCCATGTTTGGTACTTCAAACTCTACATCGAAAATGGTATTTGCAATGCTAGGCGCGATGTCTGCTATGGAGAATACCTTCAAACAATCGTTAGAAGCGTGTATGGCTCAGTTTATTGGTATGATTTTAGGCGCAATAGTGGCAGCTGGATTATCCTTTGTACCGATTCATTCTTTATTAACCGTTGGTCTAGGAGTAGTTATTATCATCGTAATCTACAATGTGTTAGGCATATATTATTCACCGAATTTGCCATGCCTTGTAGTAGTAATGAGCTGTATGAATGCAGAGGTGTATCCATTTGAATATGCGATGGGACGTCTTTGGGATACGGCAATTGGTCTTGCGATTGGTATGATTATCAATGTGCTTGTTTTACCATATGATAATAGCTTAAAGATTCGTCAGGCAATTGAATATCTAGAAAAAGAAGTTATCGTATTTCTAGAGGATATGTTTGATGGAGACAAAGAATATCCAGATACGGACAAAATGAGGGCTACCATTGATGACATGGCAAGTCAGCTAGGTATATATTCGAAGCAGTGGCTGCCATTTGGGGTAAAGACGAATAAACAAAGATTAGATATTTTCCTAAAGTGCGAAAGCAAATCACGCGAACTCTTAGCTCAGATGGAAGTTCTTTCACAGATGGAACATCCAGGTCGCCTTGATCCAGAGATAAAACAACGTATGGAAGCTAGTGGTGCGCAGATTCGTGATAGAAGAAAGATTATACGTTACGAGGAAGAAGATATCATTACCAATTATCATGTGGGTAAAATATTAGATTTACGAGATGAGCTGATTGCGTTAATTGCAGAGATAACAAAGAAATAAGGATAAGGAAAAGGATTTGTATCCCGATTGGGGTACAAATCCTTTTTGCATAATACAAAGTTTATTTTGGTAGTTTGATCATAATCTGCAGGGTGTTTTCCTTTGGTGCTGAAGCATGGATTTTGCCATGATGTGCTTCTACGATTGCCTTTGCAATGGAAAGCCCCACTCCGTGTCCACCTGTTTTTGAATTTCTAGATGAATCAACACGGTAGAAACGGTCGAAAAGGAGTTTTAACTGTTCCTTCTCAATAGGTTGGCTGGTCGCATTCGTAACTACAATGGAAACTGTATTGTGATTTTCTTCTACAGATAAAGATATGTTTCCCTTTGCAGGAGAATATTTAATCGCATTGTCTAGTAGGATGGAAATTAACTGACGAATTGATTTCTCATTGCCACATAGGGTAAGCATGGAAGGAATCGAATATTTGAGTTCTTTTTCCTGTTTTTGCGCCAGCACTTGAAAAGACTGCACAGTTTCTGTCACAACCTCAGAAAATGGGAAGTCAATAGTAGGAAGCGTGTGTTCAGATTCTTCCATTCGAGAAAGAAATACCAAATCATTAGTTAGTTCTGATAATTGAGTTACTTGCTTCTTGATGTCTGTAATCCATTCGTTTTCTCCAATTTCCATCTCAAGTACATCGGTGTCTGCATGAATAATCGTAAGTGGTGTTTTGATTTCATGACTGGCGTCGGTAATGAATCGTTTCTGCTTTTCGTAGCTCTCCGATATTGGACGGATGATGCGATTCGAGAAAAAGGCGATGAAAGCAAATACCATGATGTATCCAAATAATGAAATGGTAATGCTTGCAAATAAAAAGCTATAATACGCGTCTAGCCTTCTGCCACAGTCTAGAAAGGTGAGCCTAGTAATACTATTTTCGTTATAAATCTTATATCTAAAATTCTGTATAAAACCCGTAGAATCCTTTTTTTGTAAGACAGTATTGGCATACTGAATAGCAGTCTGACGATTAACAGAGATGATTCGACTGGTCTCTACAAATAGTATTTGCTGTGTATCAGTATCCATGACAACAGAAAAGTATCGTGATTCATACGGAATCTCAGGAGACATTCCAGGGGGAAGCTTGTTTCCAAATTTATCTGGCTCCATTGGAAATTCCCCTTTGTTATCTGTCATGATGGATAGAAGCTTATCAGCTTCCTGGACTACACCGTTATAGTTTACGGCATTAATACCTACTATGATGATAGTTAGGACAAATAGAAGAGCGGACATAGATAGTAGGATAAATTTGCGTTGTAGTTTTTTTATCATAGGGTTTCCTCCAAGGTATATCCGGCATTTCTTGTTGCTTTAATCTGGATATTTGCGTTTAAGGCAGCTAGTTTTTTGCGTAAATAGGAGATGTATACCCAGACAACATTCAGTTCAGCATCGGAGTCATATCCCCATATTTTTTCAAAAAAACGCTCGGTGGAAACAAGTTGCTTTGGATTTGTCATCAGAATTTCCATCATTTGAAATTCTTTATTGGCAAGACGGAAACTATCCGTTGTAGAGGAAAGTTCATAACTTGCACGGTTCAATGTGATATTGCCAAAGGTCAATTTTGAATCCACAGACTGTGTGCTTCGTGTCATGGTGCGAATTCTTGCTAATAGTTCTTTGGTGTCGAAAGGCTTTGTAAGATAATCGTTTGCTCCACTATCCAAACCGAGAACCTTATCATCGACTTCTGATTTTGCCGATAGGATCAGGACAGGAATCGAATTCCCATTTGCTCGGAGTTTCTTTAAAAGTGTAATTCCATCCATATATGGCATCATGACATCTAAAATAACAGCGTCATAGCTGTCATTTTCTAAATAATCTAAGGCATCTTGTCCATTGTAGACTGGATCAACGCTATAACAATTTTTCTCTAAGATGTGAACGAGTGCTTTTGATAGAGATAACTCATCTTCAGCTAATAGTATTTTCATAAATAACTCCTCTTTTTTAAATTATGTTTATTATAGCATAGTGGATGGACATTAAGTGTAGTTTAAAAAAAATTTTTCTTCTTTTTTAAGGTTGATTTAGGGTAAGACAGATAAACTTGAGATTGTGTAGAGGAGGAAAGTGAAATGGCATACAAGGCAGTATTTCAACGCCATGAATTAAAATACATCCTGACAAAAGAACAAAAGAAACGTATTATAGAGTCCATTCAACCCTATATGAGCTTAGATAAATATGGGCGTACAACGATTCAAAATATCTACTTTGACACAGATAATTACAGGTTGATTCGGCGCTCTATAGAGAAACCTGACTATAAGGAAAAACTTCGTATTCGAAATTACGCAGGTAAGAAATCGGAAGATAAGGTCTTTGTAGAGATAAAGAAGAAATATAATAAAGTTGTTTACAAAAGACGTTTGTCAATGACGGAAACTGCAGCTATGAAGTGGCTGGCAGGAGAGTCCCCTTGCGAATTGGATTCTCAGATTGCAAGAGAGATTGATTATTTTTTACAGTATTACGATGTATTAAAACCTGCGTTGTTTCTTTCTTATGAAAGAGAGGCGTATTATTGTAATGCAGGAAGTGATTTTCGCGTTACCTTCGATGAAAATGTGATATGTCGTCAAGAGGAACTGACATTTCGTTCGGATGCTCAGACCATTCCGGTATTAGATGAGGAGAAGGTTTTGATGGAGATTAAGTGTGTTGGTGGAATGCCAATGTGGATGGCGGAGATTTTATCAAAAGAGAAGATTTATAAAACATCTTTTTCAAAATATGGTACAGCTTACCAGAGAATTATTTATCCGAAAATGAAAGGAGAACAGAGATAAATGGATACATTATTTTTAGGATTGTTTGATACGGATATGACAAAGACGATAGGACTGGAGGAATTTTTATTGTGCATTGGATGCTCACTTTTGATAGGTGTTATTCTTGCATTGGGATATATGAATCATGCACGCTATTCAAAAAGCTATATTATGACACTTGCAGTTTTACCAACTATCGTGTGTGTAGTGATTATGATGGTAAATGGCAATATAGGAACAGGGCTCGCTGTTGCAGGAGCATTTAGTCTGGTGCGCTTTCGTTCAGTGCCGGGTTCGGCCAAAGAGATTACGATGCTTTTTCTTGCAATGGGAGCAGGGCTTTTGACAGGTATGGGATACATCGGATTTGGCTTTGTATTTTCTATTATTATGAGTGTTGTAATCGCATTGTATAATCGTTTTGATTTTGGAATGCAGAAGAATGCCTTGCGTTATAAGACGATTCGAATTGTGATTCCAGAGGATTTGGATTACAGTGATGTGTTTGATAAAGTGTTTATGGTGTATACAGATGCATATGAGCTGGTAAGAGTGAAAACCTTCAATATGGGAAGTATGTTTCGACTTACATATAACCTTACTATGAAAAAGGATGCAAATGAGAAAGAAATGCTCGATATGTTGCGTTGTAGAAATGGAAATTTAGAAATCTCTATTTCAAAGCAGGATAATTCTGTAGAAGAGTTATAGGAGGACAAAACATTGAAGAATAGAATTGTATCTGTATTGATAGTTGGAGCACTATTGCTTAGTGGGTGTGGTGTTCAAAATAATATGCAATCGTCAGAATTAGAAAGTGAAAGTGAGACTTCCGTCATAAATGTCGATGAAGTATTTAGCAATCGTGATTTTAAAACAGAGTATGAAGATAATTGTGCATATATCCAGCTAAATGGTGCATCTGCGACCTGTGAATCCAATGCGGTAGAGATAAATGGGGGTGTTATTACCATAAAGGATGAAGGAACCTATGTTATAACAGGAGAATTGGAAAATGGTATGCTCGTGGTAGAGTCGGAAGAAACGGATAAGACACAGTTGGTTTTGAATGGTGTAACGATTCAAAGTCAAAGTTCCGCGGCTATTTATATTAAACAGTCGGATAAGGTGTTTATCACGTTAGAAGATGGTACAGACAATGTGTTGTCTAATGGAGGTAGTTTTACAGCTATAGATGAGAATGAGATAGATGGAGTTGTTTTTTCTAAATCAGATATCACTATAAACGGAACGGGGACGTTAAAAATAAATAGTCCAGCAGGTCATGGGATAGTATCCAAAGATGATCTTATTATTACTGGAGGAAACTATACGATTGAGGCTTCGAATCATGGATTGTCAGCAAATGATATGCTAGGTGTTGCAGATGGTAATCTTTCCATTGTATCAGGTGAAGATAGCATTCATTGTGATATGAATATCTTCATAAAAGGGGGAATGTATCAGATAGATGCAAAAGATGATGCAGTTCATGCAGATGAAACTCTAATGGTCAGCGGTGGAAAAATAAATATTATAAATTCCTATGAAGGTCTGGAAGCACTTGATATTAAGGTGACAGATGGAGATATTCATATTGTTGCAAGTGATGATGGCTTAAATGCCGCAGGTGGCACAGACAGTAGTGGCTTTGGCGGTATGGAAAATGATCAGTTTGGAGGCCATGGTGGACGTCCTGATAAGGGGCAAGGCGGCCGACCGGGCGGACAGGGAGGTGGACAAGGAAATCCAGGTGGCATGCAGAGTAGTTCCGCTAATGGCAGTATCGTAATAGAGGGTGGTAGCTTGTATGTGAAAGCATCCGGAGATGGAATTGATGCAAATGGAAGATTAGAGATTACGGGCGGTTCCATTATCGTTTGTGGTCCTACACAGGGAGATACAGCGACATTAGATTATGATGTTAGTGGCATTATTACAGGTGGTACCTTCATTGGAACGGGAGCAAGAAACATGGCTCAGACATTTAGCGATTCTAAGCAAGGTGTGATAGCAGTAAGTGTAGGGAATCAGACGGCGGGTACGTCTATTACCTTAACGGATAGTGATGGCAATGTTGTTATTACTTATGAACCAGAGCTAGCATTCGCTGTAGTGATTTTAAGTAGTCCAGATATTGTAAAAGGAGAGACATATACGATTACAGTAGGAGATGCTTTGGGAGAATTTGCTGCAGAATAAAGAAAAGGATTTGTATCCCGATTGGGGTACAAATCCTTTTTTGATTTTTGTCTTTTATTCGATATCTTCAATCAGCTGTTGACCAGCTTTTTCCATGATCTTGTTAAATTGTGTAAAGAACACGATTGTGGTTATTGCAGCTGCAATAATATCGCTGACAGGTTCTGCTACGAATACACCAAATACTTTGTTTGCAAAGAAATGTGGCAGAATAAAAATAAGTGGAATCAGTAAAATCAGCTTACGAAGGAATGCCATAACCAAGCTGATTGCGGCCTGTCCAAGTGCCATAAAGCTTTGCTGGCAAGCAAGCTGAAAACCAACTGAGAAGATTCCAGCCATATAGATACGGATGGCGGAGGTTGCATATTCTGCTAAGGCAGCGTCTGTAGTAAAAATACCTGCTAATACATGTGGCATCAGCATACAAATGCCCCAGAAGATTGTAGAGTAGATTACACATACAAAAAACTGCATAAAGAAAGCTTTCTTTACTCGATCTACATTGCCCGCACCATAATTGTAACTCATAATTGGCTGACCACCCTGTGTAAAGCCCTGAAGAGGCATCGTTACCAGCATATTGATACTTGTGATAATGGTCATAGCACCTACTGCAATATCACCGCCGTATTTGGAAAGGCTGGTTGTAAAGCTGATAGAAAGCAAGCTTTCGGTGGAAACCATGATAAATGGCGAAATACCAAGTGCCAAGATTGGTCCAAAAACCTTTGGTTCAAGCTTGAAGTTTTCTCTGCGAAGTTTTAATGTGGTTTTCTTGCCTGTAAGGAATCGAAGAATCCAAATAGCGCCCACAGCCTGACTAAGTACTGTTGCAAGTGCAGCACCTTTTACACCCATACCAAATCCGAAGATAAAAATCGGATCGAGAATAATATTGATAGCAGCACCGATAACAGTAGTTAACATTGCAATATTTGCAAATCCCTGTGTGGTAACAAATGGGTTCATGCCTGTCACAACAAGTACAAATACAGTACCAAGCACATAGATACGTGCATAATCAACTGCATATGGTAAGGTAACCTCGCTAGCACCAAACATGGTTAGGAGTGTAGGTGCAAATATGTAAATCACAATTGTAAGAATTATCGAAAAAATTAACAAAAGCACAAAAGAGTTTGTCATAATCTTTTCGGCATGGTCTTTGTCTCCTTTTCCAAGTGCGATAGATGCCAAAGGTGCACCACCGGCACCAGCGAGCATGGAAAATGCGGTAATAAACATCATAATTGCGGCAAAAAGTCCTACACCAGTAAGGGCAGATGCGCCTGTTTCAGGAATGTGACCGATGTAGATTCGGTCAACGATGTTATAAAGTAAGTTTACTAATTGTGCAACGACAGCTGGAATTGCTAATTTGAAAAAAAGTTTTGGAATACTGCCAGTTGCCATTTCGTTGGTCTGTTTATTTTCGCTCATTTTGAATCCTTTCTTTTTGTTTTTTCTTTAAACTAATAGTAAACCCTGTTATAATAATAGAGTCAAGTAAAAAAGGAGAAAAATATGAAAAATTATTTTACAATCAGCGAATTTGCAAAACTTCGGAACATTAATATCAACTCTATCCGTTATTATGAGAAGCTGGGATTATTAAAACCAGCGATTATTGACGAGAAAAGCGGTTATCGTTATTATTCTGCAGAACAGGTGTCTATACTAAACAAAATCATTTTGTGTATCCAACTGGGAATCCCGCTAAAAGAGATGGTCGAGTTTTTAGATGAAGAAGGGAATCTGCAATCCCAGAAGCTTTTGGAGCAAGGACGAATTATTGCTCAGCAGCGCATCCAGGAAATGCAAAACAACTTGGATTATATTGAATATTCGTTAAAGAATATTGAGGAGAATAAAGAGTATTTGGACTATGCAGGGGTATATGAACGCTATTTTGAGGAACGCAAGGTTATGGTCACAGATTATTATACAGATGTGCATATTTATGAACCGAAAATGTTTCTGGCTAAGATTTCGGATCTTTATACATATGCTCAGAAAAAAGGGATGTTTCCAATTCTGCCTGCAGGACAGATTATGAAGATTGACGAAACGGGACAAATTCGTTTTTGTTTTTTTATAGAAATATTAAACTGTGATGAAAAAGAGGAGAAGATTCTAACAATTCCATCTGGAAGCTATCCCTGCATACAGATAGAGCTAGAACCAACTATGGATTTCTTAAAGCTGGTTGAAGAGCGTTGGAATGAAGAAGGTGCAAAAACGATTATCATAAATAATGTTATGTTGGAAAAATACAGCTTTGAAACCCGCCCAAGTGAGTTACAAAAGCTGGTGTTTGATGAGCTGATGTGGTAAAGTGTATAATAGTTTTTTAAAAGATGTTTTATTTTAGAGAAAGGTTTTTATTATGACTCAAATTGTAATAGCAAATATCATTGATTTTATTGCATCCATGGTGCAGATTTATTCAGGAACTGTAAAAGAAAAGGGGAAAATTCTGGTGCTTCAGATTTTACAGCTTGGTATTCAGACTATAAGTATGCTTCTTTTGGGTGCAATTCCAGGTGCTATCAGCAACGTACTTTCCTGTATCCGAAACTATCTTTGTTACAAAAATATATTTACCTGGCCGATTAAGATTATCTTGATAGTGTTATCTTTAGTGCTTACGGTACCGTTTAACAATCAGGGATTACTTGGTTATCTGCCATTTGCGGTATGTACCATTTATGTATTGTTTATGGATATCAAGGATGAATTTAAGTTTAAGGTGCTTGTGACACTTACTTTTGTGCCTTGGGTATTTTATTTCTTTATTATCAAATCCTATACAGGGGCATTTTTTGCAGCGACTACAGTTGCGACGAATGTATGGACTTTGATTCAGATGAAGCGAGAAAAAAATGGAGGAAAATAATATGACAGATAAGTTACATAGTGGAGAAATCTATTATCCAACGGATGATTCCATTATGGAGGTCCAGTTAAAATGTTTGGATAAATTATATGATTTTAATGCGACACGTCCATCAGAAATGGAAAAGAGAATCTCCATTATGAAAGAGATGTTTGGCGATGTAGGAGAAGGCTGCTATATTGAGCCACCATTTCATGCGAACTGGGGTGGAAAACATTGTCATTTTGGGAAAAAAGTTTATGCGAATTTCAATTTAACCTGCGTAGACGATACCCATATTTATGTAGGAGATTACACTATGCTTGGACCAAATGTAGTTCTTGCTACAGCAGGACATCCAATCTGTCCAGAGCTTCGTGAAAAAGAATATCAGTACAATCTTCCAATTCATATCGGTCGCAACTGTTGGCTGGGTGCTGGCGTTATTGTTATGCCAGGTGTCACCATTGGCGACAATACAGTTATTGGAGCAGGTAGTGTCGTAACCAAAGATATTCCAAGCGGTGTGGTAGCGGTAGGTAATCCTTGTAGGGTGATTCGCGAGATAAGTGAGCATGATTATGAGTTCTATTATAAGGATAAGAAGATACTTGAGGAAATGAGGGTAAAATAGATGGATGCATTATCTGTAAATGGAAAAGAGTATACAATTATAAAACTGCTCGGAAAAGGCAAAGGTGGTTATTCCTACCTTGCTACCGATGACGAAAAGCAGTATGTGTTAAAACAGATTCACCATGAACCATGTAGCTATTATACATTTGGCAACAAAATCGAAGCCGAGCAGAATGATTATCGTAGATTGCAAGAGACAGGAATAAGAATTCCTAGGATGCTCGATATCGATATTTCTGCAGAACGTATTTTAAAAGAATACATCGATGGTCCTACCATTTTTGAACTTGTCAAAGAAGATAAGATGAAAGACATCTATTTGGAGCAGATGAGAGAAATGGCGTCGCAGGTTTACGCCCATGGAATAAATATCGACTATTTCCCTACCAACTTGGTGGTGCAGGATGATTTGATTTATTATATTGATTATGAATGTAATGGATATATGGAGGAGTGGAACTTTGAAAACTGGGGTATCAAATATTGGTCGAAGACACCAGAGTTTTTGGAGTATTTACGACAGCATGATTAGGAGTTTAATGTATGAGAAATTATGAAATCCTTTTTCCATTTTGGTCGCAGCTTACCGATGCCGAAAAAGAAATAATTGAAAATGCAGTTTATATAGAAAAGTATAACAAAGGAATGATGATGCACCGCACCGATGGAAGCTGCAAAGGGCTTATGACAGTGCTTAGTGGGCAGCTTCGTACCTATATTCTCTCCGAAGAAGGTCGTGAGGTGACACTATTCCGCGTGAATGCAGAGGAAGTATGTGTGTTGTCGGCTTCTTGCTTAATGGATACGATTACCTTTGATGTGCTGATTGAAGCGACAGAGGATACCGAGGTGCTTGTGTTACCAGCTTCAACTCTAAATCAAATTGTTCAACAGAATCCATACGTAGAACTTTTTCTATACAAAAGTGCGACGGAGAAATTCTCAGATGTGATGTGGACGATGCAGCAGATTCTTTTCTTAAAGATAGATCAGCGAGTGGCACAGTTCTTATGGGATGAAATGGTGCAAAAGAATAGTATGACGTTGCTACTCACGCATGATGAAATTGCACGATACATTGGAAGTGCTCGTGAGGTAGTGACAAAGGTCCTTAAATATATGGTAAAAGAGGGTGCACTTGAGCTGAAACGTGGCACAATTACTGTGCTAGATAAAGAATTGTTGCGTAGCTACATGTAAATAGGGAGTGAGCTGATGAATAGAATATGAATGTGACTTTGTCACATATTTGGCCTCTGGTTTATGATAGGATAGCACTATCATGAATCGGAGGTTTTATTTGTTATGGCATCAAAAAAATATGCAGAAGTAGAAAGAAACAGATGTGTCGCATGTGGTGTATGTGTAAAGGAATGTCCTATGAATGCTGCAAGTATATGGAAGGGCTGTTATGCAGTTATCAATCCAGATATTTGTATTGGCTGTGGAAAATGTGAAAGAAGCTGTCCGGCAGGAAGTGTTTCGGTAGTAGATAGAGCGGGGGTATAGAAGATGAAAAAGACAAAGCAGAAAAAATGGTATGATTATTTATGGATTTGGTCCATTCTATATTTCACTTTAGGATTCTTCAATATTATGTTCGCATGGCTGGGAATGATTGATTTTATTGTTCCACTCATTTTTGCAATCGTAGGTGGAAATAAAAATTTCTGTAACAAATATTGTGGAAGAGGCCAGTTGTTTACTCTATTAGGAAGCCAGCTGAAAGGTTCGCGAAATGCGGCTACTCCAAAGTGGATGGCATCCAGATGGTTCCGATATGGATTTTTGGTATTTTTCCTAACAATGTTTGGAACAATGATTTTCCAGACTTATTTAGTTGGAAGTGGAGCTTCTTCTCTCAAAGAAGTAGTGACCTTGTTTTGGTCCTTTAAGGTGCCATGGGGATGGGCGTATTCTGCAACTGGCATCCCAGAGTGGATAGTGCAGTTCGCTTTTGGATTTTATAGTATGATGTTGACATCTACCCTGATTGGGCTTATAGTAATGGTACTGTACAAGCCGCGTACATGGTGTGCGTTTTGCCCAATGGGAACGATGACACAGGGAATATGTCAGCTTCGTGCAGCAGGCGAGAAAAAAGAATAGTTCCTGCCACCGGGTAGAGAATGTGTAAGCATTCGTGAATGTATCGTTAGGTCTTAGAAGATACATTTACGGATGCTTTTTGTTTTTAGAAAGGGGAGCTAAATATGTTCAAAGGGGTTACTGATTATTTTACAAAAGAAGAAGGAGTGTTATGGACTGGTTCAGTTACAATAATTATCCTGTCATTTTGTGTGTTTGATAGAGAAAATTATTTGACCTTATTTGCCTCTTTAATTGGTGTGACATCTTTGATATTTAATGCAAAAGGAAATCCATTCGGACAGCTTCTAATGGTGATTTTTAGTTTGCTATATGGAATCATTTCATATTCCTTTTCTTACTATGGAGAAATGATTACGTATTTGGGAATGACGATGCCTATGGCAGTGGTTGCTCTGATTGCTTGGATTAAAAATCCGTATGAAGGGAATCGGGCGGAGGTAACAGTAAATCGTATTTCCACCAAAGAAACTGTATTTATGTGGATATTAGCAGTAATTGTGACAATAGTTTTTTATTATGTTCTTACATATTTTCACACGGCAAATATTCTTCCAAGTACATTGTCGGTAACGACTAGTTTTGTGGCGGTATATTTGACATTCCGTAGAGATCCCTATTTTGCAATAGCATATGCTGCAAATGATTTGGTGTTGATTGTTCTTTGGGTGCTGGCAAGTGTGGAAAATGTGCGATATATATCAGTGGTAGTGTGTTTTGCTTCGTTTTTCATAAATGATATCTATGGATTTGTAAACTGGAGGAAGATGGAAAAACGACAGAATGTCGTAAGAGCGTAGTGGACACGCTACGCGTTGCATTCGTCAAAATGACAATAGAACTCATAAATCTTTGTCACTTTGACAATAGCCATATTGACAAGTATAGGGTATTATGAATATAGTGATAATCCCATAAGGGGGAAAAAAGGGAGATATTTAGGAGGTATTTTGTAATGGCAAGTTTATCATTAAAAAACATCTACAAAATTTATGACAACGGTTTTGAAGCTGTTAAAGACTTCAATCTTGAAGTAGAAGACAAAGAATTTATCATCTTCGTAGGACCTTCAGGTTGTGGTAAATCTACAACACTTCGTATGATCGCTGGTTTGGAAGACATTTCTTCTGGTGAATTCAGAATCGACGGCAAACTTATGAACGACGTTGAACCAAAAGACAGAGATATCGCAATGGTATTCCAGAACTACGCTTTATATCCACATATGACAGTATTTGACAACATGGCTTTCGCTCTTAAACTTCGTAAAGTTCCAAAAGACGAAATCAAAGCTAAAGTAGAAGAAGCTGCTCGTATCCTTGACCTTGAAAAATTATTAGATCGTAAACCAAAGGCTTTATCTGGTGGTCAGAGACAGCGTGTTGCTATGGGTCGTGCTATCGTTCGTAATCCTAAGGTATTCCTTATGGACGAACCTTTATCAAACCTTGATGCTAAACTTCGCGTACAGATGCGTGCTGAAATCGCAGCTTTACATAACAGATTAGGTGTTACTATTATCTATGTTACACATGACCAGACAGAAGCTATGACTCTTGGTACTAGAATCGTAGTATTAAAAGATGGTGTTATCATGCAGGTAGATTCTCCACAGAAACTTTACAACGAACCAAACAACTTATTCGTTGCTGGTTTCATCGGATCTCCACAGATGAACTTCGTAGATGCTAAAGTTGAAGTTGTTGGAGACAAAGCTACATTAGTATTTGGTGAATTCAAAGTTGAATTACCAGCTGAAAAAGCTAAGAAGGTTATCGCTGGTGGTTATGCTGGTAAGACAGTTGTTATGGGTATCAGACCAGAAGATATCAGCAATGAAGCTGAAAATCTTGCTAAATGGCCAAATATCAGCTCTATTGTAACAAACAACGAATTATTAGGTGCTGAATCTATGGTTTACTTCACAGTTGCTGGAGCTAACATGTCAGCAAGAGTTGCAGCTAGCACAAATGCTAAATACAACGAACCAATTACTCTTTGCATCAATCCTGATAAAGTTCATGTATTTGATAAAGAGACAGAATTGACAATCACAAACTAATTCGGTAAAATTAAATAGTTGTAAATTATGGCAGGGTGTAAATTTACACCCTGTCTTTTACTTCATGGAAATTTCTATGAAATAGGAGAAAAAACGATGCTGTCGGCACAAAAATTGTTAAGCACATTAAATGAAATAAAAGATATATCTAACTTAGATTTGGCGCTTTTTCATTCAAATGGAAAAGTTGTGGTCTATACAAAGGATATGGAGAATGCAGTAGAAGGTGTTGTGATGCAGTTTTTAAAAAGTGATGCAACACAACAGAACTACGAAGATTATCAGCTATATAAAATTGATATTGAAAACGAAACAGAATATGTGCTTGTGACAAAAGGTACTGTGGAAAATGGATATGTAATCGGTAAAATGGCAGCTAGTCAGATTCGCACATTTATTCTTAGCAAGTCTGAAGACTTTGATCGTAATGTTTTTATTCAAAATGTTTTGTTAGGTAATATGCTGACTATTGATATGTTTAGTAAAGCTAAGAAACTTCATATTGAGGCGAAGCCAAGAGTGACATTTGTAATCGATACAGGAAATAAGAATACAGACTTAGTAGTAGAACTTGTAAAGAATCTGTCCAATTTAAAGACCGGTGACTTTGTTACAACAGTAGATGAACATAGTGTTGTCCTGGTAAAAGACATTTCAAATATAGAGGCAAGTAAACATTTTACTAATATAGAGTTAGAAGAAGAACTAGAAAGCATTGCGATGAGTCTTGTAGACAGTATTCATATGGAAGCAATGATAAAGGTTCGAGTAGGCTATGGTAATGTTGCAACACAGATTCAAGACATTGCGCAGTCCTTCCAGGAAGCCAAGATGGCACTTCAGGTTGGTCGTGTGTTTTATGCGGAAAAGGATACCATATCTTATGGAAAACTTGGAATTGGACGTTTGATTTACCAGCTTCCAATGAGTCTTTGCAATATGTTTATCAAAGAAGTATTTGGAGATAAGATCCCAGATGTTTTAGAAGATGAAGAAGCTATGTCCACGATAAACAAATTCTATGAGAATAATTTAAATATTTCTGAGACAGCTAGACAATTATATGTACATAGAAATACATTGGTATATAGATTAGAACGCATCGAAAAGGAAATCGGACTCGATATCCGCAAATTTGATGATGCGATGACCTTCCGTATTGCAGTCATGGTGCTTGCACATGTGAAGGATGCAGATAACAGTAAGTAGAGGGAGATAGTATGGCAAAGAAGACAACATACGATGAAAGCAGTATTTCCATATTGGAGGGATTAGAAGCCGTTCGTAAACGTCCAGGTATGTATATCGGTTCGGTATCACGAAAAGGTTTAAATCACCTTATTTACGAAATCGTAGATAACTCCGTAGACGAACATTTGGCAGGAGAGTGCGATACGATTTGGGTTACATTGGAAAAAGACGGCTCTTGCACTGTAGAGGATAATGGACGTGGTATCCCTGTTGGTATGCATGCAAAAGGCGTATCCGCAGCACGTATTGTTTTTTCTACTTTACATGCAGGCGGTAAATTTGATGATTCTGTATACAAAACCAGTGGTGGTCTCCATGGTGTAGGTTCATCTGTAGTAAACGCCCTTTCTACTTATATGGATGTAGAAATTAGCCGAGAAGGATTCGTACATCATGACCGTTATGAGCGAGGCAACCCAACGGTTAAGTTGGAGAACGGACTCCTTCCTAAGATTGCAAAGACTAAGAAAACAGGTACAAAGATTAACTTCTTACCAGACCCAGAAATCTTTGAGAAGACTTATTTCAAAGAAGAAGACGTAAAGAGCCGTATGCACGAAACAGCATACCTCAATCCAAAGCTTACCATCATTTACGAGGATCGTCGTAAGGATGAAATTGAACATATCGAATATCATGAACCAGATGGAATCATCGGTTTTGTTAAAGATTTGAATAAAAATATTGAGACGCTTCATGATGTAATCTACTTTAAGGGTGAGAGTGAAGGTATTACAGTAGAAGCAGCTATTCAGTATACCAATGAATTCCATGAAAATATTCTTGGTTTTTGTAATAATATTTACAATGCCGAAGGTGGTACACACATTACAGGCTATAAGACTGCGATGACTACCATCATCAATGCCTATGCGCGTGAACTCGGTATTTTAAAAGAAAAAGACGTAAACTTCACTGGTGCTGACGTGCGTAATGGTATGACAGCAGTGGTATCGATTAAGCATCCAGACCCACGTTTTGAAGGGCAGACGAAGACAAAGCTGGACAACCCAGATGCATCCCGTGTAACCTCTAAGATTACAGGGGATGAAATGCAGTTGTTCTTTGATAAGAACTTAGAGACTTTAAAAGCAGTTATCTCATGTGCGGAAAAAGCTGCCAAAATCCGTAAGACAGAAGAGAAGGCGAAAACCAATCTTCTTACAAAACAGAAGTTTTCTTTTGATTCCAATGGTAAACTTGCAAACTGTGAGAGCCGCGATGCTTCTAAGTGTGAAATTTTTATTGTGGAAGGAGATTCTGCGGGCGGCTCTGCGAAGATGGCTCGTAATAGAATGTTCCAGGCGATTATGCCTATCCGTGGTAAAATCTTAAACGTAGAAAAGGCTAGTATTGATAAAGTACTTGCAAATGCAGAAATTAAGACGATGATTAATGCATTTGGTTGTGGATTTTCCGAAGGATATGGTAACGATTTTGATATTACAAAGCTTCGTTATGACAAGATTATTATCATGGCCGATGCGGATGTAGACGGGGCTCATATCTCAACATTGCTGTTAACCCTGTTTTATCGCTTTATGCCAGAGCTTATTTTTGAGGGGCATGTATATGTAGCGATGCCACCACTTTATAAAGTAATTCCAAGCAAGGGCGAGGAAGAGTATTTATATGATGATGCGGCATTGGAAAAATACAGACGCACGCATACAGGGAATTTTACTTTGCAGCGTTACAAGGGTCTTGGTGAAATGGATGCAGATCAGCTTTGGGAAACAACTTTAAATCCAGAGACACGTATGATGCGTCGTGTAGAGATTGAAGATGGTCGTATGGCATCGGATGTAACCGCAATGCTTATGGGTACGGATGTACCACCACGTAGAGCATTTATTCACGAACACGCGCATGATGCGGACCTCGACATATAATTGTCATAAATATAATCGCATAATTTAGGAGAAAACTATGCAAGCGAATGAGAATAATATTATCCGCACCGAATATTCGGAGCTGATGCAAAAATCATATATTGACTATGCCATGAGTGTAATCATTGCACGTGCGCTTCCAGACGTACGAGACGGCTTAAAGCCAGTACAAAGACGTGTGCTTTATGATATGTCAGAACTTGGTGTAAAGTACGACAAACCGCATCGTAAGAGTGCGCGTATTGTCGGTGATACCATGGGTAAATATCATCCACATGGTGATTCATCAATTTATGAAGCTCTGGTTGTAATGGCTCAGGATTTCAAAAAGGGACTTCCTCTTATTGATGGACATGGAAACTTTGGTTCCATCGAGGGTGACGGAGCTGCGGCAATGCGTTATACAGAAGCACGTCTTCAGAAGGTAACACAGGAAGCTTATCTTGCAGATTTGGATAAGGATGTCGTAGATTTCGGACCAAACTTTGATGAAACAGAGAAAGAACCATTGGTGCTTCCAGTAAAAGTGCCAAATCTTCTTATCAATGGTGCAGAAGGTATTGCAGTAGGTATGGCGACCAGCATTCCACCACATAACTTTGGTGAGGTAATCGATGGTGTCATCGCTTATATGAAAAATCCTGATATTACTACAGAAGAACTTATGCAGTATATTCAGGGGCCAGACTTTCCAACAGGTGGTCTTATTGCTAATAAGGACGAGCTTTTATCTATCTATGAGACAGGTATGGGCAAGATCAAGGTACGTGGCAAGGTGGAATATGAGAAATTAAAAGGCGGAAAAGAACGTCTTATTATTACAGAGATTCCTTACACTATGATTGGTGCCAATATTGGTAAGTTTTTACTGGATGTAGCAGCTTTGGTAGAGACAAAGAAGACCAGCGACATCGTAGACATTACAAACCAGTCGTCTAAGGAAGGTATTCGTATTGTATTAGATTTGAAAAAAGGTGCTAATGTAGAAGCATTGGAAAATCTTTTATATAAGAAAACCAAATTAGAAGATACATTTGGTGTAAATATGCTGGCAGTTGCGGATGGCAGACCAGAGACCATGGGACTTATCCCAATCATCCGACATCATGTAAATTTCCAGTATGAAATTGCAACCAGAAAATATAAGACGCTTTTAGCAAAGGAATTAGACAAGAAAGAAATTCAGGAAGGCCTTATTGAGGCATGCAATGTTATTGACTTAATCATCGAAATTCTTCGTGGTTGTACGAATCGCAAGGATGCAGAGAAATGTCTTACAACAGGTGATACTTCCAATATCAAATTCAAATCCAAAGCATCGGAGAAAATGGCCAAGCAGCTTGCATTTACAGAACGTCAGGCAAATGCTATTTTAGAGATGCGTTTGTATAAGTTGATTGGACTCGAAATCGAAGCTTTGATGAAAGACCACAATGAAACCTTGGAAAAGATTGCAACTTATGAGGATTTACTTTCACATCGTTCTTCTATGGCGAAACTTATTATGAAAGAGCTTACTGCATTCAAGAAGGAATACGGTAGACCACGTAGAACAGTAGTGGACAACCTGGCAGAAGCTGTAGTAGTGGAGAAGCCAATCGAGGAAAAAGATGTGGTATTTCTTATGGATCGCTTCGGTTACGCAAAGACAATTGATGTTTCTATTTATGAGAGAAATAAAGAAACTGCAGATGCAGACAATCGTTATGTATTCATATGTAAAAACACAGACAAGATTTGTGTATTTACCAATACAGGTCAGTTACATTTGATTAAGGTCTTAGATTTGCCAGCAGGCAGATTAAAAGATAAGGGTACACCAATCGATAACTTAAGTAATTATGATAGTAAAACAGAAAATTATATTTATGTAACAAGCCTTCAGGCAGTAGCTGCTGGAAAGGTCGTATTCGGTACAAAGCAGTCAATGATTAAGCTCGTAGATGGAGCAGAATTTGTAGTAGGTAAGAAAACGACTGCAGCGACGAAATTGGCAGATGGAGATGAATTACTCATCGTACGTACTTTAAAGGGCAACGAGACAATGGTAATGCGTTCCGAGAAAGAAACCTTTCTTCGTATTGAATGTGCAACCATTCCAGAGAAGAAGAAATCCGCTGTCGGCGTGCGTGGTATGAAGCTGGATAAGAAGGATGAATTACAGGCAATCTATGTATTAGGTGATGGCGAAAATGAAATTGTAGAAGTAAAAGGCAAGGAATTGTCTTTAAATCGTCTGCATATCGGAAATCGCGATACAAAGGGTGTAAAACGCTAGTTACAGAAAAGAGGAACAATGTTGACTTACAAGGAAGCACAGACATATGTAGAAAATGCAAAGAAAAAGGGCAGTGTATTAGGACTTGATAATATGTATGCGCTTATGAAAGCACTGGGAAATCCACAGAATCGTATTCCAACCATTCATATTGCTGGGACAAATGGAAAAGGTTCCGTCGGTGCTTATCTTGCGTCCATCTGTATGGAAGCAGGTTTTAAAGTTGCTAGATATTGCACTCCAGCGGTGTTCCACCCATTGGAATGCTGGCAATTTGACGGCAACTATATTACAGAAGAAGCTTATGCTGAGAATATGTCTGAGGTAAAAGCGGCCTGTGAGGAAATTGGCTTAGAGCCTACCTATTTCGAATTAGAGACGGCTATGACATTTGTCTTTTTTGAAAAAATGCAGCCAGATATTTTTTTGTTAGAAGTGGGGATGGGTGGTGCATTGGATGCCACTAATGTAGTAGAAGCACCAATTGCTACCGTGTTTACCAAGATTAGTTATGACCACATGCAGTTTCTAGGTGAAACTTTAGAAGAGATTGCGGCAGAGAAAGCTGGAATTATGAAACCAGGATGTCTGGCTTTCTGGGGAGAACAGGAACCAGAGGTTGCAGAGGTTCTAAGAAACGCATGTAAAAAAACGGGTGCAGTTCGCGGGGATGTGTACAGCAGAAGTGTGGAATACCTTGGAAGAGAAGCAGGGATACTTCGTTTTTCTTATCTGGGCATTGAATATGAGACCCAAATGCTGGGAGAATATCAGATGCAAAATGCAGCTCTTGCAATTGCAGTTTTCGATGCAATCTGGCCAATGTTAGCATTAGATGTAGAAGATGAAATGGAGATGTGGAGCGATAAGGATGCTTCGATTGTAAGCTGGCTTGATATGGAATATGCGTCTAAGCTCGGGATTTCAAAAGCGGTATGGCCAGGGCGTTTTGAGATAATTGGGCAGGAGCCCTTGTTTATCATTGATGGCGCGCATAATGAGGATGCAGTGAAACAATTAGCAATTACCATTGAAAAAAGTTTTACAAATCCAAGAATAAACTTTATAATAGGCATACTAGCAGATAAAGAGCATGAGAAAATGTTGCAGATGATGTTGCCATATGCAAACAAAGTCTATACAGTCACTCCACCAAATCCACGTGGATTGGATGGCAGAGTGTTGGCGGAGGAAGTGAAAAAATGGCACGGGGACGTTCTTTATTGCCCTAGTATAGAAGCCGCAGTATGCCAGACACTTGCACAAAGCAAACAGGACAACTGTCCAATTCTGGCGTTTGGTTCATTGTCTTATTTGGGAGAGCTGAAAAAATGTTTGACAGAGAAAAAATAAAAAAAGGTGTAGAACTGATTCTTGAAGGAATTGGAGAAGATAAAAATAGAGAAGGTCTGGTAGAGACACCAGATCGCATTGCTCGTATGTATGAGGAAATATTTGCTGGTTTAGATCAGGATACGACAGAGATATTGTCAAAGACATTTTCTGTAGATAATAATGAGATGGTTATCGTTAAGGATATCGTATTTTATTCAACCTGTGAGCATCACTTTATGCCATTTTATGGAAAAGCACATGTTGCATATATTCCAGATGGTAAAGTAGTAGGGCTCAGTAAATTGGCACGTGCGGTAGAAGTATATGCAAAGCGTCCACAGATTCAGGAGCAGCTGACAGGACAGATTGCAGATGCACTTATGGAGCATTTAAATCCAAAAGGTGCAATTGTTATGATTGAGGCAGAGCATATGTGTATGACGATGCGTGGTGTGAAGAAGCCAGGTAGCAAGACGGTGACATTTGCGATGCGTGGAGCGTTTGAAACAGATGAAAGCCTGGCAAATCGTTTTTTCATGATGTGCAAATAGGAGTTAAGAGAATAGCATGAGAATTGGAACACATGAGTTTGATGTAGAGAAACAAACTTATATTATGGGAATCCTAAATGTGACTCCAGATTCATTTTCAGATGGTGGCAAAATCAAAAGCGTGGATGCTGCATTAAGACGTGCAGAGCAGATGCGATGTGAGGGTGCTGCCATTCTTGATATAGGGGGAGAGTCGACAAGACCAGGATATATCCCTGTGTCGGAAGAGGAAGAGATGGAACGTATTTTGCCTGTTCTTGAGGCAATAAAGGAGCGTATTGATATTCCACTTTCAGTAGATACACAAAAAGCGAAGGTAGCGGAAGCCGCCATCCTTGCAGGTGCGGATTTGGTAAACGATATATGGGGACTAAAAAAAGAATCTGCTATGGCAGAAGTGATAGCAAGGCATCAGGTTGCCTGCTGTCTTATGCATAATCGTTCTAATGCGGAATACAAGAATTTTATAGAAGATATGATGTTAGATTTGCAGGAAACCATATGTCTGGCCAATAATGCGGGAATTGCATCAGATAAGATTATTTTAGACCCAGGTGTAGGCTTTGCAAAGGATTATACACAGAATATTGAGGTGCTTCGCAATTTAGACAGAGTAAAGACATTGGGATATCCAGTATTATTAGGTGCATCTCGCAAATCGGTGATTGGAATTACTCTCGATTTACCAAGTGAAGAAAGATTAGAAGGGACGCTGGCTACCACAGTAGCAGCAGTACAACAAGGCAGTGCATTTGTAAGGGTGCATGACGTGAAAGAAAATTACCGTGTGATTCAGATGGCACAGGCAATTTATAGAAGAGGATAGATTGATATGAGAAGAACAAATGACTTTATCAAAGTTACTAACATGAAGGTGTTTGCCTATCATGGTGTATTAGAAGAAGAGAAGAAAAATGGACAGGACTTTTATCTGAACGCCAAAGTGTATGTAGATATGAGAAAGGCTGGTCTTACAGATAAATTGGAAGATACCATTAACTATGATACGGTTTGTATCTTTTTAGCTGAGGTATTTGCTGAAAATCAGTATGATACAATTGAAGCAGCAGCGGAATATACGGTACAAGAGATTATGGTTAATTTTCCGACAATTGAAGCTATGGAGTTGGAGGTTCGAAAACCACATGCTCCACTTACTTATGTACCGGAGGATATTTCTGTTACCATATATCGTGAGTGGCACACGGTATATCTTTCCTTTGGTTCTAATGTTGGGAATCCTACAGGACATATCCATGAAGCAATTTCATTACTAAAAGAGCCTTATGCTGTACGTAACGTAAAGCGTTCGGAATTATATGTTACTAAGCCATATGGTCCAGTGGAGCAGAATGATTTTGTAAATGGCTGTCTGGAGATGGAGACCTATATGGATCCAGAAGAACTAGTAACATATATCCATGAGATTGAAGATTATTTTGAGCGTGATAGAAGTATTCATTGGGGACCGAGACCAATTGATTTGGATATTGTGTTCTTTGATGAGTATATCTATAACAGTAAGACACTCACGATTCCACATGCAGATATGGAGAATCGTATGTTTGTATTAGAACCACTATCCCAGCTTTGCCCGGGTCGCAGACACCCAGTCTGGGGTAAAACAGTTGCACAGATGAAAAAAGAATTAGAAGAACGTGGTGGGGCAACAGAAATTCTTCGTAAACTTGATGTATAGAGAGGGATTCACTTTGAATAGAAACGATAATATCGCATTCAGGATATGGGAGATAGTATATCCTGTGCTTATGTATTATGCGACACTTAGTATAGCAAGTTTTGTAGCACAGATGGTTATTGGCACAGGTGTGGAAAAATATATGTTATGTAAAACAATTGGGAGCCTTGTAACTATTCCAGTTGTGTATGCAGATTATAAAAAGGACCTGATGCTGAGTGGACGATATGGATTAAAAGAGCAACTGGGTAAAGTGTATGTAAAACAATTCGGTTTTGTTTTGGTTAGTACTGTATGTCTTTCCATAGCATTAAATAATATTATTTGTATGTCGCCATTGGTACAGATGTCAGAAGAATACCAGAATGCCAGTGATGCGTTTTATGGAAGCTCAATATGGATAGAACTTTTAGGTGCGGCTCTTGTTACTCCAATTCTGGAGGAATTATTACACCGTGGAGTGGTATATGGCAGACTTCGTAGACGTATGGAAATGTGGCCAGCAGTATTGGTATCAGCATTTATATTTGCAGTGCTTCATTTTAATGTGGTACAGTTTGTATATGCATTTTTGATGGGAATGGTATTTGCGCTTGTTGTAGAGAAAACAGGTCGATTATCTCTTGCAGTAGCTGCACATATTGTCGCAAATGCAATTGCAGTTATTCGAACAGAGACAGGTTTCCTAGAAAGCACAGTAGATGGAAGTATATTTGCATGGCTGATATCCGTGGGATTAGGTTTGGCAGGTGTTGGACTGTTTTTGATGTTTATGGGAGCAAAGAAAGAGGATAAAAATGAGTAAGTACGTTTTTTTTGATATAGATGGAACACTTTGGGATGAGAACATGGTTGTTCCAGAAAGTACCAAACTTGCTATCAAGAAATTGCAGGAAAATGGACACAAAGCATTTGTGTGTACAGGACGAGCAATGGGCAATGTGAATGATCCACAGTTTGATGAAATTGGATTTGATGGCTTTGTTGCTGCCTGCGGGAACCATGTAGAGATGGATGGCAGGATTCTCTATGAAAGGAATATGTCTTATGAGGATGTCAAAGCAGTCTATGATATAAGTCGCCAGAGTTACCTTCCAATTATATATGAAGGAGCAAAATATCAATGGTTGGATAGGGAAGGCTTTGAAGGAGATCCCTATATTGCATATATTGTAGAGAATTTACAGGAGGCTGCTGTATTTTTAGATGAATGTGAACTTGAAGAAATAGAAGCCAATAAGTTTTCAGCCTTGATTAATGAGAATACCAATTATTCAGCTGTCGAAGCGGCATTATCAGACCGCTTTGATTTTATGGATCATGGAGATGGTATTATTGAAGTCGTTCCAAAGGGAACCTCTAAAGCGACAGGTATCACATGGTTATGCGAGCACCTTAATATTGCAATTGAGGATACTTATGCATTGGGTGATAGTATCAACGATTTGGAAATGCTCTCTTTGGTAGGACATAGTATTGCGATGGGGAATGCGAGTCAGCCGGCTAAGGATGTGGCAGAATATGTTACCACAGATATTCATGAGAATGGGGTGTTCAATGCATTGAAACACTATAATTTAATTTAGTTTATAAACATTTAAGAAATAGGAAAAAGCTTGATTTTAAAGGCTTTTTATGAAAAAATTAGCACTCCGACAAAAAGAGTGCTAATTTTGTGTTGACTTTTAAATATTGAAGTAATATTATCTTATCTGGGGCATATAGATTATAAGTATGCATCTATGAAACGTAAATAATGAATTACATATATAGGAGGAAACAAAATGAAATTATCACCTTTAACAGACCGTGTTGTTTTAAAGCAGCTTGAAGCAGAAGAAACTACAAAGTCTGGTATTATTTTAACTGCATCTGCACAGGAAAAGCCACAGGAAGCAGAAGTAATCGCTGTAGGTCCTGGCGGAATTGTAGATGGAAAAGAAGTTGTAATGCAGGTTAGCGTAGGACAGAAGGTTATCTATTCTAAATATGCTGGCACAGAAGTAAAATTAGAAGGTCAGGAATATATCATTGTAAGACAGAATGATATTCTTGCTATTGTAGAAGATTAGTTTTTAAGGAGATATATAAGACATGGCAAAAGAAATCAAATATGGCTCAGAAGCCAGAGCAGCACTTGGTGCTGGCGTAGATAAATTAGCAAATACTGTTCGTGTAACACTCGGACCAAAAGGTAGAAACGTAGTATTAGACAAATCCTTTGGTGCACCACTTATCACGAATGATGGTGTGACTATCGCAAAAGAAATCGAATTAGAAGATGCATTTGAAAATATGGGTGCTCAGCTTGTAAAAGAAGTAGCAACTAAGACAAATGACGTAGCTGGTGATGGTACTACTACAGCAACCGTACTTACACAGGCTATGGTAAACGAAGGCTTTAAAAACCTTGAAGCAGGCGCGAACCCAATCGTTTTACGTCGTGGTATGAAAAAAGCTACAGATGTAGCAGTGGCAGCTCTTAAAGAAATGAGCCAGCCAGTAAATGGAAAAGAACAGATTTCAAGAGTAGCAGCTATCTCTGCTGGGGATGAAGAAATCGGTAACTTAGTAGCTGATGCTATGGAAAAAGTTACTACAGACGGTGTAATTACAATCGAAGAATCTAGAACTATGGAGACAGAACTCGATCTCGTAGAAGGTATGCAGTTTGATCGTGGTTACCTTTCTGCGTATATGTGTACAGATATGGATAAGATGGAAGCAGTTCTTGACGAACCACACATCCTTATCACAGACAAGAAGATTTCTAACATCCAGGATATCCTTCCTCTCTTAGAGCAGGTTGTACAGTCTGGTACTAGACTTCTTATCATTGCAGAAGATATCGAAGGCGAAGCACTTACTACACTTATCGTAAACAAACTTCGTGGTACATTTAACGTAGTAGCAGTTAAGGCTCCAGGTTATGGCGATAGAAGAAAAGCTATGCTTGAAGATATTGCTATCCTTACAGGTGGTCAGGTAATCAGCTCAGACCTCGGTCTTGAACTCAAAGATACTACTCTGGATATGCTTGGTCGTGCAAAATCGGTTAAGATTGCAAAAGAAAATACTGTAATCGTAGATGGCTATGGTAATAAAGATATGATTAAAGCGCGTATTGCTTCTATTCATGGACAGATTGCAGAGACAACATCTGAATTTGACAAAGAAAAACTTCAGGAAAGACTTGCTAAGATGGCAGGTGGTGTAGCAGTTATCCGTGTGGGTGCTGCAACTGAAACAGAAATGAAAGAATCCAAACTTCGTCTCGAAGATGCTCTTAATGCAACAAGAGCTGCGGTAGAAGAAGGTATTATTGCAGGTGGTGGTTCTGCTTACATTCACGCTTCTAAGAAAGTTGCAGAACTTGCAGATACATTAGAAGGTGATGAAAAGACAGGTGCAAAGATTATTCTCAAAGCACTCACAGCACCACTTTACTACATTGCTGCAAACGCTGGTTTGGAAGGTGCAGTTATCATCAACAAAGTACGCGAATCAGAAGCAGGTATCGGTTTCGATGCTGCAAAAGAAGAGTACGTTGACATGGTTTCAAGCGGTATCCTTGACCCAGTAAAAGTAACAAGAAGTGCATTACAGAATGCTACATCTGTGGCATCTACACTTCTTACAACAGAATCAGCTGTTGCAAATATCAAAGAAGATCTCCCACCAATGCCACAGGGCGGTATGGGTGGAATGATGTAGTATTCAGTTTAGCCTAGACGAATAAAAGACTCCACGAGGAAATTTATTTCCATGTGGAGTCTTTTTGAGTCTAAGGGCGTTCTGCCCCTAGTCCGTGTTGTAGCATCTTTGATGCGGAAAAGTCGCGGAGCGACGAACACGGACCTAGGTGGCTAAACTGGTTACCTTTCAAATGACTCACCCTTGACATGTACTTAATTTTGTGCAATAATATCTCTATGTGTGTAACAATTTTGTAATAAATGTAATGAAATCTTAACTGCATGTTGAGGAGAAGAGAAATGTTTCATAAAGGGATTCGATTTTTTGCAGGAGCATTAACAGGTGTGATGTTACTTACTTCTGTTCCAACAGATGTATTTACTGCAAATGAAGATAAAGATTATATTTGGGATATGTCGGCAGGATTTGCTGCAGGAGCACATCATTCCATTAACGAAACTGTTGTAATCAATGATATTGAGTCAGATGATATGCTGGTAGCAGATGTTCCGGAGGAGAAGCCTGTGGTTTCAGAACCAGAGAAAGAGGAGCCAGCACCAGAGACTACACCAGCACCAGAGACTACACCGGTAAATCCATATGCGGACAAGGCTGTTGCTAAAGTAAATGAATACTTAAGTATTCGTGAAGCTGCTAATGCAGATGCCAAGGTAGTTGGAAAACTATATGTGAAAGGTGTAGCTACTGTACTTGAGACCTTAGATGGATGGTACAAGATTACATCTGGCGATGTAACAGGATATGCTAAGGCTGAATTCTTAACTGTTGGTGATGAAGCTGCATATTTAGCAGCTGGAAAGCGAGTTGCAACTACCACTACTAGTAAATTAAATCTTAGAAAAGAAGCATCTACTGAAGCACGTGTGCTTGCATCGATTGGTAAGGGTGTAAAAGTAACTGTTTTAGATGAATCAGTCGCTGGATGGATTAAAGTAAAATACAAATCCTATACTGGATACATTTCAGCTGACTATGCAAAAGTAGCTACAGAGTATTCATACGCAGAATCTAAGGCTGCTGAGAAAGCAAGACTTGCGGCAGAAGCGGCAGAACGTAGAAGAAAAGAAGAAGCTGCAGCAAAGAAGAAAAAACAGGAAGAAGCAAGTAAGAAAACATACAAAGACCCTAATGGTACAGATGGGAAAGCAGTTGCAGAATATGCAGTACAGTTTGTTGGAAACCCATATGTATTAGGTGGTTCTAGTCTTACAAAGGGTATTGATTGTTCTAACTTTGTTATGAGAATATATGAGAAATTTGGCTATAGTCTGCCTCATAATTCCTACAAGTTAAGAAGTGTTGGACGAGCAGTAAAGGCTTCGGATATCCAGCCTGGCGATATCGTATGTTATCAGGGACATGTAGCTATTTATATCGGTAATGGCAAGATTGTACATGCTGCAAATAAGAGAGATGGTATCAAGATTTCAGCAAAATGGAATTATACCAAAGTAATTACGATTCGTAGAGTTTTACCATAAGATATTTAACCGCATCCATATGGATGCGGTTTTTATGAAAGAGGTTATAATGAAAAAAATCAAACAAATTTTAGCAATTGCAGGGGTTGTTCTTATCTTAGGATTAAATATTCTCCTTGTATTTGCAGCAGGGACAGCTAGTGAAGATGGCATGGGAATGTTTGGTGGGGCTGTAGTAGCGGTTATTATGGTTCCGATTCTCCTTTGGATTTATATGTATATCTTCAAATTGATAAAAAAACGTAATGAAGAGAAGAAAATCGAAGAAGAATTAGAGAAATAAGACTTGTAAAACGATAGGTCTTTTTGTATACTATACAAAGCATCGGCGTCGCTTCGTACGCTGAAATATAATAAAAGGTGGAAAAAGAAATGGCATTATTAAAAGAATGGCACAAACTTGCTTATAACGAAAATGCTGACCAGGGCGAAATGCAGAGATTCTGGACAAGCTACTTCTTAAAAGAACAGAGCGTTTACGAAAAATTATTATCAAATCCAGACGAAATCGTAGAAGGCACAGTAAAAGAACTTGCTGAAAAATACGAGCTTTCTCTTATGGAAATGACAGGCTTTCTTGATGGAATAAATGATTGCCTCGTAGCTCCAAATCCAATTGAAGAAATGGAAGAAGATACAAAGGTTAGCCTTGCATTTGATAATGAAAAACTTTACAAAGGCATGGTAGCTGCAAAGGCAGAATGGCTTTATGGACTTCCACAGTGGAACGATATCTTTGATGAAGAAACACAGAAGAGACTTTACTTAGAACAGAAAAAATCTGGTACAGTAGTAAAAGAACAGAAAATCGGCCGTAACGATCCATGTCCATGTGGTTCTGGTAAGAAGTACAAAAAATGTTGTGGTAGATAATATCGCGAATATAGCTATGACTTAGGTGACTTAAGTCATAGCTTTTTTCTTGCTTTATAGCTAACTCTTTGTTTTAGATTTAAGGTAATGTTAAGGTTCCATTAATGTAAATCATATAGTGTCATCCCGGTATTTATGCTAGAATATGCTTATAAAAAGGATGCTACATAGTTGAATATAGTTTGTTCCTACTATTCATGGAATTATTATGAGGAAAAGATGATGGACAAAGGTGAAAAAGAAAGAAAAGAACTAAATCGAAAATTGATGACAAGAACTTTTATAAATCAGATGAAAAACACATTCACTGTGAAAATGAAAAACGAAGAAGAGTATAAGTTTATTGTGTTCAAAAGAAAACGTTTCTTAGAAGTATTGAATATAAAAAGAAGTAGTAGATAAGGGAGGTTTCTGATGGCTAAGTTAGATGAATTTGGCAGACCAATTTATGAAACTGCAGAAGAATATAATAAGGCACATAAAGGTGGCGTTTGTCCACGTCCTTATGATAGTCCAGAAGGAGAAAACTACCAGCATAATACCGGAGATGCAGCAAAACGCTATAAAACTGTAGCACAGCGCCATGCAACCGTACAGGGCTCAAAAAATGCAAAGAAAATGATAGTCATCATTGCGGCATTTGTTATCTTCTTTAATGTAGGAATTATTTTTTCTATGGTAGCAAGTATTTTTAATGATAGCAATATAGAGATGGAGTTTGGGCAGAGTGAAGAATCTTATGGAGAATATCTTGGTGATGGAGAAACTCCATTACCAGAGGGATATGAAACATTTTTGTACAATGATCAGATTTATACGCTTCCAACAGATTTCCAAACAATTTCACAAATGGGATTTTGGTTAGAAGAGTATACGGAAGCGGATATGATTCCAGCTGGCTATGAGGAGATGCTGAATGTATACGATGAAGATGGATATTTGCTTGCAATAATCCGTATTGATAATAATACGGAGATAGACATTCCATTAGGAAAATGCGTGGTAGATTATTTCTATATAGAAAATCCAACCGTGTTTGATGAGTATGCGACACTTCCAGATTTTGTTTTTGGTGATGGACTTACATTAGAAAGTGGTTATGATGATGTAGAAGCATATTTCGGTGAACCATACTATCATTACGAGGATCATTCTGAAGAAGAGGCATATTATGATATGTATCAATGGGCGTATTATGGCGAAGAGGAAATCCACTTTGTAAGCATCACTTTTTGGAACGGTGTGATAGAGAATGTAAGCATTGAGAAGAAAGCGTATGAAGAGAAATACTAGGAGGAAAGATTTATGAAAAATACACGAATTTGTCCAAAATGCAATAGTAACGATATCATACGATTCAATGGTTATACTGGTTCGTATGGAGCAGGAAATAATATAATGGTTGGTGCAACTATTTTCTCAGCAGTAGGTGTGAATCGATATGTGTGCTGCCATTGCGGTTTTACTGAGGAATGGATAGATAAAGGCGATTTGGAGAAACTGAAAAAAAGTAGTAAAGCAATAGATGTTTAAAGATGCATTGAAGCATCGGGTATCAGCATTGCCTGTATCGCAGCACAGTACCTAGGATTTCAGTTGGAGTCACTTGCGATTGTTGAGGAGATGAACGCCGAGACAGGAGAAATTAGATTTAGAGAACTGTAAGGATGAATTAACTTATTTTAGAAATAAGTTGCTAAAAGCAACAAGCTATAGTATCATAAAGAAAAATGTTTTGGAGGATTTTGTTTGTTAATTGCAGTTGTAATGGAGAAAAATGCAAAATAAATATTGCAGAGTGGATTTCTAGTTCCTTCTAGGAGTCTGCCCATTTTACCATACAATTGCTTAATACTATATGATGAAAATACAGACCATAGTATCTGACATTGTTTGGATATCTATGGTCTTTTTATGTCTTATAGGGAATGAAAGGATAGGAAAATGAATATTAATCAACAAATAGAATTCGATAAAATAAAAGAATTTTGGGCAACGCTTGCCCTTACGGATGAGGCAAAAGAAAAGATAAAAGACACGACATGGTGTTTGTCTGAAGCCGAGTTAAGGATGCTCCAAAAAGAAACCACAGATGCCCGGGATATGATTGAAAGGCTTGGGACGCCACCACTGCAGAATATCTCAGACATCAAAGAGGTAATACAGATTGTGGAAAAAGGACAGTGCCTTACACCGCATCAGTTGGAACGCGTGGAAAAGGTGCTGGCTGCGATAAGACGATTAAAGGATTATCTGGCAAGAGGAAAGAGGTACGAAAATTCCTTAGCTTATTATGATGAAAATCTAGAGCCACTTTCCGAACTGACTGAAGAGATTTGTGCCAAAATCAGAAATGGTGCAGTGGATGATTATGCGTCCAAAGAGCTTTCGCAGATTCGAGGAAAAATTGTAAACTGTGAAGAGCAGATGAAACAGAAAGCGGAGCAGGTTATGCGAGCACACAAGGAGTGCATGGCCGAGAATTTCTATACCACTCGAAATGGGCGCATCTGCCTTCCAATCAAAAAGGAATATAAGCAGAAAATTGCTGGAAGTGTAATTGATAAATCTTCGACCGGTAGCACTTTGTTTATTGAGCCTACAAGTGTGGCAAAATACTATGATGAAATACAACTGCTAAGAATCGAGGAAGAGAATGAGGAATATCAGATTCTTTATACGCTTTCTACGATGATTTTGACAGAAATACCAGTGTTGAATCAGAATCTTAATATGATTGAGCGCTTGGACTTCATGTTCTCCAAAGGAAAACTGAGTATTGATATGGATGCAACAGAGCCTACGATAAACACAAATCGAAAAATCCAAATGGTGGATGCGCGTCATCCGCTGATGAACAAGGAAATTGCTGTTCCACTTCAGTTTCAAATGGATGAAGGTATTCGTGGTGTTATCATAACTGGGCCAAACACAGGTGGCAAAACCATAGCAATTAAGACCGTGATGTTAAACTGTATCATGGCACAATGTGGTCTGCATGTGACCTGTAAGCAGGCGGATATCTGTATGAATAACACATATTTATGTGATATTGGCGATGGACAAAATCTATCTGAGAATTTGTCTACATTTTCGGCGCACATTACAAATGTTCTTTCTGTTTTAAAGGAAGCCAACCAGGATAGTTTTGTTATTATGGATGAACTTGGTTCTGGAACTGATCCAACAGAAGGGATGGGAATTGCAATTGCTATACTGGAAGAATTGAGAAAGTCTGGTGCGTTTTTTCTTGTTACAACCCATTATCCAGAGGTAAAGGAGTACGCAAGGGAGAAAGAAGGAATCATAAACGCAAGAATGTTGTTTGACAAAGAAACCTTATGTCCTACTTATCAAATGGAAATTGGGGAAGCAGGAGAAAGCTGTGCGTTCTATATTGCTGACAGACTAGGTATGCCAAATAAAATGTTAAAAGTGGCGATTCGTGCTGCGTATGGAGAGAATGCGGTAGAGTCCTATGTGTTTCATAATGAAGAAAAGCAGATGCAGAAAAAGCATAGTGCTAAGATTGCAAAAAACCAAAAGAGCAAGAAAGATACAGGACTTAGCGAGAAGTACAAAATCGGCGATAGTGTTATGGTATATCCAGATAAGAAGATTGGTATTGTTTGTGAGCCAATCAATGAAAAAGGCACACTAAGGGTTCAGCTTCCAAACAAAAAGATTTGGATTAACCACAAGCGTGTGAAATTACATGTAGCCGCAACAGAGCTTTATCCGGAGGACTATGACTTTTCTATTGTATTTGAGACAGTGGAGAATCGAAAGAAACGTCATGATATGGACAGAAAGTTTACAGATGCTGTAATCGAGTATGAAGAGGAGAATAAATAGATGGAAATAATTATAAAATCAATGGAAGATAAATATCTTAAGGAGTCTAAGGCGTTAGTAGAAAAGGTATTTACCGAGTCAGAGGATGAAGAATCAGGGAATTTGGTTGGAAGATTAGTAGAAGAGATTCGGGCTAAAAAATATTATATGCCAGAACTGGAATTTATCATGGTAAATGAAGAGGATGAGGTGATAGGCTATGCAATGTTTTCTCGTTTTCATTTAGAAGGAAAATACGAAGATGAATTATTAATTATCACCCCTGTTGCAGTTAAAACAGAGTTGCAGCGTCAGCATATTTCAAAAGAAATTATAGAGTATGGTTTTGAGGTGGCGAAGAAGCTTGGTTTTAAAGCAGTTCTTGTGGAAGGGAATCCACAGAATTATAGAAGTCGAGGATTTGATTCTAGCTACAAATATGGTATAGAAGCAGCACCATCGGTTGGTTTACCACATCCAGACTGTTTAATGGTAAAAGAGTTAGAAACAGGTGCATTAGAGCATATTAGTGGGTTGCTGGATTATTCTTTTTATGAATGTTTAAAATAGGCTTTACAAACGAATAAAAAGGTACTAAAATATCATAGTAATTAAATACACAAAACGTTGATGAGAAGAGTACGTTGTGGAAGTGTATCAGAGAAAGACGCCATAGCAAAGCTATGTGGTGCAAGCGTCCGTACAAAGAAGCAGCCGAAGACCACCTCAGAGTGACCCCAATCCGGTCCGGCCGACACCGTTATCGTCAGAATGAGATTTGTTTTTAAGTAATTAGAAAGCAAATGAATTTGGGTGGAACCACGATTATGTTTAGTCGTCCCAGATGCAACTAATGTTGTATCTGGGATTTTTTATTTAACCAGATACAAGAATCATTTAAATATAGAAAAGGAGAACGAGAAATGAAAATCACATTGAAAGACGGCTCTGTAAAAGAGTACAACGAAGCAAAAAGTGTCTATGATATCGCTCTTGATATCAGTGAAGGTCTTGCACGTGCAGCATGTGCAGGTGAAGTAAACGGCGAGGTGGTAGACTTAAGAACAGTAGTAGAAGAAGACGCTACATTAAACATTATCACTGCAAATGATCCAGAAGGTTTAAAAGTAGTTCGTCATACAGCTTCTCACATCATGGCTGAAGCAGTAAAGAACCTTTTCCCAGAAGCAAAGGTTGCTATCGGACCAGCAATTGAAGATGGCTTCTACTATGACTTCGACAGAGAACCATTCTCTAGAGAAGACTTAGATGCAATCGAAAAAGAAATGAAGAAAATCATCAAAAAAGGAAACAGAATCACAAGATTCACACTTCCAAGAGAAGAAGCGATCGCTCTTATGAAAGAAAAGAATGAGCCATACAAGGTGGAGCTTATCGAAGACCTTCCAGAAGATGCAGAAATCTCTTTCTATGATCAGGGTGGTTTCGTAGATCTTTGTGCAGGCCCACACCTTATGAATACAAAGGGTGTAAAAGCTTACAAACTCATTTCTTCTTCTATGGCTTACTGGAGAGGCGATGCAAACAAAGCAAGACTCCAGAGAATCTATGCAACAGCATACAACAATAAAGAAGATTTACAGGCACATCTTGATCATTTAGAAGATATCAAGATGCGTGACCACAACAAACTTGGCCGTGAAATGGGACTTTTCACAACAGTTGACGTAATTGGTCAGGGACTTCCTTTGTTTACACATAAAGGTACAAAGATGATTATGAAACTCCAGAGATGGATTGAAGACTTAGAGGAACAGGAATGGGGCTATATCCGTACACGTACACCTCTTATGGCAAAATCTGACCTTTATAAGATTTCAGGACACTGGGATCACTATAAGGATGGCATGTTTGTAATGGGTGATGAAGAAGTAGATAAAGAAGTATTCGCACTTCGTCCTATGACATGTCCATTCCAGTATTTTGTATACAAAAATGAACAGCACTCTTACAGAGATTTGCCAGTTCGTATGGGTGAAACATCTACATTATTCCGTGCAGAAGATTCCGGTGAAATGCATGGATTAACACGTGTTCGTCAGTTTACAATCTCAGAAGGACACAATGTAATCCGTCCAGACCAGGCAGAAGAAGAATTAAAGGCTTGTCTTGACTTAGCTTACCATATTCTTTCAACACTTGGTTTACAGGATGACGTAACATTCCGTCTTTCAAAATGGGACCCTAATAACAAAGAAAAATATTTAGGTGATGATGAATACTGGAACACAACACAGGATGCCCTTCGTCAGGTATTAATTGATAAAGGCGTAACATTTACAGAAGAAGATGGTGAAGCGGCATTCTATGGTCCTAAGATTGATATTCAGGCTAAGAATGTATATGGTAAAGAAGATACTATGATTACAATTCAGCTTGACTGTGCGATTGCAGAGAACTTCGATATGTACTATGTAGACCAGAATGGTGACAAGGTTCGTCCTTACATCATCCACAGAACATCACTTGGATGTTATGAAAGAACACTTGCATGGTTAATTGAAAAATATGCTGGTAAGTTCCCAACATGGCTTTGCCCAGAACAGGTTCGTGTACTTCCAATTTCAGAGAAGTATATCGAATATGCTGATAAAGTTGCAAAAGAACTTAAGAGCAATGGCGTAGACGTAACAGTAGACAGCCGTTCTGAAAAGATTGGTTACAAGATTCGTGAAGCTCGTATGGACAGACTTCCATACATGCTTGTAGTAGGTGCACAGGAAGAAATCGATGGAACAGTTTCTGTAAGAAGCCGTTTTGCTGGCGATGAAGGTATCAAACCACTTGCAGAATTTGTAGATCAGATTTGTAAGGAAATCCGTACAAAAGAAATTCGCCAGGTAACTGTAGAAGAACCTGCAAAATAAAAGAATATAGCAAAAAAGACGTTACTGATTTATCAGTAACGTTTTTTTTTTGGCTTGATTTTTGAATATTTTTGAAAAAAAATTCAACATGTAAATATAGTCATATTTTTAGACATTGTAGCACCTTTACTTAGAGGGGCACAATGATAAAATATAATAAAAACACTTTAGAGGAGGTATTCATATGGCGGAAAGTAGATTAATTGGTGGTTATCCAGCGATTGGTATCAGACCGACTATTGATGGAAGAAGAGGACCATTAAAAGTACGTGAAAGTCTCGAAGAACAGACTATGGGGATGGCGCAGGCTGCGAAGAAACTGTTTGAAGAGAACTTAAAATATTCAAATGGTGAACCTGTGAAAGTAGTAATTGCAGATACTACAATTGGACGTGTGGCAGAGGCTGCGGCATGTGAAGAAAAGTTTAGAAGAGAAGGGGTAGCAGTTACCTTAACAGTAACTCCTTGTTGGTGTTATGGTTCTGAAACTATGGATATGGATCCAACAACCATTAAGGCGGTATGGGGATGTAATAAGACAGAAAGACCAGGGGCAGTTTATTTAGCATCTGTTCTTGCTACACATGCACAGAAAGGACTTCCAGCATTTGGTATATATGGACATGAGGTTCAGGATATTGATGATGGTAGCATTCCAGCAGACGTAGAAGAAAAATTGTTAAGATTTGCTCGTGCTGCTGTTGCAACAGCAACCATGAGAGGAAAATCTTATTTACAGATTGGCTCTATTTGTATGGGTATTGGTGGTTCTATTATCGACTCTGACTTTTTGGAAAGTTATTTCGGTATGCGTGTAGAATCTGTGGATGAAGTGGAAATTATTCGTCGCATGACAGAAGGTATCTATGATGAAGCAGAATACCAAAAAGCATTGGCTTGGGCAGAAGAGAAATGTGTCATTGGTTTTGATAAAAATCCTGATTTCGTGAAAAAGAGTGATGAAGTAAAGAAGGAACAGTTTGAATTTGTTGTAAAAATGGCTGTTATCATCAAAGATATGATGAATGGAAACAAGAATCTGCCAGAAGGCTGTGAAGAAGAAGCAGTAGGGCATAATGCGATTTGTGCTGGTTTCCAAGGACAGAGACAGTGGACTGATTTTTATCCAAATGGAGACTTCGCAGAAGCAATTTTAAATACTTCATTTGATTGGAACGGAGCAAGAGAACCATATATTTTAGCAACAGAAAATGACGTGTTAAATGGTATGGGAATGTTGTTTATGAAACTTTTAACCAATAGAGCACAAATGTTTGCGGATGTTCGTACTTATTGGAGTAAAGATGCGATTCAAAGAGTAACAGGATATGAAGTAGAAGGAAAAGCAAAGGATTCCGATGGCGTTATCCATTTAATCAATTCTGGGGCATGTTGTTTAGATGCTTGTGGTGAAGTAAAAGCAGAAAATGGTGAAGCTGTTATGAAACCTTGGTACGAAATGACAGAAGAAGATCAGGATATTGTTATGGCTGCTACTACATGGAATGCAGCGGACAATGGCTATTTCCGTGGTGGTGGATATTCTTCTAGATTTTTAACAAGAGCAGAAATGCCAGCAACTATGATTCGTTTGAATCTTGTAAAAGGATTAGGGCCAGTACTTCAGATTGTAGAGGGTTATACCGTAGCTTTGCCTGATGAAGTGTCCGATGTGCTTTGGAAACGTACAGACTATACATGGCCATGTACATGGTTCGCACCAAGATGTGATGGAAAAGAAGGTTCGCCATTTAAAACAGCATATGAAGTAATGAATAATTGGGGCGCAAATCATGGTGCAATTTCATACGGACATATTGGTGCAGACTTGATTACGATGTGTTCTATGCTTCGTATTCCAGTTTGTATGCATAATGTGCCAGAAGATAAAATCTTTAGACCAGCAGCTTGGAATGCATTTGGTATGGATAAAGAAGCTGCAGATTATAGAGCTTGTACAACATATGGACCATTTTATAAATAAGGGAGAAGAACGATGCAGAATATGACAGAATATGAAATCAAACAATTAATGTGCGATATTGGAAAAAGAGTTTGGGAAAAAGGAATGGTTGCAGCAAATGACGGTAACTTTTCTGTAAAGTTAAATGATAATGAATTTTTGTGTACACCGACAGGGGTTAGCAAAGGATTTATGACTCCGGAATATATCTGTAAAGTAGATGCACAGGGGAATGTAATAGAGGCGAATGAAGGATTTAAACCATCTTCCGAGGTAAAAATGCATATGCGTATCTATGAAAAAAGACCTGATGTAAAAGCAGTTGTACATGCACATCCAATTTATGCAACAGCCTATGCGATTGCAGGAAAACCATTAGATAAACCTATTATGCCAGAAGCAGTTATATTCTTAGGTGAAGTTCCGTTGGCAAAATATGGAACTCCTTCGACAAATGAGGTGCCAGATTCTATTGAAGAATATTTACCATATGTAAATCAGGTGCTGCTAGAAAATCATGGTGCACTTACATGGGGACCAGATTTACTTAGTGCTTATCATAAAATGGAATCAGTAGAGTTTTATGCAAAATTAATGTATAAAGCAGAAATGCTTGGCGGTGCACAGGAATTAAACGAAGAGCAGATTGGTAAGTTGCATAAAATTGTAAAAGCTATGAATTTACCAGGAAAACATCCAGCATTAGATAAATAGAAAGAAGGAAAATGGTGAATACAAAAATAAAACCAGTATTGGCATTCGATTTTGGTGCATCTAGTGGAAGGGCGATTTTAGGTTATTTAGAAGACGGAAAAATTGTAATGGAAGAAATTCATCGTTTTTCTAATGATTCTGTAAAAATAGGTACGACTTTATACTGGGATACACTTCGCCAATTTTATGAAATTAAACAAGGGATATTAAAAGCAAAACAAAAAGGTGGATTTAGGAGTTTGGCAATTGATACCTGGGGAGTAGATTTTGGATTGCTTGATAAACAAGGATACTTGTTAGAAAATGCAGTTCATTATAGAGATGAGAGAACTCTTGGCAAACAAAATGAAGTTTTTAAGGAAGTTCCTAAAGAAAAAATTTATGAAGAAACTGGAATACAGTTTAATGATTTTAATACGGTATTTCAAGTGTATGCTCTAGGACAGGATAGAGCAGAATTATTGGAACGTGCAGATCGATTGTTACTGACACCAGATTTGTTTAATTACTTTTTAACCGGTGAATCAAAAACAGAATATACTATGGCTACAACGACACAGATGTTGCTAGCAAAAAATAGAACATGGTATCAGGAATTGCTTTCAGAACTGTCAATAAGGGAGTCTTTACTTACAGATATTATTCCAAGTGGAACAGTTGTAGGTTGCATAAAAGAAGATATCTGTGAAGAATTGGGTATTGAGACGACAAAAGTAATTGCAGTGGCAGGTCATGATACCGCAAGTGCAGTAGTAGCTGTTCCAACACAGGAAGAAGATTTTATTTTTATCAGTTGTGGTACATGGAGTTTGTTTGGTACAGAATTATCAGAACCTATAATAAATGATATTACTTATAAGATGAATGTAAGTAATGAAGGTGGATATGGTAATAAATATTTGTTTTTAAAAAACATCATTGGTCTTTGGCTTGCGCAGGAGAGTAGAAGACAGTGGATACGAGAAGGTAAGGAGTATAGCTTTGGTGAATTAGAAAGATTAGCATTGGAAGTGACTCCATTTCAGAGCTTTATTGATCCAGATGCACCACAGTTTCATGCAGTGGGAGATATTCCTTCTAGAATTCGTGCATATTGCAAGGAGACCGGACAAAAAGTTCCAGAAACAGAAGGCGAAATTATGTGTTGTATCAATCAAAGTCTTGCGTTTAAGTATCGTTATACATTGGAACAGATTGAAGCATGTACTGGAAAAAAATATCATGAAATCTATATGATTGGTGGGGGTATTCAAAGTAAGCTACTTTGTCAAATGACGGCAAGTGCTTGTAATTGTGATGTGATTGCAGGACCAGTAGAGGCAACGGCATTAGGAAATATTGCAGTACAATTAATTACATTGGGAGAAATAAAAGATTTGAAAGAGGCGAGAGATATTATTTCGCGTTCTGAATATTTATGTAAATATTCTCCTAAGGATAGCTTAATGTGGGAATCTGCGTATGAGGGATTTCTTGATAAAACAAAGTTGAAACCAATATGTTAGAAAAATGGTGGGAATCCAGATAGGGAAACATTGACAATTGTTCCCACAACAGAAAATGAGTCATATTTTGTAGATTCAACAGGTGCATATTGGAGAGCTTATCTCTTTATTGAAGATGCTACAAGTTTTGATCAGGTAGAAAAAATAGAAGATTTTTATGAAAGTGCAGTTTCATATGGTAACTTCCAAAGATTATTAGCTGAGTATCCTGCTGAAACATTACATGAGACTATCGTAGGATTTCATGATACAAAATTAAATAATATTATGATGGATAATGTAACTAGAAAGGGTATATGTGTGATTGATTTAGATACAGTTATGCCTGGATTAGCAATGAACGACTTTGGAGATTTATGAGTTAAAAGTTTTCTGGGAGAATAATTTCTCCCAGAAATTTTTTGTGTTGCAGATTGGTAAATATTGTCCAAGTTATAATCGATAAAATCCTTTAGAAGAAAAAAATTTTATAATATAATTTAGTGTAAGGTAATATTGTGAGGAGAAAAATGAAAAGAAAAATAAAATCTTATTTTAAAGGAATATCGAAAAAAACACGATCATTGAGAAGTCGGTTTTCTCGTATCATTATCATTTGTTGCGCGATAGCAGTGAGTATGCAGGCAGTGGTAATGGTGGTGTTGCTTTGTAGACAGTATGTGCGCCAAGAACGTGAAAATGCAGTATATGTTTTGGAAAGCATAAATGAGAAAGTTAATATTATGTTTCAGAACGTGGGAGATATGGCACTATCTTTACAACATAGTGTTGGATTAGAAGCATTTTTTAAAGGTGAATCTTATAGTCAAGAAAATACAGTAGAGGAATTAAGAAGTGCTGCAAATCTATTTGAGGAATGGAATTATATGGATTCGTTTGAACCTGTTTTGGAGAAACTTTATGTATTTAATTCAAAAGAGGAGTATATTTGTAGTTTATATTACCCTATGACAGTTGCAGAAATTCAACAGTCTAATGTTACATATTATACACTTTATAAAGAATTTATTGCATCGGAAAAAGATTTTTATACGCAGGTCAATAATGGCTGTTTAAACTTGTGCATGAATTTGTATGATGCAGATATGAAACCATTAGGTATTGGCATTTTTGCTTTGAATATAGCAAATATAGAAGAGAAATATAAAAATTTGGAACAGTATGCTTATTACAGTTGGGAAATAAGAAGTGGGGAAACACTATGTGTAGGTAATCAAACTTTTGAGGCAAAAAATCAAAGGCATGTTATAGAAGATTATATGCGACTTGGATTTGATTTATATTCTTATACTGCCATATCAGAACGTGGAATTTACCAATCTTTTGGGGCAACAATAGCGATAGTATTATGTATTTCTTTATTTATAATTATAATTTTGTCTTTTGTTGGTTATAAGATAGCAGTTTATTATGTAGAACCATTAGAAATTGTGGCTGAAAAGATAAATTTGGTAGGAAAAGGAAATTTTGATACAAAATTAGGAAATTACACCATTGAGGAATTACAGAATATCAGTAATACCTTTAATGAGATGACGGACTATATTGAGCGTTTGGTAAAAGAGGTTTATGAAACGCAATTAATTGCTCAACAATCACAAATTAAGTACTTGCAATCGCAAATGAATCCTCATTTTTTGTTTAATGTTCTTTCGATGATTGAGATGAGGGCTGCATTAAACGAGGATAAAGAAGTACAGGATATATTGTACAAATTATCTAAACTCTATCAAGGAAAGATATTTAGAAAAAATGAGTACTTCATTTTTCTGGAAGAGGAAATGGAGATTGTAGATTTCTATTTGAGTATTCAGAACAATCGTTTTGGAGAAAAGGTAACCTATTCTATTTATTATGATGGTGAAAAAGAAAAGTATAAAAATGTTATGGTTCCTAGATTAAGTGTCGAACCAATCGTTGAGAATGCCGTTTTTCATGGACTAGAGCCAAAGAAAGGAAAGGGGCATATCTCAGTAAAAGTTTCTTGCGTAAATGATCGTTTGGAAATATATGTAGAGGACGATGGAGTTGGATTTGATTTAGAAAAAATTACAGAAAAGAACGCTGGAAAAGAACATAGTAATGTCGGGCTGTGGAATACAAACAAAATGATTCAAAATCTGTGTGGAGTTCAGTATGGCTTAGATATTAAAAGCAAAATAGACGAAGGAACAATTGTTAAAATTGTTTTGCCGATGAGAAATGGAGAAGATTATGTGGAAGGTAATGGTTGCTGATGATGAAATGTACATGTTAGAAGCCATGGAAAAACTTATCGATTGGAAAAAACTAGATTGTCAACTGGTTTATAAGGCTCAGAATGGGCAGGAACTTATAGACAATATGAAAAAAGATATACCAGATATTATTATTACGGACATCAGAATGCCATTAGTATCAGGGATTGAGGTTGCGAAATATGTATATGACCATATGCTTCCTACAAAAGTAATTATACTATCCGCATATGCAGATTTTGAATATGCACAGGAAGCAATTCAATATGATGTGTGTGGTTACATAGTAAAAACATCTGTTATTGAAATGTTGCCAGGAATGATAAAGAAGGCGATTAAAAAATTGTCTATTCCTGTTGAAGGGGAAAGAGAGCGCGGTGAACATTATGCAGATGATATTTTTGGACGTTTGCAAAAATATATAGAAGAACATTTTATGGATAAATTAACCTTGAATCAAATTGCAAATGAAATACATGCAAATGGAAGCTATTTGAGTAGACTTTATAAAATGAAAACCGGATATAATTTATTTGATGAAATCAATAAAATGAAATTGGAAAAAGCAAAGGAGTATATTTGTCAGGGAAATAAGATATATGAGGCTGCACAAAAAGTAGGATATGATGATGTATCGTATTTTTCTAGGGTGTTCCGAAAATATGAGGGATGTTCGCCACGTGAATATGAGAGAAAGTATAAAGGGTAGAATAAGAATGAAAAAAAATAGAGGGTTAAGAAGACTCCTGTGGATAGTTTTTTGCGTAACGTTTTTATTGTGTGCTTGTGGAGAGGAACAGGAAAAACCGATAGAGATTACCATGATTCATGGATGGGGAAGTACAAGAGAAGATCATATTGCCATGAGGCAGATTTTTGAAGATTTCGAAAAAGAACATCCGGAGATTCGTTTAAATCTAATATCTATGCCATCTTCAACGGATGTTATCTATAAGACCAGTGATTTATTAACTTTAGGTAAGATTCCAGATATTATTTTTACCGGTGGTGAAGGTGGTGATTCTGTCTATAAAGTTATGGTAGAAAAAGGATATGCAGTAGACCTTATGCAATATATAGAAAAAGATAAAACATTTTCCGAGAATATTTCGCCATTAATTAAGGAAAATTGGATAACAGAAGATGGGAAATTATATACGGTTTCCGATGTTCTTCTAATGGGTGGATACTGGTATAATGAAGAGATTTTTAAACGTGTAGGAATTGAATGTCCACCAGTTACATGGGAAGACTGGATTTTAATGTGTGAAAAAATTCATAATTATAATGAGAAAACGGAAGAAAATATTGCACCATTTATTTTGGATGTAGAGCATGTGTCTTATTTAGCAACTGTGATTCAGGCAAATGAAGATATAAATGAGTTAGAGAAGATACAGACAAATGGAATGAATGTGTTACAGCGTATGACGGAGATTACAAAATTTGCAAGATTAGAAGAAGATTTTAATTATCTTGATGCATTATCTTGTTTTAATAAAGGCGAAACAGCTATTTATATCAATGGTGTTTGGGCAAACACCATGATTGATTCAAAATTGAATGTGTCGTACTCTTGTTTTCCTTCCGACGATGGAAAGGGAATCTCTACACGGTCGGCATGTGTTGGTTATGTTTTAGGTGATACAAAAGATGAAAAAAGGATAGAGGCAAGTATAAAATTTATAAAATATATGTTAAGTGATCCTATTGCTGTTCGAATTTTAGAGTCTACTGGACAGGTATGTTCAAATCCGAATATTGATATCAACCAAGTGGACGTTAGTGATCGAATGAAGCAGGCAATTGACTGTGTAGAGTCTGCAGGAATGATTATAGAAACACCTGAAAATTTATGGAATATGAGTAAGAAAGAGGTGTATGGAAAGTCGCTTATTTCGTACTTGAAAGGTGAGATTTCAAGAGAAGAATTTATGAAAATTGCATCGGAGTTGTAAAACTTTTACATGAGTAAAAATAATGAAATAATTGGTAAAGGAATGTCTTTTTTTTAGAGATAGAGTCCATTTAAAGTTTCGAGGTTTCATGAGACAATCTTGTTTAGAACATAATGGTTCAAATATCAAATTTAGGAGGGTTTTTCTTATGAAAAAGAAACTTTTATCCGTATTGTTAGTTGCTGTAATGGCTGTTGGTTTATTAGCAGGCTGTGGCGGCAATCCAAGCGGAGGCAACGAAGGTGATGAAGGTAAGCAGGAAGTATTAAAATTCTACCATGCATATTATCATGAAGAATCTGAATGGCCAGTAGCAGCAGTTATGAGAGACATTTATCAGGATTTTGCAGACAAACATGCAGATGGTCCTGTTAAATTTGAAATCGTAACAGTAGAAGATGTATTAGGTGTAGCTACAAACGAAATCGCTGGTGGAAATTTCCCAGATATGGTTGACTTTGCTGGTACAGCAGTTCCTATGGCTGCTATTGCACAAGGACTTGTAATGGACGTAAAGCCATACATTGATTCAGAAAACATTGCTAGCAAAGTTGGTATTAACTACACAATGAACCTTGTAGATGGAAAGATTTACACAGTTCATGATCAGTTAACAACATTAGGTCTTTGGTACAATGCTGATTTATACGCAGCAGCTGGTGCAGCTACTCCAGATCAGTGGAAATCATATGAAGATATGGCAACGGCTATGGAAGCATTAAGAAAATATGGTGCAGCTGATGGCATCTATGGATACAATGGTGGACAGGGTTCTTTCCGTTTATTCAACTCTTACATGCAGATTTTAAACCCAACATATGCAAGCAGCCCATTAACAACAGATATCATTAAATCTAATGAATTTGCAACAGCATTCAAGACAATTGCAAAGATGGATCAGGCAAATGGTTCTGCTCATACAACAAACAATGCTGGTGATTTCGGTGGAGATTTCAACAGTGGTAAATGTGCAACTTGGATGAATGGTGTTTGGGCAGCTGGTAGCTTTGGTGAAGTAGAATTCAACGTAAAACCAGGTATCTACCCAGGTAGTGGTGCTATTTCTGCAACAGGTGGCGGAATTACAATTTCTAACAAATTATCTGATGCGCAGAAAGAATTAGCGTTAGAATTCTTAAAATACATGACAAGCGATGAAGTACAGAAGAGAATCTTCTTAGAAGTAAATGCTAATCCATGTAACAGTGATATTGACTTAAAAGAACTTGCAGCTGGTTCAGATAGCGAAACAGTTAAATTATTAGCAGAAGCTTGTTCAGCAGCAAACTCAGCAGAACATATCACAAATTTAACGGATAGTGTTTGGGGTGCAGACGTACAGTCAGCTATTATTAATAAGTTAATCGAATGTGCTGTAGAAGGAACAGACATTGATGCTAAATTAGCAGAATTACAGTCAGAATTGATTGCATTAATTAATTAGTTTTCTAATTGATTTAGGAGCCTGTTTTTCTCAGTTGAGAAAAACAGGCTTTATTTTATAAAGGGAAGGTATTGGATATGAAAAAGAAAGCAGGAAAGTCTATTTTTATGTTGCTGTTTTTGCTACCATCTTGCTTATGTTTTTTGATTTTTTATGCATATCCTATTTTACAGATTTTAGTAACTTCTTTCTGTAAGTGGGATTATACAAACTTAGCAAATCCAGTTTTTTACGGCAAAGACGAGCTCTTTTCGAATTATGAATACATCTTTACAATGTACCCTTATTTTTGGGAAGCATTACGCAATTCTCTTGGATGGGCTTTGGTTGGTGTTATAATTCAGGTTCCACTAACATTAGTTGTAGCTATTGTTATTTCAAAGGGGCTCAAATTTTCAAAGTTTGCAAGAAATGTATATATTGTACCAAGCGTAATTTCAAGTGCTGCAATGGGTTTGGTATTCTTACAGTTATATAATGCAAGATATGGTCCAATTCAGCAGATTATTCAAATGTTTAATCCAGACTTTAAAGATAGTATTCTTTTAGTAGAGGGTGCTAATTTCTGGGCAATTGTATGTGCATATGTATTTTTCTGTGGAACTACAGCAATTATGTTATTGGGACAGATTCATGGTATTGCACCAGAAATGTATGAAGCTGCAAAAATTGATGGTGCAACAGGTCTAAAGAGAGAATGGTATGTAACTATTCCTCTTGTAAAGCCGACTATTAAGACAGTAACAACATTGGCCGCGACTTCAGGTTTTTTACTTTATAATGAGGTATTCTTCTTGACAAATGGTGCTGCTGGAACAAAATCAATTAGTTACATCATTCGTGAATTAGCGATTACAAGTACTAGAACACAGTACGCCAGAGCAAATACGATTGGTGCGATTCAGATTGTGATTGGACTGATTTTAGTAGGTCTCATTAATATTGCATTTAAAGATCGTGATAAAGTAAAAATAGGAGGAAAGGCATAATGAAAAAACGTATTAAAGCAACGAATCCTATGGCAGTACAGAAGGGTGAGGCGGTATTTTGTTATATTGTAATGTTTATTATTTGTATAATTGCATTATTTCCAATTATATGGGTAGTAATATCTTCTTTTAAAGCAGATTTATTATTAGAGCCAGGATTTTCTTTGCCAAAAGAACTTTGTTTCGATGGATATATTCGTGTTTTTACAAAGTTGGGGATTGGGAAATATTTCCTTAATAGTGCCATTTGTGCAACAGCAGGAACAGTTTTAAGTATTGGTATGTTATCTATGTCTGCTTACGTAATTGCGAGATATCAGTTTCCAGGCAGAAATTTGATAACAGCATGTTTTATGGCAACTATGTTTGTTCCAGGAACAGCTTTAACATTTCCAGTTTATAATTTAGTAAAAAATATGGGGTTGTTTGATTCACATTGGGGTTTGATTTTTGTATATGCATGTAGTGGTATTGCTGTAAGCTTCATGGTAATACGAAATTATTTTGCAACAATTCCTGCGGAATTAGAAGAAGCTGCTCGAATTGATGGGTGTAATTATGTACAGATTTTCTTAAAAATTATGCTCCCAATAGCGAGACCAGGTATCTTTACTGCTGCTGTATTGGCATGGTTACAGCTTTGGAATGAGTTTTATTGGGCATCACTTCTTATTATCGATAGAAATAAGATGACAGTACCAGCGATTCTTTCGCAGTTTACAACAAGTTTTGGTACGGACTACAATGGTTTGTTATCTGCAGTTGTTGTTACCATTATTCCACCTGTATTGTTATTTACATTTGCTAGTAAATACTTCATCGAAGCATTATCTGGTGGTGCTGTGAAAGGTTAATAGAGAGGGATGGTGTAACTATGGATAGAAAACAGAGAACGGTGACAGCTATTTTGCTAGGAGCTGGACATAGAGGTGCAGATTCTTATGCTTCTTATGCATTACAATATCCAGAAGAACTGACAATTGTTGGTGTAGCAGAACCAAGAAAAGAAAGAAGAGTAGAATTTCAACGATTACATAACATCGAAGATAAGTATTCTGTAAGCACTTGGGAAGAGTTGCTCGCTTTTCCTAAGTTTGCAGATTTTGTGTTGATTTGTACACAGGATCATATGCATATGGAACCAATGCAAAAAGCAATGGAGCTTGGTTATGATATTTTGGTTGAAAAGCCGATCAGTCCTGTAAAAGAGGAGCTCTTAAATTTAAAGGAAAAGACAGAAAGCTATGATGGCATGATTAGTGTTTGCCATGTATTGCGTTATTCCCCTTTCTTTAGAAAAATTAAAGAAATATTGGATGCAGGTACCATTGGGGAATTAATGAATATTCAGCATATGGAAAGTATCGGCTTCTGGCATATGGCTCATAGCTTTGTAAGAGGAAACTGGAGAAACACAAAAGAAAGTTCTCCAATTATTTTAGCGAAAACGTGTCATGATTTTGATATTTTATTGTGGCTTACAGGAAAGAAATGCTTACGAGTATCTAGTTTTGGTAGTAGAAAATTATTCCGTGAAGAAATGGCTCCACAAGGTGCTCCAAAGAGATGTACGGATGGGTGTCCTTACAGAAGTACTTGTCCATTCTATGCACCTAAATTTTATTTAGAGCATCCAAAAGCAATTGTGGATGGATTCCGAAAAGTAGTTACGATTGATGATTCAGTAGAAGGCTTGATGGAAGCGTTAAAGACAGGTCCTTATGGCAGATGTGTTTATGCTTGCGATAACGATGTTGCTGATCATCAGATTGTAAATATGGAAATGGAAGATGGAGTAACCATCAGCTTTACAATGAGTGCATTTACCAATGTTTGTGAAAGAACTATTACTTTACAGGGAAGTCATGGAGAAATCCAGGGCTGGATGGAAGAAGATAAGATTGTAGTTACAGACTTTGTTACGGGTAATAAGACAGAGTATAAGTTGAATACACCAAAAGTAGGCCATAGTGGAAGTGATTCCTCTATGATGAAGGAATTAGTTTCTCTAATCGCACAAGGACGTCAAAAAGAAAATGTAAGCAATGCAACACAGGCAATTGATAGCCATTTGATAGCATTTGCTGCTGAAGAAAGTAGATTGGCAAATGGTAAGGTTGTAGAATTATAAACAAAGGAGTTTTTATGTCTAGAATAGAAGAGATAAGAAATAGAGTAAAATGGTGGCAGGATGCTCGTTTTGGTATGTTTTTACATTGGGGCATATATTCCATTCCAGCATGTGGTGAATGGGTTATGTCAGAAAAAGAGATGACAGTAGAAGAGTACAAAAAATACTTTGATTTGTTTGATCCAGTAGATTATGATCCAAAAAAATGGGTTCGTGCTGCGAAAAGAGCTGGCATGAAGTATGTTGTATTGACAGCGAAGCACCACGACGGTTTCTGTCTTTTTGATTCTGCGTATACAGATTATAAATCAACAAATACAAAAGCAAAAAAAGATTTGGTGAGAGAATTTGTAGATGCTTGTAGAGAAGAGGATATGAAAGTTGGTTTATACTTTTCTATTATTGACTGGTCACATCCAGATTTTCCAAAATACAAAGATAAACAGCATCCAATGAGAAATAATGAAGTTTATAAGGATGAAGTGATTGATTTTGATCGATATTTGGAATATATGCACAATCAGGTTAGAGAAATTGTGACAGGTTATGGAAAGTTAGATCTTTTATGGTTTGACTTCTCTTATGATGATATGTGTGGAGAAAAATGGAAAGCAACAGAGTTGATTACTATGGTAAGACAGTATCAGCCAGATGTAATTATTGATAACCGTTTAGAGGGAGCTGGCGATAATCACGGAAGCCTGATTAGTGGAGATCCTACCATTTATAGTGGTGACTTTGTTAGTCCAGAACAGATTATTCCAACAGAAGGAATAGTGGATGTAAATGGCGATCCAGTTCCATGGGAATTATGTGCAACGATGAATAACCATTGGTGTTATTGTAATTTTGACCATGAGTACAAATCATCTACTATGTTAATCCGTAAACTTGTTGAATGTGTAAGCAAAGGTGGAAACTTCATTTTAAATGTTGGACCTGATGCCAAGGGAAATATGCCAAAAGAAAGTTTGGAAATTTTGGAAGAAATCGGACAGTGGATGGACAAGAACAGCGATAGTATCTATGGTTGTGGTCCATGTAGAATGGAGAAACCAGAGTGGGGACGATATACACAAAAAGGTGACATTATATATGCTCACGTATTTGAAACTCCACTTGGAGCATTGCCATTGACTGGTGTTGGTCCAGACAAGTTATATGGTGCATATTATTTAGCAGATGGAACCGAATTGAAGAGAGGGGAAGCATGGAATACTGTGTTATACACAGATGTTGCATTTGTTTCATTTGGAGATAATCCAGTATTTACATATGCGTTGCCAGATTCAAAAGATACAGTATTAAAACTTTTGCTTAAATAGGTTTTTATCACAGGATGGTATATGAGTATTAGGCTTTTAGAATTTTGGGATAAACTTGAATTACCAACAGATATAATTGAAAAAGCTTTGGGACTGAAACTGGAAGAATTGGAATATCAAAGCATTTGTAGCATATATCAAGAAGACCATGAAAAATACTATCAATACCTTTTGGAAAAAGAGGATAGTGCATTGTGGTTTTTGTTGGTATATAGCAGGATGGCTTGCGAGGTTTATGATAAATATATCAATTTGCAAATTCCAGAAAGTATTTTTTGGGATACTTTTAAAGATATTATATTTTGGTGTGAGAACTATGATGCAGAATATGGAAAAGTAGGTCTTGGTGCTTATGAGTGGTTTCATAGACATATAGATATGAAACTCTTTCGAATAGGAAGACTTCAGTTTGAACCTATGGTTATGGCATATACGGTTAGTAATGGAATTCAGACTATTACACAAGGAACTTCTGTTATTAATATCCATATTCCGCAAGGAGAACCCCTTATATGGAGCGAATGTGAGAGGTCTATTTGTCAAGCTCAGAAAGTCTGGGGTAAGGATGTAGCATATGTTTGTCATTCTTGGCTTTTGTATCCTGGTTTAAAGGATATTCTTTCTGAAAAATCGAATATTAGAGAATTTAGTGGAAATTTTGATATTATACAAATCGATTTCAACGAAAGAGAAGCTGAGTGGAGAATTTTTGGTAAAGTTTTAAAAAATATATCTGATTATCCTGAGAATACAAGACTTCAAATAAATGCAAAAGAATATTTACTAAAAGGTAGATGCTTAGGGAATGCATGGGGGATTTTGATAGTTTAATATATTGTTTCTAAATAATCCTTTTATTTTTGAAACAATATAGAAACCTCCTTATTTTTAAAGTCAAAAACCCCTCTTTCTATGATAAAATTCTCTAAGTATATCAAGCAAAAAGACATGGAGCCGCAGCCATGTCTTTTTGCTTGTGCATTTACAGTTTTGTTATTCTACTATCTAGTCGAATGCAAATCCAAAATATCCAGGCTCTATGGCATCCTCGCATAGCGCATGATACATTGCAAAAGGCTCATTCTTACCAGGAGTAAAGAATGTTCCATCTTTACAAGCGAGTGAATATACAATGCCTGAGGCAAAAGAAGAGTCCCCAAGGAGTTCTATGCCATATAGGTTTTCATTTTCAATACTAGCGGCGAGTAAGAAATGGTCACCTGTAAAAAACCTCGCCTGTGTCGTAAGGAAGTTCAAATTCTCGTCTTCCTGAATTACTGCATTCGCAGGAAGATATTTGCGTCGAAGAGCAGCATACTCATCTTTGTTAATTTCTTGAACGAAAATTCCCATATCAATGCCAGCACATTCGATACGGCTTCGTTTGGTACATAGTTCATATTCACAGCCTTCGTATAAGTTTATTAATGCGTCATTTCCTGGAACTAAAACAACACTGGAATATCCTATAGATTTTAAATGTTTATGAGTGTCATCTAAAAGCATATGACAGGCCCCATTGCCACGAAATTCCTTTGCAGTAGCAACGGCATAGACATAGGCGATGCGCTGATCGTCTATAGTGCAGTTAAACCAGTATAGTGCAGCTGCTAAGTGGTGACTATTTATGGTGTCAGAACAATTCGTATCTTTTTTCGCATATGCCACACGACAACGTGAGGCATCAAATGCAGTCGAATAAAAGCTGTCTAAGAATTCATCATTATCTCCAAATGCTTCTTTCCATAGGGAACGTAAATCTGGAAGTATAGCTTCATCTGGTTCTCCAAAATCAAAAGCTAAGCGAAGAGGAAATGCTTTGTATTTCTTCACCAGATGATGTGGGAAATAACTCATCTTTGCCTTACGAAGCCCCGGTATTCCCATGTCCTCTTCGCGGTCTAGATATTTGATATGTGGATATTTACTGCGGATGTAGTTTGCAAATTCGCTATTGATAGTTGTATAAGCTCCGTCAATATCGCTACGTGCTTTTTCAAAATGTACATCAAAAGTGTCTGGATACATTTGGCTTGCCATTGTAAAACCAAGGACGTTGTTGTTTTCTTCTAATACAAGTCCCACCATACCTAGCTCCTCAAAATGTGTAAAAGCTTTTTCTAGAGCGGCCTGCTCATGGTGGTAGTCGCCATCAGGATTGTCTTCCAATTTCAACTTGTACCAATCTGCAACAAAGGCGCGAACCTGCTCCATATTTTCTATAGTAATTGGTGTAACAATATAGTCAGGATGCGCTTTTTTAAAATGCTTTAAATGGTTACGCTTGCGATGTAGTTTTCGGCCTTTTAAATCAGCTAAATCATTGATGTCATAGACATAATCAAAGCTGCTGCGATCTGCATGAAAATAAAATTGATTTGGATAAAGTGATTCCAAAGTATCTTTATTTATTTCATTGAGCCCAATTAAACAAGCATATAAGCCACGTTTTTTTGCATCTGAAAAAATAGCATCCAAGACAACTTTTTTATTGCCGGCACCAATTGGAAATGGATAGAAGCAATGACAGTCGAAGCGGGAATAGAGTACTGCATGGTCATGTAAGAAGGCGATATCCTGCAATCCCCACATGAAAAGATTGCCAAAGGAGAATTCACATCCCTTTGGTGTGCCATTGTATAGACATTCATTATATGAAGTTTTGTCAATTAATTCGATTGGACGAAAATCTATCATTTTTTATAATCCTCTTATTATTTAAAAATTAATTGTTCAAGAAATTATTCTGCCTTTTGCAAATATATTCGTCAACATTATCTAGTATAAAATAAAAAAAGAAAATCATACTAAAATAGAATCTAATTTTAGGAGGTGCGATATGACAAAACTAGATTGTAATGTTGTAAGTTGTTCTTATAATGAAAACAAATTGTGTAAACGAGAAAATATTACCGTTGGTGGTCAGGAAGCAAATAAGCCATCTGAGACCGTTTGTGAAAGCTTCTACCCAAGAGGTACAAATACGATGACCAATTTGGATGCGAAAGGACCTAGTCCAGAGACAAACATCGCATGTAATGCAGTGACATGTGTGTATAATGAGGATAAAAAATGTACTGCGGATCACATTCAAATTGCTGGTATCAAGGCTATGACATCTGGAGAAACAGAATGTGGGACCTTCCAGTGTAAGTAGTTTGGTGCGCGAAGAGTATGCGAAAGTACTCTTCGTTACATAAACTGACATCAATCGACACAATAAAAGAAAAGGAGTGTTAGACCTGTCGAAGAGTGTCGACTACTTTCCATTAGGAAAGGTTGATTTTTGGCAATTCATATCGTAAAATGTAGAAGAACCAAACGAGAGGAGAAAAGGATTTTGGATTATAATATTAATTTCCCAAACTTACATATATATCTCGAGGATGTAGGTAAGTCAATCATGATAGGTGATTTCGCGATAGCTTATTATGGTATTGTAATCGCATGTGGCATGATCGGGGGTGTGCTTATAGCAGCTACCATCGCGAAACGTTCAGGCCAGAATCCAGAGGATTATTATGATATGGCACTGTATGCAATTATTTCTGCAATACTTGGTGCCAGAATGTATTTTGTTATTTTTAACTGGGATTATTATGCACAGGATTTGTCTCGCATACTAAATTTACGTGAAGGCGGTCTGGGTATCTATGGAGGGATTATTGCAGCAATAATTACAGTATATATTTTAACCAGAAGAAAGAAGATGGATTTTGGTTTAGTTGCAGATACAGCAGGTCCGGCTCTTGTTTTTGGTCAATGCTTAGGAAGATGGGGCAATTTTTTCAATCGAGAAGCATTTGGTGGATATACGGATGGTTTATTTGCCATGCAGCTTCCGGTTTCGGCTGTAAGACGTAATGAGATTACTGCGGAACAGTGGCAATACGCAGAAGTGATTGATGGAATTACCTACATACAAGTACATCCAACGTTTCTTTACGAATCCCTGTGGAACTTTGTGCTGATGATTAGTTTGCTAATCTACTGGAAACACCGCAAGTTTAACGGAGAAGTGTTCTTATTATACTTATTGGGATATGGTGTAGGACGCTTCTGGATTGAATCACTACGAACCGACCAGCTTATTCTACCTATCGTGGAAGTTCCAGTTTCTATGGTAGTGGCCGCGCTAATGGTGGTTGGTTCAGCTATTTGGATTGTAATTGGGCGTAAAAAATCAAAAGTAGACAGAGGATAATCAGATGATATCTATAGATGAGATGAAAATGGCAATTGAAGAAACAAGAGAAGAGTTGAACAAACTCGTTGTTACAGAAGAATTTGAAAAGTACTATACAGTAAGCCAAAAACTGGATACTCTCATTGAAGAATATATAGATGCACAGGTATTGGTAGTGGCATAATAGAAAACTAAATATGGAAAAGCGAAAGAAAAAGAAAAGATGTATCGTCATTAAGAAATGATGATGCATCTTTTTTTATGCAAAAAAATGAAAACAAAATTGAAAAAAGCTTGATTTTACGGCATTTTTGGAGTAATATGGAATAAAAGTGGAGGAAAGTGGAGTGAAAAGCCATATAAGTGGTGCAAAGTGGTGGATAAGTTGATAACAATGTTGATAAGTCCACGAGAACTTCAAAATCTTACAGAAAGGAGAATTACAAGCCATGTTCATGGGAGAATACAACCATACAATTGATGCCAAGGGCCGTTTAATCGTTCCTTCTAAATTCCGTGAACAGTTGGGAAATGAATTTGTCATTACCAAAGGCTTGGATGGATGTCTTTTCGTATATTCCAATGAGGAATGGGAAAATATCGAGAAATCTTTCCGTGAGAAATCTGTAACCTCCAAGGATGCGAGAAAATTCATGCGTTTCTTCTTTGCAGGCGCAGCTACCTGTGAAGTGGACAAGCAGGGACGTATCTTAATTCCTAATAACTTAAGAGAATATGCTGGCATTGAGAAAGATGTTGTGTCAGTTGGTGTACTTAGTCGTGTGGAAATCTGGAGCAAAGACAAATGGACAGATAACGGTGATTATGATGATATGGATGAAATCGCAGAACACATGGCAGAGCTTGGATTTGGAATCTAATCATATAAGAAATAGGAGCAGTTATGGAGTTTAAACATTATTCCGTTTTACTGGAAGAGACAATTGAAAATTTGAACGTTCGACCAGGCGGGATTTATGTAGATGGGACACTTGGTGGCGGTGGACATGCTTATGAAGTGTGTAAGCGTTTGAACGGTGAGGGTAGATTCATTGGAATCGACCAGGATGCAGATGCAATCAAAGCTGCAGGAGAGCGCCTCAAAGAATATGGAGACTTGGTAACTATCGTAAGAAGCAACTATTGTAATATGAAACAGGTTCTAAATGAGCTTGGAATTGAAAAGGTAGACGGTATCGTGTTAGACCTTGGCGTGTCTTCTTTTCAGTTAGATACACCAGAACGAGGATTTACATATCGTAGTGAAGATGCACCACTTGATATGCGAATGGATGACAGACAGACACTTACGGCCAAAGACATTGTCAATGAATACAGTGAGATGGAACTCTTCCGTATTATAAGAGATTATGGAGAAGATAAATTTGCAAAGAATATTGCAAAGCACATTGTAAATGCAAGACAGAAGGAACCGATTCTTACAACAGGACAGTTAAATCGCATCATTGATGCTGCGATTCCTATGAAGATGAAAGTAACAGGTGGACATCCTTCAAAGCGTACCTATCAGGCAATTCGAATTGAATTAAACAGAGAGCTTGATGTGCTAAGAGATACATTAGATGAAATGATAGATCTTCTAAATGAAGATGGAAGAATTTGCATCATTACTTTCCATTCTTTAGAAGACCGTATTGTAAAAACAATATTTAAGAAAAATGAAAACCCATGTACGTGTCCTTCAAACTTCCCGGTTTGTGTATGTGGAAATGTTTCGAAAGGACACGTGGCAAGCAGAAAACCAATACTTCCTTCTCTGGAGGAGTTAGAAGTAAACAGCCGATCAAAGAGTGCGAAGCTGAGAGTTTTCGAAAGAAAGTAATAATTAGGAGCTAAAGTAGTAATGAAAGAGACTTATTTTGTAAATGGAAGTACAGTAAGACAATTAGAAGCTCAGCCAGTTAGAAAAGAACGAGTTGACAGAAGTAAGATTAAAGAACAACAGCAGAAAAAACGTAGAAAAAATGCTGCCAGAAGAAATAGAGAACGTGCTTTGCACATGAGCAGAGGCTATGTAGCATTTTTAAGCTTATGTGTAGCAGTGGTTGCATTTGCAGCAGTCGCATTAGTGCAGACACAATCGCAGGTAACACAGCGTATGGAGCATATTGCAGCTTTGGAAAGCCAGATTACAGACTTAAAAGCGCACAACGATGCTCGCTACAAAGAAATTATTACATCTGTTGATTTGGATTATATTAAAGATGTAGCAATAAATCAGTTGGGAATGAAGTATGCGACAGAAGACCAGATTATTTATTATTCTATAGAGAATAATAATTTTATGGATCAGTATAGTGATATTCCAAAGTAATCATCTAGGAGAGTACTGTGGCTAAAAAAGTAAAGAAACCAATCCCTAAGCTTTCCCGTGGCATGCGAAAGAAATTAATTGTCTTATTTTCATTGTTGACAATCTGTTTGTGTGCCTTAATTGGAAGACTTATGTACATTAACTATACAAGTGGAGAAAAATACGAAAAGAAAGTATTATCAATGCAGTCATACGACAGCAAGACAATTCCGTACCAAAGAGGCGATATTATCGACTGTAATGGTACAGTTCTTGCTACAAGTGTGGCTGTTTATAATGTTATTTTAGATTGCTCGGTTTTAACAAGCGAATCGAAAGTGGATGGTGAGATGGTACAGAAATATCTCGAACCAACCTTGGATGCGTTATTGGATTGTTTCCCAGAGCTTGAGAGAGAAACTCTAGAGAAGTATGCAACCGAACGCCCAGATAGTAAGTATATTATTCTTCTTAAAAAGCTTCCTTATGATAAAATTCAGCCATTTGTTCAATTACAGGAGGAAGTGGATGAAAAAGGAAAGAAGGTTAATCCTAACATAAGAGGTGTATGGTTTGAAAAGGAATATCAGAGACGATATCCGTTTAACAGCCTTGCTAGTTCTGTGTTAGGATTCGTATCATCAGGAAATGTTGGTACGATTGGTCTGGAGAATTATTATAATAATACATTAAATGGCATCAACGGACGTGAATTCGGATATCTCAATGCAGAAAGTGATTTTGAGAAAACGGTTATAGCACCACAGGATGGAAGTACATTGGTAACAACCATAGATGCTAATATTCAATCAATTGTAGAGAAGAAAATATTGGAATTTAATGCCGCATATACCAACAATTATCGTGATGGAGAGGGTAGTTTAAATACGGCTGTAATCGTAATGAATCCAAACACAGGCGCAATTATGGCAATGGCTGAGTATCCAACCTTTGATTTAAATCATCCGAGAGATGTATCAAGCTTGTTTACTGAGGAAGAGTTAGAAACTGTTTCGCAGGAAGATCAGATGGCTGCATTAAATCAGTTGTGGAGAAATTTCTGTGTATCTGAAACTTTTGAACCAGGTTCGGTACAGAAACCATTTACAATAGCTGGCGGTTTAGAGAATGGTAGCTTAAATACCAATATGTCATTCATATGTGATGGGCATGAAACGGTAAGTGGAAGCTTTATTGGATGTGTTAATTTACATGGACACGGAACTGTGAATCTCGAAAAATCACTAATGGATTCATGCAACGATTCCCTGATGCAGATGGCAATGAATCACATAGGAATCAGTAATTTTACCAAATATCAAAGCATTTTTGGATTTGGACAAAAAACAGGAATTGACCTTCCAGGAGAGGCGTATACAGCATCTCTTATTTATAATGAAGAAAATATGACGACCATTGACCTTGCGACAAACTCATTTGGACAGAACTACAACTGTACGATGATTCAGGTTGCGAGTGCATTTTCATCACTTGTAAATGGCGGAACATATTATCAGCCATATATGGTAAGTAAGGTTTTAGGTGCGGATGGTGGTACACTTTCTGTAACAGAGCCGACAGTTTTAAAACAGACTGTTTCTAAAGGAACAAGTGATATTTTGAAAAGTTATATGTATAACACCGTAACAAGTGGTACAGGTTCACAGGCAAAAGTAGATGGTTATTCGCTTGGTGGCAAGACGGGTACAGCAGAAAAACTGCCACGTAACCAGGGCGATTATCTAGTATCCTTCCTTGGATTTGCTCCTTATGAGAATCCAGAGCTTGTTATTTACTGTATCGTGGATGAGCCAAATAGTGAGGACCAGCCACATAGTTATTATGCACAGAATATCGTACGTGAGATTCTAGAAGAGATTTATCCATATATGAATATTTATCCTGATGAAGAGAGTACAGGCGTAAATGCAAATCTTGATATCACAGGTTCAGACCCTTATTTTACAGGTGAAAGAGATGGTGATTACCTGCCAAGTCCAGAGCAAAATTAAATGATACAAACATAACCTCATAAGAGCCTACATAAGATACAATAAGGCAATTATGAGGTTTTTTATGGAACGAAATAAAACCTATAATCGAAAGAAAATATGTATTTTTTGCTTTCTGATTCTGGTATGTGGGTTGTATTTAACGGGACGACTAATATATCTTATGATATTTCAGCACGATTATTACACACAAAAAGCAATTGAATTGCAACAAAGAGAGCGACAAATAAAAGCTGCGCGAGGAGAAATCATAGATAGAAATGGAGTGGTTTTGGCAACCAATGCGGCAGTATGTACAATTTCGGTAATACATAATCAGATTACGGATAAAGAAGCGGTAATTAGAATGCTTTGTGATGAACTTGAATTATCTGAAGAATATATACGGAAGCGTGTAGAAAAAGTAAGCTCTATCGAGAAAATAAAGAGTAATGTATCAAAGGAAATAGGTAAGCGAATTCTAGCATATGAGCTTGCAGGTGTGAAGGTAGACGAAGACTATAAACGAGTATATCCATATAATGAATTGGCTTCAAAGGTGCTGGGATTTACTGGATCAGATAACCAGGGAATCATAGGTTTAGAGTCTAAATATGAGAAATATTTAAAAGGACAGGATGGAACAATACTTACTTTTACAGATGCGCGGGGGCGTGAAGTGGAAGATTTGGTAGAGTCCAGAGTGGAACCGGTATCGGGGGATACATTACAGATTTCCATGGATTACAATATTCAGTCATATTGCATGCAGGCTGCTCACAAAGCATATTTACAAAAAGAAGCTGACAATGTCAGTATCATTGTAATGAATCCACAAAATGGGGAGCTTTTGGCAATGGCAAATTATCCAGAGTTTAATCCCAACGAGCCATTTACACTAATAGAACAGTATGCACAGTACAAAGGTACAGACAAAGAGAATGATTACCTTAATGAGATGTGGCGAAATCCATGCGTCAGCGATACATATGAACCGGGATCGACATTTAAGATAATTACAACATCTGCAGCTTTGGAAGAGGGGACAGTAAATACCAATGATAGTTATTATTGTCCAGGATATATTATGGTAGAAGATCGTAAAATTCGCTGCCATAAAACAAGAGGACATGGAGCGGAAAGCTTTGAAGAGGGAATTGAGAATTCCTGTAACCCTGTTTTTATATCTGTCGGTTTAGAGCTTGGTGTTGACAGATATTATCATTATTTTGAGAAGTTCGGCTTGTTGGATAAAACACATATCGATTTGCCAGGGGAAGCATCGACAATTATGCACAAGAAAGAGAATATCGGACCAGTAGAACTTGCGACAATATCATTTGGACAGTCCTTTCAGATTACACCGATTCAGCTTGCAACTACGGTGTCATCATTAATCAATGGTGGGAATCGGATTACTCCTCATTTTGGAATGTCGGTTTTCGATAGTGAAACTGGAGAAGTCCATGGTTTGGAATATGATGTTTTATCTGGAATTTGTTCCGAGGAGACCTCCGAAACCTTACGTTATTTATTAGAACAGGTTGTATCCGATGGTTCGGGTAATCGTGCATTTATAGAAGGATTTGAAATCGGAGGAAAGACGGCGACATCACAGACGTTGCCTCGTTCAGAGAATAAGTATATTTCTTCGTTTTTGGGGTTTGCACCAGCAAGTGACCCTAAAGTTATGGTGTTAGTTATCATCCATAATCCGCAGGGGATATATTATGGAGGAACCATTGCGGCACCGATTGCCAAGGAAATATTCGAAAATATAATCCCATATCTTGATTATTAAAAGAAAAGAGATTATACTATAAGTTGGATTATTAGATAGTACCAAACACAAGATTTGGAGGTTTACCATGAAATTAGAGGATAAAAAAGTCTTAGTAGTAGGAACTGGAATTAGTGGAATTGCTGCAACAGAACTTTTAGTAGGACAAAAGATAGATACTGTTTTATTTGATGGAAACAAAGAATTGGATAAGGAGAAACTCTATACCAAAAGCGAGATTCTTCGTCAGGTACCTCTTTTATTAGGTGAAATTTCAGAAGAAGAAATGGAGCAAATTGATGTTGCGGTATTAAGTCCAGGTGTGCCTACGGATTTGCCGATGGTAAATGCAATGCGAGAGAAAGGGATTGCAATTTGGGGTGAAATCGAACTAGCATATTATTTTGCTAAGGGGCGTATTATTGCGATTACAGGTACCAATGGAAAGACTACAACCACGGCTTTAACAGGTGAGATTATGGCAAATTATTTTGCAAGCACCCGTGTGGTTGGTAATATCGGGATTCCTTATACCTCTGTTGCTTTAGAAACGACCGAGGATACAGTAACAGTTGCAGAGATTAGCAGCTTTCAGTTAGAGACCATTCATGAGTTTAAGCCAGTTGTTTCAGCAATTCTTAATATTACACCGGACCATCTGGATAGACATCACACTATGGAGGCTTATATCGGAGCAAAAACTGATGTAACAAAGAATCAGACCATGAATGAAGTGTGTGTACTCAATTATGAGGATGAAGTGTTACGTGAGTTTGCTGTAACCTGTCCTGCAAAGGTAGTATTTTTCAGTAGCAAACGTAAGCTTACGGAAGGATTGTACTATGCAGATAAAGAAATCTATTATGCACATGATGGCTTAGAGGAAAAGGTGATTCATGTGGATGAACTTAATATATTAGGCGAACACAACTATGAAAATGTTATGGCGGCAACTGCTATGGCAATGGGCGTGGGTGTGCCTATGGACTCCATTCGTGAAGTGTTACGACGTTTTCAGGCAGTAGAACATCGTATTGAATATGTAACGGAGAAACGTGGAGTGCGTTTTTACAACGATTCTAAGGGAACCAATCCAGATGCTGCGATTAAGGCAATTAAGGCGATGAATCGTCCAACTTATCTTATCGGTGGCGGTTATGACAAACAGTCAGAATATGACGAATGGATTGAAAGCTTTGATGGAAAAGTAAGAGAGCTTGTTTTAATTGGACAGACCGCTGAAAAGATTCAGGAATGTGCACATAAGCATGGCTTTATGAATACTATTATTTTTGAAACCTTTGAAGAGGCGATTGCCCATTGTTATGAGAAAGCGGTGTCAGGGGATGCAGTGTTACTTTCCCCTGCATGTGCAAGCTGGGGAATGTTCCCGAACTACGAAGTAAGAGGCAAAATCTTCAAGGATATTGTAAGAGGATTTGAGGAGTAATATCAGTGGCAGAAAAAAAGCGTGAAGTATCTAAACGCAAGGAAAAAGCAATTTCATATTTTGACTATAATCTGCTGTTTTTAGTGGTGTTTTTAGTATGTTTTGGGCTGGTAATGCTGTATAGTTCCAGTTCTTATATCTGTGCTAATTCAGCAAAGTATGGATATGATGGAGCCTATTATCTAAAACTCCAGTTGCGTAATTATATTATTGGTGTAGCTGGTATGATATTCTTTATTGCTGTGCCGTACAAAAATTGGAGACGGTTTGGGTGGTTAGCTTATTTTGTATCCTTTGCATTGTGTGTTCTCGTTATTTTTATTGGTTCGGAGTCGCATGGGCAGGCACGTTGGATTTACATTGGTCCAATCGGTTTCCAGCCATCGGAAGTAGCAAAGGTTGGAGTAATTGTATTTTTGGCAATGCTTTTGGAACGAATACCAAGACAATTAAAATCCATGAAGAGTTTAGCAAAAGTATTTGCGATGCTACTCCCGATTATTGGGGCAGTGGCATATAACAACTTAAGTACTGCGATTATTATTATGGGTATTGTTGTATGTATGCTTTTTGTGGCAAGTCCAAAGTATAGTCATTTTATCGTAGTTGGAATTATTGGTGTTATATTTGCAGTTGTTTTTGTGGCTGCGGCAGGATATCGAATGGGAAGAATTGAGGCCTGGTTACATCCAGAGACTGCAGATCCAGCTGATGTGTATCAGACTTTACAGGGCTTGTATGCGATTGGATCAGGTGGGCTTTTTGGTAAAGGACTAGGTGAAAGTTTACAGAAATTAGGAAATGTTCCGGAGTCCCAGAACGATATGATTTTTACGATTATATGTGAAGAGTTAGGTCTATTTGGTGCAGTTTGTGTTATTCTGTTATTTATGCTGATTATTTGGAGAATGATGGTGATTTCCAATAATGCACCAGATTTATTCGGTTCGCTTTTGGTTGTGGGAATTATGTCACACATTGCGATTCAGGTTATTTTGAATATCGCAGTAGTAACAAACTCCATACCAAATACGGGTGTTATTTTACCATTCATTAGTTATGGCGGCACCTCGATCTTGATTCTAATGTGTGAGATAGGGTTGGTGCTTGGAGTATCAAGGTCAATTCGACTGGAGAATATTAAATAGTTGGAGAATATATGATTAAGGAAAAACGAAGAAAACAAAGACTTTTGAAAAAAGTCTTAATAGGTGTTCTTGTTTTCATGATTCTGTTGGTCATTGCTGTTTTTGTAGTAGTAAATGTGTTTGTTGTAAAGAATGTCAAGGTAGAAGGCAATAAGCTTTATGATGACCAGCTGATTACAGATACGGTGCTGAATGATGAATATTCCTGGAATAGCTTATATGTATTGTTGAAATATACGTTTGTGGACATTAAAGAAGTTCCATTTATTGATGAAATGGAAGTAAGTCTTACTGACCCACAGACCTTGCGTATTAAAGTGTATGAGAAAGGAATAATGGGATATCTCTACATACCTGCAACCGGAGAGAATGCATATTTTGATAAGGATGGATTTGTTGTAGAGACTTCCACAAGAATTATTGAAAATGTACCTAAAATAGAAGGTATTAGCTGTAACGAAGTCGTTTTATACGAGAAGCTTTCAATTGAGAATCAGCAGCTTCGAGATATATTAACATTAACACAGAAGCTTAAGGGCGAGGGAATTCAGCCAGATAGTATTCATTTTGGAGTAGAAAAAGCCCCAGTATTGTTTTATGGCGATACAGAAGTATGGCTTGGCTCTATGAAACTTTTGACACAGAAGATAGATCATTTAACTGCTGACAATGTTTTCCAAAATATAAAAGGTATTGCAGGCATTGTTCATATGGAAAACTGGTCAGAGGAGAATACAAGTTTTATTTTTGAGAAGAAGCCAGAGACTCCGGAAGAAGATATCGAAGGTGATACAGATGGAAATGAAGGCGGAAATGAAGACGGAAATGAAGATGGAAATGAAGATGGAAATGCAGGAATAGATGAGCCTTCAGATGATAGTTCGGAAGGTGACTCGGAGGATACTTCTAACGAAGATGGTCAACCTCAAGATAGTGAGTCTGAAGACCAAAATGAGTCAGAAACACCACAAGATGATGTTGAAGATGGTGAAAATCAGGAAGATGATGTACCAAATTAAGTACAAGCCTAAGAAATCTTTAAAAAATGCAAAATTTTAGTTGATTATTTATCCGAAAGATTATATTATAGTATATGATTTTTATAATGATAGGATTATTATGTCATTTTATATAAACGATTGGAAAAGAAAGAGGAGGACGAAGCCGTGCTGGAGATTAGAACAACAGAAGCGGATGCTAGTGCAAAAATTATTGTTATCGGTGTAGGCGGTGCAGGAAACAATGCTGTAAACCGTATGATTGACGAAAACATCGGTGGTGTAGAATTTATCGGTGTTAATACAGATAAACAGGCTTTACAGTTATGTAAGGCACCTACTTTGATTCAGATTGGTGAAAAGCTCACTAAAGGACTTGGTGCTGGAGCAAAGCCAGAAATTGGTGCAAAGGCTGCAGAAGAAAGTGCAGAAGAATTAGCTGCTGCTATCAAAGGTGCGGACATGGTATTCGTTACCTGCGGTATGGGTGGCGGTACAGGTACTGGTGCAGCACCTGTAGTTGCTAAGATTTCTAAAGACCAGGGTATCCTTACAGTAGGTGTTGTTACTAAGCCTTTCAAATTCGAAGCAAAACAGAGAATGATCAATGCTGTAACAGGTATTGAACACTTAAAAGAAAACGTAGATACACTTATCGTTATTCCAAACGACAAGCTTCTTGAAATTGTTGATAGACGTACAACAATGCCAGACGCATTAAAGAAAGCAGACGAAGTACTTCAGCAGGCGGTTCAGGGTATTACAGACCTTATCAACTTACCAGCTCTTATTAACTTAGACTTCGCAGACGTATCTACAGTTATGAAGGACAAGGGTATGGCACATATTGGTATCGGTAGTGCTAAGGGTGATGATAAAGCAATCGAAGCTGTTAAGCTTGCTGTTGCATCTCCACTTCTTGAGACAACAATCAGTGGTGCAAGCCATGTTATCATCAACATTTCTGGTGACATCTCTCTTATGGATGCTAATGATGCAGCAAGCTACGTTCAGGAACTTGCAGGTGATGATGCTAACATTATCTTCGGTGCGAAGTATGATGAAACAATGGTAGATGAAGCTACGATTACAGTAATCGCTACTGGTTTAGATGCAGGTACACGTGCGGCTATGCCAAGTGTATCTCAGATGATGAAATATGATCATGCTCCAGTTAGACCAACTGTAACACCTAATATGGCAGCTCGTCCAACTGTAAATAGTGGTATACATACAACAGCTACAGCAGCTAGACCAGCTACACCAGTTCAGCCAGTTGCTCCTACAGCTAACACAGGTATGACACAGCAGGTTAATCCTACAATGGGAATCCAGAGACCTGTTCAGCCACAGAGCAATGTTCAGCCTGTAGAAATCAATATCCCAGATTTCTTAAAGAACTCTAAAAGATAATTTGACTTGAAATTAAGACAAGCCTCATGCAGTGATGCATGAGGCTTTTTTTATTGCGTGGTCCAGTTTCGACAAAATCTGCATGTATGAAATGATATGCTAAATATATGCGGTACATATTTTATGCAGATGTTTATTTCATACAAAACTTCATGATAAAGATAGCGGTTTTATATCTTAGCTTGTATTGGAACAGGCAATACGTACATACATTAAGTAAAAAAAGAATGGGTAAGATAGTTCTGGTGGCGTTTGCTGGAACGGTGCTTGAGATAATAGGATTATTGTTTTGTGCTTCCTATACTATTTTTGTTACAGGAGTACATCTACTTGAGGTGCCGTTAATGGTAGGATTTGTATTGGGAAAAGAGAGACAGCGAATGTTACAAGCTGTACTATCGGGATATTTTTTTATTATTCTTGTGAATGGAGTGTTGGAAGCATTATGGAATCAATTTGGCGAGAGAGGAAGTTACCTTTTTTATCTGCTTTTTTCCTGTGGCGTAGTCATTGTAGGTGTTCGAATATGGAAAAACTATACAAGAATGAAGAAAGGAATATTCCAAGTTGAAATCCTGCACAAAAGGATATGTGTGCATACAAGAGGATTTTATGATTCAGGCAATCAGTTAAAGGATCCATACACGGGAAAAGGAGTGAATATTGTTTCAGAGCAATTGCTTAAAAGACTGGGAGTTTTGCAAAAAACGATAGCAATGCCAGATGCTTCAATGGTTTATATTCCGTATAAGGCACTTGGCAATGAAGAAGGAATGCTGATGGTTTATTACGTGGAGGAAGTAACGGTTTTGGGGGAGAAAGGAAGGGTGAAAATACAGAATTGCCCAATGGGTGTAACCAAAGATAATCTTTTTGAAGGGAAAAATTATGAGATTATATTGAATGAAGAGGTATTTTAGATGTTACATATCAATTGGAGTAAAGCAGTTGACTGTTATTATTATTGGAAGAGAAATTTCTGGTATGTTGGGAAGCGAATTGTAAAGTTGTTAAAGGGTGAGGAAAATGAAGATACAGTTCTTTATATAGGTGGTTCAGAGGTGCTTCCACCACCACTTAGCACAGAAGAAGAGCGTGACTGTCTAGGTCGCTTAAACACAGATGAAGGAGAAGAAGCAAGGCAAAAACTAATATCGCATAATCTTCGCCTAGTAGTATATTTGGCAAGAAAATTTGAGAATACTGGCGTGGGAGTGGAGGATTTAATCTCGATTGGGACAATCGGATTGATAAAGGGAATTCATACCTTTAATCCAGAAAAAAATATTAAGCTTGCAACATATGCGTCTCGATGTATTGAAAATGAGATTCTGATGCATTTAAGACGAACAAATAAGCTGAAACTAGAGGTTTCTTTTGATGAGCCACTTAATGTAGATTGGGATGGGAACGAGCTTTTGTTATCAGATATCCTGGGAACGGAAGAGGATGTCATCTATCGTGATTTAGAGACGGAGGCAGAGATTGGAATGTTGCGTAAGGCAATGGATAAATTGTCGGACAGAGAGAGGGAAATTATTGAGTTACGTTATGGTTATAATCGTAAAAATGAAAAAGAAATGACGCAAAAAGAAGTTGCTGATTTGTTAGGGATATCACAATCGTATATCTCGAGACTTGAGAAGAAGATTATGTTAAGATTACGGCGTGAAATCCAAAGAATTGAATCGTGATATTGCAAAATATAGAGAAAATTCAAAATAAAATGTTAAATTTTCAGAAAATTATGGAAGCACATAATATATAGTGGTATAATATACATAGATATACACGGGAGAGTGTAGAGTGACAGTTTGGATATTACTTGAAAAGGAGATGTGCCTATGATTATTGAATTTTTGGGAGCAGCGAGAGAGGTAACCGGAAGTTGCCATTATGTCAGTTTTAATGATATTCATTTCCTTGTAGATTGTGGTATGGAGCAGGGCGCAGATTTGTATGAAAATCAAGAGATTCCTGTCAATCCTGCTACAATAGATTATGTATTTATTACACATGCACACATTGATCATTCTGGGCTTTTGCCATTATTATATAAAAATGGGTTCAGAGGGCAGATTTTTGCAACAAAGGCAACCTGCGAATTGTGTAGCATTATGCTTCGTGATTCTGCACACATTCAGGAGTTTGAAGCAGAATGGAAAAATAGAAAGAATCGTAGAGCTGGTAAACCAGAGATTTTGCCATTATATGATATGAATGATGCAAATGGTGTTATTCCGCATTTCATTCCTTGTGATTACCATAGTAAAGTAGATGTGGATGAAGGGTTAACGATTCGATTTGTAGATGCAGGACATCTGCTTGGATCATCTTCTATAGAAATATGGATAAAAGAGGATGGAGTAAGCAAAAAGCTTGTGTTCTCTGGAGATATTGGTAACACCAATCGTCCACTGATTCGAAATCCAGAGTTTATTACGGAAGCGGACTATGTGATTATGGAATCCACTTATGGCTGTCGCGTGCATGAAAAACCAGTTGATTATGCAGTGGAATTGGCTGCCGTTATGCGTGACACATTTACAAGAGGTGGAAACCTTGTAATTCCAGCCTTTTCTGTAGGACGTACACAGGAGATGCTATACTTCTTACGTCGTATTAAAGCAGAAGTGTTGCTTCCAGAGTTCCCGAACTTCGAAGCAGTAGTGGACAGTCCGTTATCTGTAGAAGCTACGAATATATTCCATAAAAATGTATCGGATTGCTTTGATGATGAAGCGTTGGCGCTGGTGAACCAGGGAATCAATCCGATTAAGTTTCCTGGACTAAATGTATCTGTAACTAGTGATGATTCCAAAATGATTAACTTTAATCCAAATCCGAAGGTAATCATATCAGCATCAGGTATGTGTGAAGCAGGACGTATTCGTCATCATTTGAAACACAATCTATGGCGCGCGGATTCAACGATTATGTTTGTAGGCTATCAGGTGCCTGGAACACTTGGAAATGCACTCTTAGGTGGTGTGGATAAGGTAAAACTATTTGGGGAAGAAGTAGAAGTACGTGCCAAAATTATTAATCTGCCAGGTATCAGTGGTCATGCAGATCAGCCACACCTTTTAGAATGGATAAAGGCCTTTGGAAACACACCAACCAAGGTGTTTGTTGTGCATGGGGATGAAGATTCTGCGGTATATTTTTCAGAGTTGGTGCGAAAGGAGACGGGTATTGACGCAGTTGCACCATATAGTGGTGATATTTATGATTTGGAATCTGGCCTTTGTATCCAACAGGGCACACATAAACTGGCAGTTAAAAAGAAACAGTCAAAGGCACAAGGTGTATTTGCTCGACTTATTGCGGCTGGAGAACGTCTTGTGGCAGTTATTCAGAAATGCGAAGGTATGGCAAACAAGGATTTGGCGAAATTTGCCGACCAAATCAATTCGCTTTGCGATAAATGGGATAGATAGGAAATAGGAAGATGCATTTGATAAATGAGACAAAAACAGGAATAGAAATTTGTAACAAAGCTTTATATAAGGGGACGGCTGTAAAGGGCGTCCTCTTTGATATGGATGGTGTTATCCTCGATACGGAAAAACTGTATACCAGATTCTGGTGTGAAGCGGCACAGACGTTGGGATTTCCAATGACGCATGAGATGGCTCTAGGGATGCGAAGTCTGAGCCATGAAGTAGGAGAACGCCAGTTAAAGGCATATCTCGGTGAAGAAGTAGACTATCAGCAGGTGCGTAGCAAACGTATCGAGCTTATGAGCGCTTTTATTAATGAGAATGGTGTAGAGTTAAAGCCAGGAATTCACGAATTGCTTGAATTTTTAAAAAGGAATGGGATTAAAACATCCGTAGCTACATCATCTCCATTAGATAGAACCAAAGAATATCTATCGCAGGTTGAGCTTGTGAAAGCTTTTGATGAACTTGTCAGTGGACATATGGTAGAAAACGGAAAACCAGCACCAGATATCTATCTCTATGCAGCTTCAAGGCTAGGTTTAAAACCAGAAGAATGTCTGGTATTAGAAGACTCTCCAACAGGACTTTTGGCTGCATATCGAGCAGGCTGTATTCCTGTGATGGTACCCGACCAGGACCAGCCAGATGAAGAAGTAAAGAGTAGAATCTATGCAGTCGCAGAGAACTTGAAGGCAGTAATTGATATTTTTTACAACGAAGATAAGTAATATTGTGATATAAGAACCACTTGCTTATAGAAAATATAGCTGGAAAGAAATGTAATTAGTATATAAATGAAGTATATCCATAGTGTAAGAAAAGCGAGTCTGCTATATATAAAAAATTGGACCTTAGCGCCCCGTCGTTACTTAATGAGCAACACCTTAGGTGTGCGAATTTAGTAACGCAACGAGGGCGATACAAGTGTAAACGTGTCCATATTTTTATATATAGCAGACTCGCTTTTCGTAGAGTTTAGAAAAACTAAATTAGAGAACTACCGCATTACTTCCCGGCAATATTGATGCCTTTTACGATTACCGATGGTGAACCGCATCTGTGAGCACTTAAGGAGCCTGGATTGAATTTCAAATCTTCACCAACAGAAGAGATATTCTTCATTAAATCAAGGAAGTTGCCGGAAATGGTAATTCCTTTTACTGGTGTTGTCTTCTTGCCATCTTCAATGCGGAAACCGCCAGAGGAAAGAGAAAAATCACCTGAAATTGGGTCTGCTCCTGCATGCATACCTTCTACAGATGTGATGTAGATACCTGTTCCAACTTCTGCGAATAAATCTTCTAAGCTACCCTTTACAGGATTGATGTAGAAGTTGTAGTGGTTGATACCGACAGGTGAGGAATAAGAAGCTTTGTATCCATTACCTGTAGTTTTTACGCCTGCCTTTGCTGCTGTAGCGAGATTGTGAAGGAAGGTTGCAAATATACCGTTTTCGATAACATTTTTAGCATAAGTTGCAGCACCTTCATCATCGAATGTAGCTTTCACTAATGCTTTTTCATATAATGGGTCATCGGTTAAGGTTACGATATCAGAAGCAATGATTTCGCCTTCTTTATCTTTTAGAAGGGAAAGCCCTTTCTGTGCAGCCTCTGCGGAGAAGATAGAAGAGTATACACTAAGAAGGCTTGACATAACCTTATTTGAGAATACAACATTGTATTCGCCACTTTCTACAGAGGTGTAACCAATTGTTTCTACGGCATCTTTTACAGCTTCCTTTGCCATTTCTGTTTTGTCAAAGTCTGCCATTTTTCCAGATTTAATCTCCATACCTGGATACATTTCTGTACCATCAGAAACGATAGCCAAAGCATAAGCGTATTCCATAGAAGCGCTATCTGCTAAGTCAATACCGTTGGAGTTATAAATAGCTTTTTCAAAAGAACCTAAGCCCGCGATTGCCTGTGTTCCGTCTACAACACGTTCATCCTGTGCATAGATTTCTTTCTGAAGATTCATGGCAAAATCTACAAGAGAAGCAGCACTAGGGGTTTCGCATTCTTCTGCTTCATAAGTAAGGTAAGTGTCCCCCTGCTTGTGGATGAAAGATGGTGCTTCACTTTCTAAGACCAACGCATTTTCAATCGCACGGATGACAAGGGATTCGGCTTCTTCCTCTGTCATGTTTTCAGTAGAGGCATAGCCTGTTTGGTCATTAATGATACAACGGAAACAAATCCCCATACTATTGGATGTGCTGAATCCTTTGATTTCAGTCTGGAAAATTTCTACACTAGTTTCGTCTGATTTAGTGTAATAAAGTTCATAGTCATTTATGTTGTTTGCTGTGGCGTATTTTACCACGGCGTTCTTAAAATCTTGATAATTCATCTTATTTACCTCTTTCCTTATTAAGATTAGCGTCCGCCAACTGTGATAGAAGATACACGAATCATAGGCTGTCCTACATCAGTTGGGATGCTTCCTGACGAAGAACCACACATACCTTGAGCACGGTCTAAGTTCTGACCAACCATGTCGATATCCATCAGGATTTCAGCACCTTTGCCGATAAGAGTAGCACCGCGAACGGCTTCACAAATCTTACCGTTTCTTACAATATAACCTTCATTTACAGCAAAATTGAAATCGCCTGTGATAGGATTTACAGAACCACCACCCATAGAATGCGCATAGAGACCATATTCGATAGAAGCGATGATGTCATCGTTTTTGTCAGTTCCTTCTGCGATAAAGGTATTGGTCATACGGGAGGTTGGTTCATAGAGGTAGCTCTGACGACGACAGTTACCTGTTGAAGCCATACCCATACGACGTCCGTTTAATTTGTCAATCATGTAAGATTTTAATATACCATTTTCAATTAAAATGTTTTTATTTGAAGGAGTACCTTCGTCATCAATATTGATAGAACCCCAGCCATTTGGAATAGTGCCATCATCAATTGCTGTAACTTTGGTATTTGCAATCTGTTCTCCTAATTTTCCAGCGAATACGGACTGTCCTAATGCTACGCTGGATGCTTCGAGACCATGTCCACAAGCTTCGTGGAAGATTACACCACCGAAACCATTGCCGATAGCTACTGGCATTTTTCCTGCTGGGATATAGCCAGCGTTAATCATAACCATAGCCTGTCGAGCTGCCTCTTCACCGATAGATTTTGGATCGTGGATTTCGTAGAATTCCATACCCATACGGCCACCAGGGGAGCAGGAACCAGTCTGGCTTTCACCATTCTTGCTTGCAACCGCATTAACCATCATACGGGTACGAATTTGTCTGTCTTCAGCAAGTAATCCTTCGGTGTTTGCAATCATGATGTTGTGATCTACATCGAGGAAACCAGCCATAACCTGAGAGATGTTTTCATGATAATTTTTAGCAGTTTCACTAGCTTCACGCATTAAATCGATTTTTGTTGCATTGTCTACTGTTCCAGGTACGACGCGGATAGGATGAATGTCTCCGAAACGTCGCTCATGAAGAACGATAGTCTGCATTTCTCTTGCACCACTTAAAGCATCTGCTACTTTTTGTGCACAAGCAAGTACTGCTTCTGGCGCGAAAGAGGAACTAGAGCCGTGAACACAACGTGTTCCTTTGAAAATACGAATGCCCACACCTGAGATAACGCCGTCAGCAATTTTATCTACTTTTGAGGCAACCATGCTGATATTTTTTTGACTTGTGTATTCTGCAAATATTTCAGCATAATCTGCGCCTGTAGAAGATGCTTTCCATAATGCTTCTTTGATTAAATTTTGTGGTAATAACATTACTAAAACCTCCTAAAAACAAGTTACTTCTAGAATAAAGAAAATACAGGGGTAAGTCAACATAATTTTGAGCGAGTTAAGATGTAGTTAAGAAGATTTGTGCTATGTTGACGAAAAGAAAAAAAGTAAGGTAAAATTTAGACGTATTAGCCTTGAACTTAGGAGGGGAAAATGGATATTACACTTATATTTGGCTTATTAGGCGGTCTTGCGTTATTCCTGTACGGTATGCAGATGATGAGTGACGGATTGGAAAATGCAGCGGGCGATCGCATGGAACGTATTTTAGAGAAACTTACTTCAAACCGTTTTATTGGTGTTGTAGTAGGTGCACTTATTACAGCGGTTATTCAGTCGTCATCCGCTACCACAGTTATGGTAGTAGGTTTTGTAAACTCTGGTATGATGACGCTTCAACAGGCGGTATGGATTATCATGGGTGCAAATATCGGTACAACAATTACAGGTCAGTTAGTTGCACTTGATATTGGTGCATTTGCGCCAATCATTGCATTCCTTGGAGTGGCAATGATTGTATTTATGAAAAATCCAAAACTCCATCATATTGGAGCAATCTTAGGTGGATTTGGTATGCTTTTTATCGGTATGGATATGATGGGAGCAGCAATGCAGCCTCTTCGTGAATTTCCACCATTTATTGAACTTATGACATCTTTTACGAATCCAGTATTTGGTATTATGGCGGGTGCAGTATTTACAGCAATTATCCAGTCATCATCCGCATCAGTTGGTATTTTACAGACGTTGGCGTCAAGTGGTTTGATTCCATTTTCGAGTGCAGTGTATGTGCTTTTCGGTATGAATATTGGTACATGTATTACTGCGGTTTTGGCTTCTATCGGAACAAACAGAAGTGCGAAGAGAACAACCGTTATTCATTTGATGTTTAACATCATTGGTACTGTTGTTTTTACTATACTTTGTTTATCTTTTCCTATTGCAGAATTTGTGGGCGGCTTTACTCCAGACAAGCCAGCGGCTCAGCTTGCGAATATGCACACTACGTTCAATATCGCAACAACAATCCTACTCATACCTTTTGGGACGCTGCTTACAAAAGCCGCTACAAAAATTCTGCCAGATGCACCAGAAGATGCGAAGACGACTTCGCTTTTGGGTGAACTCAATAAAGAATTTGGGCGTACTAGAACGCAGCTTGGTGCAGATGCCATTCATATGGATTTACTTCGCCAGGAAATTGAGCGTATGATTACACTTGCAGATGAGAATGTAGAGAAATGTTTCAATGCAGTATTACATAATGATGCAGTGCTTTTAAAGGAAGCTGCTGAAACAGAAAAAATGATTGATACCTTAAATAAAGATATATCTCAGTATATATCTAAAATTTTAGTAAACAGTAACAATTGGTCAAATGTAACCAGCTTTGAACAGTATTTCCTTATTACAGGAAATGCAGAACGTATTGGAGATCATGCCATTAATATTGGAGAGTATTTACATACTATCAAAAAGAAAAACATTGAGTTTTCTGAAGGTGCTAAAAATGAAATCGTAGCTATGCGAGATATTACGAAAAAGGCAATTGACAGGGTTCTTCAAAAAGGTGAGGATGATGCTGTGTGGTTGTCATCGATTGCTGCTATGGAACAGCAGATTGATGATATGACAAAGCGTTACAGAGAACATCATTTGCAACGTATGAGAGAAGGCCGTTGTTCGGAAGAGGCATGTGTTATTTATTCAGAGCTTCTTACAGACTTTGAAAGAATTGGCGATCATGTGTTAAATATTGCACAGGCAAGAGTAAGAATTGAACAGTAATAGTGGAAAAATAGGGGCTGCAGATATGGCCCCTTATTTTCTTTCTTTACCAAATCTTAACCAGCCGTAATGCTATAATTACTTCATATTATGTGAGAGGAGAAGAGGCATTTGTTTTCTTATCATTCTAAATTTACAGAAAAATTTTCAGAGACATTAAAGGCGGTTTTGCCAATTTTGGCAATTGTTCTTGTTTTATGTTTTACGATTACTCCTGTACCACCAAGTATTTTGGTTACATTTCTTATAGGTGCTATATTACTAACTATTGGAATGTTGTTTTTTAATGTCGGAGTGGAAAGCTCCATGACACCTATAGGAGAGCGAGTTGGTTCTATTATGACACGCTCAAAAAATGTGTTTATTATGGTAGCCATTAGTTTTATAATGGGTATGGTAATTACAATTTCAGAGCCTGATTTACAGGTATTGGCACAGCAGGTTCCATCCATTCCGAATTTGACATTGATTCTGGCTGTGGCTATCGGCGTGGGGATGTTTTTGGTAATCTCTATCCTGCGTATGCTGTTAGGAATTCCATTGTTTTATCTGCTTTTAATCTTTTATGGGATTATCTTTGCGCTTACTTTATTTGTACCACAGGATTTTCTTGCAATCGCATTTGACTCTGGCGGTGTTACGACAGGTCCTATGACAGTACCATTTATCATGTCGTTTGGTGTGGGTATTGCAGCAATCCGAAGCGATAGACATGCAGAGGATGATTCGTTTGGTTTGGTTGCACTTTGTTCGATTGGACCAATTTTGGCAGTATTGATTTTGGGGATGATTTTTACTCCCGGCTCTTCGGAAGCTGTGTCTGAGGCAATACCAATTATTGATAATACGGTTGATATCGGGAAATTGTTCTTAGTTGAGCTTCCACATTATATTAAGGAAATGGCTGTTTCAATCTTTCCAATTGTATTTTTCTTTGGCATTTTTGAATTATTTGCTAGAGATATTAACAAACATACGGTTATTAAAATTATAGTAGGTTTGATTGAAACATATTTTGGTTTGGTTCTTTTCCTTACTGGTGTAAATGTAGGTTTTATGCCGGCGGGTAACTATTTAGGACAAACAATAGCAAAACTTCCATACGCATGGATTATTGTACCATTAGGAATGCTTATCGGTTATTTTATTGTAAAAGCTGAGCCGGCGGTGTATGTTCTTACCAAACAGGTAGAGGAGATTACGTCAGGTGCTATTTCTGCAAAATCAATGGGATTAGCATTATCACTTGGTGTAGCGACTTCAGTTGGGCTTGCAATGATTCGAGTGCTGACAGGTATTTCTATTCTTTGGTTTATTGTACCCGGGTATTTTGTTGCACTTATTTTGACATTTTTTGTTCCAAAGCTATTTACAGCAATTGCATTTGACTCTGGTGGTGTAGCATCGGGACCTATGACAGCGACATTTTTGCTACCATTTGCCATGGGGGCTTGTGAGGCGCTGGGTGGAAATATTATTACAGATGCTTTTGGTATTGTTTCCATGGTTGCGATGACTCCACTTATTACCATTCAGTCAATGGGACTTATTTATCGTTTCAAAGAAAACAATCTCCAAAAAGAGACTACAGTGGCAATTCCAGAATCTATGTATACTGCGGAAGATATGGAAATTATCGAACTGTAATGGTTTAGAAATGAGGTTGACATGGGAAATATATATTTAATGACAACAATTGTAGATAGAAAAATTATAGAAAAATATCTTTCGCTTTATCGTGAAAATGATTTACATATCATGTATGTTGCATTGGGATATGGTACTGCTACAAATGAAGTTATGGACTATCTCGGTTTGGATTCTATCGAAAAAGCGGTTGCAATGTCAGTTGTAGAAGAGGAAACCTGGGTAACAGTAAAAAAACAGTTGCGAAAGAAACTGCAAATTGATGCACCTGGTGGTGGAATTGCTTTTACAATTCCACTTAGCAGTGTAGGTGGACGCAAAACACTAGAATTTCTTTTGGAGAAAAAAGATTATCAAAAACAGGAGGAATCGACCTTGAAGAATACAGAATATGAACTTATTGTAGTCATTTCACAGCAGGGATATACGGATATTATCATGGATGCAGCACGTGGAGCTGGTGCATATGGTGGAACGATTATTCATGCAAAGGGAACGGGTACTGCTGAAACTGAGAAATTTATGGGGGTTACGATTGCTGCAGAAAAGGAAATTGTATATATTGTTTCCAAGGCAGATGAAAAGAATAAAATTATGAAGGCAATTATGGAGAAAGCAGGATTGAATTCTAAAGCGAAGGCAATATGTTTTTCATTGCCAGTAAGTGATACGGCAGGCTTGCGTCTGTTAGAGGATTAAAGGGAAACTGGTGGAGGATTTCTTATGAGAAGATATAAGCAGATTCAAAAAGATTTATTGTTTTCTTTGTTTGTTTTGATATTGACTTATTTTCTCAGTTATTTTATTCAATTTGTTTTTAAAACAGATACCTTGGTGCCAACAGTATTTGTATTAGGCGTGTTCTTTGTTTCCTTACAAACAGAAGGATATGTTTGGGGAGTGCTGGCATCTCTTGTAGGGGTTATGCTTGTGAATTTTGCATTTACGGCACCATATTTTGAAATTGATTTTATCACTCCAGTTAATATGTTTGCAGCGATGGTTATGCTTGTGATTGCAATTATGACGAGTACTCTAACGACGCAGGTTAAACAGCAGGAAAAGATTAAAGCAGAGAGTGAAAACGAACGTATGCGCGGAAATCTCCTGAGAGCAGTTTCACATGATTTGCGTACGCCGTTAACATCCATTTATGGAGCAACATCTGTTATTATGGATAATTATGATTCTATTAGCAAGGAAAAACAAATAAAGCTTTTAGGGGAAATTCATGAGGATTCTCAGTGGTTAATTCGTATGGTGGAGAATCTACTGTCCGTTACTCGGATTGATGATAGTGTTGCTAAGATTGCAAAGAGTCCTGTTGTGTTAGATGAGTTATTGGATTCTGTAATTGTAAAGTTTAATAAGCATTATCCAAATCAAAAGGTGCGGCTGTCAGTTCCGAATGAATTTGTAAGCATTCCTATGGATGCAATTTTGATTCAGCAGGTGCTTATGAATATTATGGAGAATGCAATTATGCATGCAGAAGGAATGACTGAGCTGGAACTATCTGTGATGATAGAAGAGAATAGAGCAATTTTTGAGGTGAAGGACAATGGTTGTGGTATTCCAGAAAATAGACTTGCTTATATATTTACTGGATATTTGGACAGGGATATAAATGTGCCTACAGACGGAAGTCGCAACAATATGGGAATTGGTTTATCAGTTTGTTCTACGATTATTAAGGCACACGGTGGTACTATTTATGCTCAAAACAGACCAGAGGGTGGAGCATTGTTTGGTTTTTCTTTAGATATGGAGGAAGCAGATGAGTAATAATAAGTATAAAGTTTTAATAGTAGAAGATGAAGTTAATATTTGTAACCTTCTAGAGACAATTCTTACGACAAATGGGTATCAAGTTTTAATCGAAGGAACATGTAGAGATGGTATTACAATGATGCGTTCTTATGTTCCAGATCTTGTTATATTAGATTTAGGATTGCCAGATAGAGATGGTTTGGAATTTATTAAAGCGATTCGTACTACAGATACTACCCCTATATTAGTGGTATCTGCACGTAGCAATGAAAATGATAAGGTTCTGGCATTGGATTTAGGGGCTAATGATTATATTACTAAGCCATTTGGCAATGCGGAGCTGATGGCAAGAGTGCGTGCTGCACTACGAGATCGTCGTTCTACAGAAGTTGAAGGGATTTTAGATGGAAAATTCCATCTGCATGATATGGAAATTGATTATGCTCGTCGTATCGTATCGATTAGTGGTGAGGATGCAAAGCTGACACGAACAGAATATAATATTTTGGAAGTGCTTTCGCAGAATCAAGGGAAAGTATTGACGTATGCTGCAATCATTCGTAAAATATGGGGCCCTTCGGATGATGGAGGTATCAAAAAGCTTCAGGTAAATATGGCTAATATTCGAAAGAAAATTGGCTCGATACCAGGTGATAATAAATATATTATAAATGAATTAGGTGTAGGTTATCGTATTGGCGAAGAAGGTTAAAAAACGGTAAAGAAACAACATTCATTCTTAACCGTCCCTTAGTTGAATGGCTACATAATATATGTTAAATGTTATTTTGAAATGTTTTTGGATAAACATTCAAAATTTAATAAAGGAGCATTATTATGGTAGAGATTTTAGTAATTATTTTCGGTGTTGTAATGGGAGGCTTGCCAACTATTTATTTGATTTGGTCAGCAATTGCAACTATATCATCTAAGGTGTATAGAAAAATGAAATATGGAATTTCTATGTTTGATTAAGCTAAAAAGGAGTGTAGAGAATGGATTTAATTATTCAGATTGGTTTGTTAGCACTTGGTTTCTTTATGTTAGTAAAAGGCGCGGATTATTTCGTAGATGGTGCAGCTGGGATTGCTACTAAGTTTGGAATTCCACAGTTGGTAGTTGGACTTACAATCGTAGCTATGGGAACATCAGCTCCAGAAGCGGCTGTTTCAATTACAGGTGCAATGAATGGTGCTGCTGATATTTCTATTGGAAACGTAGTAGGAAGTAATATTTTAAATATTTTAATTATTCTTGGTATTACAGGTTTTATTACAACTGTTGCTGTTCAGAAATCAACTCTTATAATAGAGATGCCGTTTATGTTATTGATAACAATTGTTCTTATTGTATTAGGTATGTCTGGAAATGAACTTACATTTGTCGAAGGTATCATTTTCTGGATCCTTTTCCTTGTTTATCTTGGTTATCTTTATGTACTGGCCAAAAAAGGAATAGAAGAAGAGGCAACAGAAGAAAGACCAGTATGGAAATTGATTCTCTTTATTCTTGTTGGCGGAGCAGTAGTTGTTTGGGGTGCAAATATTTCGGTAGATGCGGCTACAAATATTGCAACAGCAATTGGTATTAGTGAGAAGTTTATTGGACTTACAATTGTAGCATTAGGAACCTCACTTCCAGAATTGGTTGCTTCAGTTACGGCTGCAAGAAAAGGAAATGCAGATATTGCAATTGGTAATATCGTAGGTTCTAATATCTTTAATATTCTTTTTGTATTAGGTACAAGTGCTCTTATTACACCAATTCCTTACAAAGCGTCATTCTTGCTTGATGGTGTTGTAGCAGTTGCAGCGGGGATTCTTCTTTGGGTTGCTACCATTCGTAAGAAAGAACTTAATCGTACATGGGGTATTATTATGTTACTCGGTTATGTGGCATATTTTGCATACTTACTTGTTCAGGCATAAATTAGAATAATTCATATTAAGAAATAATCTTAGAATGGAACCAAATTTCTATTTGACATTGTCAGAGAAACTTGGTTCTATTTTTATGTGAAATTTTTCTTTACAGATAATCGATTTTGTGCAATTATAGATAAGGTTAAAAATTAAACATAAGATAGGGTTTTAAGTTTATGTTTTTTAGTGAAAGAGCAGAGAAACTGGATGAGGTTCTCATACAAGAGATGAAGCCTCCGAAGTGGAAAACAAAGGATATGACAAAGATGGCGCTTTGTGTGGCTATTCTGTGTGTGACCTCATTTTTGGTGGTACCATTGCCGTTTACGCCGATTGTCATTAGCTTACATACGGTTGCAGTGAATATCATTGGACTTATTTTACCGCCGATACAGGCAGGTATTACTGTTTTAATATACTTGTTAATGGGAGTGGTAGGATTACCAGTGTTTTCTGCAGGGACAGCAGGACCAGGAAAGTTGTTTGGTCCAACTGGAGGATTTTATTTTGGGTTTCTATTTGCAGTGATTGCAATTAGCTTGATTCGTGGAAAGAAGATTTCTATGAAAAGGTATCTTGTTGTATCACTTATAGTAGGAATACCAATTCAGCATGCATGTGCCATATTAGGCATGTGTATGTATAATGAGGGAAATATAGCTGTCGCATTTGCAACAGTATCATTACCTTTTATAGTAGGAGATATCGTAAAATGTGTGATATCTTCTATGGTCGGGGTTGCCTTAAATAGAGTTTTATAAAGAAAGGAAAACGATTATGTGGTTATTTTTTACACTTGTAACAACTTTATTATGGGGTATAGCGGAGCTTTTTTATAAAAAAGGTTCACATGAGGATTGCAAATATGATCATTTGAGGGTGTGTGTATTAGTTGGAGCAGTAATGGGAATTCATGCTATATTTACATTAGTGACTTCCGATATTACATATAACCCAATGAATTTGCTTGCTTATCTGCCAGTTTCATTATGTTATATATTGTCTATGGCATGTTCTTTTTTTGGAATTAGATTTATTGAAGAATCTTTAGCTGATCCAATTGAAAATACTGCTGGAGCAATGTGTTCTCTTATGTGTGTGTTTTTCCTGGGCGAAACCATTGCACCTGCAGTTTGGTTTGCGATTGCAGTGATTGTTATCGGTATTATAGGGGTAAGTCGCACAGAACGTAGTGCTGAGGTAAATAGAAGCCAGAAATTAGGAAAGAGACTGGCTATTGTTGCTTTTGCAATGCCATTTTGTTATGCAATTATCGATGCTTTGGGAAGTTTCTTAGATATTTTCTTCTTGGAAATGGAGACAAGCCCATTAATCGGAATAACAGAAGAAAATATTGAATTAGTAGCAAATATTTCTTATGAATTAACATTTGCAATTGTCGGATTAATATTATTTGTTTTCATGAAGGTGAAACGTGTGAAATTCGAACTGCCAAAACAGGGAGATAAGCTAATAGCGGCGATTTGTGAAACAGCTGGTCAGTTGACTTATGTATATGCTATGAGTGGAAATGGGGCTATTGCAGCACCAATTCTTTCAAGCGTTTGTGTTGTGTCATTGCTGTTATCGAGAATCTTCTTAAAAGAGAAACTTACAAAGAAGCAGTATCTGTTTATTGCCATCATCATTGTAGGTATCTTAATGCTTGCAGTTTTAGAAGGGGAATAAAATAAATTTAAACGAATGAAAGGGCTGTCGCAAAATAGACGTAATTAACCGTCTGTGATGCGCAGCCCTTTTCATGCTGTATCGAAAGAATGAATATTTCATCCTCACATTTGAAATATGAAAGGAGTAGTTCAAATGTGAGGATGGAATATTCGTCTTTGGAAAATAAAAAAGAGTGCGCATCACAGACGGTTAATTACGTCTATTTTGCGCACTCCTTTTGTGTGTAAATTTATGGTCTCTGGCCCATACCACCTTCAAGTGTAAGAGTTTCACCAGTCATGTATTTGAAATCTGGGTTTGCAAGCTGTACACAAACACGTCCGATTTCCTGTTCTGCATCACCGTAATGTCCCATTGGAGGCATATGAACGTTTGCTTTAAATGCTTCTGGATAAGCTTTTTCAAATCCTTCAAGTTGAGCTGTCCAAGCGAGAGGACATACAACGTTAACGTTGATTCCATCCTTACCCCATTCTGTAGCAGCTACACGTGTAAGACCACGAATACCTTCTTTTGCTGCAGCGTAAGCACACTGACCGAAGTTACCGAAAAGACCAGCACCAGATGCGAAGTTGATTACAGAACCTTGTGTTTTTGCAAGGTATGGATAGCAAGCCTGCATATAGTGGAAAGTTGCATATAAACCAGAATATACAGCTAAGTCAAACTGTTCAACGGTATGATCCGCGATAGTAACACCAGAAGCAGAAGCCTGAGCGTTGTTGATGAGAACGTCGATGCGTCCAAATTTGTCGATGGCCTGTTTTACTACATTGTTTACAACTGCAGTGTTATCAGCGCCAGCGCTTACATCAGCCTGAACTGCTAATACTTCGATACCATAAAGTCTTTCTAATTCTTCTTTGGCATCTTCTAATTTCTGCAGGTTACGTCCTGTAAGAACGAGGTTGCATCCTTCTTTTGCATAAGCTGTTGCAATACCGTATCCGATTGAACCACAACGTCCATCAGAAAGTACTGCACGTCCCCCGCCTGTGATAATAGCGGTTTTACCTGTTAAATGTCCCATGTTGATTTTCCTCCTAAAATAACCATTCTTTTGTTAAAAAAATAACAAACTAGGGTTATTATATCATTTTTTCAATGAAATGCAAGATATGCACGCATACTTTTTAAAGCATTTTTTTCTAGGCGGGAAACCTGAGCCTGAGATATATGGATTTGTTCGGCAACTTCAATCTGAGTTTTGCCTTCAAAGAAGCGCAACCTTATAATTTGTTCATCTCTGTCATTTAGTTGTTCCATGGCAGAAGAGAGGGAGAGATCCTCAATCCAATTTTCTTCTTTGTTTTTCTTGTCAGATATTTGATCCATAACGTAAAGGGTGTCGCCGCTGTCAGTGTAGACAGGGTCATAGAGACTTAGCGGCGTCTGAATAGCATCTAAGGCATATATGATATCTTCTTTGGAAACACCACATTCTTGGGAAATTTCATCGAGAGTAGGTTCATGATAAGAAGTACGGGAGAGGATTTCTTTTGCATGAATTGCTTTGTAAGCAGTGTCGCGTAGAGAGCGAGGAATACGATAGGATGAATTGTCTCGCAGGTATCGACGGATTTCACCGATAATCATAGGAACAGCGTAAGTGGAGAATTTTACACCGATAGTTGGGTCAAAATTATCGACAGATTTCATTAGGCCGATACAGCCAATCTGGAATAAGTCATCAAGGTTTTCATTGTGATTCGAAAAACGTCGGATGACAGATAAGACTAATCGTAGGTTGCCTTGGATGTAAGTTTCTCGGGCCTCTAAATCACCGGCTTTAATTCTCTTGAATAGTTCTTCTTTTTCTGATTCTTTTAGTATAGGAAGTTTTGAGGTATTGACCCCGCAGATGTCTACTTTGTATGTGCCCATGGGTGCCTCCTATGCAAATATTACATAATTTTCTATAAAGAGAGTTTTTGCATAGATGCAGATTTTTATACTAAAAAATGTTACTTGTTTCACCATTTTTTGTTTCCACTTTAAAACATTGCATTTTATGTCTGCCTATGGTAAAATTTGTGGGTTAAATAGATTAACAAAGTGAGTTCGAAACCATCCTCACTTGAGTATTTGCTCTAAATCAAAACTAAGGAGAATTTAATATGAGAAACAAAAATGTAACGATGATTACCCAAGGGGCTATCATTGCAGCGTTGTATGTGGTGCTTACTATGATTGCCAATGCAATGGGGCTTGCGAACTATGCCATTCAGGTACGCTTTTCTGAGGCGTTATGCATTTTGCCATTTTTTACATTGGCCGCAATTCCGGGACTTACTGTTGGATGTTTGATTTCCAATATGCTGACAGGAGCACTTGTTTGGGATGTGTTATTTGGAAGTATAGCGACTTTGCTTGGGGCGATAGGAACGTATCTCTTGCGAAAACACAAAGTTCTTATGATGCTTCCACCAGTACTTGCTAATGCAGTGATTGTACCATTTGTCCTACGTTATGGATATGGTATCACTTGGATGTTTCATGATGTGGAATGGAGTATTCCTTATTTCGCTTTTACAGTTGCGATTGGGGAAATCATCTCTATATTTGGATTGGGCGGTGTGCTTCTTAATGCACTTCTCCCATACAAAAATGTAATATTTAAAAATAATTAGGAGGCTGTTATGAAAAAATTACTTGATTTAATTTCAGAAGAAGTAACCAAGGCATTCGTAGAATGTGGCTATGACGAGAAGTATGGTAGGGTTACACTTTCCAACAGACCAGACCTTTGTGAATATCAGTGCAATGGTGCCATGGCAGCTGCTAAAGAATACAAATGTGCACCATTTATGATTTCCGACAAGATTGCAGAAATGTTATCTGGGAATGAAATGTTTGCAATGGTAGAATCTGTAAAACCAGGTTTCTTAAACCTCAAAATTAACGAAAATTATTTAGCAAAATATATGAATAATATGCAGGCAGATGAAGGACGTTTTGGATGCTCCAAAGTAGAAAATCCAAAGACCATCATGATTGACTACGGCGGACCAAACGTTGCAAAACCACTTCACGTAGGACATCTTCGTTCTGCAATTATCGGTGAAAGTGTAAAACGTATTGGTAAGTTTGTTGGACATGAAATGATTGGTGACGTACATCTTGGTGACTGGGGACTTCAGATGGGACTTATCATCACAGAGCTTAAACTTAGAAAACCAGAATTGGTTTATTTCGATGAAAGCTATACAGGAGAATATCCTTCTGAAGCACCATTTACTATCGCTGAATTAGAAGAAATCTATCCGACTGCAAGTGGAAAGTCAAAAGAAGATGAAGCTTACAAAGAAGCTGCACTTGCTGCAACCAATGAATTACAGCAGGGCAGACCAGGATATCGCGCATTACTCGCACACATTCTTAATGTATCAGTAACTGACCTTAAGAAGAACTACGAGAAATTAAACGTAGACTTCGAACTTTGGAAAGGTGAGTCTGATGCGCAACCATATATTCCAGATATGGTGGCAAAATTAAAAGAAGGCGGTTTCGCTTATGAAAGTGAAGGTGCATTGGTAGTAGATGTTGCAGAAGAGACAGATGCCAAGGAAATTCCTCCATGTATTATCTTAAAATCTGATGGTGCATCGCTTTACAGTACAACAGACCTTGCTACACTTGTAATGCGTATGGAAGATTATAATCCAGAGTCTATCATCTACATTACAGACAAGCGTCAGGAGCTTCACTTCAAGCAAGTATTCCGTTGCGCAAAGAAAACTGGCATCGTGAAACCAGAAACAGAACTCACACACATCGGTTTCGGTACCATGAACGGAAAAGATGGTAAGCCATTCAAAACTCGTGATGGCGGTGTAATGCGTCTCGAATACTTATTAGAAGAAATCTACGAAGAAATGTTAAAGAAAATCTTAGAGAACCAGAAAACTAAGGAAAATCTTGATATTTCTATGGAAGAAGCACAGGATACAGCTCGTAAGATTGCACTTGCGGCAATTAAATATGGTGACCTTTCTAACCAGGCAAGCAAGGATTACATCTTTGACATCGAAAGATTTACATCCTTTGAAGGGAACACAGGTCCATATATCCTTTATACGATTGTTCGTATCAAATCAATCCTTGGAAAATACGAAGCAACAGGCAAATCTGTAGCAGATTGTCTTGGTGCAATGGAAGCTGCGCACAATGAGCATGAAAAAGCACTTATGCTTTCTCTTTCACGCTTCAATGCAGTAGTAGAAAATGCATACGAAGAAAGTGCTCCACACAAACTTTGTGCATATATCTATGAACTTGCAAATGCATTTAATGGTTTCTATCACGGAACCAAGATTCTTTCTGAAGAAAACGAAGCAGCTCAGAAAGCATACATTGGATTACTCTGCTTAACCAAGAGTGTACTCGAAACATGTATTGATATGTTAGGATTTGAGGCGCCTGAACGCATGTAATTTAATAAATAGAATTGATACAGAGAGTGATAAATCACTCTCTGTTTTCATGATTTAGATAAATTAGAAAATGTAGGGGCTTTTATATTAATTTGTTATAGACCTAAAACAGAATTTGATTTAGATACCAAAGATAGTATTTAGGTCCATAGCGAAAATATATTCTATATTTCACATAATAAGGAAGTTAATATGAATAACGAAATAGAATTAATACAACTTTTACAAAAAGAAATCCCCATCCACGAAGCCAACATCCGTGCCCTTTACGCAGAACTAGACAAAAAGTACCACCTTGCCGGTGCAAAAATTCCGATTACTTTTGGTTTCGACACTGATGTCCTGGGTTCTTATACTAGAGCAGGTGTAGGAGAAGAAGAGCATTTTCACTTTTCTTTATTATTCATAGGATATGCGGTTAAAAATCCATTAAGCAAAGAAGACAGATTGGATTTATACAAACATGAATATGCACACTACATGGCGCAGAATATGGAAATCCCCAAGGAATACACGTGGCAGTCAGGTCTACATGGTAGTGCTTGGAAGTATTGCTGTTCCTTGATTGGTGCAGCACCTACCCCTTACTACAAAGCAGGGGAAGCATTGATGAAGCATGATTATGAAAAGACATTAAAGAATCCAATTCACGATAAGACGATTCCGATTCGTGATGTCTATCGAAGAGAGCAGGAATACAAAAAGAGTAAGAATAGTAGCATCCAGTACAAAATCGGTGAAGATATAGATCATCCAAAATACGGGAAAGGAAAAGTAGAACATATTCAGCAGAATCAGGATTCTGTTCGTTTGCATATCCGTTTTAAGGAAGAATTGAAAATTATTGATCAAGGCTGGCTGTTGAGGACGAAATATAAGAAGCGGTCATAGTAAATTAGGGGTATAAAATCATCAAAAAATATGTAGAGATGAATATTGCTCATCCATTTCGTGAGGGAAATGGTAGAAGTACATGTATTTGGTTAGATTGCATTTTAAAGAAAGAGATTGGAAAAGTAGTTGACTGGAGCGAGGTTGATAAAGAAGATTATTTGCTTGCAATGGAGCGTAGTCCAATCAGAGATATCGAAATCAAGCATATTCTTAAGAATGCGTTGACAGATGACATTTATAGCAGAGATGTGTATATGAAGGGAATTGACCATAGTTATTATTATGAAGGATATACCACGTTTATGATGGAACAATTATAAGATTTATAGATGCACGAGAGCTTAGCTCTCGTGCTTTTTTAGAGCAATTAAAAATAGAGAGTGAATAATCAGATAAATATGATATAATTACCACAGATTAATAGTGGGGTAAAATAAAAATGCTATATCACGGTTCAGTAATAAAAGATTTAAAAGTAATCAAAGCAAATGCATATTCACATACTCTTAATAAGAATGTTGCATATTTTACAGATGATAGAGTATATGCACTTGTCTGTTGTAGAAAGCCAGAAGAAAATTTTGTAACAATGGGATTAAGAGAGGGAAAACAGCATTACTATGAACGTTTTCCTAATCAGTTGAAAGTATTATATAAAGATAAGCGAGGATACATATATAAACTCTTAAATACAAAGAATTTGGTGAATACAACAATGCATACATGGGAATGTGGCGCTGATATAGAGATAGATGAATGTGAAATAATTGAGGATATCTACGAAGAGATTTTAAAAGAAGAAGCTAGGGGAAATGTAGTTATTCATCAATATGAAGAAATTGAACCAGTAGAGCAAAAAATGCATGCAAATTATATAAGAGATCATATTGAGGATGAGGAGTATACAGAGTATAGAGATTTTTTAGTGAAGCATTTTTCTATGCTTTGGGATTAAATGTTTTACGGAGAACTAAGATGAATTTAGAATTTAGAAAGCCAAATTATAATGATGTAGAAGAAATTATGAAGTTCAAAAATGAATTTCAAGAAAATAACAGCGGTATGGATGGGACGGGCATTTTATTTAAAAGTAATGCAGAAGAATGGTTGGAATACAATAAGGAGATGGAAAGAAGAGATAATCCTAATTCCATTCCTTGTTTACAATATGGTTTGTTTGATAAAGATGAAAATCGTCTGTTAGGACTTATCCAAGTGAGACTAGAATTTAAAAAGATATTGGATTACTATTTAGATAGGAGATTATTATGGAATTAAAAGAAGTATTACTTAAAAGAAGAAGTGTTAGAAAGTTTACAGACGAACCAGTGTCTGATGAAATGATAGAAGAATTACTACATGCGGCAATGAGTGGTCCATCCGCCTGCAACAAAAAGCCCTGGGAATTCTATGTGGTGACCAATGAGGAGAAACTTGAAGAATTAAAGGGCGCATCCAAGTTCACAAAATTTAATTCAAAGCTAGCGATTATTGTATGTGGCAATTTATCCAGAGCATTGCCACTTCAACTGGCTAGCTACTGGATTCAGGATTGTAGTGCTGCTACAGAAAATATATTGTTACGAGTAACGGACTTGGGACTTGGTGCTGTATGGTGTGGAATTCATCCACAGAAGCGCGCGGAGGAACGTGTAAGAGAGATGTTAGATATACCTAAGACACAGGTGCCACTCAATGTCATCTTTATCGGGCATCCAGCCGAAGAACCAGAAGCGAGAGACCAGTACGATAAAAAGTATGTACATTATATGAAATAAGGATAGAGAAGTAGAGTAACATGAGAGCAAAATCAAACGACTTTTCAAAAGGTCCCGTCTGGAAGTGTATCATCACGCAGGCGGTGCCACTTACAATTGCACAGTTAGTACAGCTTTTGTACAATGTTGTAGACCGCATTTACATAGGTCACTTGGGAGATGGGAATAGTATCGCTCTTACAGGAGTAGGTCTGACTTTTCCGATTGTGACACTTATTATGGCATTTTCTGGACTATTTGGAATGGGCGGTGTGCCACTGTTTTCGATGGAGCGAGGTGCAGGCGAGGAAGAGAAGGCTGGTAAAATTATAGGTAACTCATTTGCGTTATTATTATGTAGTTCACTAATTTTGACTGCTGTGGGATATCTATTTTCCAGACCGATTTTATTTGCTTTTGGTGCAAGTGAAGAATCTTATGTGTATGCAAACCAGTATTTGCGTATCTATTTGCTGGGCACGGCATTTTCTATGATTACCACCGGTATGAATGGTTATATCAATGCACAGGGATTTCCAAAGGTTGGGATGTTCTCTATCATTATTGGAGCAGTTACAAATATTATCCTTGATCCAATTTTTATTTTTGGACTCAACATGGGCGTGCGCGGTGCAGCCTTAGCGACGATTATTAGCCAGGCAATCTCAGCGATTTGGGTATTACACTTTTTATTCGGAAAAAAGGTATTGATTCCGATTCAGTTTAAATATATTCGTATTCGAAAAGATATTACCACAGAGATATTCAAACTTGGCACTTCCAATTTTATCATGGCAGGAACCAACTGTCTGGTACAGATTGTATGTAATTCCACCTTGCAAAGCTATGGTGGTGATGTCTATGTCGGTATTATGACGGTTACAAACTCGGTACGAGAGATTTTTAATCTGCCGATTAGTGGTATTATTAGCGGTTCACAGCCCGTAATTAGCTTTAATTATGGGGCAAAATCGTACGACAGAGTAAAGTCGGGTATTAGATTCAATACATTTGTAGGTGCAGCATATACCATGTTTGCATGGCTGTTGGTTGTGTTGTTCCCAGAGTTTTGGTTTAGTATGTTTTCTGATGATTTACAGATGATGGATGTTGGTGTAGGGATGCTAAAGCTTTATTTCTTTGGTTTTGTATTTATGTCCTTCCAATTTGCAGGACAGTCGACTTTCCAGGCATTGGGTGATGCGAAACATGCGATATTCTTTTCATTACTACGAAAAGCCATTATTGTTGTACCGCTAACCATCGTTTTGCCAATGGTGGGATTTGGCGTAACAGGTGTATTTCTAGCAGAGCCAATTTCCAATGTCATTGGAGGATTGGCGAGTTATATTACGATGAGAATGACAGTATATAAAAAATTGGAACAGGATATGAATTTATAGTCATAAAATTTAAGACAAGTCATATATATAAGACATAGGTAGTACAAACCTATGTCTTATTTTTATTACAAAACGAAAGGGGAACGAGCATGGTCAATGGATTGGTAACGGTGTTTCCGACAAGTATAAGACCGAGAATGCGAAAGATAAACTGGGATGGGTTAGAGGAAATCCGTGTGCGTATCGGCTGGCCGGTAGAGCTGATTTATGGAAATCACAATGAATGGCTTGGAAATTATGACAGCATGATAGACAGGCAGTGCCTGGATGAGATGCTTAATTACATAACAGGATACTCCATTTATGCCATGGATGAAGAAATTAAACAGGGCTATATTACATTTTCGGGCGGCCATCGAATCGGAATTACAGGACACGCAAACTATGAGACATTACGAGAGACGAGAGAGCCAAGAATCACTAGTATCGTTGATATAGGGGGATTAAATATTCGAATTGCGCATGAGCGAAAGGGATGTGCAAAGAAAATGGTTCCCTACTTGCGTAAAGAGGGTCGTATTTATAATACATTGTTTTTTGCCTCGCCGGGCGTTGGTAAGACAACCTATTTGCGTGATGTGATTCGTATATTATCGGAGGGAGAATTAGAGACAGAGAATGGATTGCCTTATGAGGCGCTTAAGGTATGTGTTATTGATGAAAGATCTGAAATTGCAGCCTGTATCAATGGAAAACCCCAGAATGATCTTGGAAAGCGAACCGATGTATTAGATGCCTGTCCAAAGGAAATTGGGATGAAAATGGTGCTTAGAACCATGTCGCCGGATGTGATAGCTGTAGATGAAATCGGTAAAGAAGAGGAGTTTGCTCTGTTGGAACAGATGCGTTGTTCGGGAGTGAAGATTTTGGGTACAATTCATGCGGGAGCGTTGGATGAGGTCTTGCGAAATCCTATGATTCGAAAAGGAATTGAATCTGGGGCTATAGAGCGGTTTGTAGAGCTTCGTCGACTATACAATGGATATCGAACATTTCGAATTTATGATACCAATGGAGCAATGCTTGTGGATGGACAAGAGGCAAAGATATGTGGAAATGCTTAGGAATCTGCTGCATGTTTGGCGGAATGATTGGCGTTTTATATAGTTGGATTTGTCAACAGCAGGAAAATCAAAAGAGACTTGCACAATTTGAACTATTTTTGCAAAAATCACGTTATGTCATGCAGCAGGAAAAAATGAAAATTGTAGATTATTTTTCTAAATACATAGCACATAACCTACAAGAGGATGAGAGTGAAGATATGGTGTTAGAACGAGTGCTGGAGAAAATAATTCAGAGACTATCTACAAACACTTATCCGAATGGTCAAATGGTTTGGGAAGAAGTTTTTAAGGAAGAGGAACAGAACCTTCATTTTGACCGGGAGACATTTCAGATTTTTATAAAAGCAGGAAATGGTTTCTTTGGGAAAAGTCGAGAAGAAAACATTCGTTTTATGGATAAAAGTATAGAGGAATTGGAGCAGCAGCAAGTAAAAATACGGCAGAAAAATGCACAGGAGAGAAAGGTATGGCTTCCAGTAGGGATGTTAGGCACAGTAATGCTCGTAATCCTATTTTTGTAGCGATATCCACATTATCACAAGGGAATAGGAAGGATAACATGGAAATAGTAATCATTTTTAAAATCGCAGCAGTTGGAATTATTGTAACCGTATTAGGACAGGTGTTAAAGCAAAGTGGCAGGGACGAGCAGGCATTTATGCTTGGACTTGTGGGATTAGTTATCGTTTTGTTCTGGGTGATTCCATATATTAGAGAATTGTTTGAGACGATGGAAACGTTATTCTTAATTGGATAGGGGGGAGTAATATTTTCAAGATAGGGTTAATAGGAGTGGTTGCTGCACTTTTGTCAGTATTTATTCGGAAAGAACGTGCTGAGCTTTCTATGGCTATTGGAATGGTTACAGGTGTGATTATTTTCTATTATGTGGTGACGCAAATTTCGATGGTGGTACAGTTTATTACGCAGCTGCTTGATATGGTGGCAATCGAGGAGAACTATTACATGCAGCTGCTTAAGATGTTAGGTGTAGCATATGTTGCTGAGTTTACATCTGCTATATGTAAAGATGCCGGACAGCATTCCGTGGCTGGTATGATAGAGTTGTTTGCTAAGATTTCCATTGTAGTTTTAAGTGTTCCTGGTCTGGCATTTTTGGTAGAAACATTGGAGCAATTTGTATGAGAGGCTTTGTGATGTCGGAAGTAAATACATATCTGGAAGATATTATAGATGCATTGGATTTGAATTCACTGAATGAATTTTTAAATGAACATATGAGAGTTGAAATGGATGTCGGAGAGCTGCTCGGACAAATTAGTGTAAATGGACTAGAGGCATTTAATAAAGAGAATATTACACAGTTGTTTTTCGATAGTATTTTTTATGAAATCTCTATTGCACGTCCTATATTTGTCAAAATGCTTTTATTTGCAGTGTTATTTTCTGTAATTCATCGATTGCTGGTATCGAAGACGACATATGTGTCGAATATGGGATTTTTGTTAATCTATACCACATTAATGGTGCTTCTTATGCAATCATTTTTCCTTGTAAGGGATATTGCAATGGAGGGAATGGATGGGATACTGAGCTTTTTACAGGCTCTAATACCGACATATACTATGACGATGGTGTTTACAGGAAATGCGGTCACAGGGGCGCTGATGTATGAACTGGTCTTTATTTTAGTGTATTTCATTCAATTTATTATGAAAAATTTACTTAGTCCCATGATTCATGTGTTTGTATTGGTTTTATTTTTAAATCATTTATTTGAAGAAGATAGACTTTCTAAACTTGCGGAGCTTCTGGAGAAGTTTATTTCGCTGATTTTGAAAGTTTCCTTTGGTTCTGTGGTTGGGCTTGGCGTGGTGCAGTCTCTTTTGACTCCTATGAAAGACAGAATTGCGAACAATGTCATGCTTTCTGGAGTGTCTTCAATTCCTGGTATTGGTGGGGCATTAGGATCAGCAGGTGAAATAGTATTTAGTTGTGGAATGCTAATAAAAAACAGCTTGGGAATTATAGGACTCATTCTTTTGTGTATTATTGCGATTGTTCCAGTGCTAAAAATGGGGTGTTTCTGGTTGATGTATCATGTGCTTTCTGTGATTTTACAACCGCTTTCCGATAAAAGGCTGGTAGAGTGTGTAGCAGGGGTTGCGAGAGGCTGTGATTTATATCTTAAGATTATATTGTATTCCATGCTATTGTTTTTTGTACTGATATCGATGGTTACGATGGCAACCAGTTTTGCTTATTAGGAGAAGGTTATGTTGGAATTTTTAAAAAATTACTATGTTTTCATGCTGATTCTGATGTTGTTTTCATATTTAGTACCCAAGGATGAATATAAGAGATATATTCAGTTCTTTATCGGGATTTTCGTTGTGGTACTTTTTTTGAAGCCTGTGCTTGAATTTTTTACGATGGATAATCCAGCACGTATTTATGAGATTTTTCAAAGTTTTAATGAGCAGGTAAAGGAGCTAGATTATGAATATTTCTTTTTTGAAAGAGAAGGGGAGTAAATATTTAGTATTTGCTTTGATAGGATTGCTGATTCTAGTGATGTGTATTCCAACACCGACCGAGGATTCTAAAGTAATTCAGGAAAAAGAGAGTACATCGAGCGGAGAACTAGAATCGAAGCTAGAAGAAGTGCTTTCTGCAATGGAAGGAGTTGGGAAGGTTGAAGTTATGATTACGACAGAAGGAAAATCGGATAGTGTATTTGGTACACAGGATGCGGGAATTAAGGTTTGCGGAGTTGTGGTTGTGGCAGAGGGGGCAGGAAATGCAACTGTAAACACACAAATTTCTAATGCGGTTAAGGCATTATTTTCCATAGACGTGCATAAGATAAGTATAGTAAAGATGAGGTCGCAGGAGGAGCGCAAGTGAAAGGAAAAATTCGTAAAAATCAGGTTGTAATTGCAACGCTAGCAGTTTTAATCGCAATTGCAGGGTACATAAGTTATGATAAATCTGGCATGAGTCTTAAGCCGGATAGTCAACAGACGAATGCTGATGAGGATAAAGAAAATGAAAACCTTTGGGATAAACTTGTATGGAATGAAGAAAATACAGAAATTGTAACCAATACAGAGGAGGAGCTTAACCCAGGAGAATCCATTTTGACGGGAAATATCATCAATATAACCGATTATGCTGCATCGGTAAAACTAAATAGAGAGCAGATACGAGCTGCTAACAAAGCTGCTTTAATGGAAATTGTGAATAATGAAGCACTTTCAGAGGACGCCAAGAAGGATGCAGTAAATAAGCTTGTGGCGATGACAGATATTGCAGAAAAGGAAGCCAATGCAGAGATGCTTTTAGAAGCCAAAGGGTTTACCAATGTAGTTGTCAGCATCAATGAAAATAGCTGTGATGTAGTTCTCGATATGGGCGAAGTTACAGATGCAAAGCGAGCACAGGTAGAAGATATTGTAAAGAGAAAGACTGGTGTAAGCGCAGATAAGATTGTAATAACACCACTAAATACTTCTAAGAAAGAATAAATTTTGTAAAGGGTATAAAAATTCGTTGAAATGCGGATAAATCTAAGGTATACTATCTAGCGGTGTGCTTTTGGCACAAACTAGAACTTAGTGGCGTTTGATATATATTTGGAGGAACTTGCGGTGAGCAACTTAAGAAAAGAAATAGAAAAAAGACGTACCTTTGCCATTATTTCCCATCCGGATGCTGGTAAAACAACATTAACTGAAAAATTCCTGTTATACGGTGGTGCTATCAATTTAGCGGGTAGTGTAAAGGGAAAAGCAACAGCTCGTCATGCTGTTTCTGACTGGATGGAAATTGAAAAGCAGAGAGGTATTTCCGTTACTTCTTCGGTACTTCAGTTTAATTATGATAACTATTGCATCAATATCTTAGATACTCCTGGACATCAGGACTTCTCGGAGGATACTTATCGTACCCTTATGGCTGCGGATTCTGCAGTAATGGTTATCGACGGTAGCAAAGGTGTAGAAGCGCAGACCCGTAAGCTTTTCAAGGTTTGTGTTATGCGTCATATTCCTATTTTTACATTTATCAATAAAATGGACCGTGATGCTAATGATACATTTGATTTATTAGGCGAAATTGAAAAAGAGCTTGGTATTGAAACATGCCCAGTCAACTGGCCAATTGGCTCTGGTAAAGAATTTAAGGGTGTATACGACAGAAATACCAGACAGGTTCGTCTTTTCTCAGATACATTAAAAGGTACAAAGGAAGGAAAGGAAGAACTTGTAGATATCGATGATCCAGCCATTATCGAGAAAATTGGTCAGGAAAAGTATGACCAGCTTATGGAAGAAATTGAATTATTAGATGGTGCTAGTGCAGAATTTGATATTGACCTTGTAACAAAAGGTGAATTATCACCAGTATTCTTTGGTTCCGCACTTACCAACTTCGGTGTTGAAACCTTTTTGCAGCACTTCTTAAAGATGACATATTCACCACTTGCGCGTAAGGCAGATACAGGAATCATTGACCCATTCAATGAAGATTTTTCTGCTTTCGTGTTCAAGATTCAGGCAAATATGAACAAGAACCACAGAGACCGTATCGCATTTATGCGTATCTGTTCAGGTAAGTTTGATGCTGGTATGGAAGTGTTCCATGTTCAGGGAAATAAAAAAATTAAGCTTTCGCAGCCACAACAGATGATGGCAGATGAGCGAAAAATGGTAGAAGAAGCATATGCAGGCGATATCATTGGTATTTTTGACCCAGGTATTTTCTCTATTGGTGATACAATGACAACTGCAAAAGAGAAGTTCCAGTTTGAAGGTATTCCAACCTTTGCTCCAGAACATTTTGCACGTGTACGTCTCGTGGATTCCATGAAACGTAAGCAGTTTGTAAAGGGTGTTACGCAGATTGCGCAGGAAGGTGCAATTCAGATCTTTCAGGAATACAAAGGTGGCATGGAAGAAATTATCGTAGGTGTAGTAGGTGTGCTTCAGTTTGACGTATTGAAATTCCGTCTCGAAAGTGAGTACAACGTGGAGATTCGTTTGGAAAATCTTCCTTATGAACACATTCGCTGGATTGAAAATAAGAATGAAGTGGATGTTGATAGCCTGACAGGAACTTCTGATATGAAGAAGGTTATTGATATGAAAGGAAATCCATTGCTTCTTTTTGTTAATGCATGGAGCGTTGGTATGACATTAGACAGAAACAAAGGACTTGTATTGACAGAATTTGGTAGAAATTAGTATAATAAGAGCAGTCACTATTGTGACTGTTCTTTTTTCTTTTTGATAGCTGGAATTGGCAAATTTTAGGCAAAACGTTGGTTTTGTGTCCGAAATATTACCCATGTAAAATGTTTTAATTTAATTGTTGACAAGGAGGAACATTTATACTATTATTAGAACAAGAAAAGCAAACAAATGTTCGCGAACAAATGTTTTGATAGCGGGCAGGATGGTTAAGAAAAGAATGAAAAAGGAGAATGACTATTTATGGCAAGAGAAGATAAATTAAAAGCATTGGATGCTGCAATTGCACAGATTGAGAAACAGTACGGCAAAGGCTCCGTAATGAAGCTTGGTGAGAATGCGGCGAATATGAATGTAGAGACAGTACCTACAGGTTCATTAAGCCTCGATATTGCGTTAGGTTTGGGTGGTCTTCCAAAGGGACGTATCATTGAAATCTATGGACCAGAATCTTCTGGTAAGACAACAGTAGCTCTCCATTGCGTAGCAGAAGTGCAGAAGGCAGGTGGTATTGCGGGATTTATTGATGCAGAGCATGCACTTGACCCAGCGTATGCTAAGAATATTGGAGTAGATATTGACAACCTTTATATTTCACAGCCAGACTGTGGAGAACAGGCATTAGAGATTACCGAGACTATGGTGCGTTCTGGTGCAGTAGATATCGTTATCGTGGACTCTGTAGCAGCATTAGTTCCAAAGGCTGAAATTGATGGCGATATGGGCGATTCGCATGTTGGTTTACAGGCAAGACTTATGAGTCAGGCACTTCGTAAATTAACTGGTGTTATCAGCAAGTCAAACTGTATTGTTATTTTCATCAATCAGTTACGTGAGAAGGTTGGTGTCATGTTTGGTAATCCAGAAACAACCACTGGTGGTCGTGCTTTGAAGTTCTATTCATCTGTACGTCTTGACGTTCGTAGAGTAGAAGCATTAAAGCAGGCTGGCGAAGTAATTGGTAACCATACCAGAGTAAAAGTTGTTAAAAACAAAGTGGCTCCACCTTTTAAAGAAGCTGAGTTTGATATTATGTTCGGACAGGGTATTTCAAAGGAAGGCGATATCCTTGATTTAGCAGCAAATGTGGGCATTATCAACAAATCTGGGGCTTGGTATGCGTATGAAGGCGATAAGATTGGTCAGGGCCGTGAAAATGCCAAGACATATTTAAAAGAGAATCCAGCATTCTGCGATATGATCGAGAACAGGGTTCGTGAACACTATTTCGCACATCCAGAAGATGTTGCAGAAGTTGACCCATCAACAGTAGAAGATGATGAATAATGAGTATGAATCAAATTCAAATAGTTTCTTTTGAAAAGCTAGATAAGGGGAAACGTCGTATACGTTTTGAGAATGGGGAAGCCTGCATTGTTTATTTCTCTGAAATTCGAGGACTTCATATAGAAGAAGGTGCGTATATTGCCAAGGAGATATATGAAAAGATAGTTACAGATATCGTAGGAAAGCGAGCCAAGAAGAGAGCGATGTACCTTTTAGAGCAGATGGATAGGACAGAGCAACAGCTTCGAGAGAAATTACTGCTATCCGAGTATCCAGATAGATGTATAGAAGATGCGGTTGCGTATGTGAAGAAATTCCATTATTTGGATGACGAACGATATGCAGAGAATTTCACGAGATACAGGAAAGAACGAATGAGTCGTCAGCAGATTAAACAGAAGCTGATGATGAAAGGGGTGTCTCGGGATATTATAGCAAATGCAATCGAGGAAGAATATGATGTGGATGAAAGTGTGCACATTCGCAGTATTCTAGAGAAGAAGCATTTCTCTTCAGAGAAAGCGGATGAAGGAGAATTTCGACGAGTATATAATTACTTGTTGCGTAGAGGCTTTCGTAGTAATGATATTTTAAAACAGATGAAATGTGTAGGAACGGACTGGTAAATACTAGTCCGTTTTCTTGTTCTAAATGTAATATACTTTATGTATCATTCACTGTTATATACATGAAATACAAGATAAGCAATTTTATGTAATTATAATTGCCGTATCTTGTATCTCATGCTTGACATATTTAGTGAAAAAGTATAGAATTTATATGTTGTAAACTATGAACATGTAAAATGTGCTATGTACAAGTGATGTAGGTACAAGGTACAGTTTCTATTTATATGTACAATGAAAATTAAATAAAGGAGGTGCTCCTGTATGGATCCAATTCTTGTTATTGTGATTTGTCTCGTTGTTGCAGGTGTTGCAGTAGCTATTACTTGGGTTGGCGCTGGTGTTTTCCATAAGAATTCAGCGAAATCTAAGATTGGCAATGCAGAAGAACGTGCGAGAGAAATTATCGATGATGCAGTAAAGACCGCCGAGAATAAGAAGCGTGAATCTATGCTTGAGATTAAAGAAGAGTCTATTCGTGCTAAGAATGAATTAGACAAAGAAATCAAAGAGCGTAGAAAAGAAATTCAGCGCAATGAGAGCCGTATTGTTCAGAAGGAAGAAAACTTGGACAAAAAGCTTGAAGCGATTGAAAAACGCGAAGCGACCTTTGCAGCTAAAGAAGAAGAGCTGAACAAGCAAAAGGCAGAAATCGCTGCTTTAAATGAACAGCGTATACAGGAACTTGAAAGAATCTCTGGATTAACCTCCGAACAAGCAAAAGAATATCTCTTAAAGACCATTGAAGAAGATGTTAAACTTGATACTGCAAAATTAATTAAAGAATTAGAAAACAAAGCAAAAGAAGAAGCAGCTAAAAAGGCAAAAGATTGTGTTGTTACAGCAATTCAGAAATGTGCAGCAGATCATGTTGCTGAAACTACAATTTCTGTAGTACAGCTTCCAAATGATGAAATGAAAGGACGTATCATTGGTAGAGAAGGACGTAATATTCGTACTCTTGAGACAATGACAGGTGTTGATTTAATTATCGATGATACACCAGAAGCAGTTATCCTTTCAAGCTTCGATCCAATTCGTAGAGAAGTGGCTCGTATTGCTTTAGAAAAATTAGTTGTAGATGGCCGTATTCATCCAGCTCGTATCGAAGAAATGGTAGAAAAAGCTCAAAAAGAAGTGGAAGTCATGATTCGAGAAGAAGGTGAAGCTGCCGCACTTGAAGTAGGTATTCATGGATTACATCCTGAACTTATTCGCCTACTTGGTAAGATGAAATTTAGAACAAGTTATGGACAGAATGCACTCAAACATTCTATCGAAGTTTCACAGCTTACAGGATTGCTTGCAGCTGAAATTGGTGAAGATGTTCGTATCGCAAAACGTGCTGGTTTATTACATGATATTGGTAAATCGGTTGACCACGATATGGAAGGATCACATATTCAGCTCGGTGTTGAATTATGTAAGAAATACAAAGAGTCTGCCCTTGTGATTAATGCAGTAGAATCACATCACGGCGACGTAGAACCAACTTCTCTTATTGCGTGTCTTGTACAGGCAGCTGATACTATCAGCGCTGCTAGACCAGGTGCTAGAAGAGAAACATTGGAAACATATTCTAACAGATTAAAACAGTTAGAAGATATCACAAATGGTTATAAGGGAGTAGAGAAATCTTTTGCTATCCAAGCGGGTAGAGAGATTCGAATTATGGTAGTTCCTGAACAGATTAGCGATGCTGACATGATTCTTATGGCACGTGATATTTCAAAACAGATTGAATCTGAGCTTGAATATCCAGGACAAATTAAGGTTAATGTTATTCGCGAATCTAGAGTAGTAGATTACGCAAAATAATTTGTGTAAGTTTTATGCACTAAAAGAAATTGCTGAAAATCCTATTGAATATTTAGGATTTTCAGCTTTTTTATTTAACTTATATATCTATACTTGAAAACAAAGATATATCATCTTATAATTTTATAAAAGCAAATAGAAAGGCTAGGGGGAAGGTATGTCAAACAAAATTAAAAGAATAAATAGAGAATTAGTATACAAAGGAGCAATTCTTGATATTTATAGTGATACCATGGATGTAGGAAATGGTAAAATTGAAAAATGGGATTTTGTTGCACATCGTAAAGGTGCTGCTTGCATTGTACCAGTGCTTCCAGATGGAAAAATTCTTATGGTTCGTCAGTATCGTAATGCATTAGAAAGAGATACGCTGGAGATTCCTGCAGGTGCAAGAGATAGTGTGACAGAAGATACCATGGTATGTGCGGTAAGGGAGCTGGAAGAAGAAACTGGATATAAGAGTGATAAGGTAAGTAAGCTTCTCGAACTTCGTACAACTGTGGCGTTTTGTAACGAGATGGTAGATGTGTACTTGGCAGAAGATTTGTATCCAGGAGAACAACATTTAGATGATGCAGAGGATATTCGCGTAGAAGCCCATGACCTTAGTGACTTGTTGGAGATGATTTATACTGGTAAAATGCAGGATGCTAAAACTGTTGCAGCAATTTTAGCATATGCATGTAAAAAAACAAATTTATAAAAAATAAGACATATCAATAGGAACTTTGGAATAGGATAGACTAGATGAAAGGTTGGTTATCTTATGAAGAAGTTCCTTATTATTTTGTTTATTTTATTTATCTGTGGAATTTTAAGTGCAGATGTATGTTTGAAACAGATTTATGATAGTGAAGTGTTAGTAGGCTTGGATTTCTATAAGCAGTTTGCAAATGCAAAGCTAATCTTTAAGGATGTATTTTGGAATGTTTTTTATGAGAGAATAAAACTATTTGGAGTTTTAATCCTATTTTGTTTTACCCCGATTAAGGAAAAAATTGCTGTGATTTTTATACCGCTATTTAGTTTTGTCTGGGGATTTTTTCTAATGACTTGCATTATAGAGCTGGGAGTGGCAGGAATGGTGGTAGGACTTGCCTCAGTGATTCCGCATGGTCTGTTTTATGGGGGAATCATTATAACTATTTTGAATCGATATCGTGTAAGAGACTATCAATTAAGAAATAAGCTTGTGACTAATGCAATGAAATATGTATTGCTATTCCTAATGTTTTTGACAGGATGTGTATTAGAAAGTCTGGTAAGTGTACATTTTATTCCATGGGTAATTCGGCTTAGTTTGGTTTGATTAGCGCCAAATTACATGACCGAAAATAAAATGAGGATGCATACAAGTATGCTCCTCATTTATTTTGCGATATTCACTTGGCTTAACAGCCTTCTGCAACATCGTAGATAAGTCGTTTGGTGTCTTCCCAACCAAGGCAAGGATCAGTAATAGACTTGCCATAGACACCCTCGCCGATAGACTGGGAGCCTTCTACGATATAGCTTTCAATCATAAGACCTTTTACCAATTTATGAAGGTCTTCACTATGACGACGGCTATGGAGAATTTCTTTGGCAATACGAATCTGCTCTTTGTATTTCTTTCCTGAGTTGGAGTGGTTTGTGTCAATGATAGCTGCTGGATTAAGTACATCCATCTTTTCATATTTCTCATGGAGACGCATAAGGTCTTCATAATGATAGTTAGCTACGTTGTTGCCATGTTTGCTGGTTGCGCCGCGAAGGATGACATGAGCATATGGATTACCAGAGGTTTCTACCTCGTAACCACGATGCACGAAGTGGTGAGACTGCTGTGCAGCGTAAACGGAGTTTAGCATTACAGAGAAGTCTCCACTGGTAGGGTTTTTCATACCGGATGCTACATCAAAACCGCTAACGGTGAGGCGATGTTGCTGATCTTCAACAGAACGTGCACCAATTGCAACATAAGCAAGCAAATCTTCTACATATCCCCAGTTTTCAGGATAAAGCATTTCGTCTGCACAGGTAAGACCACTTTCGGCAATTGCACGAATGTGCATTTTTCTCATGGCGATTAAACCTTCTACCATATTTTCTTTTTGTTCTGGGTTAGGCTGTGATGCAATACCCTTGTAACCAGTACCATTCGTACGTGGTTTGTTCGTATAAATACGTGGAATAAGTATTACCTTATCCTTTACTTCTTCCTGGATTTTAGTGAGTCGGCTTACATAGTCGCAAACAGAGTCCTCATTGTCAGCAGAACATGGTCCGATGATAAGTAAGAATTTATCATCTTTTCCAGAAATAGTATCCTTTATCATTTTATCACGCTCTAAACGCAATGCTGTTAATTCAGGTGAGAGCGGATATTCTTTTTTTATCTCCTCAGGAGTTGGTAATTGATTTAAAAATTTAAAACTCATAGTACACACCTCGACAAATTGTATAAATGCTAGACTATAATAATATTTTTTGTTTCCATTGTCAATTTTTCATACACTTATTTCATTGCAATAATTCATTATTATAGGTATAATTAGATAGAATGTTTAGGAGAGGGTAAGATAGATTATGATGAAAGTGAAAAATAAAGTTTTTGGGGAAGGAAAGCCTGTTATCTGCGTTTCTATCATGGAATCGACAAAAGAGGATATTGTTGCAGAAGCAAGTCGATTGATAGCAAAACGAGTAGAAATGATAGAATGGCGAGTGGATGCATTTGAGGGTGTGGAAAGCCTCAACGCAGTGCGAGAGGTGTTAATGGAATTGGCACCAATCTTAAAAGAAACTGTGTTTGTATTTACATTCCGTTCCAAAGAGCAGGGAGGACAATGCTCACTGCCTGGCGATAAGATATATGATTTGCATCAGGTAGCGGCCGAAAGTAAGGTAGTAGATTTTATTGATTTGGAGTATTTCTACACAGAAGATGCAGATGTAGAGGTGTATACTTTGCAGAAGATGGGAGCAAAGGTAATTACTTCACATCATGATTTTCATGAGACGCCATCAGCGGATGTATTGTTTATGTTGCTTGAGCAAATGAAACACAGCAATGCAGATATAGTGAAGCTTGCAATGATGCCTCAGAATACAGAAGATGTTCTTAGGTTATTGGAAGAAACCAATCATTTCCATAAGAGATATCCAAAACAGCCACTTATAACTATGGCAATGGGAAAGTTAGGTGCAGTGTCTCGAATTTCAGGAGAATTATTTGGTTCTTGTGTTACATTTGCAGCTGGGAAAAATGCAAGTGCACCAGGACAGATTCCATTGGAAAAAATGGAAGAAATTCTCGATGTTATAAGCCTTTCGTAAGGTTGACTTTTAAGATACCGTTTGATAAACTAGATGCGTTGAAGCAGCCGTAGTATAATGGATAGAACACAGGACTCCGACTCCTGGGGTGTGGGTTCGATTCCCGCCGGTTGCATTCATCTTGTGTTTATGGAGGAATATATGAAAGATATTTTAGATAAAATCAAACCAATTGTTGAGAAACTTGGTCAAAAAGTGAAAGAACTTGGAGAAAAAATAAAACCACTCCTTGCAAAGGTGAAACCATTCTTGGGAAAAGTGTGGGAATTTATTAAAGTTCAGAAACGTTATTTGGGAACTGCAGGATTATTTGTAGTATTTGTATGTGTTCTTGTGTTCTTTACGGGTGAAGATTTCAATGCTAAGAGAATTGCAAAATTAAATAGCATTGAGGTTTCTGGAGAGGATTATGTGCCAGAGAAAGAGTTTGAAATTGATGCATATCCAGAAGTGAATGAATTAATTGAGAAATATTTTGTAGCATATGTAAATGCAGATGTTGATACATTGGACAAGTTAGTAACACCTCTTTCTGATATGGAGAAGAGTTATATTACCGCTATGAGTCAGTTTTATGAAGAGTATCAGAATGTAACATGCTATACAAAGCATGGTTTATCAAAAGACTCATATATTGTATCAGCTTGTTTCGAAATTAAATTTGCAGAGCAGGAAACAACTGCGCCTAGTATGGTGCTTTTCTATGTGCAGACCAATGAAGATGGAGCATTGTATATCAATAATCTTTATTCAGACTTCAATATGAAGTATGCAGAACTTGCAATCAATAAGGACGTATATACAGCATTAAAGAAGTATACTACACAGGAAGATTATTTGGAACTATTTAATCTGGTAGAGACAGAATTTAATCAGTTGATTAGAGAAAATAATGAAATTTACCAGTTGACCAAACGTATTATCCCAGCCACAAGACAAACATGGGAAGACACTGTATATTATGTGCAGAGTACTGAGGATGAAGAGAGTACAGAAGGAACTGAGTCTACACAGGAGACACAGTCAACCATTCCAAACCCATCGGAGTCAACCACTCCAGCTCCATCTGAGACACCACAGCCTCAGCCATCTGAGACACCACAGCCTCAGCCATCCGAGACACCACAGCCACAACCATCTGAGACGCCACAGCCTCAGCCATCTGAGTCAACTACTCCGGAACCGGAACCAGAACCAGTAGTTCACAAGGTAAAGGTAGATGCTAATAATAGTGTTAATGTTCGTAAAGGACCAGGGAAGTCATATGACAGCATTGGTAAAGCAGAAGATGGAAAAGTATTTGTGAAATTAGGGGAAGAAACTGGTAGCGATGGAAAGAAATGGATCAAGATTCAGTATACCAGTTCAAAGGTAGGCTATATCCGCGCAGATTATTTAGATGACGTAACAGAATAATACATGTAACGGAGACTTGAAAAAGAGTCTCCGTTATTTGAGTTTAAGGATGATATATGGAAAATAACAGTGTAAGAATAAATAAGTTCCTGAGTGAAGCCGGTGTTTGCTCAAGACGAGAAGCAGATAGGAAAATTGAAAATGGCGAGGTTACTATCAATGAACGTGTGGCTACAACTGGTGATAGAGTGATGCCAGAGGACGTGGTTTATGTAAATGGAAGACCAGTGCAAAAGGAAGAAGAGATGGTGCTTCTAGTTTTAAATAAACCAGCAGGAATTGTGTGTACTGCAGAAAAGCGAGAGAAGAATAACGTGATTGATTTTCTAAAATATCCAAAACGTATTTATCCAATTGGACGTTTGGATAAGGATTCGGAAGGTCTTCTTCTCATGACCAATAATGGTGAATTGGTAAACAAGATTATGCGTGCAGGCAATAACCATGAAAAAGAATATATTGTTACAGTTAATAAACCGGTAACAGATAGTTTTATCCGTGGACTCGCAGGCGGAGTGCCTTTGGTTGAACTTAATACCACAACACGTAAGTGTAAGGTTGAGAAAATTGCTAATCGTAAATTTCGAATTATTCTTACTCAGGGGTTAAACCGTCAAATTCGTCGTATGTGTGAATACTTTGGTTATCGAGTAGAAAAACTAGAGCGTGTGCGTATTATGAATATTTCGCTTGGAGACTTAAAGACAGGACAGTATCGTGAAGTCACTCCAGAAGAGTATGCAAAGCTTATGAAGCTGACGAAGGAGTCATCAAGTGCACCTATCAATTACGATAAGCGTAATGAGAAGAAATCGCAGGTAAAGGATAAACCTCATAAAATATATAGAACAGGAATTTAGAAAATGTCAGATTTAAATGCTAACAAAACGAATCGCATAGAAGAGCTTGTAGCTTTATTAAATAAGGCATCTGAGGCATATTACAATGGACAGGATGAGATTATGTCCAATTATGAATGGGATGCCATGTTTGACGAGCTGACTATGTTGGAAAATGAAACAGGATATGTTTTGACTAATAGTCCAACGCAGACAGCGGGGTATGAGAGCTCTTCAGGAAGAAAAGAGCAGCATGAATTTTCTGCACTTTCACTTGCGAAGACCAAAAAGGTAGAAGAGATGGTAAAGTGGGCAGAAGATTATCCAATCTGGCTGTCTTGGAAATTGGATGGATGTACGCTAGTGCTTACCTATGATAATGGTAAATTAACAAAGATCCTTACTCGCGGGAATGGTACGGTAGGAACCAATATTACACACCTTAAAAACGCAATGAAGGGTTTTCCATTAGAAATTCCATATAAGGGGCATATGGTGGTCCGTGGAGAAGCAGCGATTTCATATTCAGATTTTGCAGCAATTAACGATATGATAGAAGATGAAGATGAAAAATATGCAAATCCTCGTAATCTTGCTGCAGGAACATTGAATTTGGATGATGTGGATGAGGTAAAGAATCGTCGTGTGCATTTTTATGCATTTACATTGGTGCATATTGATGAGCCAATGCCTTCGTGGGGCGACAGAATGAATTATCTGGAAGAACTCAAATTCACTGTTGTAGACCGTGAAAGAGGCGATGGAAAAACGTTGCCTAAGATGATAGAAAAATGGACCAAACGGGTAGAATCAGGCAAGATGGATTTGCCAGTTGATGGTCTGGTTATCTGTTATGATGATACGGAATATGCTTCGACAGGGAGTGTGACAGGACATCATGCAACCAGAGCGGGATATGCGTTTAAGTGGCAGGATGAATCTGTAGAAAGCAAGCTTCGATATATTGAATGGTCTTGTGCAGTATCTACGATTTCACCGGTAGCGGTATTTGAACCGGTACAGATAGAAGGTACAACAGTTTCGAGGGCATCACTTTGTAACTTGAGTGAAATCGAGCGTTTGGGCATTGGTAAGGAATGTACACTTGAGGTTATAAAAGCAAACAAAATTATTCCAAAATGTATTGCTGTAAAAGATGCTGTAGGAGAGGTGGAAATTCCACATGAATGTCCAGTTTGTAAAGCGGCTACAAAGATTCATGTAAGCAACAGTGGAACAAAAACCCTGCATTGTACCAATCCGGACTGTACAGCCAAGAATGTACAGAAATTCAGCCGTTTTGTAAGTAAGAATGCAATGGACATTGAAGGGCTTTCTGTACAGACAATGCTTCGTTTTATTAACGATGGATATATCAAAGAATATGCGGATATTTATCGTTTGGAACAGCATTTTACAGAGATTAGCCAGTTAGATGGTTTTGGTGAAAAATCATGTGAAAATATGGCAAATGCAATTGAGAAGAGTAGAAATGTCCACCCAGTGAACCTTATTTTTGCACTTTGTATTCCGATGATAGGTTTGGATGCTGCCAAGAAAATTGTCAATACAGTAGGTTTTGATGCATTTTTGGAACGAATGGAAAAGGGGACTGGTTTTGAAGATATTGATGGAATTGGTGGCGAAAAATCCAATTCTATATTACAATGGTATGCAAATAAGAATAATCAGGATATATTAAAGAATTTACTTGAAGTAATTCAGGTGCAGAAGGTGGATAAAATCGATACAGAGAATGGACGCTGTGCGGGTCTGACTTTTGTTATTACAGGTGATGTACATCATTTTAAGAATCGAGATGCATTTAAAGCATATGTAGAAGCAGAAGGTGGTAAGGTGGCAGGTTCCGTATCTGGCAAGACCAATTATCTTGTGAACAATGATGTAGAGTCTACCTCTTCAAAAAACAAAAAAGCGAAATCTCTAGGAGTACCTATTATATCAGAGGATACTTTTGTTGAGATGTTTGGAGGATGAAATGCCAATTAAAATTCAAAGTGATCTTCCTGCAAAGGAAATCTTAGAACAGGAAAATATATTTGTAATGGACGAGCATCGTGCGATGCATCAGGATATTCGTCCAATCAGCATTGCGATTTTAAATCTCATGCCACTAAAAGAGGATACAGAGCTTCAAATTTTACGCTCGCTTTCTAATACACCAATTCAGGTAGATGTGACATTTTTAAAAACCAATAGTCATGAATCTACACATACTTCTATAAGTCATTTGAATAAGTTCTATCAAACGTTCGATGAAGTAAAGAATCAGAACTTTGATGGTTTCATTATCACTGGTGCACCAGTAGAACAGATGGAATTTGAAGAAGTGGATTACTGGAATGAGCTTTGTGAAATTATGGAATGGAGTAAATCACATGTGACATCCACCCTTCATTTATGTTGGGGGGCACAGGCTGCCTTATATTATCATTATGGAATTCAAAAGAAACCTTTGGATGCTAAAATGTTTGGTGTGTTTGCACATAGGGTTATGAATAGAAGAGTGCCACTAGTAAGGGGCTTTGATGATATTTTCTATGCACCACATTCCAGACATACGGAAGTTTGCAAAGAGGATATCGAGCAGCATAGTGATCTTAAGATTCTTGCAGAATCAGATGAAGCAGGAGTATTCCTGGTGATTTCAGATGACGGAAAACAGATTTATGTCATGGGACATCCAGAGTATGACAGATTTACATTGGATAAAGAATATCGTAGAGATAAGGATAAAGGACTTCCAATTGAAGTTCCTGTAAACTATTATCCAGAGGATGATGATGCACAAAAGCCTTTGCTTCAGTGGCGTTCACATGGCAATTTGATGTACTATAATTACTTGAATTATTATGTGTATCAGACTACTCCATATGATTTTATTCATACAGAACAAATCTACAAGGATAAAAAATAAAATAGATTGGGCGAAAAGGATAATTTTGGTTATTTTTTTCGCCTTTTTTGTATATATTATACTAGAAATCTTTGGACAACTGTGCTAATATATTAGCAAGAGTATCCAAAGATGGGATACGTATAATTAAAAAGGGGGAAATCAACTATGGCAAAAGAAATGGTTGCAATGCTTCTTGCTGGAGGACAGGGATCCAGATTGTACGCATTGACACAGAACCTTGCAAAGCCAGCAGTTCCATTTGGCGGTAAGTATCGTATCATCGACTTCCCAATTTCGAACTGTGTAAACTCTGGTATTGATACGGTAGGCGTATTAACACAGTATCAGCCAGTAGAATTGAACAACTATATTGGAAATGGACAGCCTTGGGATCTCGACCGTCTTTATGGTGGTATTCATGTACTTCCACCATACCAGAAAGCTACTGGTTCCGATTGGTTCAAAGGAACAGCAAATGCGATTTATCAGCACATTGCGTTCATTGAAAAATATGATCCAAAATATGTTATCATCCTTTCTGGTGACCAGATTTGTAAACAGGATTATAACGACTTCTTACAGTTCCATAAAGCTAAAAATGCTGAATTCTCAGTAGCAGTTATGGAAGTGCCTTGGGATGATGCATCACGTTTCGGTCTCATGGTTACAGATGAAAATGACAAGATTACAGAATTCCAGGAAAAACCAAAGAATCCTAAGTCAAATCTTGCATCAATGGGTATTTACATATTCAATTGGGATATTCTTAAAAAATACCTTATCGAAGACGAAGCTGATCCAAATTCTGAAAATGACTTTGGTAACAATATTATTCCAAACCTCTTAAGAGATGAAAGAAGAATGTATGCATATCATTTCGATGGATATTGGAAGGATGTAGGAACAATCGGCTCTCTTTGGGAAGCAAACATGGAAGTTCTTGATCCAGAAAATTCTGGTATCGACCTCTTTGACGAAAATTGGAAGATTTATAGCCGCAACAGCGGACATACAGGACACAGAATCGCTCCTTCAGCTGTAATTGAAGATTCTATGATTACAGACGGTTGTGATGTTAAGGGTACAGTTAAACACTCTATCCTATACGCTGGTGTTGAAGTAGAAGAAGGTGCAGTAGTAGAAGACGCAGTAGTTATGGGTGGATGTACAATCAAAGCTGGTGCAGTTGTTAAACATTGTATCCTCGGCGAAAATGTAGAAGTAGGCGAAAACGCAGTTGTTGGTGAACATCCAGCAGGTGGCGGCATTGGTGATGTTGCTCATGTTGGTCCTGGCTTAAAGATTGGTGCAAACGCAGTTGTTTCACCTACAGCTAAGGTATATGAAGATGTTAAGGAGGGAGAAAAATGCTAAACACAATTATTAACAATGAAGCGTTGGGCGTTATTTTTCCTAACAGCTATGACGGATTAGTTCCAGAACTTGTAAAAGAAAGATTAATGGCTTCTATTCCATTTGCAAGCCGTTATCGTTTAGTTGACTTTGCTATTTCTAGTATGGCACGTGCAGGAATTGATAATATTTCTTTAATCGCCCGTGAGAATTACCTTTCACTTATGGATCACCTTGGATCTGGTCGTGAATGGGACCTTGCACGTAAGAACGGCGGTTTAAATATCATTCCTCCATACGCACAGAAAGCAATCAAAGTATACAATGGACGTGTTGAAGCTTTAGAAAGCATCAAGAGTTTCCTTGTAGAACAGAGAGAAAAATATGTTGTAATGTCAGATGCTAATATTATTGCAAATATTAACTATGCTGAAATCATCGATGCTCACAAGAAGAGCGGTGCTGATGTTACAGTTGTATATCGTAAACAGGAAATTCCTGAAACATTCAAGAAACCTCTTGGAACAAATCATGATTTATATTACACATTTGACATAGAAGGCAATCGTGTAAAACAGATTTTTGTAAACTCTAAGAGAGAAGGCGTAGTAGATTTCTCTATGAACATTTATGTTATCGACAGAGAACTTCTTATTCGCTTAATTGATGAAGCATATGTTCTCGGATTTACATGTTTCGAAAGAGATGTACTTGCTCCACAGATCGATATGCTCGACATTCAGGGATACTGCTATGAAGGCTATGCTGCTCATATTTATGATATGAAGAGCTACTTCGATGAAAACATGAGACTTCTTGACGAAGAAAACTTAAAAGGTCTCTTTGGACCAGGACAGGTTTATACAAAGATTCGTGACGACAACCCAACAAGATACATTAAAGGCGCTAAAGTTTCTAATGTTATGGCAGCTGATGGTTGCGTAATCGAAGGTGAAGTTGAAAACTCTGTACTTTTCAGAGGCGTTAAAATTGCAAAAGGTGCTAAAGTTAAGAACTGTGTACTTATGCAGGATACAGTTGTTGGCGAAGGCGCTAACCTTGAATATGTTATTACAGATAAAGATGTTACAATTACATCTGGCAAATCATTAGTAGGAACAGATTCATTCCAGGTATTTGTTGCTAAAAAACAGACTGTATAATCGTACGGTTTAACAATTCTAAGATGCTGTGAATATAATATTCACAGCATCTTTTTTTCAATAGGAAAATTGGTGCAAAAGATGAAAAGAGAAATCAAATTGGGAATCGGGGTTGCACTATTATGTGTCTGCTTATTTTTAACTGTGCTTGCAGTTGGAAACTGGAGAAAGAATAAGTATAATCCTGATAATTTACAAGGGAAAGAAACAGAGAACGTAAGTGGTACGGATGTTGAGAGTGAAGATGCACAAGGGACAGAAGAGAATAGTTCACAAATAATCTCTACGGAAACAGAGAGTACAAAAAACGACGATATGCAAGCGGAAGAAGAGGATGAGTATGTCAACTTTGCGATTGCAAATGTCCGAAATTATGTAAATGTACGTAAAGCGCCAAATACGGATTCTGATATTATAGGAAAAATATATAATGGTGCTGTTGCACAGATTTTAAATACAGTTGGAGAAGGGGAGGAACAGTGGTTCCAAATTACTTCTGGTAATGTAGAGGGATATATTAAGGCTGAATATTTTATCCATGGAGAAGAAGCTGCGTCCGTTATGGACCAATATGTATCAAAGTATGTTAAGGTCAATGTAAAACGTTTGAACGTACGAGAGAAAGCTTCCACAGATAGTCGAAGAACAGGCTTTGTTAATAGTGGAGAAAAGCTTAAGGTGGTTGAGATAAAGGATGAGTGGATTAAAGTACAGTATACACCTGAAGTCACAGGATATGTAGCGGCAAAATATGTTACAGTGGCAGAAGAATATACTTATGCAAAGTCTTCAGAAGATGAAAAAAAAGAAAAAGCATTTATCAAGGAGCTAGAAGATAGAGCTGGATTAAATAAGCAAGAAGATAATAATGATAATAATTCCAAAGAGGATACTACGGTAACTTTAAAACCACCATCACAGACGTATACATCCAATGAAGAGCTTAGAAAAGCGATTATTGAATATGCGATGCAGTTTTTAGGGGATAAATATGTTCATGGCGGACAAAGTTTAAAGACTGGAACAGACTGCTCTGGATTTACTATGTATGTACTTGCAGAATTCGGCTATTCCATTAGCCGCACTCCTCAAGGTCAGTATACTAGCGCAGGACGTAAGATTTCCTACTCGGAAATACAGCCAGGGGATATTATTTGTTATAGTGGCAATGGAGGAAAGAGCTGTACACATGTTGCGTTCTATATTGGGGATGGTAAAATTCTTCATGCTGCAAATAAGCGAGATGGAGTTAAAATCAGCTCCGCAACCAATAGCAAAATTATTGGTGTACGAAATGTAATTGATTAAAGGATATACAAAGGTGACGTGATGAAAAAGAAAAGCCTGCTAACAATAGGCGTTGTTTTAATCCTTAGCTGTCTCTTATTGATTGGAACAGCGTCCTGGGCAATGTATCAAAACTTCAAAGAGCAGGAATCATTGGCAGGGAATGATTCGCAATTTTCTGAAATGTCAGAGATGCAGGAGAATAGCGAGTTGACCGAAGATACAGAAGAACCGGATGTAAGTACGGAAGTGGTTGAAACCCAAACACAAAAGATTCGACTTATGATGCTAGGTGATAATCTGATGCACATGGGAATTGTACGTACGGGTTATCTGGCGGATGGAACAAGAAACTATGATTTTATGTTTGAACCTATAAAGGCACACTTGGCGCGTGCCGACATTAAAATTACCAACCAAGAAACCATTTTTGGTGGAAATGATTTGGGCTTTTCGGGGTTTCCGCATTTTAATTCTCCAACGGAAATAGGAGATGCTATTGCAAAAGCGGGATTTAATGTTGTGTTACATGCTTCGAATCATTCTGCGGATCAAGGAATAAAGGGAATTAATTATTGTCTTGATTTCTGGGAGAAATATCCAGATGTGACCGTTACGGGAATATATAAAGAGGCTGATGTAGAGAACCAAGATATTTCAATTATTACAATAAACGATGTACGTTTTGCTATACTAAATTATACATATGGACCGAATATGGCAACATTACAGATTCCAATTCAGGGACATTTGGGAATGCTTTGTAATTGGAATACGAGTAATGGGTTAATTGATTTTAAAACACTTCATCCGGATGTTCCGAAAGACATAGCAAAAGCTAAGGAAATGGCAGATGTAGTAATTGTATGTCCACACTGGGGAACAGAATATACACTTATTCCTTCGTCGTACCAAAAGAAATTTGCAATGCAGATGACAGAAGCGGGGGCAGATTTAATAATAGGAACACATCCGCATGTTGTTCAACCGATTGAATGGATAGAGGCGGAGAATGGCAATAAAGCACTTTGCTATTATTCATTGGGAAATTATGTGTCGACGCAAAGAGGCGAACAGTCTATGCTTGAGGCGATGGCGTGGGTAACATTTGAAGTAACAGAATCGGGGGTAGAGCTTTTAGTAGAAGAGACTGGCGTTATTCCAATGGTATGCCAGTATAAATCCAATCCAGTAAGACATCAAAATGTATATTTTTTGGATGAATATACAGAAGAATTGGCTGCAGCACATGGCATTCATTATTATGGGGGCTCCAAATTTACAGTTGAGAACCTGAATAAATGGGCTGAAGAGGTTTTTGGAGAATGGCTGTTGTCTAGCGATTGTGTGCTTCGTGACAGAATTGAAACAGATATGTGGAAATAGAAAATATTCTTTCCAAATCGGACATATTCTGTTATAATAAGGGCAGAATAATATTCAGGAGGCAAAAAAATGGCAGAATTGAACAAAACTTTTCAGATAAAATCAGATGAAATCGGTGATATTTGCGTTTCAGAAGAAGTTGTAGCGATTATCGCTGGTCTTGCTGCTACAGAAATTGAAGGCGTTAGCTCTATGGCGGGCAATATCACAAATGAAATCGTTAGCAAACTCGGTATGAAGAATTTGTCTAAAGGTATTTTTGTAGAGGTTATGGATGGAGAAATTAAAGTAGATGTAGCATTAAATATTTCATATGGATATGCTATTCCAGAGATTTCTGCAAAAGTTCAGGAAAAAGTTAAGTCGTCTGTAGAGAATATGACAGGTCTTACCGTTGCAGTTGTAAATATTCGTATTGCAAGTGTTGATATGGGAAATAATTAGTGCTTTTTAAAAGTGAATATTTGTAGTATAATATAGGATGCCGAGATAGGCATCCTTTTTTATTGAGAATTATGAAAAAAGGAAATTTACTTCGTGAAGGGAAATTGACTATGACTAGAAGAGAGTTAAGAGAAAATGTTTTTAAAATGCTGTTCCGTGTGGAGTTTCATGAAGAGGGTGAAATGCCAGAACAATTAAACCTTGTTGATGATGAATTTGAAAATGTAAAGGAAGCAGACGCTATATATATGAATCAAAAATGCAGCGATATTATTGCAAAACTTCCTGAAATAGATGAAGCAATTAATGCATCTACAACAGGCTGGAAAACCAGTCGTATGGGAAAAGTAGATTTGTCAATTATTCGATTGGCAGTTTACGAAATCAAATATGAAGAAGATGTACCTGCAAAAGTTGCAATCAATGAAGCTGTTGAGTTAGCAAAGATGTATGGTACAGATAATTCTGCATCCTTTGTAAATGGAGTATTAGCAAAATTTGTATGTTAAAAAATATATATACCGTTGAACAGGTAAATAAATATATCAAAAATATGTTTACACAGGATTTTCTCTTGCATCAGATTTGCATTAAGGGCGAGGTGTCCAACTGTAAATATCATACGAGTGGACATATCTATTTTACCCTTAAAGATAAAAGCGGTACAATTAGTGCGGTTATGTTTGCAGGATACAGAAAGGGCTTGCGTTTCCAGATGAAAGAAGGTGACAAAGTAATTGTCACTGGATCTGTGGAAGTCTATGAGCGTGATGGAAAGTATCAGGTATATGCAAGGGAAATCGAGTTAGAAGGTGCTGGAAATCTCTATCTTCAGTTTGAAGCACTTAAAAAAGAGCTAGAAGAAATGGGAATGTTTGCATCCGAATATAAGAAGCCAATTCCAACCTTTGCCAAAAGAGTAGGAATTGTTACCGCACCGACGGGAGCGGCTATTCAGGATATACGTAATATTGCAACTCGAAGAAATCCTTATGTACAGTTAATCCTGTATCCAGCTTTAGTGCAGGGTGAGGGAGCGGCACAAAGTATTGTGCGAGGAATATCTGAATTAGAACAGATAGGTGTAGATATAATTATTGTAGGCCGTGGTGGTGGTTCGATTGAAGATTTGTGGGCATTTAATGAAGAATGTGTTGCAAGAGCAATATTTCATTGTAATGTGCCTGTTATTTCTGCAGTTGGACATGAAACAGATTGGACGATTGCAGATTTTGTCTCTGATTTACGCGCACCTACACCATCAGCGGCTGCTGAACTTGCAGTATTTGATTATGGATTAACAAAACAGCGTTTGATTGAGCACAGGCTTCGCATGAATCGTGCGATAAGCCGTAGCGTATCTATGGTCAGACAGCGTTTAGAGCACGAGAAGACGAAGCTGAAATTTTTAAGTCCGATGAGCAGGCTAAACGAAAATAGAAGGCATCTGTTAGAGCTGGAGGACAACATCCTAAATCAGATGAACAAAATCATGACACAGAAAAAACACCAGCTAATGCTTTTAGCTAGAGGATTAGAAGGTTTGTCTCCAGCAAAGAAAATAAGTAGTGGTTATGCTTATGTTGAGACAAAAGGACAATCCATTCGTACAATTGAAAATGTACATTTAGAAGATGAGATTACGATTCATGTGTCAGATGGAACGATGAAAGCTGTTGTAACGGAGGTTAATAGAAATGAGTAAGGAAAAAAATGTTTCCTTAGAGGAACGTTTTGAACATATAGAAGAAATTATTGAACAAATGGAAAACGGTGAAATTACTCTCGATAAGTCTTTTGAATTATATAAAAATGGTTTAGAAGAAATCAAAGCGGCAAATGCAATGTTAGAGACGATTGAGAAGGCAATGCTTGTGATGAATGAAGATGGAAGTTTGGAGGAATTCTAATGAATATTAGAGAAGAACTTGATGCTAGAGCAAAACATGTGGAAGAAATTCTTGCAACATATTTGCCAGAAGAAGCGGGGACACAAAAGACAATTTTTGAAGCAATGAATTACAGTTTAATGGCTGGTGGAAAACGAATCCGTCCGATTTTGATGGAAGAGGCATACAAAATGTTTTCAAAGGCGAATGGCGTATCGAGTAATGCAATTCATGCATTTATGTCAGCAATGGAAATGATTCATACGTATTCCTTGGTACACGATGATTTACCAGCAATGGACAATGATGAGTATCGTCGTGGAAAGAAAACAACACATGCTGTATATGGCGAGACTATGGGCATTCTTGCAGGTGATGCACTACTTAATTATGCATTTGAGACAGCTGCAGAGGCATTCAAAGATGAGGAGATAAATCCTTCGTATCTTAAGGCGTATCAGATTCTTGCAAAAAAAGCTGGGGCGTATGGTATGATTGGAGGACAGGTAGTAGACATCGAAACAGAAGGGATGACAGCCGATCAGGTAAGTATTGCCAGATTGGAATATATTCATCTATTAAAGACAGCTGCATTATTAGAGTCATCTCTTATGATTGGTGCCATTCTTGGAGGTGCAAAACCAGAGGAAGTATTTACAATGGAATGCATTGGCCGCAGGGTTGGTGTAGCCTTCCAAATTCAAGATGATGTATTAGATGTTACAAGCTCTATGGAGGTGCTTGGTAAACCAATTGGAAGTGATGAAAAGAATAATAAGGTTACCTATATAACATTGGTAGGATTAGAAAAAGCACAGGCGGAAGTTGCAAGACTTTCCAATGAAGCATTGGAATTGTTGGAAGAACTGCCAGTGGAAAGTAATTTTTTAAAAGAAACAATACTTTATTTGATACATAGAGAAAAATAAAAGGACATGAGGTTAGTATCATGATACTGAATCGTATACGTAAAGAAAATGATATAAAGAATTTCACAGACGAAGAACTTAATGAGTTACGTGATGAGATTCGCCAGTTTTTAATTGAAAATATATCGGTTACAGGTGGTCATCTGGCATCCAATTTAGGCGTAGTCGAGCTTACGATGGCCCTGCATCTATGTTTTGATTTGCCAGAAGATAAGATTATTTGGGACGTAGGACATCAATCTTATACACATAAGATTTTAACAGGTCGTAAGGAAGGTTTTACTTCTTTGCGTCAGTATGGTGGACTTAGTGGTTTCCCTAAAGCGAACGAAAGTGAAAGTGATTGTTTTAATACAGGACATAGTTCTACATCGATTTCGGCAGGACTTGGACTAGCCGCAGCCAGAGAAATTACGGGAGAAGATTATCATGTAATTTCTGTTATAGGTGATGGCTCTTTGACTGGTGGTATGGCGTATGAAGCATTGAATAACGCATCATCGATTCATAAGAATTTTATTATTGTATTAAATGACAATAATATGTCTATTTCAGAAAATGTAGGTGGTATGAGCACTTATCTGGCAAATTTCCGTACAGCAGATGCATATCGTGATTTAAAAGCGAATGTAATGAGCTCGTTAAAGAAAATGCCTGTATGTGGAGAAAAACTGATTGAAAGCATTCGCAATACAAAGAGCAGTATTAAACAGTTGTTGATTCCTGGCATGTTGTTTGAGGAAATGGGAATTATTACATTAGGTCCAGTAGATGGTCACAATTTAAAGGAGCTTATAAAGATATTCAACGAAGCGAAACGAGTAGATGGACCTGTGCTCGTTCATGTTATGACGCAAAAGGGAGCTGGTTATGCACCAGCAGAAAAAAATCCAGCACGTTTTCATGGTGCAGAGCCTTTTGACATAGAAACAGGAAAGCCACTTAAGAAAAAAGAGAAAGCAACTTATACAGACGTAGTATCATCGGTTATGTGTCAGCTGGCAGAAAAAAATCCAAAGCTTGTTGCCATTACAGCAGCAATGGCGGATGGAACTGGATTGTCTAAATTTGCAAAAGAATATCCAGAACGCTTCTATGATGTGGGTATTGCAGAACAGCATGCAACTACTTTTGCTGCTGGGCTTGCAAAAGCGGGACTTAAACCAGTATTTGCGGTATATTCTTCGTTTTTACAAAGAGCATATGACCAGGTTTTACATGATGTATGTATTCAAAAACTACCGGTTGTATTTGCTATAGACAGAGCTGGATTGGTTGGAAGTGATGGAGAGACCCATCAGGGGATTTTTGATATTTCATTTCTTTCTTCCATTCCAAATATGACAGTAATGGCACCTAAAAACAAATGGGAGCTTGCTGATATGCTTCAGTTTGCAACTAACTTTGATGCACCAATTGCGGTACGTTATCCAAGAGGAACGGCCTATGATGGACTAAAAGAGCATCGTACACCAATTGAATTTGGAAAGAGCGAGACCATTGAAACTGGAAAAGATATTGCTTTGTGTGCACTAGGTAGTATGGTAGAAACTGCACAGGAAGTAGCTCAATTATTGGCAAAGCAGGGCATAAGAGCTACAGTCATTAACGCTAGATTTGCTGTGCCATTTGATAAAGAAAGCATTGATCGACTGGTATTTAATCACAAGCTTTTAATTACGATGGAAGAGAATGTGATGAGTGGTGGTTTTGGAGAGCACGTGGCAACTTATGTAAACACCAATGATTTAGATATTAAGGTGGAGATTGTAGCTATTCCAGATGCTTATGTAGAACACGGCAACGTAGCACGACTTAAGGAAGAAATTGGTATTGATGCACAGTCTATCTATCAAAAAATTATTAGAACTTATTATGAAATGTAAATGAGGATGTTATGAAGGAACGTTTAGATGTTTTGTTGGTAAATCGTGGACTTGCACCTTCTAGAGAAAAAGCTAAGACCATGATTATGGAGGGAAATGTATTTGTCAATAATAACCGTGAAGATAAAGCGGGATCTATGTTTCCAGATGATTGCAACATTGAGATACATGGCAATACATTAAAGTATGTAAGTCGTGGTGGACTTAAATTAGAAAAAGCGATGACACATTTTGGTATTACTCTGGATGGCAAGGTGTGCATGGATATCGGTGCTTCAACGGGTGGATTTACAGATTGTATGCTTCAAAATGGGGCTAGCAAGGTGTATGCAGTTGATGTCGGATATGGGCAGTTTGCATGGAAGCTGCGTCAGGATGAGAGAGTAGTGTGTATGGAGAAGACGAATATTCGCTATGTAACGCCAGCGGATATCGAAGATGCCTTGGATTTTGCATCTGTAGATGTATCCTTTATTTCACTTACCAAAGTTTTAGGGCCAGCAAGAGAGTTGTTAAAAGACCATGGACAGATGGTTTGTTTGATTAAGCCACAGTTTGAGGCAGGTAGAGAAAAAGTTGGCAAGAAGGGCGTTGTTCGTGATAAGAATGTTCATGAAGAAGTAATTGAAAAAATTATTACATTTGCATTGGAAAATGGTTTTTCTATTCATAATTTAGAATACTCTCCAATAAAAGGACCAGAAGGCAATATTGAATACTTGGTATATATTGAGAAAGACGAGAATCCTAAAAAGGAGGAATCTGTAGATATTCATGAGGTAGTGGAAGCTGCTCATGGAAGTCTGGATAAATAGATATGGAAAATTTTGTAATTGTAACGAATTTACACAAAGATCCTGATTTAAAAATTTCGAACCAGATTATAGAATATATTAAGGTAAAGGGCGCAAATGCAGTTAATTTGCAAAGCTTTTCACCAGAAGTGGAGAAATTCGAAGATTTAAGATACGATATGATACCAGAGAATACAGATTGCATTATTGTATTAGGCGGGGATGGAACCATGATTCGAGTGGTTCGTAAGACGAGAAAAATGGACATTCCAGTCATTGGCATTAATCTAGGTACATTGGGATATCTGTGTGAGTTTGATCGCGAGACGATGTATCAGGGGCTGGATAAGCTAATCCAGGGGGAATGTAGTATAGAAGAGCGTTTGATGATAAAGGGATATCGTAAGAACGAATCGATGGGGCGTACCGCATTAAATGATATTGTTGTTCATTCTACAGGCTGGTTAGCTATTCTTAGACTGAATGTCTATGTAAATGGACAGTTTTTGGCTACTTATGAAGGGGATGGTGTGATTATTTCTTCCCCAACCGGCTCTACAGGATATAATTTGTCTGCCGGCGGGCCAATTATTGAACCGGGTGCAGATATTTTGGCACTGACTCCAATCAATGCACATAATCTTAATTCCAAGGGGATTATTTTAAGAGCAGATGATGTTATAGAAATAGAACTTGTGCCTCGTCGTAGTGCAAAGGATGATACAGCCTATGTGAGCTGTGATGGTGACCGTTTTGCTACATTAAATGCAGGTGAACGTTTTATAGTTGAGCGTGCAGTGCATACAATTAAGATTTGTAAAGTAAATAAGCAGAGTTTCTTGGAGATAATGCGTAAAAAAATGAAATAAAATCTAGGAGATAACATGAAAACCAAAAGACAATCCAAAATTTTGGAGTTGATTCGAAATAATGATATAGAAACACAGGAAGAAATACAGGCGTTTTTGGAGAGGGCAGGATTTGCTGTTACACAAGCTACGGTATCTAGGGATATCCGTGAGATGAAATTGACTAAAATCGCTACGAATGAAGGGAAACAGAAATATGTTGCCCTTAATGATAATACAGAGGATTTGTCAGAGAAATATGTGCGTGTGTTAAAAGATGGATTTGTATCTATGGACATGGCACAGAATATTCTTGTGATTAAAACAGTTTCAGGCATGGCAGGTGCTGTATGTGCATCCATTGATGCGATGCATATTCATGAAATTGTAGGTTCTATTGCGGGGGATGATACTATCATGTGCGCGATTCGAACAACAGAAGATACTGTTGCGATAATGAAAAAACTTCGTAGAATTATCGAACAGTAACGAGTCTTTTACGTGCGTTTGGGGAGAACAGAAGGAGTACGTATGTTACAAAATTTACATGTAAAAAACTTGGCACTTATTGATGAGGCTGAAGTTGAATTTGAAAACGGTCTTAATATTTTGACTGGTGAAACAGGTGCAGGTAAATCAATCATTATTGGTTCCATCAATTTGGCGTTGGGGCAAAGAGTTCCTAAGGAAATGTTGAAAGAAAATGGTGAAACCGCACTTGTAGAATTGATTTTTTCCGTGGAGGATGAAAAGGTACACAAAAAATTAGCAGAGCTGGACCTTGAAATAGAAGATGATACGTTAATTTTAAGCCGAAAAATTACTTCAGGCAAAGCTGTGGCACGTATCAATGGTGAAGCCGTATCAGCTTCCGTACTAAAAGAAGTCGCTTCCCTTCTTATTGACATCCATGGACAACATGAGCATCAGTCACTTTTGTCAAAGAAAAAACATCTAGATATTTTGGATGTGTATGCGAAACTGGAGTTAAGTGAACCAAAGGAAAAACTTGCTCTTGTATTTGATGAATTCAAAAAACTAAGGGAGGAGTGGAATAACTCCAATATAGATAATGACTCTCGTGCCAGAGAATTGTCATTCTTAGAATATGAAATCAAAGAGATAGAAGATGCATCGCTTCGTGTAGGAGAAGATGTAGAATTAGAAGATGAATTTAAACGATTCTCCAACGGGAGAAAAATTATGCAGGCGGTAGGTTGCGCACAGGAAGCTGTAGCTGGACAAGGCGAAAGTGCATCGGAGTTAATTGGCCGAGCTTTAAGAGAAATGTCTTCTGTATCAGCTTATGATAAACAGGTGGCAGAGCTGGAAAATCAGCTGATAGAAATTGAGAACCTGATGCATGACTTTAATCATGAATTATCAAGTTACATATCAGATGTGGATTTTGATGAAGAAACCTTTTATCAGATAGAAAAGCGCCTAGATGTAATTAACCATATGAAGTCAAAATATGGTAATTCCATTGAAATGATTCTTGAGGCTTACGAAAAGAAATGCGAAAGACTTACGGTGTTAAATGATTATGATGCTTATCTAAGTAAATTAGCCGCTTCTTTACAGGTGAAGGAAAAAGAAGTAAAGCATTTGTGTGAGGAAATTTCGGATATTCGTAAGAAAAATGCAAAAACTCTTTGTGAGGCAATTACACAGGCGTTACAGGATTTAAATTTCTTAGATGTCACATTTACAATGGAATTTGGCGAACCTGCAAACTATTCTGCAAATGGTTACGATGACCCAGAATTTATGATTTCTACGAATCCAGGTGAACCAGTCAAACCGCTCGGTAAAGTTGCATCAGGCGGAGAATTGTCGAGAATTATGCTGGCAATCAAAACGATTATGGCAGATGCCAATGAGATTGATACTTTAATTTTCGATGAAATTGATAGTGGTATCAGTGGTCGTACAGCTCAGATGGTTGCTGAAAAAATGAATACACTTGGGCGTAGCTCGCAGATTATCTGTATTACACATTTGCCACAAATTGCTGCTATGGCAGATGCACATTACCTTATCGAAAAGAAGGTTGAACAGAGTGTGACTCGTTCGAATATTGTAAAATTAAACAATGAAGATAGTGTTCATGAACTGGCGCGTATGCTCGGCGGTGTGGAAATCACAGATGCTGTGGTTAAAAATGCGCAGGAAATGAAAGAATTGGCGAGAATGAAAAAATAAATTTTGCCGCATACTACACTTATGTAAAGGAGAGTAGTATGCGGAATTTTTTTTATAAATGTGTGAGAAAAATGGCTTTTGTATATATTTGTGGAGTTATGGTGCTATCTTATCGTGTGATATATAACGAATATTATCCTATTTTATATGAAGAAAAAGAAGTAAGCAATGATACAGGTGAAGTGGTCTATCCTCTAGGTACAATAGTTGGTATTTATACAGAATGTAAAGGAGTTTTTGTAATAGATACATGTGAGATAGAAACTATAGAGGGAGAATTTAAGAATCCAGTTCGGGATAAATTGTATACGGGGGACTATATCCAAAAGGTCAATGGTGTGGACTTGAAAGAAAAAGAGACTTTGGTAGAAGTAGTGAATAACTGCGGTGGAGATGAATTAGAGCTTATAATTGTAAGAGGGGGGAAGACTTTTACTACAACTGTAACGCCTGTCATGGGCAAGAATGGAAAATATATGCTTGGTGCATGGGTAAAGGATGATTTAGCAGGGGTTGGAACAATTACTTATTTTACAGAAAATGGAGAATTTGCGGCATTAGGTCATGGAATGAATGATGGAGTAACAGATGAACTTTTCTCAGCTAAAGAAGGAGATATCTATTTCACAGACGTTATAGGCATCCAGAAAGGCAAGAAGGGTGAGCCAGGAGAAGTAAAAGGTGTAATATACTATGGGATGCAAAACCATATAGGAAAAATAGATGATAATTGTGCGGAAGGAATCTATGGAAATTTAGATAACGATGATTTAAAACGATACATTAAAAAAGAGAAATCATATGAAGTAGGCAGTAAGCATGAAATTAAGGCAGGACCTGCACAGATTATGACGGATATATCAGGTGAAAAGATGTATTTTGATATAGAAATTACCTATGTCGATTATTTGGCAATAAATTCAAACAAGGGTCTTCATATCGAAGTTACAGATTCGGAATTATTGGAGCTAACGGGAGGAATTGTACAAGGGATGAGTGGCAGCCCAATTATCCAGAATGGTAAATTGGTGGGAGCAGTTACGCATGTCTTAATCAACGATCCTACGAAAGGATATGGGATATTTATAGATGAAATGATAAAGCCACAGCATTAATGCTGTGGTTTTTGTTTGACTCTATTTTGTATACAAGTTAAAATAAACATGTATGGAAACTTTTTTGAGGGGGAAGTTCTATGGGAAAATACATTAAGAGAAAGAAATTGACACCAGAACAGTTTAAAATGGCAAATGGTACGATGGCTATTATTTTAGCAATTTGTTATGTTGCCTATATTACTACAGAGATAACGAATGCAAATGCAGGAATTGCAACACCATTTTGGCAGTTTCGATGCGGAGTTTATGCAATTTTAGCTGTAGTGGATATTGTTCTTTCTAGAATAAAAGGAGAATCGAAAAAAACAATGTTATTCTACGCAATTACATTTTTGATTTCATATCTTCTTTTAGTTATGAACAATGGCATTGCTACTATGGCGTTGGCATTCCCTGTTTTAATTGGGTTTATGTTATATTTGAATTCTGTGTTAATAGGTACAGGATGTGTCATTGTATTTATTATTTGTGCAATGAAATGTGCAATTGTTAGAGCTGGTGGCAATGAAGAATTATTTGATTTTGGTAATTTAATTACAGTAGGTTTTGTAATCAGTATCTATGGTTCTTATAGAGCAATTGGCATATTATATCGATTTAGTGAGATGGATAGAGAAGTTATTGCAAAGGAAGCTACTCGCAGAGCAACAGTTGCAGAGAAGGTATCTGATATAGTAGAAAAAGTTACCAAAGAGTTCGTAGAGGTTATCTCTGGTTTGTCTGGTGTAAAAGAGTCTATGAGCATTGTAGACCATTCAATGAATGATATTGCAAGTAGTAGTGAAAGTACTGCAATTGCTGTAAACCATCAGGCAGATCGAACAACAGATATTCAGCAACGATTGGAAAATACTAGTCAATCGGCAGCTGAAGCAAGACATACAACAGATAAATTAAAGGATGTTATTTCAAATGGTGTGTCATTAGCAGATAGTTTGCAGGAACAATCAGATTTGGTTGACCAGAATGTTGCGAGAATCTCGCAGACAGTAGAACAGTTAGTAGCAAATGTTCAGCAGGTATCTGGTATTACAGATTCCATTTTGAATATTTCTACGCAGACCAATTTGCTTGCATTAAATGCAAGTATTGAAGCTGCACGTGCGGGTGAAGCGGGCAGAGGTTTCTCCGTTGTTGCAGATGAAATTCGTAAACTTGCAGAGGAAACCAAAGTTTCAACAGAAAAGATTACGGAAATTATCAATGAATTAAGAGCGGTTACAGAAGAAACACAAAGAGGTATCACAGAATCCGCAGAAGCAATTGAAATTCAGAGACAGAAAGTGACAGAAGTTACTGCTAGCTTCGCTCAGGTAGGCGATGGTATGGAATTGCTTGAGGAGAATGTAGGTATTATGTCACAGGAAGTTGAAGCGGTATTGATTGCCAATGGTGAAATCGTGGATAGTATTGCTACATTATCAGCGGCTTCTGATGAAGTTTCAGCAGAGACGCAGAGCTGTAAAGACACTATCAGTGGTGCATACAGTAATATTGGTACATTCTCTGATATAGTAGAAGGTACATTTGAACAGTTGAAAGAGCTAGCGGAAGCGACACAGGAATAAATAAGGGAATACTTATCTTCCTAATTCCCAGAAAGCGATTGCACTGGCTGCAGCCACATTGAGTGAATCTACTCCATGAGACATTGGGATTTTTACTGTATAGTCACAAGTTGCGAGGGTAGAGTCCTGTAATCCTTCTCCTTCGGTGCCAAGAATAATTGCAAGTTTTTCTTCTGAGGCAAGGAGTGGATCATCAATAGAAATAGAATCATCTCGTAGAGCAAAAGCCACGGTTTTAAAACCGTGGTTTTTTAATTCTGTAACGTAGCTTTGACTAGTATCTTCGGATGGTCCATGTTCCAAAATAGTCCATGGTGCCTGGAATACAGTCCCCATACTAACACGCGCAGCGCGGCGATAGAGAGGATTGCTGCAGGCAGGAGTTAGAAGTATCGCATCCATGTTTAAAGCGGCTGCAGAACGGAAAATAGCTCCTACATTGGTTGGGTTTACGACATCTTCCATAACAGCGATACGGCGAGCGTTTTTTACGATTTCTGCTACGGATGGTAAGGCATTGCGTTTCATACAGCAGAGCATACCACGGGTTAGGATAAAACCAGTCAGCTGAGAGAGAGTATCGTAATCAGCAGTATAAACCGGGATATTATTACATAAAGAATCACAACGTTCTATAATTTGTAATACGTCATCTTTGATTTCTTTTTCTTCAACTAAAATAGAGATTGGCTCATATCCAGCATCTAAGGCACGCATGATAACCTTTGGGCTTTCGCATATGAAAAGGCCTAAGTCAGGTTCGTTGTAGCGAAGAAGCTGTACTTCAGAAAGGCGTGCGTAAACGTCTAATTCAGGGATGGTTAAGTCATTGATTTTTATGATGTTGGACATGTGATGTCTCCTTGCTTCCTATATTTTATATGAGTATAGTTACCCATGAGATACATTATAAGTGGCATGAAAAACAGTGTCAAATAAATGAATGAGAAAGTATTTAGAATTTTTTCTAAATACGGGTTGACAATTTGCTCTATTTAGAATATTATCTAATTAGAAAAATTTCTAAATAACGTATATGTAAAGATAAGAGAGGTGATAATATGTCATTTGCGGAGACATTTAAAGCTCTTTCCGATCCTGTACGACGTGAGATATTACAGCTATTAAAAGGTGGTAGTATGTCGGCAGGAGATATTGGCAGTCATTTTGATATGACAGGAGCGACAGTATCGTATCATTTGAAGATACTAAAAAAAGCAGATTTAATCTGGGAAAAGAAAGAGAAGAATTTCATTTTTTATGAATTAAATACATCTGTTTTAGAAGAGATCATGCTTTGGATTTCGGATTTGAAAGGGGAGAGTGATAATGATAAAAAAGAATCTTAAAACTATGATAATTACAAGTATTGTTATTTTGTTGCCAATTGTGATCGGCTTAATTTTATGGGATAAATTACCAGCGGAGATGGCGACCCACTTTGATAGTAATGGAAAAGCAGATGACTGGTCACCAAAGGAATTTGCAGTATTCGGATTGCCATTGTTCTTATTAGCAACTCATTGGTTTTGCATGGCCTTCACTAGCGTGGACCCAAAGAAGCAGAATTTTTCAGATAAAGTAATTACATTAGTCATGTGGATTTGTCCTATGGTTTCAATCGTTGGTTGTGGTTCTATGTATATGTATGAGATAGATAACTCCGTTAATACAATGCCAATCGCTATTTTGTTTTTGGGATGTGTATTTTTAGTCATTGGCAATTATATGCCAAAGATGAAGCAGAGTTATACCATTGGAATCAAGATTCCTTGGGCATTAAATAGTGAAGAAAACTGGAATCTTACTCATCGATTTGGAGGATATATGTTTATGTTGGGTGGAATAGTGGTAATTATTGCTGGGTTCATACAGCAGTTTTGGTTGGTTCCGGTTGCATTTGTCCTTATGGCATTTGTGCCAATGGCATATTCCTTTATCCTATATAAAAAAGGAATATAATTTACAGAGGTAAAGAAGATGAAAAATCATAAAAAGAAAATGCTTGCACCAATTGTAGTTACAGTTATTTTGATAGTGTATTATGTTGTTTACTTTGGCGTTTTACTTTCGTTCCTTGAAGGTATCGTAAAATATGCATTGGGAATTATCCCATTTATATTTTGCGTAGTAATGGTCAAAGTTTGCATAGAAAGAGTGAAGGAAATCAAAGGAGGAGAAGAAGATGATCTTAGTAAATACTGATTATATCACTGGAAAAGAATTGGAGATGTTATCAATTGTAAAGGGAAGCACTATTCATTCTAAACATATTGGAAGTGATATTACTCAGAGCTTCAAAACATTAGTAGGTGGTGAACTTAAATCTTATAATGAAATGATGAATGAAGCGAGAGCGATTGCTACCAAGAGGATGGTAGAAGAAGCAGAAGCACTTGGTGCAGATGCAATCGTTAATATTCGTTATGCGTCATCTGCAATTATGCAAGGTGCTGCAGAAGTTATTGCATACGGTACAGCAGTTAAATTTATAAATTAATTATTTGTTAGAAAGCACTCTCATTTTAGGGAGTGCTTTTTCAATTTATAGTTGTCTTTATGTATATAATTTTGTTATGATGAAAAGAACAGGTATATGAGATGAAGGGACATACTATTTATTATGGAAAAAGAAGTTTTACAGCAGGAATATGAACATTTAGAGGATGTAAAAAAGAAAATAGAGGCTGAGCTGCAATTGGAACAGGCAGACTTGAAACAGCAGGAAGAAGGACTAATTCAAAAACGTCGTGAAATGTGGGAGGAGTGTGCCCACGGTGTGAATGATTTTGATGATATAGTTGATATGAATACCTATGATGAAAACGTAAGAGAAGACTATGGACATTTTGTACGTAAGGAACAGAGCGTCCGCCAGCTTGAATATTTAATGAATAACCCATATTTTGGGCGAATTGATTTCTTGGAAAAGGGAGAGCATTTCGCTGAGGAAATCTATATTGGGAGATATGGTTTTCGAAATAAGAAGACTAGAGAATATGAGATTTATGATTGGCGTACACCGATTGCTTCTATGTTTTATGATAGTGGAATTGGAGAAGTATCGTATCGTTGTCCAGCAGGGGTAATAGGGGGTGAACTGACCTGTAAACGTCAGTACAAGATAGAAGATGGTGAGTTAAAATATTGCTATGATACGACGGTTGCGGTGCAGGATGATGTGCTAGAAGAAGTGTTGGCGGAGAATACAGATAAGGTACTCCGTGTAATTATTGATACGATTACGAGAGAGCAGAATCAGGCAATTCGTCAGCCTCATGAGATGAATATGCTGGTGACAGGGCCTGCAGGTAGCGGAAAGACAAGTGTAGGTATGCATCGTTTGGCATATCTTTTATATCACAATCGAGAGAATTTAAGTGCAGAGAAGATTGTGGTATTGTCACGTAATCAGATTTTTTCATCCTATGTATCAGAGATTTTACCAGAGCTAGGAGAAGAAAATGTAAACGACGTAATGTTTGATTCTTTAGTAAATCGTGGTATTTCTAAAGAGTATAAGAAACGTGATTATTATGAGCAGGTGGAATATCTCTTGAAACACAAAGAAGGAAATTTGCGTAGCAAGGCGATTGAACTTAAATATTCTGCAGATTTTATTCAGTACTTGAGAGAAAAGAAAAGTGAATTCCGTGAAAAACATACCGATTTTGATTCCGTATTAGAGTTCTATTTGTATTTATTGAGAAAATACACACATGAAGTGATTCCAGAGATTGCCCATTACACTAAAAATCAAGTGAGACAGGGAAAAATCAATTATGAAGATATGCTGGTGGTAAGTTACCTTCGTATTTTGCTCGGCGCAATTAAACCAATGGAGGATATCAGTCATGTGGTAGTAGATGAGGCGCAGGATTATAATTTGCTTCAGCTTCAAATTATTCGAACCCTGTATCCTAAGGCTCATTTTACGATTTTGGCAGACGCAAATCAGGCGATTCATCCTCTGACATCCACTACAGATATGAAAAAAATGGCAGAGGTTTTTAGTACACAATATGGTATCAAAGAGATAGCCCTTAGCAAGAGCTATCGTTCGACTGCCCCAATCAATAAGTTTGCATTTGATATTATTGGGATACACAATCCAGACCTTTATGTAGAACGTGATGGTAAAGAACCAGAGGTAAGAGTGTGCAAGAATCGAAAGAAAGAGATTATAAAGCTTTTGCAGGAAATTCCAGAGAATAAATCAGTAGCGGTTTTGACTGCGGATTTGGATAGTGCACGCTACGTGCAGCAAAAGCTGGGGAATGTGACAACTAAGACAGAGCGACCAATTCAGTATCTTTTGAAACCAAATCAATATTTAGAAGAGAAGATTATAGTTATGCCAATTATGTTGGCAAAAGGGCTAGAATTTGACGTAGTCATTGTTTGGGATGATAGAGATGAGGCATATTGGGAAGAGAATAAAAATTTGAAATATTTAATGTGCACCAGAGCATTACATGAATTATACTTTATAGGTGAAGAAAAGCTGTTGACCCTCACGTAACGTTATAGTTTATAATATAATTACACGAGAGGAGGTCACTATGAAAACAGTAAATGAAGTTAGTAAGTTAACTGGAGTAAGTGTGCGCACACTGCATCATTATGATGAAATTGGTTTATTGAAACCAACTTCTATAACAGAGGCGGGATACAGACTTTATGACGATACAGCATTGGAACGCCTGCAACATATTTTACTATTTCGTGAATTACAGTTTCCATTAAAAGATATCAAAGAGATTTTAGATAGTCCTAGTTTTGATCGTAATAAAGCTTTGGCACAGCAAATCGAGCTTTTGACGATGAAAAAGGAACATTTAGATAATCTGATTCTTTTTGCGCGTGGAATAAAATTGTTAGGAGTGAAGTATATGGACTTTAGCGCATTTGATACAAAGAAAATGGACGAGTACGCAGCTCAAGCCAAAGAATCCTGGGGTAAAACAGAGGCTTACAAGGAGTTTGAAGAAAAGGCAAAGAATTGGACAGAAGAAACCGAAAAGAATTTGGAGCTTGAAGTTATGTCTTTATTTGCAGGCTTTGGTGAAATGAAGGATTTGGATCCGGGAGACGAAAAGGTACAGGCTCAGGTGAAGAAACTGCAGGACTACTTTACAGAGCATTTCTATAACTGTACACCACAGATTTTGGCCGGACTGGGGCGTATGTATTCTGGCGGTGGTGAATTCACTGAGAATATCGATAAAGTTGGTGGTAAAGGAACTGCGGAGTTTACCAATCAGGCAATTCAAATTTATTGTAAATAAAGAGAGTATGAAAGAAGATATCATGTTATATAACATGGTATCTTTTTTGTTGACAAAAATTATAGTAAGTTCTATAATAAAACAAGAGTTATGTAACATATGTTATATAATAATGAGAGGTAACCACGATATGCCACCAAAAGCGAAATATACAAGAGAAGAAATCATTGAAATTGCATTTCAAATGGCGAGAGAAAATGGAATAGAGTCCGTAGTTGCACGAGAGCTGGGGAAAAAGATGGGGACTTCTTCGTCTCCGATTTTTACCGCTTTCAAAAATATGGAAGAACTCCAATTAGCTGTTCGTGATAGAGCGATGCAGGAGTTTGAGGGCTTTATAAAAGATGCGCTAAATTATACGCCGGCTTTTAAATATGTTGGTGTAAAAATGGTGCAGTTTTCTATGCAGGAACCAAAATTATTTCAGCTTTTGTATATGAAAGAGCATGAGGAATCTCAAAGATTTGAGGATTTAGTATATGAACTTGGAGATACGGTAGAGGTATGTATTGAGGTTATACAAAGCGATTATGCTTTAACAAGAGCAGAGGCAGAATTAGTGTTTAAACAGGTATGGATGCATACATTTGCAATCTGTGTATTGGCTGCAAATAAAGTATGTCATTTTAAACCAGAGGAGATATCCGAAATGTTAAGTTTGGAATTCCAAGGAACACTTATGCTGATAAAATCTGGTCAATTTCAAGTTGTGGAAATCATTGATAAAAAGGAATAGGAGGAATGCGTTATGGATGCTCAATGGATTATTTGTCCTGTTTGTAAAAACAAGACGCGGTTAAAGATACGGAAGGACACAATACTAAAGAATTATCCGTTATTTTGTCCCAAATGTAAGCAAGAAAGTTTAATTGATGCAGAAGCCTTGAAAGTTTCTGTGGTAATAGAGCCAGACGCATAGACGCAGAGCCATACAATATAAAGTTGTGTGACTCTGCGTTTTTGTTTGAAAATTTAAGATGATAAAAGGAGATAATCCTTGAGGTTAATAATATGAATGAACAAGTAAAAACTTATATCGATAAATATCCAAGTGAGATTATTGATATGTACAAGAATTTAAGGAAGATTATTTTTGAAAGTGTCTCATGTGAACCAGAGGAAGTATTGTGGGCAAAATTACCAAGCTACTATATGGGTGAGGCTTTTGTGCGACTAATTCCTTTTAAAGATCATATTAATATTGAGGCTGAGGCAGTAATTTCTCATCAGAAAGAATTAGAAGGTTACAAAATTACACCTAAGGGAATGTTGCAAATATATTTAAAACAGGATATACCATATGAAGTTTTAAAATATATTTTTGAAGAATCTTTACAATCATAAAACTAAATATGTCGAGGAAAAATGAAAGAGCATAAAATACTTATTGAAAACGAAAAACAAGCCAATTGTGTGGTTGCAAAAGTTATGCGAATAACATTACTAATATTTACATTCATCTATTTGCTAGATGTCATTGGAGTATTTGTAGTTAATTTAAAAATCATGACAATTGCATACATTGGAAGTGACATATTATTACTTTTGCCAACACTTTTCGTAAACATATTAAAACAGGATAAATCCTATATAAAATATATAAATGTAATTGCAGCGGCAGCGTTTACAACCTTGCTCAGCATTACTTTGACCTATCATGTAGTAGTGATTTATGTATATCCAATTGCTATCGCAAGTTTGTATTTCTCACGAAGACTAAATGTTTTGGCGACGGGATTAACAGTTTTAGGTGTATCCATTGGTCAGTTAGCGGCATTTTATCTGGATACCTTACAGGATGATAATTTTGTGACACTGGATTATGTATTATTATTTGGAATTTTGCCTAGAGCATTGGTGCTTATTGCGATAGCGGCGATTTTTACAATGCTTTCTGGTCGGACGACCAATTTACTTTCAACACTTTTGCAAAAAGAAGAGCAGTTATCTCGTTCACATAATGAAATGGTCATGGGGTTTGCGACTTTAGTAGAAAATAAAGATGGTAGTACTGGGGGGCATATTAAAAGAACAACTACATATGTGAGGTTATTGGCAGAGGAGCTTAGAAATAGAGGAATCTATGCGGAAGAATTAACAGATGAGTATTTAGAAAATCTATATCGTGCTGCACCCATGCATGATGTTGGAAAAATTGCTGTGCCAGATGTAGTGCTACAAAAGCCAGGAAAGCTTAACAATGAAGAGTTTGATATTATAAAAACGCATGCTATAAAAGGTGGAGAGATTATTAAAGAAACCTTTGGACATTTAGAAAATGAGCAGTATACCCAAATGGCGTATGATGTGGCTAGGTATCATCATGAGAAATGGAATGGAAAAGGGTACCCCGATGGATTGAAAAGAAAAGAAATACCGCTATGTGCACGTATTATGACGATTGCGGATGTATTTGATGCGGTGTCAGAGAAACGATGCTATCGAGATGCAATGCCGCTAGGGCAGTGCTTTGATATCATTGCTGAGGGAAGTGGACAGGATTTTGAGCCATTGATAGTAGAGGTGTTTTTGGATATTCGGGATAAAGTGGAGGTAGAACATGCTAAGAAAAAATGAAAGAGAAGCAAATGTTATAGTGGCTAAGGTTATGCGTATTACATTCTTTATTTTTATACTTGTGTATATCTTAAATCTAATAGATATATTTGTTGTTGATGATACGATTATGACTATTGCATTTATCGGTGGTAGTGTATTTCTGTTGGTGCCAACAATTATGACTAATTTCCTAAAAAAGGATCAGGAATATTTAAAGTACATATATGTAGTTTGTGCAGCATTGTTTGTCATGATATTAAGTACGACCTTAACTTTTCATGTAGTGGTGATTTATGTATATCCAATTGGTGTTGCAAGCTTGTATTTTTCGAAAAGATTAAATATTGTAGCCACGATTTTAACGGTTATTGGTGTGTCAACAGGGCAGCTTTTGGCATTTTTTTTACAGACTTTGCAGGATGACAATTTTACATCATTAAAAGGAGTAATTGTATTTGGTATTATCCCACGTGCGTTGATATTGATTGCAGTTGCAGCAATTTTTACGATGCTCGCATCCAGAACCGCATCCATGCTTTCCAATCTTATGGGAGCTGAGGAACAGAAGGCGGTGCTTGATCAGATGAATCGAATGAAGGAGAATGCAGTGGATACTTCGGAAACGTTGTTTGGAATGGTAAATGAACTAGCGCAGATTACAGACAGTTCCTTACATGCTAACCATAGTATCGCAGAAGAGTCTGAGCGATTGTTACAAGGTTCTATGGAAAATACGGAAGCAATTGAAGGGGCAAATGCACGCATGAAACAAATTACGGAGCAGTTGGCAGGACTTAGTGATATGAACCATACAACAGCTCGTTTAACGGAAGAGATTGGTGAGAACACAAAAGAAAACCAAAGACGTATGGATGATGCTACTGCAAATATGGAGCAGATTAGCCGAAGTACGGATATTTGTAAACAGATTATTTATAATTTGGGAGAAGAATCTAAGGAGATTATCGGTATCGTACGAACGATTACGGATATTTCCAGCCAGACGAATATTCTTGCGTTAAATGCAAGTATAGAGGCTGCAAGAGCAGGCGAACAGGGACGTGGTTTTTCAGTAGTTGCAGAAGAGATTCAAAAGCTTTCGGAGCAAACGAAGACGGCAGTAGAGAGCATTGGAAGTATTGTACATCAGGTAGTAAAAAATACAGAAGAAGCAGTAAAAGCGATGGAAGAAAATGTATTGTTTACTGAAAATGGGATGGAGAGTATAAGAAAAGCAAATGAATCAGCAACGCTAATTACAGCATCAAATGAAGAACTCGAAAGACAGATTCATTCTATCGATGAAGTTGCTGAAATGATTAAGTCAAGTAGTGATGAAGTTGCAGATAGTATGAAGCAAATCAACGATAATACGCAACAGAATTGTAGTGCGGTGCAACAAGTGTCCGCTTCTACACAGGAGAATACTGCTGGGACAGAAAGTCTTGTAGAGATTGTAGAGCAGATAAGGGTATTATCAGTGAAATTGAATAGCGTGGTGAAAGGATAGTCCATGACAGAAGGTTGTCTTTATATAAACAAAACCGGCTCCAGTTTATATGAGCCGGTTTTGTAATATTATGTTATTTTTTCTTTAAAAAGAATTTTTTCACCTTCGCAACACGTTCTCTGGAAATCAGCATATTGACAGCAATGCCGATGATAACACCGATAGCAGTGTCAAAAATACGATTCAGAGGATAGCTGATATACGCATCTACAGGAGTGTTGAATAAAATAATACATAATACAACTCCTGCAGGTTGGATGGCTCCAGGGATAACCAAAAGCTGGCAAACTAAAACCATCAAAAGTACACCCACAAATAAGAGTTCAAACAACATAAAACGGAAACTACTGGTTGGTTCTGGATAGAACTGAATATATATGTAAAACAGTCCCATACCAATAAGACCACCTACAATTGTACCAAACAAACGGTTTCCACCACTGCGTTTGGAATCCTTGAAATCACTGCCCATGCCAAAGATGGCACCGATACATGCAAAGGTAGGGTTGCGGTCAAAAAAAGCATATAGAAATGCACACAGGGTCGCAGCAATAGCGGTTTTTATATTTCGCATACCTACATGAAAACGGAAGTGTTTTGCCTCCTTTTCATCAGAGTTTCGAACATCTTCAATTTTTGCAAGTGCTTCGTAGTCAATATCTAATTCATCATCTTCAAAAAAGTTATCGTTTAACTGTTCCATGAGAACCTCCAAATGACCGTAGTTTAAATATAGTAAAGATATTATACATGATATTTTCCTTTGGGAAAAGATGGTAAACAGATGAATTTTTGTACAAAAGGTGGTACAATGTATAAAGGTATGTAAATTATACATGATAGGGGAAAATCTATGGCTATTATAGGAATTGATTTGGGTACAACAAATTCTTTGGGAGCAGTATACCGCAACAATAAGGTTGAACTGATTCCAAATCGCTTTGGTTCTTTCTTGACTCCAAGTGCGGTAAGTATTGATGATGGAAAAATAGTGGTCGGACAAATCGCAAAAGAGCGTTTGGTATCGCATCCAGAACTTTCTGCTGCATCTTTTAAAAAGGACATGGGAACAAAGCAGAAATATAAATTAGGTGACAAAGAATTTTTACCAGAAGAACTCAGCAGCTTTGTCATTCGTTCTATTGTAGATGATGCAAAGGAATATCTGCAGGAAGAAATTGAGGAGGTTATTGTTTCTGTGCCTGCTTACTTCCATGATAAGCAGCGTGTTGCGACCAAGAAAGCAGGCGTATTAGCAGGCGTCCCTGTAAAACGTATTATCAATGAGCCAAGCGCGGCTGCTATGGCATCTTATTTTGAGACGGGAAAAGAACAGTTATTCCTTGTATTTGATTTTGGTGGCGGTACTTTGGACGTATCCATCGTAGAGTGCTTTGATACAATGGTGGAAATCATTTCAGTAGCAGGGGATAACCGACTTGGTGGTGACAGTTTCCATGATATTATGTCTGCAAACTTTATCATAGAACATGGATTAGATGAGAAAAAAGTAACAGATAAAGAGCGTGCAATTTTGATTCGCAAAGCAGAGGAATGCAAGCGTGCACTGACCACAGAGGACTCTGCAAACATGACAGCGATTGTAGGCGGACAGAGTTATACCAGTGTGTATACCAATCAGCGTCTTTTGGATGAAAGTGGTTTGCTTTTAGCAAAAATCAAAGATGTATTGGCACATGCACTTCGTGATGGTGGAATTTCAGTAAATGAAATTGATGCAGTTGTTATGGTTGGTGGTTCAAGTAAGATGCCACTGATTCAGTCCTATTTACAGCATTTGATGAGAAAGACACCTTTTGTTACAGATAATTGTGATGAGATGATAGTACGAGGTCTAGGACTCGTATGTGCGGTAAAAGCACGTAATGAAGAGGTAAAGGACTATGTACTGACAGATATTTGTCCATTTACTTTAGGAACAGGTATATATAATGAGACTGCACCAGACCATTCTTATATGTGTTCGATTATTCCTAGAAACACGGTATTACCTTGTTCTATTGTGAAGCGATTATACACGATTCGTGACAATCAGACACGTGTGAATATCGACATTGCACAAGGGGAACATGCTTATGTAAAAGACAATATTATTTTGGATGATATTACAGTAACAGTTCCAAAGAATAAAAAGGCAGAGGAAGCTGTTGATGTGCGCTATACATACGATATCAATGGTATTTTAGTTGTAGATGTAACCGTAGTTTCTACAGGAAAAACGTATACCAAAGTTGTTTCGGAAAATATGAGCGAGGAAGAAATTGCGAAGAAGATGAAAGAACTTGAAGCGTTCAAGGTACATCCAAAGGATGTGGATGAGAATAGACTTATCATGGAACGTTTGCATGCAATATATGAAAGTGCAGCAAGTGATACCAAAGAATATATTATTCATTACATTCAACAGTTTGAAGCTATTTTGGAAAGTCAGAATCCACGTCGTATCAAGAAGGCAAGACAGCATTTAGAGATGCTTATTCCACAGTTTGAGGATTTCGATCCTTTTGCATCAGTATTTGATTTCGATGATTTAGATGACGAAGAGGATATCTTCTGCGAGGACGAGGAACAGGAAAACTCAGAAGAAAACTTTGAAGACGACAATCGATTTGTCTTTGAAAATGGAGAGAAAAAATGGACCAGTTAACAGCATATAGAGTGTTAGGATTAGAAAACAATGCTTCTATAGAAGAAGTAAAAGAGGCGTATGCCAGATTATCAAAAGAATATCATCCAGAGGAGAATCCAGAAGAATTTCAGCAGATTCATCAAGCTTATACAACGCTTACCCGTCGTGGCAGACGTGGCAATAGCGCGGTTCTCGTGGATAATTCCCCTATGGTAAATCATGAAAGGGAAGAAATCAGTGAAAGTGACTTAGTATTCCATAAGCTTCCAGAGTACGAAGAAGAACAGGAAAATGACAAGAACGAGTACGAATATGATTTTGCCAGAAGTATTCGTGTTGCACAGGAACAGGAAGAGCAGATAAATAAAGAGCAATTTGATTTCGATGCAAGTATTGAGCAGGCAAGAAGTGAAGAAATAAAAAGATTGCATGATATGGCATTACAGCTTTTGGATGAACTTGATGTGTTGTTGTCACCACCAGATTGTTATCTTTTGAAAAAGTTTAAAGCTTATTTTGAACGAAAAGAATGTGGTCCAATTTTCTACAGTCATGATTTTATTGGTGTTCTTGCAGATAAGCTTGAAAATGTGAAATTAAGCGATGAGATTTATTCATATATCATTAGCGTATACAATCTCAGTGGATTTAAGTACGAGAAATTGGTTCCAGAAGCAAAGCTGCTTTATGATGTAATTAACAAAAATTATTCCGTGAAAAAGGATACGGTAGCATCTAAGAGAATTGGAATCTATAGCGGTATTGCAGGCGGTCTGTTATACTGTCTTTTCCAATTTGGGCCAGTATTACTCAAGGCTTTGCGCAGAGCAGGTGTAGATGATGCGATTGTATGGGGTGGATTAGCAGTGATTGTAGTAGCTGGAATCGTTGTTAGACTGGTAAATAGAAGGAAAAAATAGAGGTAATAAATAGCAGAATGTTAGGTCAAATCTTAAATTGGTGGAATGGGATAGAACAAGAAAAAAGAAAACTCATAATTGGTATTGTGCTTGGTGTGGTATTTGTTATTCTTGTTGGGGTATCCGTTTTTTTGATTACATCGGATAATAACAAGGACAAGGATAAGAATTCAGAAGTAATCCATACACAAGAAAGTGAGCAGGCACAGAATACTGAGTTGACTGAGTCAACCTCTACAGAAAACCAATCTGAAACGGAATCACAGACTGAATCAGAATCTGAGTCTGAAAGTGAATCTGAAGTCGTAGAAAAAGAGGACCCACAAAGTAGCGTTGGTGGTAATATGACGAACCAGAACGGGGCGAGTGTCGACATTTCGCAAGTCGTAGACAAAGTGCCATCTAATGAGACACTGGAATTGACATTAGGTATCGATGTGGCGAGATATCAGGGCACAATTGACTGGAAGAAGGTAGCTGAATCAGGTGTGGATTTTGCAATGATTCGTGTGGGATATCGAGAATTAATAACTGGAAAAATTGTCGCAGATTCAAATGCGAAATACAATATGCAGGAAGCAACGAAGTACGGTATCAAGATAGGTGCTTACTTTTTCTCTACTGCCATTTCAAAAGAAGAAGCAGTAGAAGAGGCCAACTGGGTAGCAAACTATATTGCCAAATATAAGATTACATATCCAGTAGTATATAACTGTGAAGGATATGAAGATGCAGAAAACAGACAGTATTCCTTGACAAAAGCACAACGTACAGATTTTGCAATCGCATTTCTTAATAAAATAAAAGACCACGGTTACACTCCAATGTTTTACGCTTCTAAAAATGAGATGGAGTCTGATGCCAAGTGGGAGACCTCACGTATAGAGAAGAAATATAAGGTTTGGGTAGCGCAGTATCCAGGAGTGCCTTATCCACAGACTGCAAAATCATCTTATACCAGAAAGCATGATATGTGGCAGTACACCAATAAAGGAACGGTGCCAGGTATCAGCAAGCCTGTAGATATGAATGTGGCATATTTTGGATTCAAAGAGACACAGGGACCACAGGATAGCGAAAAGCCTGAGGATGTAACAGCGGATATTGAAGCCAATATGAAATTCCGCGAGGTAAATGAAACGGTTACTGCAAAAGACAGAACCAATCTTCGTGATAAGCCTAGCCAGGGCAGTGATGCCAAGGTAATCTATACTATTACGAATGGTGAAACTGCTAAGCGTACAGGTATCAGTGAAAGTGGATGGTCGCGTATTGAGTTCAAAGGACAGATATTATATGCAGTTTCTAGCTATTTGACAACGGATTTGTCCATCAAACAGCCGGAAGCAGAGCCGCCAGAAGAACCAGATGATGGCATACAGACAGTATTTACAGAAGTGGATGATTGGGTAACAGCAAAGGATACTGTAAACTTGAGAACCCTTCCAAGTGTTACCCATGAAGGCTCAGAGGTTATAGCTCAGATTAAGAATGGAGATGTCATCCATCGTATCGGAATTAATACCGATTTAGGATGGTCAAAAGTGGAATATAATGGACAGATTTTATATTGTGTAAGCAGTTATCTGACAGAAGCAGAACAGACAACAGAATCTGAGACACAGTCTGAAGTGGCTGAATAAGTAAAAGAAGCCGAATAAGAAAAATATAGTATAGCCTTTTCTGCCGAAAAGAAGTATAATATACAGAAGTATATTTATGACTAAATTGTATAAAATTGGTCAAAGAAAGCGGGAAATATGAATTTAAAACAATTAGAGCAGATTTTTGTAGATACCGCATATATTCGTACTGGAGGAAGTCAGGAAGAATTAAGATGTGCAAAGTATTTACAAGAGAAATGTAAAGAACTTGGCATGGAGTCGAAACTCGAAAGCTTCGAAGTAGAAATGGCGGATATCAAAAAAGCTGTTTTGAAGGTGAATGGAGTAGAAATTCCATGTACGGGATATTTGTGTGCAGGTAGTGGCAATGTAGAAGCGCCTATTTATTACCTGCCAGGAGATGACAAATATTCTATTTCACAGTGTAAGGGTAAAATCGTTCTTATCGATGGACTAATGGGACATTGGAAATATCAGGATCTTTATGAAGCAGGCATGGTTGGCTTTATTACATACACAGGTAATGCAAACTATGCAGATAATGAGATAGATTTAAAGGAACTTCGTAACATGGTAAGCCTTGGTAAGAAAGTACCTGGTGTAAATATCAATGCGAAAGAAGCCATCAAGATTATAGAGAATAATGGTGGCATTGCAAGTATAGAATTGGAACAGGATGAATACAAAGGGGAATCACACAATGTAATCGTTGATTTACCAGGGGAAATCGATGAATATATCGTTTTAACAGCACATTATGATTCTGTTGCACTTTCGCAGGGCGCTTACGACAATATGTCAGGTAGTGTAGGTATCCTGGCGGTAGCAGAACATTTTTCAAAGAATCCACACCGCTATGGAATCCGTGCAATTTGGTGTGGTTCTGAAGAAAGAGGTTTACTTGGCTCCAAAGCTTATGTAAGAGACCATGAAGAAGAATTAAGTAAAATTGTATTCAATGTGAATTTAGACATGATTGGATGTACCATGGGTAAATTCATCGCATGCTGTACTACAGAAGAAAAGCTGGTTTCGTTTGTAGAATATTTAGCGAATATTGAAGGATTTCCAGTTGCAGTAAAGCAAGACGTGTATTCGAGTGATTCTACACCATTTGCGGACAAAGGTATACCAGCAATTTCTTTTGCGCGAATTGCACCGTCCAATACAGCTACCATTCATAACAGCTATGACACCATGAAGGTTATGAAGATGGAACATATGGAAAAAGATATTGCATTTATTACAAGTTTTACAGAAATTATGGCGAACGCAAAACGTTTACCAGTAGAACGAGAGATGCCAGAAAACATGAAGGAAAAACTCGACATCTATCTACTCCGTAAACGTGATGATAAAAAGAAATAATTCAAAGGAGAATGAGGGAAATGAATGATTATTTATCCACCGTCAATTCCTTGCCATTTTATTTAATCGTGGCAGCGGTATTGACATTCGTAGTAGTAATGTGTGTTATCTTCCTTGTAAAGAGCTATAAGGCAGGTATTGCACTCGGTATGGATCCAAAGGATTTAAAGAAGGTTATGACTTCTAGTGCGACCTTTACTTTACTTCCATCCATTAGTATTTTGTTAGGCGTTGTTGCCTTAAGTGGTACACTTGGTGTTCCATTTTCATGGCTTCGTCTATCGGTAATTGGTTCATTATCGTATGAATTAAATGTTGCAGAAATTGCAGCTAAGGCATATGGTTTACTTGGTCTTCGTATGGATCAGATGAGCGTACCTGCATTTATTACAATTTCACTTGTTATGACAGCTGGTATTCTTGGTGGTCTTTTATGTAGTATCTTTTTCTTAAAGAAATACTTAGGCAAATTATCAAGCAAACCTAAGAAAACAGAAACTGGTGAAAAGAAACCTTCATTTGGTGATCATGCGACCACAGCAATGTTCGTAGGTCTTTGTGCAGCTTTTATTGGTGCCTATGTTGGTCAGTTATTCCCAGGGGCAGGGGAACTTTTTGATATTATGCCTTTCTTTACAGCAGTTGTTGCAGCGGCTGTAATGGCAGTATTTGAATATTTGATTCAAAAGAAAAATATGAGCGCATTGGAAAACTTCAGCTTAGCAGCTAGTATGCTTGTCGCTATGGCAGCTGCAGTTGTATTCCAGCTAGTAATGTAGGAGGTGTAAGTCATGAACGTTCAGGATAGAGAAAAGTTTTTTGAAGAATTTAATAATGGTTTACATCGTCTCGGTAGGATTACTTTAATCGCAGGTATCATCGTACTTATGGCAGTTCCATTTGCATTCGGTGTTATCGTAGGTGTAATGCCAGATGTGCCAGCATTTGTAAAAGGCTGGATTAACGTAGCAGTTGTATATTTTCCAGTATCAGTTGTGGAATTTTTAGTTTATGCGCCTATGCTTGGTGCAGGCGGTAGCTACCTTGCATTTATTACAGGTAATGTAACCAATATGAAAATTCCATGTGCGATGAATGCAAGAGATATTGCAAAGACAGAAGTAGGTACACCAGAAAATGAAATCGTATCAACAATCTCTGTTGCAGTAAGTGCGATTGTGACAACACTTGTAATTTTAGTAGGTGTTATTATGCTTGTTCCACTTCAGCCAGTATTAAGCGCTCCTGTATTACAGCCAGCATTTAACAATGTTGTACCAGCATTGTTTGGTGCATTAGGGCTCAAATATTTTGCAAAGAGTCCACAGATTGCAGTAATTCCTTTAGCACTTATGTGTGCACTTTGTATTTTTGTACCATCTATGATTTCACAGACAAGTATCCTCATGATTCCTAGTGGTGGTCTTGCTCTTGCAATCGGATTTGTATTATTCAAAAAGGGAAAATTATAAGATAAACAAATGAGGAAAGGAAGATAAGAACATGATAGGCTGGCTTATCTTAGGCGTGGTTGTTGCTTTAATTGCAATTGTATTGATTCGTACACTTACATTAAAACCAACACCAGCAAAGACATTAAAATTAGAATTTGAAAAGAGTGAACGTGCAACTAAATATGGTAAACAGCTTGCAAAAATGATTCAGGATGAGACAATTTCCAGTCGTTTTGAGCAGGATATGAGCAAGTTTGAAAAGTTTCATAAGACTTTGGAAGAACTATTTCCATTGGTACATAAAACTTGTGAAAAACATAATATTGATGGTAGTCTTTTATACAAATGGAAAGGAAAATCAGACAAGAATCCGATTCTTTTTATGAGCCATCAGGACGTAGTAGAAGCAACTGGCGTGTGGGAGCATGAGCCATTCAGTGGCGATATCGACGAAGAAGGCAACGTATGGGGCCGTGGTACGGTAGATACCAAGGGTAGTTTGTTCTGTATTTTTACAGCATTTGAAGAATTGATTGCAGATGGATATGTGCCAGAATGTGACGTATATATTGGTAGTAGCTGTACTGAAGAGTGGAGTGGTTATGGAGCACCAAAAACAGTAGAATTCCTTGAAAAACAAGGGGTAAAATTAGCACTTGTTTTGGATGAAGGCGGTATGATTGTAGAAGAACCAGTAGGTGGCGTAAAAGGTATCTACGGTATGGTTGGTGTTATCGAGAAAGGTTATGGTGATGTGAAGTTTATCGCACATAGTAACGGTGGACATGCTTCTGCACCAAAGAAAAACTCACCATTGGTACGCTTAGGCAAATTTATGTTGGATGTAGAAAAGAATTATCCATTCCGTTCAGAATTTTCTCCAACTGTTGAAGAAATGTTTACAAGAATGGCACCAAACATGGATTTTGGAATGAAACTTATTTTTGCAAACATGTGGTTATTTAAACCATTGCTTGTAAAATTACTTCCATCTATTAGTTCGGCTGCAGGTGCGATGATTCGTACAACTTGTGCATTTACAACTGCAAAAGGTTCTGATGGTTTAAATGTATTGCCACAGGAAGCATATGTAACAGCAAATATGCGTTTTATTCAGCATCAGCCAACAAATGAAAGTATTGATATTATTTCGAAAATTGCAAAGAAATATGATTTAGATACAGAAGTTATTTATGCTGATCAGCCATGTCCAGTAGTGGATTACAAAGGCAATGCATTTAAGTTAATTGAAGAAGTTGCGGAAGATGTTTATCCAGGTCTGGGTATTTCTCCATACTGTATGACAGGTGGAACCGATGCAAAATACTATACCAAGATTTGTGATAATTGTATTCGTTTTGCACCAATTTATATTAATGCACAGCAGTATGGTAGTATTCATGGTTTAAATGAAAATGTTAATCAGGGAGCATTACCAAAAGCGGTTGATTTTTATAAAACGGTTATCCAAAAAGCACATACTCGCTTATAATTGAGCAATCAGGGCAGGTTATACCTGCCCTTTTTTTATGTGTGAAATAGTTTTATTTATCGACAACATTCGACAGATTGCGATTAAAGAGATTCGATATAGTGAGTTCAGTCGATTTTCGTCCGAAAAAGAGGGTGATATGGGCATTGATGAGCAAGTTGAATGTCGCAATTGCAGATGACAATGAACGAATGTTGCGATTGTTGAGAGAAATTGTTTCAAACGATGACGAACTTCAGGTAGTAGGAACCGCAAAAGATGGCGAAGAGGCGTACAAATTGATAAAAGATAAACAGCCCGATGTAGTTTTATTAGATGTAGTTATGCCAAAACTAGATGGACTGGGAGTGTTAGACAAAATACAACAAGATGAAACAATTAGTAGACCACCAGCTGTGCTCATGATAAGTGCTGTAGGACAAGAACAGATAACAGAAGCTGCTTTTTCAAAGGGCGCTGACTATTATATTATGAAGCCTTTTGAAAATGAATTAATCCTAAATCAGATTAAGAATGTTCAAAAAGCAAAGAAAATGCCAGAAATTAGAATGATTCATCCATATGAAAAGGTGAAGACAGAACCACAGAAATCATTGGAAGAAATTGTAACAGAAATTATACATGATGTGGGTGTACCTGCACATATAAAAGGATATCAGTATTTAAGAGATGCAATTGTGATGTCAGTTCTTGATATGGATATGTTGAATTCAGTAACTAAGATTCTATATCCAGAAGTTGCAAAGAAATACAAAACAACACCGAGCAGAGTAGAACGTGCAATACGACATGCGATTGAAGTAGCTTGGAGCAGGGGGAAGGTAGATACTATAGAGGAATTGTTTGGCTATACCATTAGTATTGGAAAAGGAAAGCCAACCAATTCCGAATTTATTGCTTTAATTACAGACAAGATTCGAATGAATCAACAAACAAGTTATTAGGAAAAACTAGCCAATCTATATTTTTTAGAGTATAATACGAAATATATAATGTATACATTTATATGGAGGGGCTATGAAAAAAATTCTATTAGTATCATCGGAAGCTGTACCTTATATTAAAACTGGGGGATTAGCAGATGTTGTAGGTTCATTACCTAGATATGTAAACAAAGAAGAGTATGATGTTCGCGTTATTTTACCTAAATATGCGTGTATGAACCAGAAATTTTTACCAGAATTACAGTTTGTATGTCACTTTTATGTGGATTTAAGCTGGCGTCGTCAGTATGCGGGCGTGTTCAAAGCAGAGGATAATGGTGTTACATATTATTTTATTGACAATGAATATTATTTCGCAGGAAACAATCCATACAATAATATCTATGAGGATGTAGAGAAATTTGCCTATTTTTCAAAAGCAGTTTTGTTGGCGTTGCCTCATATTGATTTTTGTCCAGATGTGATTCATTGTAATGATTGGCAAACAGGTTTGCTTCCAGTATTTTTAAGAACGGTTTTTGGACAAGACGCATTCTATAGTTCGATAAAAACGATGTTTACCATTCATAATATGAAATTCCAAGGACGCTGGATGGTAAATGAGATTAAAGATATTACGGGGCTTCCATCGGATATATTTACTGCAGATAAATTGGAATGTTATGGAGAAGCCAATTATTTAAAAGGCGGTTGTGTATATGCAGATGCAATTTCTACAGTAAGTCCTAGCTATGCGATAGATATTACGACTCCAGAAGGTGGAGAGGGGTTAGATGGACTTATGTCTGCCCGCCGCAATGATTTGTATGGTATTGTGAATGGTATTGATTACAATGAATTCAATCCAGCCACAGACCCTACAATGACGCTTAACTTTGATGTTCATAGTGTAACAGAGAATAAGAAAGTAAATAAAGCTGCTCTTCAAAGACAGATGGGATTACCAGAGAGAGAGGATGCCTTTTTAATTGGTATGGTATCTCGTATGACGGATCAAAAGGGCTTTGATTTGGTGGCATATGTAATGGAAGAGATGCTTAGTACAATGAATGTACAGTTTGTGATATTAGGAACAGGAGAGTATCGTTTCGAAGAAATGTTCCGTTATTTCCAGTCGAAATATCCAGACAAGATTAGTGCGCATATCGGATATTCGGAGGAAAGAGCGCATCAAATATATGCATCCTGTGATGCATTCCTGATGCCATCGCTCTTTGAACCATGTGGTTTAAGCCAGATGATGTCTATGCGTTATGGTACTATTCCAATTGTTAGAGAAACAGGCGGCTTAAAAGATACAGTAGATGCTTACAATGAATATGAGAATACGGGAACAGGTTTCTCATTTAAAGAATACAATGCTCATGACATGATGCATGTTATTCAATATGCAAATGATGTATATAGTAATCATAGAGATAAATGGAACGAATTAGTAAAGCGTGCAATGACAACAGATTATTCATGGAATGTATCTGCACGTAGATATGAGAATATTTATAATAGACTTATTTCCGAATAAGTGTGGATTTAAATGATAGAAAAAAGGGCTGTTTTATAGGGTATAACCTATAGAATGGCCCTTTTTTCAATGATGGTACAGTTTAATATGTTATTTCCATATGTTCGCGATTATAATAGTATACGTGATCGGATAGGATTTCTGTATCAAGAAGGTGCGTTTCGTTTACATCCTGAATCATTGTGTTTATATGTTCAATTGAGTGCTCAGGAGGCATGTTTTTGTTTGGAATCACGAGCGTTTCATGAATACTGCTCGGGATGATAATTAAATCGTCTTCATAGATTTCGGCAATTTCACGAAGTAATTCAGGATAGACAATAACGGTTGCTCCATAAATCTTTAAATGGTTTGTTAGAATACTACAACTTAACTCGTCAAGAAAAGGGAGATCTTCATTTGTAATATGTTCAAAAACATCATGAAGATTGTCAAGTCGAGGAGCTAAGAGTTTGGGCGTATTGATTTGAGCCATTTCATACAAATCTTCAACAGTTACATTCCAATGCTCTAGATGATGATTATGAATTAGGATTGTAGAGAACTCATTTGTAAAATTTCCTACACTGCACAAGAAAAGCAACGCTAGATCATAAACCAGAATATGAGGAACCTGTTGTAACAATTCTTTATTCCTTTTGGCATTCACTAATTTCATAATGATATGTTCCTGTGCCTTTTCGTAGTCGCAGAAAAAGGAAATATCAAAGTCTTCCTGTGGGAGATACTTGTGATAGGTTTTGATGATATCATCATAAATGTCTTCTAATGGGACTCCCTCAAGGTAGCGTCCGAAATATGGATTTAAATAAATAGTCGGTGAAATATTAAGAAGGGGGTCTAGGATTACTAATCCATCGTAGACGGTATCATTGTTTTTTAGGACAGGATATACATGCACCTGTAGCTGTAATTCCTGCTTGATATGTTCTTTTACATTTTCAATAAATTCCTGATAGCGCATATGTTGCATAAATACTCCTTTGTATCAAGAAAAAGTGACAGAGAAAATGTATTGAATTTATTGTAAAAAAGAATCCACGAAGCATATACTTCGTGGATACTGTAACAAGTATTATATTTTGATTCAATAGTGTTCTTATTTTATAAGAACTTATTCTACAGTTCGTGACTTTAGTTCTTGCCAAAGGTGATTAAGAAGAGCTGTCTTTTCATCATCCAAAGAAGTGAATACCTCACATTCAGCAAGTGATTCCTTAGAAGGAATAACTGCTTCATTGCTACGAACTTCTTCGTCTAAGGCTTCTACAACAGAAGTAAGTGGAGATGCGTAATATACATATTCAAAATTAGCCATTCCGACATCATGTCCACAAAGATAATCTAAGAAGAGCATCGCAGCTTCTTCGTTCTGACAGGTCTTTGGAATAAACCAGGAGTCAATCCAGAGGTTTGATCCTTCTTTTGGAATAGTGTAGGCAAGGTTTTCGTTATAATCCATTGCATAGGCAGCCTCACCAGAATAAATGAGTGCCATATGAGCATTGCCTGAGATCATTTCATCACCAATTTCATCTACGAAGTAAGCATAGACGATAGGGAACTGTTTGTCTAAGCGTCTTAATGCATCACGAAGATGATTTTCATTGGATTCGTTGATTCCATATCCGGAAAGTTTTAATGCAGGTATAAAAGCATCACGTACCGAATTCATCATGATAATTTCATTCTTATGATTTTTATCCCAAAGACAGTTCCATGAAGAGACTTCCTCTTCGGTAACTTTGGTTGTGTCATATACGATACCAACTGTACCATAGAAATAAGGAACGGTATAACTATTCTTTGGGTCATAGGATTGAGCCAGTTTTAAAATATCACTATCAAGATTGCTGTAATTTGAAAGGGAAGAGTAGTCCTGTTCTAATACTTCGCCTTCACTAATCAGTTTCTGGATAATGTATTCTGATGTACAGATAACATCGTAATCAATAGCGCCTGCTTTGTATTTTGTGTACATTTCTTCAGGACTTTCGTATTCTTCATATTTAATATCAATGCCGGTCTCGTTCTCAAAACGTTTGATTACGGATTCGTCGATATACTTACCGTAATTTAAAACAGTAAGGGTTTTGCCAGAATTCCCTTCGTCATTTGTGTTGCTGCTATTATCACCACAGGCGGTAAGAGAAGAGAGAACAAATGCAAATATAAGAGTAAATACAATAAGTTTTCGTTTCATTTTATGCCCTTTCGAGTGCGGTACTCTTTTTTCTATTTGGTAAATAATTTACCAGTAAAAGAAGGATGAGTACAGTGAAGAATAAAATTGTTGATAATGCATAAAGTTCTGGTTTGATACCTTTTCTAAGCTCCGTGTAAAGCATAGTAGAAAGAGTGTTTACACCAGCGCCTTTTGTAAAGTAGGTAATACTGAAATCATCTAATGACATAGTAACCGCCATAAGGAATCCAGAAAATACACCAGAACGAATTTCAGGCCAGGTTACTTTGTAAAATGCATAGAGTGGGGAAGCGCCTAAGTCGAGAGCTGCTTCATAGGTAGAACGATTTGCTTGTTTGAGTTTAGGCAATACATTTAAGATAACATATGGAATACTAAATGTAATGTGCGCTACAAGTACCGTTACAAAGCCTAAGTCTACGAATTTTACAAATAAAAGCATCATGGAGATACCGGTAACGATATCTGCATTTAAGAGTGGAATATTGGTCGAGCCAAGATAAAATGCACGGCTTTTTGCTTTCATAGCAGAGATACCGATAGCAGCAAGTGTACCTATAATCGTAGATACAACGGCTGAAATTACAGTAATCTGTAAGGTGGTAGCAAATGCTGTCATAATCGTTTCACTCTGGAAACATTCCACATACCATTTCAGGGTAAATCCACCCCATTCAACACGAGTCTTTGAATCGTTGAAGGAGAGTACGATAAGTACCCCAATTGGAAGGTACAAAAAGAGGAAAATTATCGCCATATAGACGTTTGAAAGTGTTTTCTTTACCATACAGCCGTTCCCTCCCCGTCTTTGTCAAATATATTCATAATTGTCATACTTACCATTACGAAAATCATAAGGACAAGTGACAAGCTGCTGCCGGCGTTCCACTGCATACCTTGCATAAAGCTCTCTTCGATAACGTTACCGATGAGAAGGACTTTACCGCCACCGAGAAGTTCGGATACTGCAAAAGAGGTAAGTGCAGGTACGAATACCATCACAATACCGCTGATGATACCGGATAAGGTAAGTGGAATGATAATCTTAAAGAAGATAATAAAATCATTTGCACCTAAATCATGGGCAGCTTCAATATAGTCTTTTTTGATACGTGCCATGGAGTTGTAAATTGGCAAAATCATAAATGGTAAATATTCATATACCATACCAAATACAACTGCGGCAGGTGTATTTAAAATCGTAATACGTTCTAGTCCAAGGGACAGAAGAAATGTATTGAGTACACCGTTTTTATTCAGTAGTAATTTCCATGCAAGAATACGAAGTAAGAAGTTCATCCACATTGGAAGCATGAAAATAAATACGACAAGGCTTTGGTTTTTGATTTGTAAGTTATTCAAAATCATAGCCAAAGGGTATGCGAGCAGTAAGCAAATTATTGTGGCTGCAACACCCAGCTCTAAAGAGAGCATCATGGCTTTTACGTTGATAGGACTTGCAATGTGAGATAAGTACTCCAATGTAAAAGCGCCATTTTCATCAAAAAAGGCATAGTACAATATCATAATGAGTGGAAGGATGATGAATCCGATAATCCACACAAGATATGGACCAGCCAATAGTTGGCGTCTTAGTTTATTCATCGATTTCTACAGCCTCCTCGTCACTTGATGCTGGTTTGTTCATAATTTGGATATTAAATGGTGTTACCTTGATACCTACGTGACTTCCTACAGGTACGAGCTTAGTAGTATGAACAAGCCATTCGTATCCATTTGCCATAACATCTAATTCATAATGTACCCCTTTGAAAATAAGAGAAGTAACATCACCTTCTAAATATCCTTCGGATGGATCTACAAGCTCTACGTCTTCTGGACGGATAACTACGTCAACAGGAGTGTTCTTACCAAATCCTTTATCAACACAAGGCATCTTTACACCAAGAATTTCAACGACTTCGTCTTCAATGAAGGTAGCATCAATAATATTACTTTCACCAATAAAGTCTGCTACGAAAGCATTTTCCGGCTCATTGTAAATCATTTCAGGTGTACCAATTTGCTGAATATATCCTTGGTTCATAACTACGATAGTATCAGACATAGTGAGCGCTTCTTCCTGGTCATGTGTTACATATACAAAGGTAATACCAAGTTCCTCTTTCAGACGGATTAATTCATACTGCATGCTCTGGCGCATTTTAAGGTCTAATGCTCCGAGAGGTTCATCGAGAAGAAGCACCTTAGGTTCATTTACAATCGCACGAGCAATGGCGATACGTTGTTGCTGACCGCCACTTAAAGAGTCAATAGAACGGTTTTCGTAACCATCTAAATTTACTAATTTTAACGCATATTTGATTTTATCGTCGATATATGCTTGTGACTTTTTGCTGATTTTGAGACCAAAAGCAATGTTTTCCGCAATTGTCATGTGTGGGAAGAGAGAATACTTCTGGAATACAGTATTTAATTTACGTTCATTCGCAGGTAAATAGGTAATATCCTGAGAGTCGAAAAAAATCTGTCCTTTATCAGGCATTTCAAAGCCACCAAGGAGACGAAGGGTAGTGGTTTTACCACATCCGGATGGTCCAAGGAGTGTTACGAATTCATTTTCTCTTACATATAAGTTGAATTCATCCAAAACTAACTGTTTTCCATAAGATTTTGATATATCTACAAAGTTGATTAAAGCTTTTTTCATTTCGGTTACCTTTCAAGTAAATAGTAGTTTAGAAACTTGGTGGGTTTGAAACCCAGATTAAAATTGCATCTTTTTTGGATTTGTTTTCAATAAAGTGACGTTTGCCAGCATTGAAATAGAAGGATTCACCGGCTTTTACTGTGTGATACTTGCCACCATAGTTGACACGAACACTTCCTTTGATCACATATCCGAACTCTTCGCCAGAATGAGGCTGTAATACTTCTGAAATCCCGCCTGGACGAAGTGTGAGTCGTACAGGTTCCATCGCATTCTTCTGTGCATTTGGAACAACCCACTCTACGAGTGATTTATTGTCTTCGTCTTCCTTCTCAAAGTAATCGGCTTCCTTAAAGACGATTTGCTCTGGCTCTACATCTGCAAAAAACTCTGCCGGGGTCGTACCGAGACACTGTATAATATCAAGCAATGTGCTGACAGATGGGGTGTTTTGATTACGTTCGAGCTGGGAGATAAAGCCCTTAGTTAGCTCTGAACGGTCGGCTAATTCCTGCTGGGTAAGTCCATACTGAATACGCAGCTCCTTCATACGATTTCCGATATCCAAATAAATCGCCTCCAATTCTTTTAGAATGTGTAATAATTGATTGAAAGTTTATTTTTAATGCGACAACCCTAAAAGTTGACTTTAAGTTTACAATAAATAAACAATATATATGATTTTATACTATTTAATAGGAAAGTCAATACAAATAAGATAGAAAAATGAATATTGGGGATTTTTTATAGAAAATGATTGAAATTATACACTCGATTTGTTATTATAGATAAGTCGTTAAGACTTGCCACTATGGCTCAGTAGGTAGAGCGACGCACTCGTAATGCGTAGGCCACCGGTTCGATCCCGGTTAGTGGCTTAACAGAAAAGTAAGAAATCCCTAGACATATTCATTTTGCAGCCTTATGTCAATACAGCAAAAAATGAATGTGTCTAGGGATTTCGTGTTTTTGGCATTACTTTAAAATAACTGCATCCACTTCCTGTGCCATCCTTTCATAGCCTGCAGGACTTGGATGTAAATGATCCCCGCTGTCGTAGACAGGGAGAAATGCGGATGGTTTATTTGGGTCGCAAAGTGCTTTGTCAAAGTCAATTACGCCATCAATGAGATCGGTTGCACGAATCCATGCATTGTATGTGATGCGGATTTCTTCACGGAATCCTGCATAGGTACGCCAGCCTTCGATAGGAAGGAGTGTACCTACATAAACCTTGTAGCCATATTCACGAGCTTGTTTGATATATGTTTTTAAGCCTTCAATGAGTTCGTCAGCAGTAGGTAAATCACTCATAGGGCGGAATGGATTTACATCTGTACCGACTGGGTGAATGATGTCGTTGATACCCTGCTGGATAATGACGGTGTCAGCACCATCGGTAGGAACTTCATGAGAGAAGCGTTTTTTCCCACTTAATCCGTAGGATTCGTAAGTAATATTGTCATATTCACGAAGGATACGGGAGCCGCTGGTTGCACGACGAATAATGGCTGTGTTTTCATAGCCTTCTTCTTTACAGCGAAGTGTGAGATAATCAGGCCAATCCTGCGCAGTAATGGAGTCGCCATAGCACACAATAGTGCGGTTTTCCTTTTTGGTATATACCGATACATTACTAAGGAAATAGTTATAGCTGGTTTTACGAGATACGTTGATAGGGAATTCTTCAATTTCAGAATAATCACCTACTGCATACTGTCCACCTGAAAGAGGACCGCTGGTATATACTACGGAGCGCATCTGGGTATATGTTTTCAAATAAAAGCTGACTTTAAAGAAGAAACCAGCTTTGATTTCACAATCTACCGGATCCGAAACAAGGTTCTCACCTGCTGGAATGATACACTGTGTCTTTCCGCCAAAGGTAACTGGATAGAATTTACCTGCTACAAGAAGAGTAGTTTTTTCTATACAAATAGAATCTGTTCCGCAGTAGTTGTCAAAGGTAAGACGAACAGCGTCCCCGTCAAATGCAGAATAGATTGGATAGCGTAAGGTTATATTTTTGCCATAGCTTTCTGGGCGGTTTTCTCCGATGGATACAGCATTGCCCCAAATGGATGCCCAATGCATGGTATTTGTTTCTTTCATTACAAATGCTCCTCCTTGGTAAGCAGGTTTCCTTTCGAATTCCTGTATAAACAATATACGATAAGTGCTTAAAAAATTCTAGTATATTTCAATATTTTGTTGTTCTTTTTTCGTTTTTATGGCATAATAGGAGAAGTTTCCAAGATATAATCGAAAGATACTTATATATGAGGTGAACATATGAAAGAAAAATTAATAGCAATTAAAGATAAAGTAGTTGAAATAGCAAAAAAAGTATGGGATTGGATGAAAGCAAATAGTCTAATAACAGCAGTAGTTGGATTTGCAGTGGTTTCATTGATTCTTATATTGGTTGCGATGCTTGCATTACAGGAATTTGTAGTTTCCGTATGTGTACTTATTATTATTGAAGCAGCAATGGCAGCACTTTTACACAAGGCAGAGATTTGGAAGCATGGGATTCTGTTGGTTTTACAGATTGTTGCAGGTGTTATCATTAAGCGAATTCCGCTTGTTATTATCTGTGTGATTGCGTATGTAGCAGCTACATTTGCATTACAGCTTATGGGAAAGAAAGAAGAAGTTAGTCCTAAAGCATAGCTTTGGGACTTTTCCTTTTTATTGTGAGGCATAGATGAACAAAATAAATTATCATCAGAAAATGTTAGAGCTGATAAAGGTAAACTGTGGGGAGAATAAAGTTCCAAGGCTTCTGATACACAGTTGCTGTGCACCATGCAGTTCTTATTGTTTAGAAGTTTTGTCACAGTATTTTGAGGTGACAGTTTTTTATTATAATCCCAACATTTATCCACCAGAAGAATATACCATGCGTGTAGCGGAGCAGGATAGATTTGTGAAGGAGTTTCCTGCGAAGTATAAGATATCCTTTGTGGAAGGGGCATATGATACGGATAAGTTTTATGCGATGGCAAAAGGGATGGAGCATCTGCCAGAAGGTGGAGAACGATGCTTTGCCTGTTATGAGCTTCGTCTAAGAGAATCTGCAGAGTATGCAAAAGCAAATGGATTTGATTTCTTTACTACGACACTTTCAATTAGTCCATTGAAAAATGCACAGAAACTCAATGAAATCGGAGCGAAATTGGAAGAAGAATATGGAGTGAGATATCTGTATTCTGACTTTAAAAAACAAAATGGATACAAACGTTCTACGGAGATTTCCAACGAATACGAGATGTACCGTCAGTATTACTGCGGCTGCGTGTATTCCAAGAAACAGCGAGACGAAGAAATCGCTGCCAAGGAACGAGAAAGAGAGGAATAGAGTATGGCACAGTTATGGGGCGGACGCTTTACCAAAGAAACCGACAAATTGGTTTACAACTTTAATGCGTCCATTAGCTTTGATCAGAAATTTTATGAAGAAGATATTGAAGGAAGCATAGCTCATGTTACCATGCTTGCTGCAGTTGGTATTTTGACTGACGCAGAGAGAGACGATATCATTCGTACATTAAAAGAGATAAAGGCAGAAGTAGAGGCAGGAACGCTTGAGATTACAGATGAATATGAAGATATTCACAGCTTTGTAGAAGCGAATCTGATTGACAGACTTGGGGATACCGGTAAGAAGCTTCACACAGGAAGAAGCCGTAATGACCAGGTTGCGTTAGATATGCGTCTGTATACCAGAAAACAGGTGGCTGCAGTAGATGCAGAGCTAGAAGATCTCTTACAGAGCATCCTTACCATTATGAAGGAAAATACCGAGACCATTATGCCAGGCTTTACACATCTTCAGAAAGCACAGCCAATTACTCTGGCACATCACATGGGTGCGTATTTTGAGATGTTTAAGCGTGACAGACAGCGTTTATATGATATCCGTGAGAGAATGAATTACTGTCCACTAGGTTCTGGTGCATTGGCAGGAACTACATATCCACTAGATAGAAATATGACAGCCGAGCTTTTAGGTTTCTATGGTCCTACTTTAAACAGTATGGATGGGGTATCAGACAGAGATTATTTAATCGAATTCCTGTCTGCATTATCTACCATTATGATGCATTTAAGTCGTTTTTCTGAAGAGGTAATTATTTGGAATTCCAACGAATATCAGTTTGTAGAAATCGACGATGCCTATAGTACAGGTAGTAGCATCATGCCACAGAAGAAGAATCCAGATATCGCAGAACTCGTACGTGGTAAGACAGGCCGTGTCTACGGGGCGCTTACCTCACTTCTTACTACGATGAAAGGTATCCCACTTGCATATAATAAGGATATGCAGGAGGATAAAGAGCTTTCTTTTGATGCAATGGATACGGCAAAAGGATGTATTGCATTATTTAATGGTATGTTAAAGACAATGAAGTTTAAAAAAGAAGTAATGCGTAACAGTGCAAACAATGGTTTTACCAATGCAACTGACTTAGCAGACTATCTGGTAAAACATGGAGTGCCATTCCGTGATGCCCATGGTATTGTTGGTAGGGTTGTACTCGAGTGTATTGATAAGAACATTGCAATTGACGATATGTCATTAGCGGAATTAAAGGCAATCTGTCCTGTGTTTGAAGCAGATGTATATGAAGCAATTTCTATGGAAACCTGCGTTAATACCCGACTAACCATCGGTGCTCCTTCAAAGACAGCGATGGAACATGTCATTCTTTTAGAAGAGGATTATCTATTAAAAAATCCTGTGATTCACGGGTAATAGTATGAAATATACAAGATGTTGTGCAAAATGCATAAATACTTAACGGATTTAGTGTTAATTTCTAACAACTTGTTTATTGTAATTTTATCTTATATCAAGTAATATATTTCTAACAAAGACAGTTGTTCGCGATAGGCGGACAAACAGATGAGGAGACGTGAAATTATGAGTGAAAAGTTAAGAGTAGGTATTTTAGGTGGAACAGGTATGGTTGGACAGCGTTTCATCGCATTATTAGAGAATCATCCTTGGTTTGAAGTAACCACCATCGCTGCAAGTCCTAGAAGTGCCGGAAAAACATACGAAGAAGCAGTAGGTGATAACTGGAGAATGCCAACTCCAATGCCAGAAGCAGTAAAGGGCCTTGTAGTTATGAATGCAAACGAAGTAGAAAAGGTTGCAGCTGAAGTAGACTTCGTATTCTCTGCAGTAAGCATGTCAAAAGATGAAATCAAGAAAATCGAAGAAGACTACGCTAGAGCAGAAATCCCAGTTGTATCTAACAACAGTGCTCACAGATGGACACCTGACGTACCAATGGTAGTGCCAGAAATCAATCCAGAGCACATGAATGTAATCGAATTCCAGAAGAAACGTCTTGGAACTACAAGAGGTTTCGTAGCAGTAAAACCAAACTGTTCTATTCAGTCCTATGCTCCAGTTCTTACAGCTTGGAAGGAATTTGAACCATACGAAGTAGTAGCTACTACATACCAGGCTATCTCTGGTGCAGGCAAGACCTTTAAAGAATGGCCAGAAATGGTAGAAAATATCATCCCATTTATCGGTGGCGAAGAAGAAAAATCAGAAAAAGAACCTCTTCGTATCTGGGGTCACATTGATGAAGAAAAGGGAGAAATCGTTCCAGCAGATGGTCCAACTATTACTTGTCAGTGTATTCGTGTTCCAGTTTTAAATGGACACACAGCTGCCGTATTTGTAAAATTCAAAAAACAGCCAACAAAGGAACAGCTTATTGCAAAGCTTCGTGAATTCAAGGGTGTTCCACAGGAACTTGAACTTCCAAGTGCTCCAAAGCAGTTCATCCAGTACTTAGAAGAAGACAACAGACCACAGGTAACCATGGACGTGGATTATGAAAACGGCATGGGTGTATCTGTAGGACGTATCCGTGAAGATCATGTATATGACTGGAAATTCATCGGATTATCTCACAACACTGTTCGTGGTGCTGCAGGTGGTGCAGTGCTTTGCGCAGAACTTCTTAAAGCACAGGGATATATTACAAAGAAATAAATATCACTAAAGTCTACGCCCGTCGTATTATTAAGAAAGGAACGGCTCCACGTTTTACTTAACGTCGCCTTTTCCTTTTTAATAATGCGACGGGCTTAGTTTTTTGGAATTTTCTTTGTGATATGAATGAAATTTAATTAAAAATGTTGCAAATTGAAGCATATTTAAGTATAATTTTAATATAATATAAGAAAGGAGAGATATTATATGACAACAGTAAGTTTAAGATTCGATGACAAGATGAAAAAAGAATTAGACGAGTTGTGTGATGAATTGGGGATGAATTTAACGACGTTTTTTACGATTTATGCAAAAAAAGCATTACGTGAAAGAAAAATTCCATTTGAGATTTCAGCAAAAAAGGAAGATCCATTCTATTCTGAAAGTAACATGAGAAGGCTTCGAGAGTCGGAAGAACAGATTCGTCAAGGCAAAGTTGTTGTGAAAACTATGGAGGAATTGGAGGCGATGGCAAATGGCTAAGCTTACATTTACTGAACATGGTTGGGAAGAATATGTTTTTTGGCAAATACAGGATTTAAAAACATTAAAGAAAATTAATAAACTTCTGAAAGAGGTTCAGCGAACGCCCTTTAAAGGAGGGGGAAAACCTGAACCTCTAAAAAATGCTAACCCCAATACATGGAGCAGGCGCATCAATCAAAAAGATCGATTGGTTTACGAAGTTAGTGATGATGGTATTATAATCAAACAGTGCAAAGGTCATTACGACGATAAGTAAACTTTCTTAGGGACATTGAATATTTAGAAATAGATATTTTTCAGTTCCAAATTCCATTCTATTTAAAATTGAATATTGTTAAAAAGTTAAAATATGATATAATTTTCTATGTCTATTTATTGATTTGTTTTATAAATGTACATAGAGGAGAAGACTAGTGTTTAAACAGAGCGAACTTAAGAGATTAGAGGATTTATATGCAGAAAGTGGTAATCAGCTGGTAGTACTGTATGGGCCAATGAACTGTGAGAAAGAAGCGCTTATTCGTGCTTTTCTTGAGACAAGAAAGCATTTCTATTATCGTGCCAGAAAGGCTTCTGCCAAGGAACAGCTTAGTATGATGGGACAGGAAGTTGCACAGAAATTTGATGTTCGTATCCAAAAGGAAAGCTATGACGAATACTTTAATCGTGTGAAAAGTGGTAATCCAACCAAGCTGGTGGTAGTCATTGATGAATTTGAGCATATCGTTAAGAAGGATCCAGAGTTTATGGAAAGTATCTTGAAACTCAAGAACCGTCGCCTTTATCCAGGACCAGTTATGATTATCTTGGCAAGCTCGTCTATTGTATGGGCAGAACAGGATATGGCTGCGACAATTGGGGAAGAAGCACTTAGCAAAATTGATGCACAGATTAAGATTCCAAACTTAAATTTCCTTGAAGTAGTGCGTGCTTTTCCGGAGCTTTCCGTTAGTGATGCCATCAAAATCTATGGTGTGCTTGGTGGCGTGCCAGGGTATCTGAAATATTGGAAAAAGCGTAAATCCTTCAAACAGAATATCTGTGATTTGATTCTTTCTGAAGACGGTTATTTTTTTAAGAAAGCAGAAGAACTTGTATCCTCAGAGCTTCGTGAATTATCTGTTTACAACACAATCCTTATGGCGATTGCAAAGGGTGAAAACAAGCTTAATGACTTGTATCATTACACAGGCTATTCTCGTCCAAAAATCAGCGTATATATGAAAAATTTGAGTCAGTTTGACATTATTGAGAAGGTTGTTTCTTTTGAAACTGGTGGTTGGGATAATGCGAAAAAAGGTGTGTATCGTATCAAGGATACATACATCAATTTCTATTATCGCTTTGTCTACCCACATTTATCTGACCTGTATATGATGGCACCGGAAGATTTCTATGACACATATATCGAGAAGGAACTTGACGATTATCTCAATCGTTACTTCATCAATGTGTGTATGGAATACTTGTCGTTATTAAATCAGATTCATCGTCTACCACTTGTTGTAACCAAGATGGGTACATGGGTTGGAAAGACCGGAAACATCGATATCATTGCACAAAGTAGCGACCGACAGAATATCGTAGGTATCTGTAACTGGGAAAAAGAAGAGTTTACCCTGGCGATGTGCAAAGATTTATTTGACTCAATGACAAAAGCAAAAATCACTTCAAACCATATCTATTTGTTCTCTGCAAAAGCATTTTCTGCAGACGTAATTGAGCTTGCTAGAATCGATAAGCGCTTTGAACTTGTAGATATGAATGAATTGTAATTAGGAGTTATATGGGAAAATCATTGATTATTACTGAAAAACCGTCTGTCGCTGTCGAGTTTGCAAAGGTATTGCAGGTCAGCGGCAGAAAAGACGGATACATAGAAAATGACAAATACGTCATCACATGGTGTGTAGGTCACCTCGTAGGTATGGTATATCCAGAATCCTACGACGAGAAGTACAAGAAATGGAAGCTCGAAGACCTGCCATTTTTGCCAAAAGACTACAAATATGATGTTATCAAAGAAGTAGCAAAACAGTACGACATCGTGCATGGCATGCTACATCGCGAAGATATTGACCGCGTATACTGGGCAGGTGATGCGGGAAAAGAAGGTCAGACCATCGAAGAAAATATTCGTAACTTTGGTGGTGTAAGAGAAGGCATGGAAGAGCTTCGCGTGTGGATTGACTCCCAGACCGAAGAAGAAATTCTCCGTGGTATCCGTGAAGCCAAACCAATGAGCGACTATGCCAACCTCGGCAATTCCGGTATCATGCGTACCATTGAAGATTATGCCATGGGTATCAACTTTTCACGTGTTATGTCAGTTAAATACGGCAACCTCTTAAATGATGCGGCAGGCACCACCAGCTATACGGCTATCGCAGTAGGCCGTGTTATGACCTGTGTACTCGGCATGGTCGTTATCCGTGAGCGAGAAATCCGCAACTTCAAGGAGACACCATTTTATCGCGTGGTTGGTACATTTACCGATGCAGGCATTGAGGGAGAATGGAAAGCAGTAGAAGGTTCGAAGTATTTCCAGTCACCACTCTTATATAAAGAAAATGGTTTCAAGGAAGAAAAGGACGCCAAAGCACTGATTGATATTTGCAGTGGCAAAGAAGCAAAAGTAAAAGCACTTGAAAAATCCATTAGCAAGAAACGTGCGCCACTTTTATTCAACTTAGCTGAATTACAGGCAGAATGTGCAAAACGTTTCAAAATCAGTCCAGATGAGACCTTACAAATCGCACAGGACTTGTATGAAAAGAAGCTAACCACTTACCCTAGAACTGATGCGAGAGTATTATCTACTCCAGTCGCAAAGGAAATCTATAAGAATTTAAGCAAATTAAAAGGTTATGAAGTTGTAACACCTTACGTAGAGCATATTTTACAGACCAAATCTTATGCATCAATTGCTAAGACTGCTTATGTAGATGATAGCAAGGTTACTGACCATTATGCCATCATTCCAACTGGTCAGCTTACTGAGTTAAATAAGCTGGATTCCTTACAGAGAAGTGTATTTGAACTTATTTGCCGACGTTTCCTAAGCATTTTCTACCCAGCGGCAGAATACCAGAATGTAAAGCTTACTGTAGGTGTGGAAAAGGAAGAATTCTTTGCATCTGCAAAGGTGCTTAAGAGCCCAGGTTACTTAGAAGTAGCAGGAATACCTAAGAAGAAATCAACTGTCAATGCAGATGAGATCGAGAACGCAGATGGCAATCCGTTTGGAGATGAAGAGGAAGGTAAGACTGCTGATCCGCAGGTGCTTTTAGAGCTTGCCGACCGTTTGAATGTAGGAAATGTCATTGAAGTAGGCGGATATGGTATCCGTTATGGCAAGACTTCACCTCCAAAGCGTTATACCTCAGGTTCTATGGTACTTGCCATGGAAAATGCTGGTCAGCTTATCGAAGACGAAGAACTTCGTGAACAAATCAAAGGCTCCGGTATCGGAACCTCTGCAACCAGAGCAGAAATTATCAAGAAACTGATTCGTATCGGGTACTTGAACTTAAATAAAAAGACACAGGTGCTTACACCAGAGAACTTGGGCGAGATGATATTTGAGGTAGTAAATCTCACCGTGCCAGCCCTCCTTAACCCACAGATGTCCGCATCCTGGGAAAAAGGCTTAGACGGTATCACTCGCGGAACGGTAGATTTCTGGGATTATCGTACCAAGCTCGAGGACTTTATCCGTAGGGAAACCCTAAAGATGATTGACCAGAATCTTCGCAATGAGCTTGCAGACCGCATCAGCGAATTCGCAGGCAAGAATGCGAGAGGCTTGGGGGCGCGTAAGAAAATCGGTGTCAAATGTCCAATTTGTGATGGTGAACTAGTAACCACACCATTTGGTTTTGGATGTACCAATTATAAGCAGGATAAATCTGGATGTAACTTTAATATTGGTGAAATTGCAGGTATTACACCAACCGAAGAACAGGTAAAAGTTCTTTTCGAACAGGGACATACAGAGACCATCCGTGGGTTCAAATCCAAAGCTGGTAAGAAATTTGATGCAGCTCTCAAATTAGAGAAAACAGAAGATGGAAAGGTAAATATTGCCTTTGATTTTGCAGACGTGGAGCCTGAAGTGCTTCCAGATGTTACTTGTCCGGCCTGTGGCGGACAGCTTGTAAAGAAATCCTTTGGCTACGGTTGTGCCAACTACAAGCCAGAAGATGAGAACAGCTGTCGCTTTGCCATCGGAACCATTGCAGGTAAGACTTTGACCGCTTCAAATGTGAAACAACTTCTAACGGATGGCAAGACTGAAACACTTCGTGGCTTTAAATCCAAATCAGGCAAGAAATTCGACGCATGTCTCATTTTAGAAAAGGACGAAAACGGCAAACCAGTCGTAAACTTCGACTTTGAGCATGTAGAAGCCAAGAAGGTCAAGGATGTAAGCTGTCCACTCTGTGGTGGTGACATCATTGTAAACTCATGGGGCTTTGGATGTTCGAATTATGATAAAGAAAAAGAAGACAGCTGTCGTTTTTCTATCGGTAAGATGGCAGAGAAGTCACTCACCGAAGCCAATGTCAAAGAGCTTCTTACCAACGGTATTACAGGAACCATTCGTGGATTTAAGTCGAAGACTGGAAAGAAATTCGATGCGAGAGTAGCTTTGTCCAAGGATGAAACCGGTAAGGTAACAGGGCTTAAATTTGACTTTAACGATTTAGAACCAGTTAAGGTCAAAGACGTGGTATGTCCACTTTGTAAAGGAGATATCATCGTTACACCATTTGGCTATGGTTGCTCTAATTACAAAAAAGAAGACCCAGAGCATAGCTGCCGTTTCATGATAGGCAAGATTGCCAGCGTGAAGCTAAAGGAAGCACAGGTAAAGCAGCTTCTTACCACAGGGAAAACGGATGTTATTGAAGGCTTCGTTGCTCGTACAGGTATGAAATTTGACGCACCACTCAAACTCACAGAGGATGGTCAGGTTACATTTGATTTTCCAGAGAAACCAAAGCCAGTCGAATCCAACGTCGATTGTCCGAAGTGTCAGAAGAAGATGTTAAGAGGACAGTGGCAGTACGAATGTGAATGTGGCTTTAAGCTTTGGCATACAGTAGCAAAGGTGGAACTTTCCGAAGAAATCATCATTGAGCTTTTAACTACAGGAAAGACAAAGAAGAAGGTCGTAGGTTTTACCTCAAAAGCGGGAAATGTATTTGATACATGCTTAAAATATGAGGATGACACAATCAAATTTGACTTTGACAATCCTGGCGAATCCGATGGGCAGGAGGATAGTAAGAGAGATAATCAAGTAGATTTTAATAATCCAGATTCGATGATGATAGAGTTACCTCCGATTGAGGAAGAAAAAGATGTTGACGAAGAAAAATCGTAGCAGTAAAATCTAGTCGGAGTTTAAATCTAGAAATTAAGAGAGGCAATATTATGGAAAATGCTAAAATTTGTAACAACTACAACCTCGATGAGACAATCGCGAAAGATTACCTCGCACAGTTTACCTATCCTTGGGAAGCGTTAGCAGGAATCAGCGATTATATCAAGGAACTTGGTCCTACATTAGATAAAGAAATATATGAAGAAGTAGCAGAAAATGTATGGGTAGCAAAATCTGCAGAGGTTTTTCCAAGCGCTCATCTTGGTGCACCACTTATTGTAGACGAAAATGCTAAAATCGGTCATGGTGCATTTATCAGAACTAGTGCCATCATTGGTAAAGGTGCATATGTAGGTACAGCTTCGGAAGTGAAAAATGCGATTCTTTTTAACGGAGTTCAGGTGCCACATTACAACTATGTAGGCGATTCTGTTCTCGGACACAAGGCGCACATGGGTGCGGGTGCCATTACTTCAAACTTAAAAGCGGATAAATCTAACATCGTTGTAAAGGATTGCTATGATACACAGGAAACGATTGAAACAGGTATCAGAAAAATCGGTGCAATGCTCGGCGATTTTGCAGAAATCGGATGTAACTCCGTGCTCAATCCTGGTACCGTAATCGGCAGAAACAGCAATGTATATCCACTTTCTCCAGTACGTGGCGTGGTTCCAGCGAACCATATTTATAAGGATAAGGATCATGTGGTAAAGAAGAATTAGTAATTTGAAAGGAAAGATGTTAAAGCATCTTTCCTTTTTTACATATTGACGAAAAGCTTCTCAAAAATTCTATTAAATTAAACAAGATTAGACTAGACTTTATGTTCAAAATATGCGACAATAATTTGGGTATGTTAATTTACTAACAAAGTAAATAAAATATATAATAAGCGTAATGCGCGAAAGGAGTCCTACTATGATTTACACAAAGGAAGTAGAAAACATGTGTCCTGTAGCTAAGGGCGCAAAACACGAACCAGCTCCTATTCCACAGGAAGGAAAATGGGTTCACTCTAAAAAAATCGAAGATATCTCTGGTTTCACACACGGTATTGGTTGGTGTGCTCCACAGCAGGGTGCTTGTAAGCTCACTCTCAATGTAAAAGAAGGTATCATTGAAGAAGCTTTAGTAGAAACAATCGGATGTTCTGGTATGACACATCCAGCAGCTATGGCAGCTGAAATTCTACAGGGCAAAACAATTCTTGAAGCTTTAAATACAGACTTAGTATGTGACGCTATCAACACTGCTATGAGAGAATTATTCTTACAGATCGTTTACGGACGTACACAGTCTGCATTCTCTGATGACGGTCTTGCAATCGGTGCTGGTCTTGAAGACTTAGGAAAAGGTCTTCGTTCACAGGTTGGTACAATGTACGCAACAAAAGCGAAAGGTGTTCGTTACCTTGAAATGGCAGAAGGCTATGTAACAGGTATCGCACTTGACGAAAACGACGAAGTTATCGGATACCAGTTCGTTTCTCTTGGAAAAATGACTGACTTCATCAAAAAAGGTGATGACCCTAACACAGCTTGGGAAAAAGCTAAAGGACAGTATGGTCGTGTAGCTGATGCTGCAAGAATTATCGACCCACGTCACGAATAATCAGAAGGGAGATAAGGAACAATGGCATTATTTGAATCATATGAAAGAAGAATTCCACAGATTGAAGCTGTGTTAAAAACTTATGGAATCAGCTCTATCGAAGAAGCTGAAAAAATCACAAAAGATGCTGGACTTAACATTTACGATCAGGTAAAAGCTATCCAGCCAATCTGTTTCGAAAACGCTTGCTGGGCTTACATCGTAGGTGCTGCAATCGCTATCAAAAAAGACTGTAGACGTGCTGCAGATGCAGCTGCTGCAATCGGCGAAGGTATCCAGGCTTTCTGTATCCCAGGTTCTGTAGCTGACCACCGTAAAGTAGGTCTTGGACATGGTAACCTCGGTAAAATGCTCCTTGAAGAAGAAACAGAATGTTTCTGCTTCTTAGCAGGTCACGAATCATTCGCAGCTGCTGAAGGTGCTATCGGTATCGCAGAAAAAGCTAACAAAGTTCGTAAACAGCCACTTCGCGTTATCTTAAACGGTCTTGGAAAAGACGCTGCTCAGATCATCGCTCGTATCAACGGCTTTACATATGTTGACACAACATACGATTATCACACAGCAGAATTAAAAGTAAACTACGAAAAACCATACTCAACAGGTCTTCGTGCAACAGTTAAATGTTACGGTTCTGACGATGTTCAGGAAGGTGTTGCTATCATGCATCATGAAAACGTTGGTGTATCTATCACAGGTAACTCAACAAACCCAACACGTTTCCAGCATCCAGTAGCAGGAACATACAAAAAAGAATGTACAGAACTTGGCAAGAAATACTTCTCAGTAGCTTCTGGTGGTGGTACAGGCCGTACACTTCACCCAGATAACATGGCTGCTGGTCCAGCTTCTTATGGTATGACAGATACTATGGGACGTATGCACTCAGACGCTCAGTTCGCAGGTTCTTCATCAGTACCAGCTCACGTAGAAATGATGGGCTTAATCGGTGCTGGTAACAACCCAATGGTTGGTATGACTGTAGCAGTTGCAGTTTCTATCGAAGAAGCAGCAAAAGAAGGTAAGTTCTAAGAATTTCTAGTTGAAATTTAAGATATTTAGTTGAATAAGAACTATAAGAGTCCTCTAAATCTTAACGGATTTAGAGGGCTTTTTTGTGTGTGAATTGAGATGAGATGAGTAGAGGGAAGAATGTTGAGACGGTAATACCAACGGAGGGGAGAAAATAATTTTGCTTTTCTTAGAAAACGAGAAGTGGTATAATATGTTTAAAATTTAAGATGAGAAGATAATTTGTGTTCATTCGGACCAATTTAATAATTTTAGAGATGCTATTCAAAAAATGAAAGCAATATCTAGAGGAGAAGTGCATATGAAAAGAATTAAAGTTTTATTGTGTACCATGTTAATTATGCTTTTGTGGATTACTGCATGTGGTTCAGATGCAGAAAAATTTGATTGGGAAAATATTGTTCTTGGAGATGTGTTACCAGAACCACAATCAAATATGATGGAAATATTTACAAATAGTGACGAGTCATTAGATGTTTACATTCACGATATGTCAGAAAATGAATATTTAGAATATGTTGGATGGTGTGAAAATCAAAAAGGCTTTAATATAGATACCGAAAATGAAACTTCATCATTTACAGGATATAATAAAGAGGGATATTATTTATCACTTTATTATGATGATTCTGATAATGAAATGAATATTGAATTGCAAATTCCTATTGTATTAGAAGAATTTGAATTGCCATCCTATGCAACCGCTCTTGGAATACCAGTTCCGAAATCTAATTTAGGACAATACGAATGGAATGATGAAGATGGTTTTAGGCTTTTTGTTGGAAATACATCACTTGATGATTTCAAAGAATATAAGGCAAAATGTGTAAAAGCTGGATTCACAGTTGAACCATATGAATATGAAACATTTTATTCAGCAGAAAACAAAAAAGGGTATGAATTATCTGTAGAATATAAAGGCTTTAATAGAATAGAAATCAAATTGTACGCCCCTGAAGAAGAAACAGAAAATGATGATAGTACAACAGATAATGATAACAATTCTGAAAGTACAACCATCATTACTGTTACTATGAGTGAAGATGAATTTATAGGTTTAACATATACAGAGGTTGAGACACTTCTAAAAGATATGGGTTTTGTAAATTTTGAATATGAAACATTAGAAACAAGTGATTCATCTAAAATTGCTGACACTGTTGGTGCTGTCGAAATTAAAAATTGGGTTTTCGGAAAAGGTGACTTTTCCAAAGGTGATACTTATGAAAGTGATGCTATAGTTGTAATTTGGTATTACGATAATTTTGAAATAAAGGATAGTGAAAATTCTGAAAGTGAAACAGAAAACAAAGCCGTATTTTATTCCACAAATGATTATGAGACAGCAACAAAAGGTAATACAGGGGTGTTCGCATATAAGAACAAAAGTGGTTCATACGATATATATTGGATTATAGATTTTAATGAAGGGTATGTATATTTCTTTACTGAAGGAAATGGAGAGGATTATTGTGATAAAGTCAAAATTGCCTCAGGTACTCTGAATGATCGAGTAACTATAACGTGGAACATTGACGGCGAGAAAACGAATTGGTATTTACATTTTAAGTATGTTAATAGTCCTGTTACACTTATTGTAAATGATCATTTTGGTACAACTACAGAATTTACAACGACGGATTTATCTAAGGCGCTCAGTATTCGTAATGCAAAAACAATTAAATAATGTTTAACAAGTAAAGGCTAAATTGTCCATTGAGATGATTTAGCTTTTTCTTATTAAGAAAAATTTGTTTGAGTATTTTACGGGAAATTTCAATAGAATTATCTTTTTCAATTTAGGCTCATATTACGTGGTTGCATTTTTGGGGATGGAAAAAAGACTATAAGAGACTAGTACCATATATGGTAGGCATTTGGATTTCTTATTGTTTATAATAAATATACTAGTGAATGAGAATGGTAAGAAAATAATGACCATTTACATCGCGTGTTAAATTAACTGAAAATGTGTGGAAGGGGTTAGTTATGAAAGAAAATTATACATTAGAAAAACATCTTGAGTTAAGTGCTGGAGAGAATTCTATTTTATTAGATACGTGGAGAATAAATAAAAAGCGATTTGAAGGAATTTTGCAAGCTACGGTATTATCTTACCCAACATATAGTTTGCATGATTTCTCACATTCAAAGACGGTTATTGAGAATATAGAATGTTTATTAGGGGAAATCGGAATAAAACAATTATCTTTGACGGATACTTGGTTAATTCTTAATGCTTCTTTGTTACATGATTGGGGAATGGTATTAACAGACAGTAAAATACAAGAGGAAATCTCTGGTGAAAATTTCAAGAAATTTATGGAGTATAATCGTTATAGTAATGATAAAGAACTTTCAGATGCGATTAAAAATATTGAAGAAATAAAAATAGAACAGCCTACAGTTATTAATGCTTATAATATACGAAAAAGTATGACATTAATACTTTCAGAATATTTTAGAAGTAGGCATGGAGAAAACTCACATGATTACATCATGGATAACATTTTTTTGAAATATAATTTATCGTATGATTTAATAAAAGAACGATTAGTTAGTTTGTTAGCTGATATAGTAGTATGTCACACGCGAGATATAGTTCATATTTTAGAATTACCTCATCGACTTATGGGACAACATAAGGATATAATTCATCCTAGACTAGTGGCTATTTTGTTGCGATTAGGTGATTTATTAGATATGGATAATGATCGTTTTAATGAAAATATATATAAGACTTTTTTTGATGAACTACCGGGAACATCTATGCAACATTTTAAGAAACACCATGCATTGAAGGAACTTTTAATCACGGAATCAGAAATAGCAATAAAAATTGATTGCCCAGATACTCTTTCTTATAGAGTGGCAAGGCAAACATTAGATTGGTTAAATGATGATTTGACTTTCTTTTCACTAAACTGGAACAGAATTGTGCCATATGATTATAATGGTAGACCAGCAAGTATTGCTAAGCAGGAGGTGCTTATTAAAGGCCAAGATGTAGGACATTTGCAACTCAAGTTTTCGAAAGAACAGATTCACAATATGTTAGAAGGTTATAATTTGTATTCTGAACAATTTGTATGTATGAGAGAACTTATTCAAAATGCAATTGATGCAAGTAGAATTCAGTTGTACAGAGATATTATTCAAGGAAGATTTGGAAATAATGAAGATGAAAGATTGTTAAGCTCTCCATATGAAATAATTAAAGATAATCTTTTTGAAAAATTTCCTATTAATGTGATTATTAAAGTTGAGGAAGTGGAAACGGATAAAATACAGGTTTTCTTCTCGGTTGAGGATTATGGAATAGGAATAGATGATGACACTTTACAAAGTATTGCAAATGTCTGTGTAAGTTATAAAAATAGAAAAAAGGATAGAAGCGAATATGAAGAAATGCCAAAATGGTTAAGACCAACTGGTGGTTTTGGAATTGGATTACAATCTGTTTTTACGCTTGCAGATATATTACATATTAGTAGTAAGTCAGAAAAAGAGGAGTTAGCTAAAACAATAGAAATTACATCAATGAAAAAGGGCGGATATATTAGTGTTATAAAAGATGATAGTAAGAGAACTCGTGGTACTATTATGTCTTTAGAGTTCGAGATGCTAAAAAATGAAATAGAAGAGGATAATAGAAATTTTTTCGACTATAAAACAAAACGTAAATTTGAAAAAGGAATTCATTTGTATACTGATTTACTTATATCAAATATTACAAAACATGTAGCAAGGGGACAGTTTCCATTGTATGTAAATGGACGTCAAGTAAATAATGACATTGATAAAAAATTTAATGTTGAAGAAATTGGAGGTCAGTTGATTGAGTTGACAAAAGATTTATCAAGCGATTCTTCATTTGATGCAAAATTTAGATTTTGGGATAAAGAAAATATGGTGTTTTGTGAGTTTTATCAACTTGCAGGTGATGCACGATGGCGTTCAGGATTTTGTTACCGTGGTATAACTGTAAATGATGAAAATACCTGGGATTATAGCGATATGGGAATTATGCTGGATATATATGGAGAGGATGTGCAAGATTGTTTGGTTTATAGTCGTAATAAGTTTAATCATATGTACAAGAGAAAATTAGGAAGTGTCGTTGATGATGTTAGTAAAAAGATGATTAAAACATTAATAAATATTTTGGAAATGGGAAGATGGTGTAATTATCGAGAAATATTATATACATATATATTGGCAACTAAATATGGTCTACAATTTGATCATACAAAGATTGAGGCTAAGCTACCTGTATATGAATTGGTTGAAGAAAAATATCAATTACAATACATAGATTTAGAACAGTTTATTAAATTGTTAAAAGGAGAGGTATATTTTATTGAAGGATATGGAATTTTTCTACCTGCATTTGAAAATTTAGAGTATCGAAACAAGAAAGCAGTTAAAGAATATTCGTCTTTACCAGATGAAGTACAAGAGATTTTAGATGGGCTTGATTATAGACCGCAATACTTGATACCAGATTCTAGTTTAGTTGACTTTATGTTAGAAGATGGAAATATTGCAGGACTACAGGATTTTGATTCATTTAAACTAATAAAGTGTAATTTAAATGTGAAAACGACAAGACTGTATCATACAGATACAGAAGAAAAATTTGTAAATAAATTCTTAGAATTAAATTCTGACTATGAAGGTGTACTTTGTATTGAATCAGAGAAGTATGAGCCTCTTGTAACCTCTTATAATATAGAGACAGATTGGTTTGAATATCAGCGATTTACAAAGTGCTTTTATAAAACAATATCGCCATTTTTAACTACTGATATTAAAGAAATTGATTCTTGCTCAAAAGAGGAATTTATTGATAAAGTCACACAAAGAGAACAATTCTCTCGAATAGTTGATACTGTATATGAATATCAAAAGGTTGCAAAGTGTTTTAGTAAAGAAGATATAAAAGCGGCATATATTGAATTAATAAAGAATGTGTATGATTGTAAAGATACGCACTCTGTTAATTCATAATCTGTGAATATATGAAAAAAAGTGCTAGAAAATAATTTCAATGTTAAATATGCACTGATAAATTTTATTTAAGGGCAATTTAAAAGATAAATAAAATTCAACTTGCAATCCCACTCATTTAGAGTTATAGAACACACCAAGAAAGGAGGTGTCGTTCTATGAACTCAGAAAACAAAATCTATCAGATTCCAGAATTCACAGGCGAGAATATTACGTTAAAGGAGGCTGCCAAAATTATGGGAAAGGACTATCAGTTTGTTCGTATAGGAATCATTGAAGGATTTTTACCAATCGGGACTGGATTTAAAATGCCTGACTCAAATAGTTATACATTTTATATTAGTCCAAGGCTGTTCTGGGAATACACGGGGTATGTGTACCGTGGAAAGACGAAAGAACAGTAAAAATTGATAAGATAACTGGAAGATATGAGTAAACGAGAAATGAAACTTGTTCTCATTGGGTATGAAGTTTGGTGATTAGCTATAAGGTGCCAGAAAGTGTCGAGAGGTAGTGACAGGAATCGCTGTTTATGACCTATTTACGTCCCAATATGCCCCAAAGCCTTGATTTTAGCGGAGTTGCTGAAGCTATCGAGGAAGCAGCTCAGGCTGGTAAGTTCTAAGATTTTCTTAAGAAATTCTGTTAAATAAGAACCATAAGAGTCACTTGAGTCGGAAGATTCGAGTGGCTCTTTTAATGAGAATGAAAAAAGGAAAAGGACACTTGATTTCTCAAGTGCCCTAGTATATAATTTACTTAGAAAGGTACTCGGAATTGAAGTTTCCGATTGCCCTCAGAAGAAAACTACTTTGAAATAGCATTCGACTTGGCGGTGGGATGCTATTTCTTTTTGTTAATATGATTGTCTATGTACGACAGTGCCGCAAAAATTACTAATAATAGAGTAAGTACTTCCATTATGTTCATGGGCATCACCCCCTTATGTACTAGAGGGCATCTAACATCGGAAAATCGCATCCAGCTTTCTGTTCAATTATATATGCATATTATAACATAAATCGAACATATGTTCAATAATTTTAGATGAGATTAGAAGTAAAATGAAGAAATTTAATATAGTTTTAATGGTTAGGTAGTGATATATGTCGCTACCTATTTTATTTCACAACAAAAAAAGGTCGTTCCAAAATATTCCAGTAGAAAAATCTCTACCTCTTTCCGATATAATATCGTATAAGAATTTTAAAGGATGTGAATAAATGCAGATAGCTATTTGTGATGATGAAAAGAATATTCGAGAGTTGATTAGCGATAAAGTGCTTAAGCAATTTCCAGAAGCAGAAGTTGATTTTTATTCATCAGGTGATGAATTGCTTTTAGCAGACAAGCTTATAGATATATTGTTTTTAGATATTCAGATGTCAGGTAAGAATGGGATGGAAACAGCCAGAGAGCTTCGAAAGAAAAATAAGAAGACGATTATTATCTTTGTGACAGCGACGGAGGAGTATGTGTTTCAGGCATTTGATGTGGGAGCATTCCACTATATTGTGAAGCCAATTGAAGATAAGAAGTTTACAGATGTTCTGTGTAGAGCGGTAGATGAATTAAATACTCAGGAGATGTATACATATGCACCAGAAGAAAGGCATCTAATGATTAACAGTGGTGGTGTACATATCAAAGTAAACATCGATGATATCGTTTATGCAGAGGTATTTAACCGTAAAGTAGTCATCCACAAAATGAGCGAAACCATCGAGTATTATGGAAAAATGTCTGATCTTGAAGCTGTGGCTGGAGAAAACTTTTTCAGGCCACATAGGGCATATCTTATTAATTTCAAATATGTGGAGAAATACGATGCTTCTACGATTTATTTAGAAAAGGGAACTGCGATTATGTCGAAGCAGAATTACCCTGAATTTGTAAAGAAATATATGAAATACATTCAGAGGAGAGGGTAACTGCGTATGAATAATATAGAAACTTATTGGGCAATAGTAAGCCATTCGACCGTCATAATCAATTACTTATTTGAAGGCTGGCTTGTTTACCGATATGTGAAGCCATTTATGAAGAATAAGCCACATATTGTAGGCATTTGCTACTCTGTTATAATGCTTCTATTTTTCTGCATACCTCAGCAGATTACGTATCCAAATTTGCAAGGAGCAGTGGCGGCATGGATAGCCATGTGTCTATTAGAGAAGCGAAAAGTCAAACAGAAAGCATTTTTAGCTACTACAATGTATTTGTTCCGCTGGGTAGTGTACGGCGTGACGCTTGTGCTTAGAAACATGATGTTTGACGTGTTTATCAATACAGAATATCTGCTGTACCATCCATTACAGCAGGTAATTGTATATGGCATAGTGGAGATAATCTATTATGGCATTGCGATAACAGTTATGTATCTGGTAATCAAGCTGATTCATAAGGTGTATGTGAATAAAAAAGAAGATATCACTGGGAAAGAGTTGTTATTACTTTTTGCAACATTGCTTAGTGTTATGTTGGGGTATTTTACTTTTAATTTTCTCTCAAATGTGTATATAGAAGACATGCAGGTATATATTTGGGATGTGCATCCGGAATATACCTTGCTTCGAGTAATATATCAGATTGTTTCGTTTGCTGCGATATTGATTGCTTTAGCTGTTTATCAGAAAATGAAGGAAAAGCAGCGTGAGGAAAAAGAGAATATTCTTCTAGCGGAGCAGATAGAGAACACAAGACAGCATATCAGCGAAGTTGAAAAATTGTATGCAGATATTCGTGCATTGAAGCATGATATGGGTAACCACATCTCTGTATTGGAACATCTTTTTCTGAAAAATGAAACGGAAGAATTAGAAAAGTATATGGCGCAGTTAAAGAAATCCTTAAGCGAAAGCGTAGCAGAAATCAAGACAGGAAATCCTGTTACAGATGTGATTTTAACAGAAAAGCAGAAGGAGGCAGACGAAAAAGGTATTCAGTTTGATTGCCAGTTCATTTATCCAATAGAAACCAATGTCAATGCATTTGATATCAGTGTGATTTTAAATAATGCTATGGAAAATGCATTTGAGGGTGTAAGCGGTTGTGAGAATCCTTATGTTTTGATATCTGCTAATCGTAAGAAAAATGCGTACATGCTGGAAGTAACCAATTGCACTCTGAGTCACATAGAGATAGATGATGAAACAGGACTTCCGATAAGTACAAAGGCAGATAAGAGTAGTCATGGATTTGGACTTTCGAATATTCGAAAAGTGGCACAGAAATACTATGGAGATATTGATATTAGTTTGGATGAAAATAAGTTTACTTTAATAGTAATGCTTATGCTAGAGTAATGATAGAGGGCACAGTTTAATAAGAACTGTGTCTTTTTATTTTGCTTTACAACAGAATAAAGGCGGTTCACAACAAGTCTATTTAGTATGAAGGTTTTAGGGACGAAATAGGAAGTAGCAGAAGTGTTTGATGAGGAGAAATGGAGTTCGAAGAAGTATATCAAGGAGGATAAGGTTATGGTAATTTCATCAGTAAATAAATATAATGCAGGCGATACTAGTTTAAATGAGACAGATATGAAGCCGATACTTCAAACGATAAGAGTAGAGGAACAAGAAAAGAAATTAGTAGAAAAGAATCAAGAGAGAACTGGTGTAAGTTACGAGTCGACCATTAGTGATTCAATGTCAGCAGGTCTTAAATTTATTCAAGGAATGGAAAAACAACTTGGTGGAACGAAGTTCTTTGTCGGTACAGTAAGCTATGGACAGACCTATGGTAATTCTACTGATACGAATTTTGTAGTGAATCCAAATTTTTTAAGTAAGCTTGGAACAGATGAATCAACAAGAAAACAATTTGAAGAAGATGTTAAATTTTTGAATGATTTTTCTAAAAACTTTAGGAAACAGCAATTGGCTCAAGGTCGAGAAATTATCAATCAAGGTTGGTTCTGTGATGAAAATGGAAATTGGGGTGGATGGTGCGTAAGCAGACTGACAAATCAAGGTTCTGTGTTACAAGATATGTCTGATAATGCTGAAAAAATAAGAAAAGAAAAAATGGAAGAACGCAAAATGGTAGAAGAGAAACTAAAAGAACATTTTGGCGATCGTTTCAAAGGTTTTCAGGTTAAGTGGGAAGAAGAGATAATGCAGGAAGAAACTGAGAAAGTAGAAGCACAAGAGGAAGATTCTGAAACAGAAAGTGAGTCAATTGGTGGTAAGGTTGGTGTAAATGTTGGAAAAACTGCGAGAAAGATTGAAGCGGCTAAGACGAAAACTCAGCTTAGAGCAGTGATAGCTGAAATTTCAGGTGATATGCAGGAAGTAAAAGCCGGGATGGAAAAAGGCTGGTGTGATGAGTCTGAGATGGAAAAAGTTAATCAACTAATGGCTATGGCTCAGAATAAAATGGGGCAAGTAGAAGATAGAGAAGCAACACCAGAAGAAGAGAATATGTTTGCTTTGGCTTCACTGATGTAGCGAGCAGGAGGGATTTGAATATGGCAATGGAAATAAATGGAGCAAATAGTGGTGTTGTATCACAGATAATGGATTTAAAAACTTCTACACCAGGAGTGACTAGAAAAGAAGAGATAAAGACAGGATTTAAAAATATGGACGAGTATTCAAAGTATTTGCAGGAAAAGTACAGCTACATGAATACAGGGACAACATCAATGCAAGGTGTTCCCGTAACAGTAAGTGTTTCAGGGGCATTTTTAAAGAAATGTATGGATAATCCTGAAAAGGCAGCATATTTAGAAGAGAATTTAGCTGCTATTCCAGAGTGTATCAAGCGTTCTGTAGAATACACGAAAACAATGCCAGGAAGTCCTGTTATGACTTATTGTAATGTCTCATTTGACGAAAATGGAAATATTACCATGACAAGTGGTTGTACGAATGATCCAGATGGAAAAATAGCTAGAGAAAATGCTCAACGTAAGGCAGAAGAAAAGAAGGCTGCTGAAGAAAGAGTTGCTAAGAAACGGGCAGAGAAAAAAGCAGTAGAGGAAAAGTTAACTGAAATGCTAAAGGATAATGATACAAAGTTTGAAATAACATTTACTGGTTCTAGTGTAGAGAGCATAACACGAATGATGACAGATAGAATGATGTCCAGTAATACATCTGTACCTATGACATCTGGTTTTGATTTTAAGATTTAGGGGGTAACATACTATGAGAATAGATGGAATAAACGGAAGCAACATGCAAAATGTTGGAATGAATAGACAGATGGGAACCGATTCTGTAAGCAAAAATATACAGAATCAGATTGCAAATGCACAAAAACAGTTGCAGGAGCTTTCTTCTAACAAAGAAATGAGCATAGAAGAAAAAATGAATAAGAGACAGGAAATCCAACAACAAATTGCTGACTTAAATAATCAGTTAAGACAACATCAGATTGAAATGAGGAGAGCGCAACAACAGACAAAGAGTTCTTCTATGGATGATATGCTTGGAGGAACCAGAAAAGTTGTTAATACAGGAAATCAAGGAGCAGGATTATCACAGGCTAGTATGCAAGCTATTATTTCGGCTGATTCTGCAATTTCGCAGGTTCAAAGTTCAGGTCGTGTGGTCATAAAGATGGAAGGTAGAGCAGGTGTGCTAGAAGCTGAAATAAAATTGGATTCTGCTCGTGGTGGTAATGTAGAAGCAAAACAGGAAGAACTTGCAGAGGTTCAGCAAAAAGCCTCGCAAGCACAAGCTTCACAGATGAATGTATTAGCTAATGCAAATGAAGAACTTGAGGAGACGGCTAAGACAGAACAGAAGACTGAAAGCAAAGATGATAAAATTGTTATTGGTGATGAAAATACAGAAAATAAAGCAGTTGAGACAGAGCCGACGGAAGTAATAGCAGAGCCTGTTTCAGTATCATCCGATGTTGTTGTGGAGAATGTGGAACATAAGCATGTAGATGTGCGTTTGTAGGAGGTGTTGAGATGTCTGAGGTAAATAATTATAATGATTACAAAAGTAAATATAATGTTAATACAGACTACTCTTTACTATTTGGTGGTTCACCGACGGTTTCTGCAGGTGGTACTTTTAGCCTTTCTGACTATGCATCCATTAAGAATGGAAGTTACGGAAAACTTTTGAAAGCATATTATGCACAAGAAGATGTTCAAAAGGTGTCCTCAAACAAAGATAATGTACAGAAATCAACAATGATAAAGACAGGAGCAGATGCTTTAAAAAAATCAGCAGATGCATTAATGAATGATTCACTTTGGGAAAAGAAAAAAGTAACAAAGAAAGATGAAACTACTGGTGAAGAGAGTGAAATAGAAGATTATGATTGGGATGAGATTAACAAGGCTGTTAAAGCGTTTATTTCTGATTATAATGATGTGATTGAACAAGCAGGTGAATCAAATTCTAAAGGTGTATTACGAAATGCTGTGTGGATGACTGGAACTACAGAAGCAAATGAGAATGTGTTATCCAAAATAGGAATTACAGTAGGAAAAGGAAATAAGATGGAGCTAGATGATGAAAAACTTAAGAAAGCCGATATCGGTACGTTAAAAACTCTTTTTACAGGGCATAATTCATTTGCAAGTAAGGTTTCTATGAAAGCAAACAGTATTTCTAATGCAGCTGCATGGTCAAGTGGAACATATAAGAGTAATGGTACTTACAACAATTCTTTATCAGAACTTGTATCAGGCAAGGTGGATGAAGAAGTGTAGTAACATTTTGAAAGGATAAGTGATGTTATGATCATAGGAAACAATATCGGAATTAGCAATAGTTATCAGAATACTCCAAGTAAATCAAGTGCATATAAGAATGTTCGTGAGTATTCAAAATACTTAATGGGTAAGTATGATTGTTTAACACCAGGAAGAAATGTCGCAGTGTCAGTAACACCTGGAATGTTGAAAAAAGCAATGACAGATGAAAAGACAGGGAAATGGCTTGAAAGAGAGTTAGGTAAAGCACCTGATTATATTAAACAAGCACAACAGTCTGCTAGTGCAAGAGGTTCAAAATTACTTTCTTGTACTATTGAGTTTGGGGAGGAATACACTACAATGTGTACTCTTACCGTAACAGATACTCATGGTACAGATGAAGATATAGATAAATGGTTGGAAAAAGTGAAGGAGAAGAAAGAGGAACAAAAGAAACTAGAGCAAAGACTGATTTTTAAAGGTAAAGATTTAAAGAGTGTTATGGAAAATTTTATTGAAGAGTTGTCAACTATGAACTCTACACTCAGTTTTAGAACAGGATTTGATATAAAGGCTTAGTTATTAAATATGATTGTTTTGAGTCGATTGGTGTATACCAATCGACTTTTTGCATTTGGGATTTATATGAGATTTTTTATAGGGTATTTTGAGGTAAGTTAATGGAAATTAAATTTTCATATTACGCGACGGCTTGTTCAATCTTTTTTTGCCTACTACCATATATGGCAGTGATGCTGCATAACAATATGATAAAATATATATAGGCTATATTTCTAGTACGATTAGAGTAAAATTTGGAGGAGAATGCTATGAAAATAATACTAAAGAAATATTTGTTTATATTTTTATCATGTATCATTATGATGGGGCTAACAGGATGTTCTGATGAGGTGACAGATACAAGTGAATCAACTCAGCATGACAGTAGTTATCTTGGGGAATCAACAGGAACCATAGAAGCAGAGAAAGAAAGTGAAATTGTAGATAATAGAATAAAGCTAACATTTTCACAGGATGAGGTCTATTATAAGCATTATAAAGATGTATATTCTATGTTTGAAAAGCTTGGCTTCACAGAAATTGAGTACAATGTATCAGAAATGAGTTATTCTGATGAAGAACAGTATGATGGAGCTGTTATAGAAGTTCAAATTGATAAAAAATCAAAGTTTGAAAAAGATGCATTATTTGAAACAAATATTCCAATTATTATAAGTTATGTGCAAGATTTAAGAATTCAAGTTCCAAAGTCAAGTGCAGATTGTGAAGGTGTAAAGTATACAGAAGTAGTTAATATGTTTGAGAAGGCTGGATTCACAAATGTAAAAGTCTATGGAACAGAAATCGAGTATACGACAAAGGTTTCAGATAAAACGGTATTAATAATATCTGTAGATGGTAAAGAAGCATTTGATAAGAATGCTAAATTTAAGAAAGATGCAGAGGTAAAGATATTTTATTATATAATTTTACCTGCACCAGTACAATCCGAACAGCAGGATAACTCGAATATTAATCAAAATAATGGTGGAAGTAATAAACAGGAAATGGTATGGATTCCGAAAACGGGGGAAAAGTATCATTGTCGTTCAAGTTGTAGTAATATGAAAAATCCTAGACAGGTAACAAAAGAAGAAGCGGAAGAAATGGGATATGAACCATGTAAAAAATGTTATTAATGTATATTGATAGGGTAGGATCAAATTGAATTAGAAATGGGCACTTGATTTCTCAAGTGCCCTAGTATATAATCTACTTAGAAAGGTACTCGGAATTGAAGTTTCCGATTGCCCTCAGTATGAAACTATTAAGAAATAGCATCCTCAACTTTGGACGGTCAGGGATGCTATTTCTTTTTGTTAATATGATTGTCTATGTACGACAGTGCCGCGAAAACTACTAATAACAGAGTAAGTACTTCCATTACGTTCATGGGCATCACCCCCTTAAGTACTAGAGGGCATCTAACATCGGAAAATCGCATCCATCTTTCTATTCGATTATACGAATATATCGTATCATAAATTGAAAGTTTGTACAAGGCGTTTGTTGTGGAATACGAGTTATGTTATAATATAAGCCTGAAGTCTGGAAAGAATGGATATAAGGATTGGATAAAATAATGAGAAAATATATAAATATACTCGTAGCAATTATTTTGATTATAGGATTAACAGGATGTGAGGAACAAGATATGAGTTATAAGCAAATTACCATGAAAGAAGCTGTAACCATGATGGAAGAGGAAACTGGTTACATTATTTTGGATGTTCGAACGGCAGAAGAATTTGCCGAAAAGCATATTCCAAATGCAATCAATATTCCAAATGAGACAATTGGAAGTGAAGAAATAGCAGAACTCCCAGATAAAAATCAGTTGATTTTAGTATATTGTCGTAGTGGAAACCGTAGCAAACAGGCTTCCGAAAAACTAGTTGCATTGGGATATACTAATATTTATGAATTTGGTGGAATTATTGATTGGACTGGAGAAACAGTACATGAATAATATGCAGAAAGCAACTTTCGAACGCATCTATGATGTAGTTAAACAAATTCCATATGGAAAAGTAGCCACCTATGGACAGGTAGCAGCTCTAGCGGGAAGTAAGCGATGGGCGAGAGTAGTCGGTTATGCTTTACATGCGAACCCGGACCCAGAGAATATTCCATGCTATCGTGTAGTAAATCGCTATGGCGAAGTGTCAAAGGCATTTGCATTTGGTGGTGAAAATAGACAGATTGAGCTTTTGGAAGCAGAAGGAATCGAGATTGTTGATGGAAGAGTAAATATGGATAAGTATCAGTGGAATCAGGTTACAATGGATATGATAGGTTAAAGACTCATGAAAAAACAAGAAAAGACAAATGTAATGCGTGTATTAGATCAAAAGAAAATTCCATACGAAAGCTACACCTATGATTCTGAAGTGGCCATAAGTGGAATGGAAGTAGCTATGACATTGGGGCAAGATCCCAATCAGGTATTTAAAACCTTGGTAACGGTTGGCGCTTCTAAGAAGAATTATGTATTTGTAGTACCGGTATGTAGTGAACTAAATCTGAAAAAAGCAGCAAAAGCGGTTGGAGAAAAGAGTATAGAAATGATAAAATCCAAAGAATTACTTCCTTTGACAGGGTATATTCATGGTGGTTGTTCTCCAATTGGTATGAAAAAATTATTTCCAACTGTGATCCATATATCTGCAGAAGAATTTGACACCATTATTTTCAGTGGCGGAAAAATCGGATTTCAAGTGGAAGTTTCACTGGAAGATTTGAGAACAGTGGTTCCGTATGAATTAAAAGATATATGTGAATAGAGATTATCCACAAAATGACAGTCATGTAATGGCTACATATTTTATTGCTATAAGTGCCTCTTTTCTAGGAAAATAAGAAGTGCTATAATTAAAAAAATTATGTAATTATTTTATCGAAGGAGAAAATAGAGGCATGAAGAAATTATTGTATATCGATGCTTGTATTAGAGATGGAGAATCTCGTACCAAACGTATTGCTACACCTATCGTAGAAGCATTGAAGGAAAAATATGACATAGAAACACTTTGCTTAAATGACTTAAATCTTTCTATTGTACAAAAAGAATTAATTACCAAACGAATGAATGGTGAGATAGATAAGGAAGTCATGGCTTGGGCGGAAAGTGTCCGTGATGCGGACAGAATTGTAATTGCGGCTCCATTTTGGGATATGTCTATTCCAGCAGCTTTAAAAAACTTCTTTGAACTTTGTTCTATATTTGATGTTACTTTCAAATCAAATGACAAAACCTGTTATGGAAACTGTAAAGCAGAAAAAATGCTATATATTACAACCAGAGGTATGGACATTCCAACAGGCGATGCATTAGACCAGGGAACCTCCTACTTAAAAGCATTATCATGGCTTTGGGGTATCGGACCTCTCCAGGTAGTTTCGGCAGAGAACATGGACTATGTATCAGAAGAGGTAATTAACGAAAAAATCCGTGTTGCAGTAGAAGAGGGATTAGAAATCACAAAAACATTCTAAGAATCAATTGATTGAAAAGGAGCCTATATGAATACAGAATCAAAAACAGTAAATGAATCCGTAGTTGAAACGGTTCACATTGTTCAGCCGAGTCACCTAAATGGTGCGCATCGTCTTTTTGGGGGGATTCTGATGCAATGGATTGATGAAGTAGCAGCTATCGTGGCGAAGCGCCATTGTAATGGTAACGTTACGACTGCTTCCGTAGACAATCTGACATTTCTTCAGGGGGCATATCTGGATGATTTGGTAGTTATAAAAGGAAAGATGACCTGGGTAGGTAACTCCTCCATGGAAGTATGTGTAGACACGTATGTAGAAAATCGTCAGGGCGAAAGGAGACGAATCAACAATGCGCATTTGATACTAATTGCTTTGGATGATAATGGAAAACCTATGACTGTACCTCGTCTAACACTTCTGACGGAAGACGAACAACTGGCATGGGAGCATGGAGAAGAGCGTCAAAGAATCCGTGTAGAACGTAAAAAAAATAAGTTAGATGGAATTTAAAAATAAGGGATGTCGACAAAGAGATATTTGTGCGACATTCCTTTTTTAATACTTTCAGTTATGATAACATCGCTTATATATAAGTATAGTTAATAGTAATGATATCGATTTGATATAGTAAGATGTGGGGAGTTTTATTGCGTTTGATACTGGATTTTGGTATAATTTTTACATTCTTGAAAAGTTTGCCTATGTATATTGGGTAATAGGCAGAAATGAGGAATGTATATGGTAATTACAGATTTTTTAGAGAGAAATGCAAGGGAATATCCGAATGATATTTGTCTCGTGGAGATTAATCCAGAGATTAAAGAAGATAGACGTGTTACTTGGAAGGAATACGAGCTGATTGAGCCTAGTCCAAAGACAAGTTACCGTAGGGAGATTACCTGGGGAGTGTTCAATGAGAAGGCCAATCGTTTTGCCAATCTTTTGATTCAGCGAGGAATTAAAAAGGGCGATAAGGTTGCGATTCTTATGATGAATGGACTGGAATGGCTGCCAATCTATTTTGGTATCTTAAAGACAGGTGCGTTGGCAGTACCACTGAACTTCCGTTATTCTGCAGAAGAGATTGAGTATTGTGTGAATCTTGCTGAAGCAGATATCCTGGTATTCAGTAATCCATTTATTGGGCGTGTGGAAGAGATTGCCGACCGTATCAGTAAAGGGCGCCTTTTGATTTATGTAGGAGAAGGCTGTCCGGGATTTGCAGATGATTATAATTCATTATCAGCGAACTGTTCTAGTCAGTCGCCAATGATTCCATTGACGGACGAGGATGATGCAGCGATTTATTTTTCTTCTGGTACAACAGGCTTTCCAAAGGCGATTTTACATAAGCACAGAAGTCTTGTGCATTCCTGTATGGTTGAGCAGAACCATCATGGACAAACGAAGGACGACGTCTTTTTATGCATTCCTCCTCTGTATCATACAGGTGCGAAAATGCATTGGTTTGGAAGTCTTTTATCAGGAAGCAAGGCGATTCTCTTAAAAGGTACAAAACCTGAATTTATTTTAGAAGCAGTATCCAAGGAAAAATGTACAATCGTATGGCTTTTAGTGCCATGGGCGCAGGATATTTTGGAAGCCATTGAAAGTGGTCAGGTAAATCTGGATGATTACGACTTAAAGCAGTGGAGACTGATGCATATCGGTGCACAGCCAGTTCCACAGAGCCTAATTAAAAAATGGAAATCTATTTTCCCAGAGCATGCATATGATACCAACTATGGTTTGTCTGAGTCTATCGGACCAGGCTGCGTACATCTTGGTGTTGAGAACATCCACAAAGTTGGTGCGATTGGCAAAGCTGGCTATGGCTGGGAAGTAAAAATCGTAGATGAAAAGCACAACACAGTAGAAAAGGGACAGGTTGGAGAGCTGGCAGTTAAGGGGCCTGGTGTTATGACCTGTTACTATAGAGATGAAAAGGCAACCAATGAAGTTTTAGCGGATGGATGGCTTTTCACAGGTGATATGGCACAGGAAGACGAAGACGGATTCATCTTTCTGGTTGACCGTAAGAAAGACGTTATCATTAGTGGTGGTGAAAACCTTTATCCAGTACAGATTGAAGATTTCATCCGTACAAATGACAAAGTGCATGATGTGGCAGTCATTGGTCTTCCAGACAAGCGTCTTGGAGAAATTGCGGCAGCTATTATCGAATTAAAAGAAGGTGTATCTATGACAAAAGAGGAAATTGATGCTTATTGTCTTGGTATGCCACGTTATAAACGTCCACATGAAGTTATTTTTGCAGATATACCACGAAATCCAACGGGTAAGATTGAAAAGCCAAAGCTTCGTGAGAAATACGGTGCGAACCGTCTGATTGCAGAACAGAATATGGGCTAAGAGGAAGGAATTTGAAACATGAGTGAAAAGAAAATTATGCTTGGAAATGAAGCCATTGCCAGAGGGGCATTTGAGGCGGGCGTAAAGGTGTCAGCGGCATATCCTGGCACACCAAGTACTGAAATTAGTGAAAATATTGTAAAATATCCAGAAATCTATGCAGAATGGGCTCCAAATGAGAAGGTTGCTATGGAAGTAGCAATCGGGGCATCCATTAGTGGTGTAAGAGCGATGGCTTCTATGAAGCATGTAGGCGTAAATGTAGCGGCTGACCCACTGTATACCATTTCTTATTGTGGTGTAAATGGTGGTTTGGTATTGGTTGCTGCGGACGATCCAGGTTTGTATTCTTCACAGAATGAACAGGATACCAGATGCGTGGCAAGAGCAGCGATGGTGCCTGTATTAGAACCATCGGATTCTCAGGAAGCAAAGGATTTTATGAAATATGCCTTTGATTTATCAGAGAAGTACGATACACCTATAATTGTAAGAACCACAACTCGTTTAGCACATTCGCAGGGACAGGTTACTTTAGAAGACAGATGTGAACCTATTGATGTGGAATACACTAGAAACCCTGCCAAATACGTTATGATGCCAGGTAATGCAAAGCCTCGCCACGTATATGTAGAACAGCGTTTAAAGGCAATGGCAGAAGATGGTTGCACAATGCCAATCAACAAGATGGAAATTAAGGATACCAAAATCGGTTTCATCACCAGTGGTATCGCTTATCAGTATGTGAAGGAAGCATGTCCGGATGCCAGCGTTTTGAAACTCGGTATGGTCCATCCACTTCCTAAGAAGCTCATTGAAGAATTTGCTTCCAAAGTAGATACATTATACATATTTGAAGAATTAGAGCCAGTATTTGAAGAACAGATCAAATCCTGGGGAATCCCATGTATCGGAAAAGAAATCTTTACCGTACAGGGCGAATACAGTGCCAATATGCTTCGCAAAGCAGTGTTAAAAGAAGAAGTATCTTCCAAGGCGCCAGCACAGGTGCCTGCAAGACCACCAATTCTTTGCCCAGGCTGCCCTCACAGAAGTGTATACTCTGTATTAAACAAATTAAAAATCCATGCTGCAGGGGACATTGGCTGCTATACATTAGGTGCAGTAGCTCCGCTAAGTGTTGTAGATACTACGATTTGTATGGGTGCCAGCATTTCCACACTTCACGGAATGGAAAAAGCAAAAGGCAAAGATTATATCAAGAATTGGGTAGCAGTAATCGGCGACTCAACTTTTATGCACACCGGTGTGAATTCCCTCATCAATATGGTTTACAATCAGGGAACTGGAACCGTTATGATTCTGGATAACTCTACCACAGGAATGACAGGACATCAGGATCACGCTGCAACTGGTAAAACACTTATGGGTGAGGTTGTTCCTGCAATCAATATCCCAGATTTGTGTCGTTCGATAGGAATCAAGAATGTCATTGAAGTAAGTGCTTTTGATACAGCTGAATTAGAACGTGTGGTAAAAGAAGAAGTGGCAAGAGACGAAGTATCTGTAATTATTACAAAGGCGCCTTGCGTATTGTTAACCAAGCAGAAAACGAAAGTTTGCCGCCCACTTCCAGAAAAATGTAAAAAATGTGGTATGTGCCTGCGTCCAGGCTGTCCTGCATTAACAAAGAATCCAGATGGTACAATTACAATTGACACAACGATGTGCAATGGCTGTGGACTTTGTGCTGGAATCTGTAAATTTGATGCAATTGAACAGGTGGAGGTGTAAAATCATGGCAAAAAATACGACTAAGAATATTATGATTGTAGGTGTTGGTGGACAGGGAACCCTTCTTACCAGCCGAATCTTAGGTGGCATTACATTGGATGCCGGATATGATGTAAAACTCTCTGAAGTGCATGGTATGGCACAGCGAGGCGGAAGTGTAGTTACGTTTGTTCGTTATGGTGAAGAAGTAGCAGAACCAATCGTAGAAGAAGGTCAGGCAGACGTTTTAATTGCATTTGAAATGTTAGAAGCGCTTCGTTATGCACACTTTTTAAAACCAGATGGTGCTATGGTTGTAAATGAGCATAGAATTGACCCAATCACAGTAGTAACTGGAATGGCAGAATACCCAGAGAATATCATTGAAACTATAGAAAAAGAACATAGGGTATTCCGCGTGAATGCTATGGAAGAAGCATTAAAACTTGGCAATTCCAAAGTCTTTAACATCATCGTACTTGGTGTTGCAGCAAGACATATGGATTTTTCCAAAGAGGCATGGCTTCGTGTAATTGAAAACACGGTTCCACCAAAGACTGTTGAGTTAAATAAACAGGCATTTTTGCTTGGATATGAAGGGAAGTATCAGAAATGATTTGGAATGAAACAAAAGAATGCATGAGTCGTGATGAAATGTCTTATCTTCAAGGTAAGAGACTGGTAAAGCTCGTAGACAGAGTATATCACAACGTAGAATTTTATCGTAAGAAAATGCAAGAGCTTGGGGTAGAACCAGGGGATATCAATGGAATCGAGGATATTACGAAACTTCCATTTACTACTAAAAATGATTTGCGTGATAACTATCCATTCGGTTTATTTGCAGTTCCACAGTCTCAGATTGTGCGTGTCCATGCTTCGAGTGGTACGACAGGAAAAGCGACTGTCGTAGGCTATACCAAGAAGGATATTGATATATGGGCAGAATGTGTAGCACGTGCGTTTGCTCAGGCTGGTCTGAATCGTGATGATATTATTCAGGTTGCCTATGGTTATGGACTTTTTACAGGTGGTCTTGGCGCTCATTATGGTGCAGAACATTTAGGTGCAACCGTAGTGCCTATGTCAACGGGTAATACGAAGAAACTTACCACCATGATGAAGGACTTTGGTGCAACTGCCATTGCATGTACACCATCGTATCTGTTACATATTGCAGAAACATTAGAAGCAGATGGTGATTTGGATAAGATTAAGTTGAAAGCGGCTATCTGTGGTGCAGAGCCTTGGACAGAAGCGATGCGTAAGCAAATTGAAGAGAAGTTACATATCAATGCATTTGATATTTATGGTTTATCCGAAATTATGGGACCAGGTGTAGCTTGTGACTGTATCCACCACAAGGGACTTCATGTATATGAGGATCATTTCTTCCCAGAAATTATCAATCCGGAAACTCTAGAAGGAGTTCCAGAAGGAGAGACAGGTGAGCTTGTATTTACAACCCTAACCAAAGAGGGCATTCCACTTCTTCGTTATCGTACAAGAGACTTGACAAGCATCAGCTACGACAAGTGCGAATGTGGTAGAACCTTAGCTCGAATCAGCCGTTTCAAAGGACGTTCAGACGATATGCTTATTATTCGTGGTGTCAATGTATTCCCATCACAGGTAGAGGCAGCGCTTCTTGAAATGGGTGAAGCATCACCACATTATATGATGATTGTAGACCGAGTAAATAACTTGGATACTTTGGAAATTCAGGTGGAAGTAGACGAGAAGTTCTTCTCAGATAAGATTAGTGAATTAGAAAACCTTACTAAGAAGATTGGTCATGTGATTCAGCAGGCAATCGGTCTTGCGGCTAAAATTAAGCTTGTTGAGCCTAAGACTATCGAAAGAAGTATGGGAAAAGCAGTTCATGTAATTGATAAACGTAAACTTGTATAGGAGGGAATTGTATGATTTTAAATCAGATATCTGTTTTTTTAGAAAATAGAACAGGGCGTTTAGATGAAGTATTAGAAACTTTAAAAGTTAACAACATTAATATTTTATCGCTTTCTCTTGCAGACACCAGCGATTATGGACTTTTGCGCATGATTGTTTCTGATTCAGAAAAATGCAAGTCTTGCTTAAAGGAAGCCGGCTTTTCAGCCCATTTGACACCAGTAATTGCAGTGAAACTTTCTCATCAAGTAGGAAGGTTACAGGCGGTTTTAGCTGAAATTGACAAGGCTGGAATGAATATTGAATATATGTATGCTCTAGCAACAGGCAATAATGATGCATCCATCGTTATTCGTACTGCAGACGTGGAAGCAACAGCTCAGGTTTTGGAAAAGATCGGAGTAGAATTAGTAAGAAACTCAGAACTAGTATAAAGTATATTTTCTAAATGGAGAGCACACTATGGAATTCATGGGAAAAAAGTTAGAGGACATTGTGGTGACACTTCCATATGCAGATGGAACAGAGGTAGATTGCGGAGTATATTCTTATTTTGAGGTAAATAATAAAAAATATTTTGCATTACTTCCGTTGAAAGGCGAAAAGGAATTAGACTTTTCTGCAAGTTATATGCTGTATGAGGTGGAAGAAGACGAGGAAGGCAATCCTGTCGTTTTATACATCGAGAATGATTATGAATACGCGGTAGCTGCACAATATTTTTCAAGACAGTTGCATAACAGATAAAGACATACAAAGGGCACTTGATTTCTCAAGTGCCCTGTTTTTTATTACTTTTCTTCCTGAATTTTCATTTCTAACCATTTATCGTATTCATCTGTGCTGCTTGGATGGTCTACTGGTAAACCAGTCCAACCAGATAGCTGGATACTATTCGCAAGTTGTACTTCCTTTAATCCATCTTCCATAGAGGCGAAAAGGTATTCTCCATCCAAAATATGTTTTGCAAAATTTTCAAAGATTTTTACATATTCGCTACCGTATGTAGGTGTCTGCTCAAGAATCTCTGTTTCATATATATTTTCAGGATTTTGACGCATCATCATAAAGTCAGTCATAGAGAGTGTGTTGTTCCATTCCGATTCACTTTGCTTGAAGCGATAGAGGGTGGCTAGAGTTGCGTTTTCTACTACAATTTTTCCTTTATCAAAATCCAATTCCAGACGATCTGTACCAAGTGGATCATGGGTACAAGCGACAAACACACCAGTGGCTCCGTTTGGATACTCTAGGGAAATGGTTACGTCATTTTCTACCGTAATGTCTCTATGGCAACCATAGCGGTTAATACTATATACTTTGTTTGGAACACCACAAAGCATGAGTAACAAATCAAGCTGATGTGGAATTTGATTTACGGTAATACCTCCACCTTCGCCGCTCCAGGTTCCACGCCAAGCGTTCGATTGATAATAGCTGTCAGGGCGCCACCAATTATTACAAATCCAATTAACTCTTCGAAGTTCTCCGAATTCTCCAGACTTGATGTAATCTGTTAACTTGATAAAAAGAGGATTGGTTCTCTGATTAAAAAGTGTGGCAAGTGAAATTCCTTTGCAAATATTTTGTGCATCCAGCATCTTTTGCACGTCGGAGGCTCGAACACCTGCTGGTTTTTCACATAAGACATGTTTGCCCTTAAATAGTGCATAAGTTGCGATTTCATGATGTAAAAAGTGTGGAACAGTGATAATGATTGCGTCACATAAATCAGACGAAATCATCTCTTTCCAATCATAAAAGAAGGCTACATTCGAAAGGTGGGAAGCAAAATCTTTTGCCTTTTCTGAACGGCTACTAACTGCAGTTAATGTGCATTTTTTAGGAATATCAATAGATGGCATATAAGGGATGCTTGCACCAGTAAGAATGTTCGCATATAAGCTGCCTTGTACACCCATTCCAACGATTCCAAAACGTATTTTATCCATGTATAGTCCCCCTTCAACAAAGTGTGATACGTATATTTTAATTCTTTCATATGATATCTGCAACTTCTAAATAATAAGCATTCCTTTGATTTGTCTTATAAAATACATTGTATCTTAAAAAAGTTAATGTTAAAATAATACTATATATGTAAAGGAGAAGGTTAACAATGAAGAAACGTGAATTAAATTGGGCAGAGATTAAAGCAATGAAAGATGGCTATATTCCTGCACCTTATGAACTCGAAGCTGGAGAATCTATTAATGATTTCTATTTAGAACCAGTACTTTTTGAAAATGAAAATGGACCTACTATTGGCGTTACTACATGTGGCGTCATCGTAAAGGATGGACTTTTCTTCAAGGATATGGACAATTCAGGGGAGCTTGCTCCATATAAGGATTGGAGACTTGACCATGAAACAAGAGCAAAAGATATGGTTGCTCATTTACCTTTGGCTCAGCAGGCTGGTTTAGTGTTGAATACTTTGTGGAATACACCAGTTTCCTTGACACCAGATGAAGCAAAAGATGAAAATGGAAATATTGTTCCATCTAAAATCTTCAAGCGATTTGATCCATCAGAACCTGAACCAAAATCAATTTTACCTGGCGTATCTATGAGAGTAGATGATTCGGATGTTTTGGTACATAAATTGGCAGCTGGTGTTTATCGCGGGGATATGCGTGCTACAGCGGGACTTAGCGCCATGTATCACAACCTCGGTACACAGTATGTAGAATACGAAGCATGCCAGGGTGGTGTAGCGATTCCATATTCATTACATACCAATCCTATTAATATCGGATATCCAGACTTCCTCGGTGTAGGAGCGGCTGTTATGGGTGATGGCAATTTTGATCTCATTTATAATATGGCAGATACCGATAGAAAAATGATGAAAGCTGCTGGCCAGCATATCATGTATGGCCCACAGGTAGATATTGCTACAGATCCACGTTGGCCACGTAATAGTGGTACTTATGGTGAAGTGCCTGAAATTACTTCTGGTATTATCAAAGAATTGGTTCGTGGATATCAGAACGGTGAAGATGGATTAAATGAAGGCTCTGTTGTTTTAACAGTGAAGCATTTCCCAGGAGATGGTCCTGCTGAAAATGGTTTTGAACCACATATGCCAATTGGTCAGTGGAGACTCTATCCAACAGAAGGATCCATGGAAAAATACCATCTGCCACCATTCCAGGCTGCATTTGACATGAAGGCTTCCTCTATTATGCCAGATTACTCTAGAGTAGGGACAGATGGACGTAGTAAACCTCAGTATTATAGAGGTAAACTGACTTCTACAGAAGAAGTAGGTTCTACATACAGCAAGGAGCTTATTACAGATTTGGCTCGTGATGTGATGGGATTTGACGGTTATGTAAACTCTGACTCTGGTATTACAACAGTTCAGATTTATGGTGTGGAAGATTTGACAATTCCACAGCGTTATGCAAAGGCTATTTCTGCAGGAACGGATGTTATTGGAGGAAATTCTGACTCTGAAAATATCATAAAAGCAGTGGAAGAAGGTTATCTTCCAAAAGAGGATCTGGATAGAGCAAATTATCGCAGACTGTTAAGCTTATTCAAGGTTGGTCGTGTGGATAATCCATATCTCGACCCAGACCATGCAGATAAGGTTCGTGAAGAGAACTTTGAAGGTGCAAAGAAGGCTGCATATGTAGCAAATCAGAAAGCGGTTGTTCTTGTAAAGAACCATGACAATGTACTTCCTATGAGCAAAGGAGCTAAGATTTACATCGAATGCTTTAAGGGTGTTGATCCTGGTGCAGCTCTTGCGCAGTCCATGGGTGCAGGTGTAGCTGGTGGTGATGATAATGAAAAGCTTCGTAAGCAGATTGCAGCGCTTTTTGAAGCAAAAGGATATACTATCGTAGAGAGACCAGAAGAAGCAGATTATGCATATCTTCACGTATGGCCATGTAGTAATGGTATGGTATTCTACCAGTATGCAATGCCAGTTATCGAGATGGTAGATAATGGAATGTTTGAAGCCCGCGAAGCAAACAAGAGCCAGAAGAAGACTGGGGAAATGGTTTCTATCACAACATTAAAAGATGTAGATAAGATTAAGACTATTTCAGAAACTGTACACGCTAATGGAGGCAAGGTAATCGCGACTTGCGTAGTATGTAATCCATGGTTGTTAGATAAACTGGAACCATATGTGGATGGACTTACTTTCCAGTATACTATTAGTCCAGTGGCTATGGGTAATGCCCTTGGTGCACAGGTAGATGTTTTATCAGGAGATTACAATCCAACTGGTAAAATTAGTCTTACCATGGTTTCTTGTATGGATGTTATTGAAATTACAGAAAAGGAAATCGATGGCGTGATGCGTGAAGTATGTGCTTCTCCAAATGATGTACCAGGATATGACAAAGATCAGTATATTGACCCAGCTATTCTTGCAAAAGTAAAGGGTGGTAGTTATGCTTATTATGATGCAGATGGCAACTATTATCGTGCAGGATTTGGATTAAGTTATAAATAAAATGAAAATTCTGTCTTATGCGAACCCTTGGAAATTGGAGATTTTCAAGGGTTCTGTCATATATTTGAAAGGAGAAATTTATTATGGAGAAGGTAACTGTATTAAATAAAGACTGGCGTTTTCGTAAAGAAAACGGTGATTGGGAACAGATTACAGTGCCACACACATGGAATGGAAAAGATGGACAAGATGGCACTGGTATGTGGCGTGGAAAAGGCATCTATGAGCGAGTATTGCTAATTTCGGAAGAAGATTTAGAGAAAGTGGTGTACTTAGAAATTGGTGCTGCGTCTCTTGAAAGTAAAGTGTACGTGAATGGTCAGCATATCTATACAAATGCCTGCCCATATTCTTTGTATCGTGTTCCAATGAACGGATACATTCATGTAGGAGAAAATACACTTCTTATTGAAGTAGATAATTCGCATAACGATAACATTTATCCACAGATGGCAGACTTTTCTTTCTATGGTGGCCTATACAGAAATGTGAATCTTATTGTTGCAGAAAAGATGCATTTTGATTATTTGGATGGCAGCCGTGATGGTGTATATGTGTCAGCAGAAAAGGAAACAGAAGATACATGGAATTTACAGGTAAGAGGAAGTGTTATAAATAAAGATACAGAATATACTCTTGTAGTGAACTGTAAAGTAAAGGATAAAGAGGGCAATATAGCAGCTCAGAAAAAAGTAGCAGTCTCTGTAAATGAGCAAGCAGATTTTGCTATGAATATGGAGGTTTTAAGTCCGCATCTATGGAATGGTAGAAAAGACCCATACCTTTATGATGTAATCGTTACACTTGAAATGGATGGAACTGTGGTGGATGAAAGAAAGATTCCATTTGGTTTTAGAACCATTGAAATAACAGCAGACAAAGGCTTTTTCTTAAATGGAGAACATATCAAACTCCGTGGAGTAGCGCGTCATCAGGATTTTGGTGATTTGGGCTATGCAGTTTCTGAAAAAGAAAGAGATATTGATATGGATATCTTATTAGAAATGGGAGCAAACTCTGTTCGCTTATCTCATTATCAGCATGATGATTATTTTTACAGACTTTGTGATGAAAAAGGTATTTTAGCTTGGGCAGAAGTCCCATTTATCAGTACGGTGCCTACAGGAGAAGAAGCCTATGCGAATATTGAAGCGCAGATGGAACGTCTGATTAAACAGTGTTATAATCATTGTGCTGTTTACTGTTGGGGTGTGCAGAATGAAATTTCTATTACTGGTGAAACAGAAACTTTATATGGCTGGGTAAGTAGATTAGAACAGTATGTAAAATCAATGGATCCAACTAGATACACAGCAGAAGCAAATATTAGTACAGTAGAGAATACAAGTAGATTAAACGAATTAACAGATATCGTAGGCTATAATTTATACTATGGCTGGTATTATAAAACAATTCCGGATTTACAGGTACGTTTGGATGAAATCCATGCAGATTGTCCCAATATGCCATTATTAGTTACTGAATATGGTGTTGATACGAATCCGGGATATCATTCCTATGAACCAGCAGTAAAAGATTACACGGAAGAATACCAGTTGGAATTTAGTAAAAATGCCATTGAAGTATTTGAAGAACGTGATTTTGTAACTGGAAGTTATGTATGGAACATGGCAGACTTTGGAAGTGAAAACAGAGATGAAGGCGGCAATAAAGGGAAAAACCAGAAGGGCCTTGTAACAATGGACCGAAAATTTAAAAAAGATGCATATTATCTATACAAAGCATATTGGTCAGATGAACCATTTGTAAAATTAGCAGGTTCCCGTTTTATAAATCGTCATAAAGAAGAAAACACGATTACGATTTTGAACAATGTATCTAAATTAGAATTATTCGTGGATGGTATTTTAGTAGGTAAAAAAGAAGTTGCAGAACCAGTAACAAAGTTTGTAGTCAATTTAACAGAACTGGGCGAACATACCGTTTGTGTAAAAGCATTTGATGAAAATGGAAACGGATATGAAGACAGCATGGTATTGCAACGAGTGGAAGAGCCAGATAAATCTTACATAGCAGAAAGAAAAGACAATCGAGTGGTAGTAGTAAACTGGTTTGAAAAATTCGATCTTTCCGACACTACGGAAGTTGAGCTAGATGAAAATGGATATACGACAGGGGACACAATTTCCCTATTAATGGAAAAAGAAGAAAGTAGAGCAATTTTAGAGAAGTATCTGGAATTTCTATTCCATGACCCTCGTTTTATGAGAGTAAAAGGAATGACAGTAGATGCATTGTTTGGTTTGGGTTCTTTAGGACTGCCAAAAGAATTGAAACCTGTGTTAAATCGAGAACTTAATAAAATTAAGAGATAAAAAGTAAAAAAGACAGCTTTCTTGTAAGGCTGCCTTTTTAGGAGAAGGTATTTTTACTATGGGGTTAGTAAAAACTATATATAATGTATTGGGGGTTTTTACATTAAGTATAATAGCACTATTTTTACGGAAAGTGTGCACAAACTTTTTGTAAATCAGAAGAAATTTTCGTATATTTTCGATAAAAGAGCTTCCAAGATGACAAAGAAAGAGTAGAAAAACTGTCCAATTGTATACATATTTATACAAAATTGTTGAATTTGATGCTATAATGTAGTCAGCTGTATGAAATCAAATTGGATAATAATCAAGGGGATAATTATGAAATCAAAGGTATATTTTTCAAGAGAAATCACACCGGAAAAGGTATTGGAGCTCTATAAACTCTTAGGTAAAACTTTAGAGGGAAATGTAGCGATAAAAGTGCATTCTGGAGAGACTGGTAATCAGAACTTCCTTCGCCCAGCTTTCTGGAAGCCACTCATTGATTATGTTGGTGGCACAGTAGTAGAAGCGAACACTGCTTATGATGGCACACGTAATACGACGACGAAGCATTTGGTTACGATTCGCGAGCATGGATGGAATCGTGATTTTGATGTGGAGATTTTGGATGAGGAAGGTCCAGATGAAGTGTTTGAGATTCCAAATGGCAAGGTAATTCAGAAGAACTATGTAGGAAAGAATATCAAAAAATATGATTCTTTACTTGTGTTGTCTCATTTTAAAGGGCACCCAATGGGTGGCTACGGTGGAGCTTTAAAACAGCTCTCGATTGGTGTAGCTTCTTCCTTTGGTAAAGCATATATTCATGGTGCAGGAGTACCAGAAGATATTTGGACTTCAGACCACGATAGTTTCCTCAGAAGTATGGCAGATGCAGCAAGTTCTGTAGTGGAGTATTTCAAAGGGAATGCAGTGTATGTAAATGTTATGAAGAACATGTCAGTAGACTGTGATTGCTGTGCGGTTGCAGAAGATCCATGTATGAAGGATATTGGTATCCTGGTTTCTCTGGACCCAATCGCTATCGACCAGGCTTGTATTGATTTGGTGTATGCAGCAACTGATGATCCAGGACAGGGACATCTCTTAAAACGTATCGAGAGCAGAAATGGTGTGCTTACGATTGAAGCAGCGGCTGAGCTTGGATACGGTTCGAGAGAATATGAATTGATTGAAGTATAAGATTTGAAAGAGTAAGTTGTAATGACTTACTCTTTTTTGTTGGATAGGATGTGGTTTAACCACATACCACATTAAAGAATGAAGTGGAAAGCATAGAAAAAAGCCCGTATTTATTGACAAAATGGCTTCTTTGATATATTGTTAAAAAAGTAACTAAATTGGTTGAACCAGCGAAGAGGGATGTAATGAAAGAATTTAAAGTATTAGAAATTAAAGAAAGTGTATTTGCTGACAATGACAAAAGAGCAGATGAACTTAGGGCAGAGTTAAAGGAAAAGAAAGTGTTTTTGTTAAACTTAATGTCTTCTCCAGGTTCAGGAAAAACAACTACTTTAACTAGAACAATAGAAGTATTAAAAGATGAAATTCGAATCGGTGTTATGGAAGCAGATATTGATTCTGATGTAGATGCAGCAACAATTGCTAATCTAGGTGTAAAAGCAATTCAGTTGCATACAGGTGGTATGTGTCATTTAGATGCAGATATGACAGCACAGGGATTAGCAGGTTTAGAAGTTGGTGATGTGGATTTGGCTATTTTAGAGAATGTAGGGAATTTAGTTTGTCCAGCAGAATTTGATACTGGTGCAGTTAAAAATGCAATGATTTTGAGTGTGCCAGAAGGACATGACAAGCCTTTGAAATATCCACTTATGTTTTCAATTTGTGATGTTGTCCTTATCAACAAGATTGATGTTATGCCATATTTTGATTTTGATATGGAAGCGTGTAAAGAATACATTTTGATGCGTAATCCAAATGCAAAGATTATTCCAATCTGTGCAAAGACAGGAGAAGGCATTGAAGAATGGACCAATTGGTTAAAAGAACAAGTAAGCCTGTGGCAGGCATAAGATAAAAGGGAGGCAGTTATGGGAAAAAATAACAATCCAGAAGCAAGAGAGATAATTCTTAAGCTTGGTAAAATGATTACAAACCGAATTCCAATTGCACTTGGAATTGAAAAACTTACAACAGAAGATCCAGAATACTGGGGACTTGATGCACTTCTTACCGATGAGCAGGCAGAAGTAGCTCTTTCTATGGGCAGAAGAAAACCTCGTACTTTGGATGAAGTTGTTAAGTTATGCGGAAAAGACCGAGATACGACAGAAAAACTCTTAGAAGAGCTTTCTGTAATGGGTATTGTAGAATACAACTGGGAAAATCCACAGCATGAAAAACAGTATCTGGTACCAATGTTTGTTCCAGGTAGTGCTGAGTTTACCAATATGAACAGCAAACTCTTAAAGGAACATCCAGAAATGGGTAAATTCTTCGAAGAAATGAGCCGTATTCCATTGGAAAAGGTAACTCCTATGGTACCACCAGGAGGTGCTGGAATTGGTATGCATGTTATTCCAGTAGAAAAAGCAATTGAAATGGAAAATACATCAATTCCAATTGAACACATTTCTCACTGGTTGGATAAGTACGAAGGAAAATATGCAAAGAGCCCATGTTCTTGTCGTAATTCTAGAAGGACATTCGATGAGGGATGTGCAGATGATCCAGAAGGCTGGTGTATTGCAGTCGGTGATATGGCAGATTATGTTGTTGAAACCGAAAAAGGTGGTGTATACATCACCAAAGAGGAAGCATTAGAAATCTTCAAGCAGGCAGAAGATAACGGATTTGTACATCAGATTACCAACATTGATGGCGAAAACAAGATTTTTGCTATTTGTAACTGTAACGTAAACGTATGTTATGCACTTCGTACTTCTCAGCTTTTTAACACACCAAACCTTTCACGTTCTGCCTATGTAGCTAGAGTAGAAAAGGAAAACTGTGTTGCATGTGGTAAGTGTGTAGAATATTGTCCAGCAGGTGCAGTAAAACTTGGACAGAAACTATGTAAAGCAGACGGTAGCGAAGTAGAGTATCCAAAGGTTCCACTTCCTTCAGAACAGAAGTGGGGACGTCATATGTGGACAGAAGACTACCGTGACAAAAACCGTATCAATTGTTATGACACAGGTACAGCACCATGTAAGACTGCATGTCCAGCTCATATTGCAGTTCAGGGTTATTTGAAGATGGCTGCTCAGGGCAGATATCAGGATGCATTGGCATTGATTAAGAAAGACAACCCATTGCCAGCTATCTGTGGTCGTATTTGTAACCGCCGCTGTGAAGATGCATGTACAAGAGGTTCTGTGGATGAAGCAATTGCGATTGATGAAGTAAAACGTTTTATTGCAGAGCAGGATTTAAATGCAGAGACACGCTATATTCCTAAAAAGGTTGTTCCTTCTTTGGAAGGCGAATTTAAAGAGAAAATCGCCATTATCGGTGCTGGTCCAGCCGGTTTATCTTGCGCGTTCTATTTAGCGGAAAAAGGATATTATCCTACTATTTTTGAAAAGAATGAAAAACCAGGTGGTATGTTAGTATACGGTGTTCCTTCTTATAAGTTAGAAAAGGATGTAGTAGCTGCTGAAATCGACATCATTAAAGCTATGGGCGTTGAAATCAAAACAGGTATTGAAGTAGGTAAAGATATTACAATCAATGAACTTCGTGAACAGGGTTATAAAGCCTTTTATATTGCGATTGGATGTCAGGCGGGCAAAAAGGCGGGTATTCCTGGTGAAGATGCAAAAGGCGTTCTTACAGCAGTTGACTTCCTTCGTGAAGTTGGAGCAAAAGAAAGCTATGACCTTGAAGGCGATGTGGTTGTTATCGGTGGTGGTAACGTGGCAATTGATGCAGCTAGATGCAGTGGCAGAGTTGGTGAATATAAAGTATCTATGTTCTGTTTAGAAGATAAAGACCATATGCCAGCTTCCTTAGAAGAAATTGAAGAAGCGGAAGAAGAAAATGTTTCAATCAACTGTGGTTGGGGACCAAAAGAAATCCTTAGTGAAAGCGGAAAAGTAACAGGTGTTGTATTTAAGAAATGTGTATCTGTAATGGATGCAGAAGGAAGATTTGCCCCTGTTTATGATGAAAACGAAACTATGACCGTAGAATGTAAGCACGTTATTTTCAGTGTTGGTCAGAGTATTGTTTGGGGTAATTTGTTAGATGGTACAAAGGTAGAGCTTGACCGTGCAAATAGAGCTGTTGCAGATTCACTTACATATCAGACAGCAGAGACAGATATTTTTGTTGGCGGTGACGTATACACAGGACCAAGATTTGCAATTGATGCAATTGCGGCAGGTAGAGAAGGTGCAATTACCATTCATCGTTTTGTACAGCCACACAGCAGCTTGACGATTGGCCGTAACCGTCGTGATTTTATCGAGCTTGATAAGGATGATATCTTGGTAGAAAACTACGACAACTCAAGTCGTCAGATTCCTGGAAAAGACAAATCAATCAACCATAAGAAGTCCTTCCGTGATGCAAATACAGGATTTACAGAAGAACAGGTAAAAGCAGAAGTAGCGAGATGTTTAGGATGTGGTGCTTCTGTCGTAGATACCAATAAGTGTATTGGTTGTGGTGTATGTACAACAAAGTGTGAATTTGATGCGATTCGTTTACATAGAGAACTTCCAGAATGCAGTACTATGAGAACTAGTGAAGAAAAACTCAAATACGTTCTTAGTTATGGTGCGAAACAGGCAATTAAGATCAAATTTTCTAAGAAGGATAAATAAGTATGCATGAGTTAGGTGTTGTATTTCATGTAATTAAAAAAGTAGAAGAGGTCGCGAAAGAAAATGAATTGACGGAGATTAAGTCAGTGACATTAGAAATCGGCGAGGTGTCTACAGTAATTGAGGATTATCTTAGAAAATGTTGGAAGTGGTCGATTGAAAAGAAATCATTGCTTTTGAAAGAAACAGAATTAATTGTTGAAAAGATTCCCGCCATTACCTATTGTGAGGGCTGTAAACAAACCTATTCTACTGTAGAATATGGGAAAACATGTCCTCACTGTGGGAGTGGAGAGACATATTTGATTCAGGGAAATGAGTTTAGTATCAAAGAAATTGAAGCCAGGTAAGGCAAATAAATAAAAAGGAGAAAAGTTATGTTATTTCAAATTTATGGAGACAACGCCGGTTGGCAGTTGTTAGGATGGGTGCTTGTATTTGCTGGACTTGTATTAGCAAATGAATTTGCACGTCGTACAAAAGTTGGAGGAGTGCTTTGTTTTCTTGCATTACCAGCCGTGTTGAGTGTTTACTTTATTGCCATCTATGTAGGTGTTGCAATGGGCGCAGAATGGGCACTTACAAATCCTACTTATGTGTATATGAATGGATGGTTCCATTATGCAAAACTCTATGCAGCAACTATTGGTTGTGTAGGCTTTATGATGCTCAAATACAAATGGGGCATTGGCAAAACACAATGGTTTAAAGTATTCCCATTTTTAATTGTAGCAATCAATATTGTAATTGCAGTTGTAAGTGATTTTGAAGCAGGAATCAATGGTCTTGCTGCACTTGCACAGCATGGTGATCGTTGGTTCTTATCATCCGAAAATGTATGGTTATACGGTGGATGGTGGAACTGGGTAAATGGTATCGCAGGTATCATCAACATTTTCTGTATGACAGGATGGTGGGGAATTTATTCTTCCAAAGATAAAAAAGATATGCTTTGGCCAGATATGACATGGTGCTTCATCATTGCATACGATTTATGGAACTTTGCGTATACATACAATAATTTACCAACACATTCATGGTACTGTGGTGTAGCACTGCTTTTAGCTCCAACATTTGCTAACGCACTTTGGAACAAGGGTGGCTGGATTCAGAACCGTGCAAATACTTTAGCATTATGGTGTATGTTTGCTCAGGTATTCCCATTATTCCAGGATGCTAGTAGATTTACAACAATTACATCATTGTATGCAGATGGATTTATGGATCCAGCAGTAAGACCTACAACAGCTGATCCTACAATGCAGGGTGTGGTTGCTATTCTTGCATTAGCAGCAAATGTAATTTGTCTTGCATTTATCATCAAACGTTCTTTAGAACAGAAGAAGAATCCATACAAAAATGAAATCTTTACAGATCAGGAAGATTTCAAATTAGCAATGGAAAGAGCAGAGTAAATGAAATAAGAAACAGCTCGATATTTGTATTTTAAGCAGATATCGAGCTGTTTTATTATTAATTATAGTAAATTTGGTAATCGCCATTTATGCATTCTTCCATGGATTTTTCTATCCATTCAATAGCACCTTCTGTATCGCGGTTTTTGATAAAGGTCCACATTTTATAGTTTCTCTGGTAAAGAATATCTAATCCATATAAATCAATAAAACGTTCCCACAGAGTATTGATTGGTGCAATAAATGATTGAAATACAAGTGGAATAAGTGTATTTCCTGATACCAATGCAAATTCATGCTGAAATTCAAAGGCAGCACGGATAGCATCAGATTTGCTTTCTGCAGTTCGAATATCTTCTACTTTTTCGAAGAGTAATTGGATTTCTTCATCGGTAATTCGGTCAATGCAAAGCTTTGCTGCGAGTGAATCTAAAGCGATTCGAAGTTCGAAAATAGAGCGTATTTCTTCATTACGAATGCGACCACCATTGTATTTCATAATGGCCATAAGAGTATCCATAGTGCCTTTTCTACGATAATCTGCCACATATGTTCCACTTCTTGGCTTAATAGTAAGAAATCCTTTTTTTTCTAATTCATTAATGCCGCTATTTACAACAGAACGACTTACCTGCATCATTTCTGCAAGTTGTCGTTCGGGTGGAAGCTTTTCTCCAATTTGTAATTTTCCAGAGATAATCAAGTGTTCCAACTGAGCTACAAATAATTCGTGAAGAGATGGGGCGCTTATTTTTTGAAATTCCATACGAACCTCCTAAATTGGTATTGGTTAAACCAATTGTAAATAAGGAATACAATTACGTCAATCTTTTATTTCTCAAAAGTGTGTTGAAGTGGTATAATACAGTTAGATTTTTTGTGTTGAAAGATAATTGAATTTGGAGGGCAGTTATGAGAACAGAACAATGGTACAAAGACAAAGTATTTTATCAGATTTGGCCTCGCTCCTTTAAGGATGGCAATGGCGATGGAATGGGCGATTTATACGGAGTATACGAGAAATTAGATTATATCAAGTCACTTGGCTGTGATGGTATCTGGTTTTCTCCACTTTATCCATCACCAGGCGTAGACTGTGGATATGATATTTCTGATTATATGGATATCGCAGAAGAATTCGGTGGTATGGAGGCGTTTAAGAAAGTGCTCGATGGTGCACATGAACGCGGAATGAAGGTCATCATGGATTTGGTTGTAAATCATACTAGTACAGAGCATGAATGGTTTAAAAAGAGCCGTCAGCGTATCGAGCCATATACAGACTATTATATTTGGCGTCCAGCTAAGCCAAATGGTAAATTGCCAAATAACTGGGATTCTCTTTTTGAAGGAAAAGCATGGCAGTGGGATGAAGTGCGTAAGGAATATTATATGCACTTATTTGCGATTGAGCAGGCTGATTTAAACATGGACAATCCACTGGTACGAGAAGAGGTAAAGAAGATTCTAAAATACTGGTTGGATATGGGCGTAGATGGATTTAGAGAAGACGTTATTACTTTTATTTCTAAGAAAGAGGGACTTCCAGATGACTACATCATGCCTGCATCCAAGGGCTTTAATTATTTTAATCATGGCCCACATTTACATGAATATTTGGAAGAGTTCCATAGAGATGTGTTCTCAAAATATGATTGCATGACACTTGCAGAAGCGCCTATGGTTACACCAAAGATAGCACTTAAATACATTGATGAGACGAATACCCCTGTTTTAGATATGATGATTCAGTTTGCGACACAGGAAGCGGACTGTATGTTTACAGATTTTGTTCATATGCCATTTAATCTTCGTAAGTTAAAGAAGGCATATTCTTCGTGGCAGAACGGCTTGGAGGGCAAAGGATGGAACATGCTTTACATCGAAAATCATGATCATCCACGTATGGTTTCCCGTTATGGAAGTGAGAAATTCCGTGATGCAAGTGCGAAAATGCTGGCGGTATCATACATGTTCTTAAAAGGTACTCCATTTGTGTATCAGGGACAGGAAATCGGTATGAGTAACTGGTATCCATCTGATCCAGAAATGTATGAAGATGTACAGACACTTTGGCAGTATCATAATGTAGGTACCAAGAAATCTCCAGAGAAGAGATTAGAGAGACTTTGGCATGGTTCGCGTGATTCTGCACGTACACCTGTGCAGTGGGATAATACAGAAAATGCAGGCTTTTCAACTGCAACCCCTTGGTTCTATGTCAACGAAAACTATAAAGAAGTCAATGTAGCTGCACAGGAACAGGATCCAGAGTCTATCCTTAATTTCTATCGTAAGGTAATAAAACTTCGTAAGGAATTATCCTGCGTAAGAAATGGAAATTATACAGAATACAAGAAATCTTCTTCTAAGTTGTATGTATATACACGAGAAGATGAGAAGCAGAAAATCTTAGTGGTCTGTTCTTATTCTGATAGTTTGGTAGAATTTGAGGCACCTGATGGATTTGATTTGAAAAAAGCAGTGCTAATTTTATATAATTACGATGGAACCGCGACATCTGTTTTAAAACCTTATGAAGCGAGGGTATATTTATGTCAAAAATAAGAAAAATAATGGCATTATGCATGCTTATATGCATGATGGTGTCTATGACTGCTTGTGGTAATGAATCATCAAAGAATGAGCATGGAATGCAAGAAACACAGAGTGATTCTGGGGAAAATGATTCATCTGGGCAGGAAAAAGCAGAGGTAGAATCCCTGCAGTTTTGGCTTGCAAAAGTGGAAAATCGAGATGAAGAAATTCTTTCTATTGAAGATATAAAAAAACAAAATGCTCTTATGATGAAAAAATGGGGTACTGACTGGAAGGGTGGGTATTATGATATTAATACTTTTACAGAGACAGTAGACAAAGAATGGCTACAGGATAGAATTGATTTCCCAAATATAAAGAATGCAGGATTGTATTATAAAGGAGAAAAAGTTACAGAGGCTGAGTGGCAGGAACGATATAAAGCCTATGCCTTTAATGAGATGCCTGAGAAAATCACTGTAAAATATGGGGTAATCGTACATAGTACACCTTCATTTGATTTCCCAACCACAGACATTATGACGGGCAGTGATTTAAATGAGGCAGAAAATCTGTTACAACAAACCTATTTTAGAATGAATGAGCCTGTACTTGTCCTTTGGGAAAGTCTTGATAAGAACTGGTATTATGTGGTTGCAAATGAATTCATTGGCTGGATAGAGGCAAAAGATTGTGCATTGTTTGATAATCGCGCCGATTGGCTTGATTTCCAAGCGCAAAAGGATTTTTTAGTGGTAACTGAGGATTCTGAAATTTCTGGTATAGAAGGTACAGTATTTATGAGTACAAAACTTTACCTAGCAGAAGAAGGGGAAGCACATGGCTTAACAAGTGGAGACTATTTTGTACGAGTTCCACAGAGAAGCGAGGATGGTAAGTTGTATTATACGTATACATCTCTTGATAAAGAGGAGAAAGTACATGAAGGATATCTGCCATATACAATAGCTAATACGTTGACTCTTGCATTTCAGGAGCTTGGAGAACCTTATGGATGGGGTGGCATTGATGGAAAAAGAGATTGTTCTATGTATATAAAGGATATCTATAGTTGTTTCGGATTTTCATTGCCTCGTAATAGCCGTGGACAGATGGCAATTCCGGAAATGAAGAACGATATGGAAGGAATGTCAGTAAAAGATAGAGAAACATTGCTTTCCAGTACCAATCCGGGTGCAATTATGGGAATTAGTGGACATGTAATGCTGTATTTGGGAGAAGCAAATGGACAGCATTATGTGATTAGCATGTTGGGAAGTTATATTCCAGAAACGGTTACAGAGAATTTTGGTGATCACATTGTAAGTGTACAAAAGGTTATGGTAAACACATTGGATGTCAAAAGAAGAAATGGAAATACCTGGTTACAGGAATTGATTTCTGTCGTTGATATCAAATAAAAATATAAATAGTAATTAGAGGATTTGTACAATATGAATAATGATTTTTCATTGAAAAATTATAGGATTACCATCCAGTATGACGGCACTCGTTACAAAGGCTGGCAGGTGCAGAAATCAACGGATATGACGATTCAGGGAAAAATCCAGAATGTACTTTCTACAATGGCAGGGCAGGAAATCGAGGTGATCGGTTCTGGACGTACGGATGCAGGTGTGCATGCATATGGTCAGGTAGCAAATTTCCATGTGCCAGCACATTTTAAGGCACAGGAGATTATGGATTATCTCAATCGTTATCTTCCGATGGATATTGCAGTTATAGATATAGAAGAAGTCGATGAAAGATTTCATGCAAGATTTCACGCATCTAACAAGACATATATATATCGTATCCATACTAGCCATGTGCCAAATGTTTTCGAACGAAAATATATGTATACCTACACAGAAAAGCTGGATATAAATAAAATGCGAAAAGCAGCTAGTCTTATGCTTGGTACACATGATTTTGCAGCTTTTTGTGGTAATAAGAAGATGAAGAAGTCAACTATACGTACAGTAACTACGATTGATATCATAGAAAAGGAAAACGAAATTCAGATTTCATATACTGGAGATGGGTTCCTTCAGCAGATGATTCGTATTATGACAGGAACCTTGATAGAAGTGGGGAATGGTACCAAGATGCCAGAAGATATTCCACACATTTTACAAAGTAAGATTCGAGAGAACGCTGGATACACGGTGCCAGCAGAAGGCTTGACATTAAAATGTGTAGCTTACTAATGTATACAAGATATAGTATGTGAAGTTAAGAACAAGATAATTTTGCACAATTTTATTTTTGGCACAAATTGTCGAAATTATCTGAAAAAACTTGAAATCGATACAAAAAAGTAGTACTATTTACCTATATATGAATTATTTCTCAAGGAGGAGTAAGGTATGGGAAAAGAAAAGAAACAGAAAAAAAAATTATTAGACTTTAACTTTAAGGGGATGCGTATTGAAGCACGTTTGAAAAAAGCGTTCAATCTTATTATCATAATTGCTTCAATTGGGTCCGTAATTGGTGTTATTTCATTAGTGACGGTATTAGGTCAATTCAAGAATGCGATGAATAACTATGCATTGCCTCAAGGTGATATCGCTTTATTTATGAACGAATACGCAGAGTCTCGTTCCAATATGCGTGGTATCATTGGTTATGAAGATCAGGACCAGATTGATTTGATGGTTAGCAAGCACGATGAGCGTAAAGCGTCTACTTTGGCTCGCTATGAAGACTTACATAAATATATTGTGACTGCAGAAGGTGAAGCAGCATATCAAAAAATTGGTGCTGCATTAAATGCATATTTTGCAAAAGAAGCAGAAGTTATAGCACTTGGTGCGACGACGGATCAAGAGCTCTGTCGTCAGGCACAGGAAATGGCTATTAAAGAGATTACCCCATTATATACTGCGTTAGATGAAGCGACACTGGAGCTTATGGCGATTAACGTAGAAAAAGAACATGAGATGGAAGCTCTTTGTACTGGACTTGAAATCGGAGCGATTGTTCTTATGCTCGTTGTATTAGCAGGGGCAAGCATTGCAGCTAAAACAATTGCAGCGAATATTTCAAAAGGTATTTCTAAACCATTGGCTGAATTAGAAGATAGATTTGATAAGTTCGCGGAAGGTGATATCAAGACACCATTCCCAACTTCAGGTGCTAAAGATGAAATTGCAGGCCTTATGAATGCTTCTCATGACATGGCAGAGCGTTTACAGATGATTATCTTTGACGTAGAAAGACTATGTCAGGAAATGGGTGCTGGTAACTTTAATGTGCGTTCTGATTGTGAAATCGCTTACGTAGGTGATTTAGAAGGTTTATTAGTTGCTATTAAGACTATGAACAAGAATGTAAGTGATGCACTTCGTGAAGTAGAAGAATTAGCAACTCAGGTAAATGTAGGTGCAAACAATTTAGCAGAAGCTGCTCAGGATTTGGCAGAAGGTGCTACAGATCAGGCTGCATCCGTACAGGAAATGCTTGCTACTATGAATACCGTATCTAACGGATTAAAAGATAATTCTACTAGCGTTGGCGAAGCATATGATCAGGCACTTAAGTGTGCAAATGATGCACAGAACAGCCGTGAAGAAATGGGTAACATGGTAGAATCCATGAACCGTATCAGTGAGACATCTAAGAAGATTGAAAATATCATTTCTGAAATCGAAAGTATTGCTAGTCAGACCAACTTACTATCACTTAATGCTTCCATTGAAGCTGCTCGTGCTGGTGAAGCAGGACGTGGCTTTGCAGTAGTAGCAGACGAAATCCGTAACCTTGCAGACCAGAGTGCGAAGTCTGCGGTTGATACAAGAGAACTTGTAACAAATACTCTGATGGAAATTGAAGAAGGTAGCAAGATTGCATATAGAACAGCAGATGTATTAGACGGTGTAGTAGATGCAATTCAAAAGATTGCAGATACATCTAAGAGATTATCACAGGACTCTGTTGATCAGGCATATGCAGTAGAACAGGCAGATATCGGTATTGAACGTATTTCAGAAGTTGTTCAGTCTAACTCAGCAGCTGCCCAGGAATCATCTGCAACCAGTCAGGAATTATCTGCACAGGCGATGTCAATGCATGATTTAGTTTCTAGATTCCAGTTATTACAGTAATAAAGTTTATCTTATATAAATCGGATTCCTGTTATAGGAATCCGATTTTTAAATATTATTTTGGGGTGTACAATGAGAAAAAATATAAGATTTTATGTGTTATCACTTGCTATGATAGTTTTAATTACTGGTTGTAGTCCTTCTGCTAATGGAAAGCCGCAGTTGCAACCGGGAGAGGATAAGAATTCGCAATATCTGGAGGATTCGGAGGATACAAGTAAGTCAGATTATATGGATGATTCTGAAGGTATAAAGGAGTCTGAGCAAGTAGAAGATACACAGAAGGAGTCGGAGACTCAAACAGAGGAAGATAATGCGACAGAGATAAAGTTATACGCACAGACCAACGTAAATGTACGAAGCTTACCATCTACGAATGGAGAAATATTAGGAAAGCTAAGCACTAATGAGATGGTCATAGGACTTGAAGAGGCTGTAGACGGATGGCAGAAGATTCGATATCACAATGGAATTGCTTATGTATCAGCGAAATATCTGGACAGAGTAAAGGTAGAAGTACAAAGTGCTCAGCCGTCTCAAACGCAAATGCCTGAGATTACTGCAGAAGACCTAACTCTTCCCGCGGATTTTGATCCAAATGGAATTGTAGTTGTAATTGATGCTGGACATCAAGGTAAAGGTAATAATGGAAAAGAACCAGATGGACCAGGGTCTTCTGTTATGAAGACAAAAGTAAGTTCTGGTACAATGGGCTGTGAGACGAAACTGCAGGAATATGTACTTAACCTTGAGGTTTCACTAAAGCTAAGAGATGAATTAAAATCACGTGGCTATCAGGTAGTAATGATTCGCGAAACACATGATATCAATATTAGTAATAGCGAAAGAGCTAAATTTGCGAATAATTTAGATGCAGATGCTTTTATCCGAATTCATGCAAACAGTTCATCTAGTTCTTCGGTAAACGGCGTGGAAACAATATGCCAAACTTCATCAAATCCATACAATGGAAGTCTCTATGAGAAGAGTTATAAGCTTTCGGAGTGTATTCTGGATGAGTTTGTAGAAAGCACAGGTGCAAAAAGGCGTCGTATATGGGAAACGGATACGATGAGTGGCATTAATTGGTGTCAAATCCCAGTAACCATAGTAGAAATGGGATTTATGTCTAATCCAAAAGAGGACAGACTGATGGCATCAGAAGAATATCAGGATAAGATGGTAGAAGGTATTGCAAACGGTATCGATAAGTATTTTGGAAGATGATTTTTTAAACGTTAAAGGGGCTGTCATACAAATATCAATTTGTCGGCGCCCCTTAATTTATTTCTTAAAGACATTTGTCCCACTATATATCAAGTGTATTTTCGAACATTTAAGGGAAACGTTATATTTTCTTGAAGTGCATATTCCACTCTTGTGATTTTTTATGTCTTTCAAAAATTTTACAATCTGCGAAAGTATATCCGTATGATGAAAGACACCATTACAGACTTTACGTGCATCTCTTAATACGGCAGATTTATATTATGTCATGTGCTTGGCTTGACTGTCTGAGACGCTGCTTTTGCGTCGAGTTTCAAGCCAGCACATGTAATATCATTTATAAAGCTGCCGTATTTAGAGATGCTAGGAAAGGATGTTCAGGCGTCTTTCTCATACGGAGCATACTTCGCAGATAGTAAAAAAGTTGAAAGACACAAAGCTTAAGTGGAATGTGCACTTCAAGAAAATATAACGTTTCCCTTAAATGTTCGAAAATACACCTGATATATAGTGGGACAAATGTGTTTCTAGATACAAAGAAAGGGCGCCGACAAATTGATATTTGTGCGACAGCCTCTTTATTTTAGTTATCAATTTCATAACTACAAGTTATAGTGTAAATAATGCTTGACAAATACAAATTATAGTAATATTATCTTATGTATATTAAAAAATACAATAAAGGAAATGGTTATGAGAAAGCAAGTTTACTCTCTATTAGTTGAGAATAACCCAGGTGTTACCAGCCGTATTTCGGGTCTGTTTAGCCGAAGAGGTTATAACATTGACAGCTTCTCATCTGGTGTAACTGCAGATCCACGTTATACACGTATTACCATTGTGGCAACAGGGGATGAGCAGATTCTTGAACAGATTGAAAAGCAGGTCGCAAAATTAGAGGATGTCTTGGATATCAAGAAGCTAGAAGATGGCACTTCTATTACACGTGAACTTATTTTAGTTAAGATTCGTGTGGCAGAAGACCAGCGACAGTCTATTGTAGCTGTGACAGATATCTTCCGTGGGAAGATAGTAGATGTTTCTTTGGATTCCATGATTATCGAATTGATTGGTACACAAAGCAAATTAGATGCTTTTCTGGAATTGCTAGTGGGATATGAAATCCTTGAACTGGCAAGAACAGGTATAACAGGACTTACCAGAGGTTCTGCAGATGTAGTTTATCTGGATTAAAAAGAATTTATTTTTAGGAGGACACATAAATGTCAGAAGCAAAAATTTATTATCAGGAAGATTGTAACATCTCATTATTAGAAGGAAAAACAATCGCAGTTATCGGTTACGGTAGCCAGGGCCATGCACATGCATTAAATGCAAAAGAATCTGGATGCAATGTAATCATCGGTCTTTACGAAGGTAGCAAATCTTGGGCAAAAGCAGAAAAACAGGGCTTTGAAGTATTCACAGCTGCTGAAGCTGCTAAAAAAGCAGATATCATCATGATTCTTATCAATGATGAATTACAGGCTGATATGTACAAGAAAGATATCGAACCAAACCTTGAAGCAGGCAATATGCTTATGTTTGCTCATGGTTTCAACATTCATTTTGGTGCTATCAAACCACCAGCAGATGTTGATGTAACTATGATTGCTCCAAAGGGACCAGGACATACAGTACGTTCTGAATACCAGGCAGGTAAAGGTGTTCCATGTTTAGTAGCTGTTGAACAGGATGCTACAGGCAAAGCGTTAGATATGGCTTTAGCTTATGCTGCAGCTATCGGTGGAGCAAGAGCTGGTGTTCTTGAAACAACATTCCGTACAGAAACAGAAACAGACCTTTTCGGTGAACAGGCAGTTCTTTGTGGTGGTGTATGTGCACTTATGCAGGCTGGTTTTGAAACATTAGTAGAAGCCGGATATGATCCAAGAAATGCATACTTTGAATGTGTACATGAAATGAAACTCATCGTTGACTTAATTTACCAGTCAGGTTTCGCTGGCATGAGATATTCTATCTCGAACACAGCTGAATACGGTGATTACATCACAGGACCAAAGATTATCACAGATGATACAAAGAAAGCTATGAAGAAAATCCTTTCTGATATCCAGGATGGTACATTTGCAAAAGACTTCTTATTAGACATGTCTCCAGCAGGCCGTCAGGTTCACTTCAAAGCAATGAGAAAAATCGCTGCAGAACATCCAGTAGAAAAAGTTGGTGAAGAAGTTCGTAGCCTTTACAGCTGGAATAATGAAGAAGATAAATTTATCAACAACTAATATGATTTAGATGTTAAAATGACACACTCAGGGCAGGTAAGCTTTGAGTGTGTTTTTTGTATTGGAAAAATGACAAATAAGCCGAAAATATCCGAAAAAACGTCAAATTGATTGTGTAAAAGATAGTTGTGTGATATGCTAATTCTATATTATGTACGGGGAGGATTGGTTATGGGAAAAACCAAATCAAACAACAAGGTTGGATTCTTTGATTTTAACAATATGAGAATCCAGGAAAGATTAAAAAAATCCTATACTATGGTATTAGGAATTGCTACAATCGCTGCAATTATAGGTGTAGTTGCGGTATTTATAGTAGCGACAAATTATAAGAGTGCAATGGATAATTACGCATTGCCTCAGGGGGATATTGGTAAGCTTATGCAATGTGTAGCTGATTGTCGTTCTGCAACACGTGGTATTATTGGATATGAATCAGAAGAGCAGATTGCTACTTTGATAGAATCGCGTAATAGTTATGAAAAAGAAGCATACGAATATCTTGCTTTGGTAAAACCTACTATGGTTACACCAGAGGGACATGCTGCTATGGCAGAGATTGAGGCTGCACTTGCTGCATATTTTGAAGTGGAAGCAAAAGTTATCGAAATGGCAGAAACAGATTATTTGGCTGCCCAGGAATATGCAATCAAAGAGATGGCACCAGTATATACTGCAGCATACAATGCATTAGATAATTTGATGGTTGTTAATGTTCAGAAGGCAGAAGAAATGGATGTTACGCTGAATTTTTTACAGCTTGGAATGATTATTCTTATTATTGTTGTAATTGTGCTTGCTACTATTATTTCAACTCGCATTAGTAATGCTATTTCGAGAGGTATTGCAGAACCATTAACAGCATTAGGTGATAGATTCAAAGATTTTGCGGCTGGTGATGTATCTTCAGAATTCCCAGAAGTTGCAACAAGAGATGAAATTTCTGAAATGATGGATGAAGCTGCTGGTATGGCAGAGAAGTTAGGTCTTATCGTACATGACATTGCTTATCTCTGTGATGAAATGTCAAAAGGTAACTTCCGTCTTAGAACAACATGTGAACAGGCATATGTAGGAGAATTTAATCAGATTCTTATGTCTATCCGTAACATGAATAGAAACATGAGTACAGCACTTCGTGAAGTTGGCGAAGCAGCAGAACAGGTATCTGCAGGTTCAGATAACTTAGCACAGGCTTCTCAGGATCTTGCAGAAGGTGCGACAGATCAGGCTGCTTCTGTACAGCAGATGCTTGCTACAATGCAGACAATTTCTGCCGGTATTAGCGAATCAGCAGAGCAGATGAATGGTGCATATTCAGAAGCTCAGAATTGTGCCCAAAAAGCACAGCTTAGCCGTGAAGAAATGTCTAACATGGTAGATTCTATGAATCGTATTAGTGAAACATCGAAAAAGATTGAAGATATCATTTCACAGATTGAAAGTATTGCAAGCCAGACAAACCTCTTATCACTTAATGCATCCATTGAAGCTGCACGTGCAGGTGAAGCAGGTCGTGGTTTTGCGGTTGTAGCTGATGAAATCCGTGATTTGGCAGACCAGAGTGCGAAATCAGCAGTTGATACAAGAGCTCTTGTTGCAAATACATTACATGAGATTGAAGAAGGTAGCAGGGTTGCTACACGTACTTCGGAAGTATTAGATGAAGTAGTAGAATCTATTAAAGGCATTGCAGAGCAGTCTAGAATGTTAAGCGAAAGTGCTGTTACACAGGCAGAGGCTATGGAACAGGCGGATGCAGGTATTGCACGTATTTCTGAAGTTGTTCAGTCTAACTCAGCAGCTTCCGAAGAATCTTCTGCTACAAGCGAAGAATTATCTGCTCAGGCTATGAATATGAATGAATTAGTTTCTAAATTCCAGTTGAGAGATTAGGGGACAAGGTATATAATATACAAAAAAGAGAGGTTGCCACCTTGGTGGCAGCTTTTCTTTTTGAGAAGGAGAATAGTCATGATTTATACAGTTACGTTTAATCCATCCCTGGACTATGTAGTATCCATAGAGGATTTCGAAACAGGAAAAATAAACAGAACTTCCCAAGAATCCATGTTCACCGGTGGCAAAGGGATAAATGTATCGATAGTTTTAAAGGAACTTGGAGTGGAGTCTGTTGCACTCGGTTTTGTGTCTGGATTTACTGGGTTAGAGTTGCAGAGAAGATTGCAAGATCAAGGAATAAATACAGATTTTATTGAAGTCAAGGATGGTCTGACGAGAATAAATATGAAGGTAAGAAGTGATGTTCTTATCGAGCCAGAGAGTGATGGATATTGGCATCAGGAAACTGAAATAAATGGACAGGGACCCGTTGTATCAGAAGAGGAATTAGCACAGCTGATAGAGAAAATTAGCTGCATGACAAAAGAGGATATTCTTGTTATTTCAGGAAGTGTATGTCGTGGAGTTTCACAAAACATCTATGCTGATATTGTAAAGGTGTGTAAAGAAAAGGGGATTCGTGTTGTAGTAGATGCTTCAAGTGTACTGTTATGGAACACGCTGGAGAATCAGCCATTTCTCATAAAACCAAATCAGCATGAGTTAGGCGATATATTTAATCGTGAAATTACCACGCAGGAAGAAATCATTTTTTATGGAAAAGAACTTCAAAATGCAGGTGCACGGAATGTGCTCATTTCAGCTGGGGCAGATGGAGCTGTTTTAATTGCAGAAGATGGAAAGATTTATGAAATGAAGGCTCCAAGTGGTTCGGTAATTAATTCTGTAGGTGCAGGTGACTCTATGGTTGCTGGATTTTTAGCAGGATATATGGAAACAGGTGACTATGAAAAAGCTTTAAAGCTTGGAGTGTATGCTGGCTCTGCAACAGCATTTTCCGAAGGACTGGCTCGAAAAGAGGATATTATGCTATATCAAAATAATGGCATAGACGGTTGACAAAATGATTTGTTATGATACAATAAATCATGTTGGTTAATTCAATATGAAATGACGTTGATAAGGAGTAGTAAGTACGAAAGCCATTCAGAGAGTCATCGGCTGGTGTGAGATGACAGGTGGAAGTAACTGAACTCACCTTGGAGTTCTTTTTCTGAAGTTGTCGTATGGGACGATGTGTAGGAAAAAGCGTTTTATCCGCGTTAAGGAGTTTAAGTGCGTATTTCTTAGGTGCATGTTTTTAAATGAGGACATGGACTTTTATACGAAATAGAGTGGTACCACGGAGAATTAGTGTCTTCGTCTCTAATGGAAGTTAGAGACGAGGACTTTTTTATTTGAAGGTGGACAAAAGAAATAGGAGGATTTTAAAATGGCTGAACTTTACAATCATAAAGTGATTGAGAAAAAATGGCAGAACTATTGGGAAGAAAATGAGACTTTCAAGACAGATGTTTGGGATTTTAGCAAGCCAAAATATTATGCGCTTGATATGTTCCCATATCCATCAGGTGTAGGTCTTCACGCAGGACATCCAGAAGGATACACAGCTACGGACATCATGTCTCGTATGAAACGTATGCAGGGCTACAATGTACTTCATCCAATGGGTTACGATTCATTTGGTTTGCCTGCAGAACAGTATGCAGTTTCTACAGGTAATCATCCAAACGGATTTACACAGGAAAACATTAAGACTTTCTCTAAACAGTTGAAGGAATTAGGTTTTGACTATGACTGGTCTAAGGTAATTGCAACTTCTGACCCATCATTCTACAAATGGACACAGTGGATCTTTAAAAAATTATACGAAGATGGTTATGCAAAGCTTGTTGACATGCCAGTTAACTGGTGTGAAGAATTAGGTACTGTTTTATCTAATGACGAAGTAATTGATGGTAAATCAGAACGTGGTGGCTACCCAGTTATCAGAAAGAATATGAAGCAGTGGGTAATTGATCAGCCTGCATTTGCTGAGAAATTATTAGAAGGCTTAGAAGAAATTGACTGGCCAACCTCTACCAAAGAAATCCAGAAGAACTGGATTGGTAAGAGTACCGGTGTAGAAGTTGATTTTGAAATCGTAGGCGGCGGTAGCTTCTCTATTTTTACAACTTGTATCGAGACCATTTATGGTATTACATTCATGGTGCTTGCTCCAGACGGAGAAATTGTAAAAGGTCTTATGGACCGTGTAGAGAACAAGGAAGAGGTTCAGGCGTATATTGACGAGACACTTAAGAAAAACGATATGGACCGTACTGAATTAAACAAGACAAAATCAGGATGTCCATTAAAAGGCTTATACGCAATTAACCCTGTAAACGGCAAAGAAGTACCACTTTTCATCGGTGACTTCGTACTTGCAAGCTATGGTACAGGTGCAGTTATGGCGGTTCCTAGTCATGACCAGCGTGACTTCGAATATGCAATTGCTCATAATATTGATATGATTCAGGTTATCGAAGGTCGTGATGTGTCTGAGTGTGCATTTGAGAAACAGGACTACCTTGGTAAAGGATGCAAGTTAATTAATTCAGAAGAGTTTACAGGTCTTACTGTAGAAGAAGCAAAAGAAGCTATCACAGTAAAATTAGAAAATAAAGGTGTTGCAAGAAGAAAAGTAAACTATCACTTCCGTGAGTGGATTTTTGCACGTCAGAGATACTGGGGCGAACCTGTTCCATGTGTTTATAAAGAAGATGGCGAGATTTACTTTATTCCAGACGAAGAATTACCACTTGTTTTACCAGAACTTGAAGATTACAAGGGTAAAAACGGTAAAGCACCGCTTGAGAATGCTACAACATGGAAACAGTATGATGCAAACGGCGTAAAAGGTGTTCGTGAGACATCTACAATGCCAGGTTCTGCAGGTTCATCATGGTATTATATGAGATATATCGATCCAAACAACGATGAAGAATTTGCAAACCAGGAATTATTAAAACACTGGTTGCCAGTTGACTTATATGTAGGCGGACCAGAGCATGCAGTAGGACACCTTATGTATGCACGTATCTGGAACAGATTTTTATATGACAAAGGCTTATCACCTGTAAAAGAGCCATTCCAGAAATTAGTTCACCAGGGTATGATTTTAGGCGAAAATGGTATCAAAATGGGTAAACGTTTCCCAGAATTTGTTATTAACCCAAGTGATATCGTAGAAGAGTACGGTGCAGATACCTTAAGACTTTACGAGATGTTCATGGGACCCCTTGAAGTATCCAAACCATGGAACTCTAATGGTGTAGTTGGTGCAAGAAAATTCATCACTCGTGTATGGAATTTCTTTACAAACCCAGAAAATATCACAGAAGAAAATGATGGCACACTTGAAAAAGTATATCATCAGACAGTTAAGAAGGTTACCAGTGACTTTGAACAGCTTGGCTTTAATACAGCAATCAGCCAGATGATGATTTTTGTAAACGAAGTTTATAAGGCTGGTAAATGTCCAAAAGAGTATGCAGAAGGATTAGTAAAAATGCTTTCTTGTATTTGTCCTCATGTAGGAGAAGAACTTTGGACAAAGCTTGGTCATGAAGATACTATCGCATACGAGTCATGGCCTCAGTATGATGAAGCTAAGATGGTAGAATCTACAGTGGAAATCGCAGTTCAGATTAACGGCAAGATCAAAGCAACCATCGCAATCAACAAGGATGCAGATAAAGATTCTGTAATCGCTCAGGCGAAAGAAGCTATCGCTGACAAATTAACAGGCAATATTGTGAAGGAAATCTATGTTCCAGGACGTATTGTAAATATCGTTATGAAGTAAAATTTTCAAGCCCAGCTTAGCTGGGCTTGTTTTATTTCTTGATATATTTCATGCAATTGTATACAAGTTTACAAGCAAATACTACATATAGTAAAATATAGACATCAAATTATGGAGGCGTTTTTATATGAAAACAATATTGAAACGAGTATTTACCGTTGTTTTGTCATTGGCGATTGTAATTACTGCAATTCCGATGATGGAGGCAAAAGCAGAAGAAACACAGGAAATACTTTTAGACCGCTACTGGCTTGATCCAGAGGAAGGTTTGAGCCATAAAAGCACAAAGGTAGAGGTTCCTGTAGGTATTACATATGGAGAATTAAAGGAGCTGTTACCTAGGATAGCGTCGACAGAAAACTCTACCTTCTTAGGCTGGAAGGGGTATTACGAGGATACTGAGGTAGTAGCATCGAAAAGGGCTGTTTTTAATGCTAGCTATGACAAGTATCCAGTAACCGTTGTGAGAGCATATGTGGATGCAAATAATAATGTAAAGACGGAGAAATTCACGGAATATTATCCAGAAGGAACGACCTTTGATGTAATACATGAAAAATACATGGTTGCTCTTGATGATATGACAGAGGATTCAAATTATGTATTTACAAAGTGGAATCCAAGCGTATATGAGGCAGAAAAAGTTGGATTAAACAAAACATATTGTGAAATTTTTGCGGATTATGAAAATCACAATATTATGAAATTAAGTAGTAGCTATGTTGCGGATCGTGGGGATTATGGTGTTCCGGTTACAGAAAGTACATTTGTTGTTGTAGATAAATATCTTGCGACTCCTCAATATGAAACACAGTTACAGGCTTATTATGAGCAGTATTATGCACCAAAGAATCACTATGCACCATTAGAATTTATAAATTGGGTATGGTGGAATGGTGATAACTGGGATGCTGAGGAAGAAAATGATGCAGAATGGGCATTGTTTAAGGCAGAGTATGGAAAAGCACAGCTTGTGTTAGAGACGGCAGATGAATCAAAAGTATATGCTGTTGAGCCGGGACAGGTGATTTCTCTGCCTACAGAAATAGAGGGATGTCCTGTGACATGGGATTGCAGTGAAGATAGGGTTACATATGTAGGCAACTATACAGTTCCTTCTGATGTAGATGGTTCGGATGAAATTATTCTTACTGGAATGCAGGAGGTTAGCATTCTTAAATATCAGTATACGGAAACAGGCAGATGGGAAAACACTACAGAAGTAATTGAGATAGAAGCAGGTTCTTCCATTGATGAAATAATGTCTCATTTGACTCCGGGAAAAGATGTGGCTGGACTTACATTTGAAGGCTGGAGCTATGAAGGTAATCTAGAAGGAATATATCCATCGGTAAAGGCAATTTATAATAAAAATATCGTGTCCGTATATTCCGAATATCTGGATGAAGAGGGAGCGATTGCAAGTGAAGCGAAAATTATCTTTTTAGATAAGGAAGCTACCTATAAAGATGTATTGGAAGAATTGAATGACGCGAAAGATGTAATCGGATGTTCCTTTGTAGAATGGAAATTAGTTGATGAAGATATATCGCTAGATGATACGATTGACAGGGATTATGTAAGCTTTTATGCTGCATATGATAAGTATCCAGTGCACATTCAAAAGGTGTATATCGATAACGATGACGTGCTTAAAAATGAAGAAAGTGTAGTATTATATAATGCAGGTACTTCATTGGAAAGCATTTATAATGAAAATAAAGGTATACCTGCAGATGCATTAAATGGTTCGGCAGAATGGTTTGAACCATACTTCGATGGTGAAGTGTCTTTGTATAACAACTATCTTGAATTCATTGCAAAATATAAAGACAAAGTAATTGTACGGTTTGAACATGATTATACTGCAGATGCAGGTGAGTATGGAATAGTAAAATATGCTCCAGAATATGTAGTATTAGATAACGAGACCTGTTTGTCAGAAGAAAAATTAAAGGATTATTTTTTGAATACATTTGTTCCAGATTCGAACTTGAAGCATTTCAAAAAGCTTTCTTTTATAGACTGGAATTTTGCTGAATTTATCAATATGAGAGAGGATGACTATATTGATTACCTATATATTATTGCAGAATATGATACAAGCAATGTAATCGTATTAAAAGGATGGCTAAACTTTGCTTATGAAGAATACGTGTGGGTAGTTGATGCAGGTCAGACAATTGCATTACCATACATATATGGGGATTCTTATTTGTCATGGTATGGCGATGACAATAAATTAATTACAGATGATATATATACCGTTCCAGCAACTGCCCAAAAGGGTGAATACTATTATATATATGCGAAAAAAGCAGGTCAGATTTCAATGCAAAATGATGCGGAAGCTTCCTTTGAAGATACAAATAAAGTATTACCAGAGGGTACTTCCATGACGGTTACAAAATTAGAAAGCGGCATCGACTATGAAAATTCGAAAAAACTTGTTGAAAACGAGATAAAGGATATTAAGAACATGTATATGTTCGAAATCGAATTATTTGACAAGAATGGAGCAGATATTGAACAATTGAATGGTAAAATAAGTGTTAGGGTGAAATTGCCATTCAGTGTAACAGATGGAAAAATGCTAAAGGTTTTCCGCGTTGACGGAGATAAACTGGTAGAGTGCGTAGTACAATCTGTAGAAGATAATTTCTGTACATTTGAAACAGATCATTTCAGTACATACATTTTTGTAGAACAGAATGGTGTACCTCAGACTGGTGATGTTACAAATGCCATCCCATATATTGCATTAATGATGTTGGGAGCAGGTGTATTTATGATGGGTAGCAGAAAAAGAGATTTAATCAGATAAATTATATGTAGATAGAGACTGGAAGACGAATGTTTTCCAGTCTTTTTATTGAAATGTTGTATAAAATCAGTTATCATGTATACAAGCATGTATGAGATATACAAAAAAGAAATAAGGAGAAAAGGAAAATATGAGACAGTTAATTAACATTAACTCAGGTTGGTCTTTCCTCAAGGATACAAAAGAAATTCCAGCTACACTTCCAACTGATTGGGAAGTGGTAAATGTTCCCCATACATGGAACAACATCGATGGTATGGACGGAGGATCGGATTACTTCCGTGGTACATGTAATTATGCAAAAGTAATCAAAAAGGCTGATTTACCAGAAGCAGATAACTATTATTTAGAAATCAATGGTGCAGCATCTTCTGCTGATGTATATGTAAATGGTAAGGCATTGGCACATCATGATGGTGGTTTCTCTACATGGAGAGTAGACATTACTGCTGAACTTACAGATGAAACACTTATCGTAGTAGCAGTAGACAACGCTGCAAATGATAAAGTTTACCCACAGGTAGCGGACTTTACTTTCTATGGAGGTATGTACCGAGATGTTAATATCATTGCAGTAGCAGAATCACATTTTGATTTAGATTACTATGGTGGAAAAGGTCTTGTAATCACACCTAGAATTGTAAATGATACAGATGCTATTGTTCGTTTACAGGCATATGTAGCAAATAAAAAAGAAAATCAGTCTGTGCATTTTGTTATCAAAGATGCAGAAGGCAATGTTGTTACAGAAACTACAAAGGCTGAAAAAGCGAATGATGCACAGAATTTAGCAGAAAATGTAGCGTTAATAGATTTAGAACAGGATATCAAAAATGTACATCGTTGGCATGGTCGTAAAGATCCATATCTTTATACAGCAGTTGCTGAATTGGTAGAAGATGGAACGGTAGTAGATACAGTAGAAGCTAGATTTGGTTGTCGTACATTCGAAATTGATCCACAGAACGGCTTTATTTTAAATGGTGAAGAATATCCACTTCGTGGTGTTTCTCGCCACCAGGATAGAATCGGATTTGGTAATGCTTTATTAAAAGAACACCATGATGAAGATATGGATTTAATCTGCGAAGTAGGTGCTACAACGATTCGTTTGGCACACTATCAGCATGACCAGTATTTCTATGACCTCTGTGATGAAAGAGGTATGGTAATCTGGGCAGAAATCCCATATATTTCAAGTCATATGGCAACAGGCCGTGAAAACACAATTTCACAGATGAAAGAACTTGTTGTACAGAATTACAATCACCCATCTATTGTTGTTTGGGGTCTTTCAAATGAAATCACGATCAATGGACACAATGATCCAGATCTTATCGAAAACCATCGTATCTTAAATGATTTGGTTCACGATATGGACAAGACACGTAAGACAACTATGGCTATCGTATCTATGTGTCCAATGGATGCAGAATACATTCAGATTCCTGATACTGTTTCTTGGAACCACTACTTTGGATGGTATGGTGGTTCAACTGAACAGAATGGACCATGGTTTGATAAGTTCCATGCAAAATATCCTAACCTTCCAGTTGGATGTTCAGAATATGGTTGTGAAGCTCTTAACTGGCATAATTCTAACCCACAGCAGGGTGACTACTCTGAAGAATATCAGGCATATTACCATGAGGAGCTCATCAAACAGCTCTTCACTAGAAAATATCTTTGGGCCACACATGTATGGAATATGTTTGATTTCGGCGCTGACTCACGTGGTGAAGGTGGCGAAAATGGACAGAACCATAAAGGTCTTGTAACGATTGATAGAAAATATAAGAAAGACGCTTTTTATGCTTATAAAGCATGGTTATCGGATGAACCATTTGTACATCTTTGTGGTAAACGATATGTAAACAGAGTAGAAGATGTTACTAAAGTAACTGTTTACTCTAACCAGCCAGAAGTAGAACTTTTTGCAAACGGTGTATCTCTTGGAAAGAAAACAGCAGAAGACCACTTCTTCTATTTCGATGTACCAAATGCTGGAGAAACAAAACTTGAAGTAGTTGCTGGTGAATGCAGAGATGAAAGTGTAATCAAAAAAGTTGAAGAGTTTGATCCAAGCTATCGTCTTGTAGAAAAGAATGCTGTTCTTAACTGGTTTGATATTACAGAAAGAGAAGGTTACTGTTCACTTAATACAAAGATTAGTGATATTATGGGAACTCTTCGTGGTAAAATGTTTGTTGCAAGCATGACAACCTCTCTTATGAAAGAGATGAAGAAAAATAGCAAGTCAGCTGATGGTGAAAATAAGGGTGGAGCTTTTGATATCGACCTTAAGAGTGACGGTATTATGCAGATGGTAGGTAGCTTTACGATTCTCCGTATCTCTAGTATGGGCGGTATGGTTGGTATTGAATTTACTAAAGAACAGCTTCTTGATATGAACAAGAAACTGAATAAGATTCCATTGCCTAAAAAGAAAAAATAAGAGGTGAATTCTATGTATCTTGTATCACAGGATAAGAAATGTTTGATTCAATTTGAAAAAGTAGAAATTACGAGTTTGTTTAAAAGTCATACGCTTACGGCTTATGGAACTGGAAATGGTATTTACGCAACAGTTGGAACTTATGATAGTGAAGAACAGGCTAGAGCGGAGTTGAATTATATCATAGCTGCTTTGAATAATGGGCAGACAGTATATGAGGTGAGATAATGTATTTGATTTCTGTATATTTTGATAGAAAAACAGAAAATCAGATACAGTCTTACATAAATGATGTAGCAAGTGCGTGTGGCAATTTGTTTATGGTAGATAATGAAGTACCACCACATATTACAATATCTGCTTTTGAAACTTTACATGAGAAAGAAGTTCTAAAAGTTTTAAATAGTGCATTTGCAAATATCAAAGGTAATAAGATTGAATGGGTTACAGTAGGGACATTCCCTACTGTAATCTTTATTCAGCCTGTTTTAAACGAGTATTTGCATAACATATCTAGTGCAATATATGAGAGTATTTCACAGATACCAGATACAAAGGTTAGTAAATATTACAAACCATTTAGCTGGCTTCCGCATGCTACGATTGCGAAGCAATTATCAAAAGAAGAGATGCGTAAAGCATTTGATGCATTGCAGAAATCATTTGGCATGTTTGAAGGAGAAATTGTGCGAATTGAGCTTGCGAAAAAGAATCCATATCGAGTAATTGCAAGCTGGGAGTTAAAAGATGAATAAGAAAATTACGGCTACTGCATTTGCTATACTTGCGGCAACTTTATATGCGATAAATATACCTTTTTCAAAGGTTTTAATGGAATATGTAGATTCTACAATGATGGCAGGGCTTCTGTATTTTGGTGCAGGAGTTGGAATGTTTCTCTATACGACGATAAGTGGTATGGCTGGCAAAAAAGTTGTAAAAGATCCGCTGACAAAAGCTGAGTTACCATATACGAGTGCAATGGTAGTTCTAGATATTGCAGCACCGATTTTGCTTATGCACGGACTTAAGATTACTTCATCAGCAAATGCTACGCTTCTTAATAATTTTGAGATTGTAGCGACATCTTTGATTGCACTTATCGTATTTAAAGAAATGATTTCAAAGAAGCTTTGGGGTGCTATAGCACTAGTTTCATTAGCGAGTGTTATCCTGACCTTTGAAGGTGCAGGCAGTTTTTCGTTTAATATGGGATCGCTTATGGTGATAGGTGCAGCCACCTGTTGGGGATTTGAGAATAACTGTACGAGAATGCTTAGCCATAAAAGCTCGGAGCAAATTGTTATTATTAAGGGTATTTTCTCTGGTTTAGGCTCATTGTTGGCAGCATTTTTTGTAGGAGAGCAGATACCACAATTGGTTTTTATTGTAACTGTGATGGTGCTTGGATTTGTATCATACGGACTTAGTATCAATTTCTACATTATGGCACAAGCCGAGCTTGGTGCAGCTAAGACTAGCGCATACTATTCGATTGCGCCATTTCTTGGTGTTGCATTCAGCTTGCTACTCCTTGGCGAACGACCAGATGTGCAGTTTTACATTGCTTTAATAGTCCTTATTGCAGGAACGATTCTCATTGTAGCAGATACATTAAACGATAGTTCAGTTATTTAATATCTTATAAAATGTAAGAACTCCCCCTGCATATAGTTATTTAGAAGCCTTATGCCAATACAGCGATAAATAACTATATGTAGGGGGAGTTCGTGATGTTTAGAAAAATGAAATAACTGAACTATCGTTTTAATTGATATGGTGGAAGAGAAGGATCTGTTCCTTTCATCTTCATCATGCCGCGTTGTACAGCATCCTTGGAATTTTTCCAGTCCGCATCTTTATTCTTATAATCATATTTTTCAATAAACCATGCGATATCGTCATAGATACGTTCCATGCTTGCAGATTGCAAAGGCAAGAATTTATCATAAAATTCCTGCTGTTCATTTGATGATAAATATTTGTCTGCTCCCTCCATAAGGTTGCCCATATGAGAAAGACATACACCTTTGGTTTGGAAAAATTTTTCTTTTACAGAAGCATCCTTGCTATACATGGTAAAGAAGGTCTTTAAATATGCTTCAAATGTATTCTGTACGCTGTTACAGATAAAACAGCTACATTCTTTTTCGTGAATCCAAGAAACAATAGAATTGCTGCAGGCGTTATCAGAAGGTTTTGCAAATAAGCCTTTTTTGGCAGGCTTGCCGGGTTTGAAATTCTTGAATTCTTTGTTCATTTCATCAATAACGCGACGATAGTGAGTTTTTAATATCCATGCATTGCCAAGAGAATTGCCATAGTCAAACATTTTTTTAAAGTGAGTACGGCAAAAGCCCGCTTTATCTGTCATATCACGGATGTCGGCTTCCATGTAGGAGGCTCCGTGTCCAAGTACGAAGTTCATAGCATGCTCTTCCGTGCGTCTTTCGATATAGCAGAAGAGACATTCGCCAGCATTGTCTAAGGCATCATTGATTGGTATGGTATGTATTTGTTCTTTCATAAAGGTCCCCGAAATAATTAGTCTTCACTTGGTTCAAAATTCTTGTAGAAATCAATAAAGCTTTCTAAAGCTTTTGAAAGCTTTACATTTTCCTTATATGCAAAACCAACTTCACGTTTTGGAATAGAGATTTCTAATGGGATTTCTTCTAATTTACCTTTTGCAAGTTCACGTGAAACGAAGCTTTTGATTACACAGGCAACGCCTACACCGATTTTTGCAAAGTCGATAAGAAGCCCCATGTCAGAAATGTCGATGGTATCGGATACATCGATAAGGTTTTCCTGGAAATAGTCATCAATATAGCGACGGGTCACGTTATTTTTGTCTAAAAGCATAAGAGTAGCATGTTCTAATACTTCATCCTTTTCAATACCACGTTCTGCGAGATTTGCAAGATATTCCGGCGTAGCTACAAAGGTATCTTCGATATCAGAAAGATGGTCGAAGATAAGTCCCTTTAATACTTCTGGTTTACCAATCAAACCAATATCAATTTTGTTGTCGTCTAAAAGACGTAAGGTTTCATTGGTAGACTGACAGCTGATAGAGATGCTGATATGTGGATTCAGATGTATGAATTCACTTAAATATGGCAAAAGCATATATTTACAGAGCGTTGAGCTTACCCCAATAGAGATGTGACCTACGCCAAGTTCGATAGAGCGCTTTAATTTATCTTCTCCCATGCTTAAGGTTTCAAATGCTTCTTTTACATGATCGTAGAGCAGGTTACCCTCATCGGTAAGGATAACACCACGTGAACTACGGGAGAAAAGTTTGCAGTTTAAGCTTTCTTCTAATTTCTGAATGGATTTACTAATTGCTGGCTGACTGATATAGAGCTCTTTGGCTGCTTTAGAAATGTTTCCAGCATTAGCAACTGTGTAAAAAATCCAATATGATGATAAGTTTTGAGTCATGGTATTCCTCCATATAATAGTATATTTCTCAGTATTATTTATAAGTTATATAAGTTTAAATGATATAACTCATGTCTAGGTTTTGTTATAGTATATCATAAGATTAAGTTATGGTAAATATGTTTATTATGTATTTTCTTATCTGTTTTACTTATGATAGAATCAACCTAGTAGTTCGGAAGGAGTACCGAAAAATTTGAAAAAGCAGGAGGTTATTTCCATGGGAATGACAATGACTCAGAAAATCCTTGCAGCACATGCGGGTTTAGAATCCGTAGTGGCAGGACAACTCATAGAGGCAGACTTGGACTTAGTATTGGGTAATGATATTACTTCTCCAGTTGCGATTCATGAGATTGAAAAGATGAAAGTAGATGGAGTATTCCATAAAGATAAAATTGCTTTGGTAATGGATCACTTTACACCTAACAAAGATATCAAATCTGCACAGCATTGCAAATGTGTACGTGAATTTGCATGTAAGAATGATATTACCAATTATTTTGACGTGGGTGAAATGGGGATTGAACATGCATTGTTGCCTGAAAAAGGTTTAACAGTAGCAGGCGACGTGATTATCGGTGCAGACTCTCATACCTGTACATATGGCGCATTAGGAGCATTCTCTACAGGTGTAGGCAGCACAGACATGGCAGCTGGTATGGCAACAGGCAAGGCTTGGTTTAAAGTTCCATCTGCTATCAAATTCGTACTTACTGGTAAACCTGCAAAATGGGTTAGCGGTAAAGACGTTATTTTGCATATTATCGGTATGATAGGTGTAGATGGAGCGTTATATAAATCAATGGAATTTGTAGGAGATGGTATTCAGTATCTTTCTATGGATGATAGACTTACAATTGCAAATATGGCGATTGAAGCTGGCGGCAAGAATGGTATTTTCCCTATTGATGATGTAACAAGAGCATATATGAAAGAACATTCTACAAGAGAATGGGTAGAATACGAAGCGGATGAAGATGCACAGTACGATGAAGAATATGTCATTGATTTAAGTACATTGAAATCAACGGTTGCATTTCCACATCTTCCAGAAAATACACATACCATTGATGAAATCAATGAAATGGATGACATTGAGATTGATCAGGTAGTTATCGGTTCTTGTACCAATGGACGTATGGATGACCTTAGAGCGGCAGCTGCAATCATGAAAGGCAAGAAGTGCGCAAAAGGAATCCGTGTTATCATCATTCCAGGTACACAGAAGATTTACTTAGATGCCATTGAAGAAGGTTTGGTTCGAACCTTTATTGAAGCGGGTGCAGTGGTAAGTACACCAACCTGTGGACCATGTCTTGGTGGACACATGGGAGTTCTTGCAGAAGGCGAAAGATGTGTATCTACTACTAACCGTAACTTTGTAGGTCGTATGGGCCATGTAGAATCCGAAGTATATCTTGCAAGCCCTGCAGTAGCAGCTGCAAGTGCAATTACAGGTAAGATTTCTGGACCAGAGGAGGTAATGTAAAATGAAAGCAGCACAGGGTACTGTATTTAAATATGGAGATAACGTAGATACAGATGTTATCATCCCAGCAAGATATCTGAATTCCTCAGATCCAAAAGAACTTGCAACCCATTGTATGGAAGATATTGATAAAGACTTCGTAAATAAAGTAAACGAAGGCGATATCATTGTAGCAAATAAAAACTTCGGATGCGGTTCTTCCAGAGAACATGCTCCAATCGCGATTAAGGCTGCTGGTGTAAGCTGTGTTATTGCAGAAACATTCGCTAGAATTTTTTATCGAAATGCAATCAATATTGGTTTGCCAATTATTGAGTGTCCAGAAGCGGCAGTTGCAATTAAAGCTGGTGATGAAGTAAAAGTAGATTTTGATAGTGGTGTTATTACAAACGTAACCACCGGTGAAAGCTTCCAGGGACAGGCGTTCCCACCATTTATGCAGAACTTAATTGCATGTGGTGGACTTGTAAATTATATTAATAACAAATAAAAGGCTGTTGCCTACTTAGACTGTGTAAAAATCCCCATCTAACAAACTTAAGAACGGCTCAACACGGTGTTTGACTTCGCCTTATCTTAATTTGTTAGATGGGGATTTTGATTAAGTTTATTATGAACAGCCACCTATTTTGGGGACTGAAATATAATTTACAAGTCACAATTATATTATATGGATTTTAGATAATTGAGATACTTGGTTGATATCTTGAGCTTGGTGTAGATTTCTGCATATTCGCTGGCTGGTAGGTCCTCGATATAGTTGGTAGGGAAGTTCTTTTGAACCCCATATAATTTAGCGAGGTCGACCGCTTTGTTGTATGCAATTGCTGCCTTAATTTCGGACGAGTAGGTACCAATTGTGTAGTTGCCGTTGATGTGTATTTTAACACGATATCGAGTTTGCGCTCTGCGTGTATATTGAGATACACCATAATAACGGTTGATAAGAACAACATTGGAGTATCTTAAATCGGTAGGGTCGCCATTGGCAAAGTAATAGTCTCGGTCACAGACGCTGTGGTTGCGAATACCATAACGCGAGAGAAGTGTTACCTGCATGCCGTAGTCATTTACATAGAGATGTCCTTGGCGACGTAAAATACGATGACTACCATAATAGAATAAGTCATCAATATCAAACTTTAGTTCTTCACTACTAGAAAGAAAATAGCTGAAATAGTTTTTGCGAAGATAAATTGGTGTGCCGATATAGATTCCATTATCGCGAACGTTAATCAGTGTAACAGCTTTATCGAATGGGAGATGAAGCGTAGCGTGGGCAACATCCTCAAGTGTAAGTGTGGAGCTTAAAATCATAGAAGCTTCCATATATGTCTGATGTGCCTGATCTTCATTTGGGAAACTTCCCAGACTGATATGTTTATTCTTAAAGGTAATACTAGAACGATAATATAGGGTGCCATCTTTCTTTTTGGCAAGAAATACACCAGGTTTCATGTGTGATTTATCCTTTCAAATTACATAGAGATACATTGAAATGCAAATTGGTTACTTTGCATGAATGTGTTGAGTTAATCATAACATAAATGTTAGAGATTGGAAAGAATAACCTTTTAAAAATACTAAGTATAGTTGACACTAGAATTTAAAGCAACTATAATATACAAAATATAGAAAAGAAATAATACGTGAGGTAATACAAATGAGTTTAATGTATTCAAGCACAAGAAATAAAAACGAGAAAGCAACAGCTTCACAAGCAATCTTAAAAGGACTTGCAACAGATGGAGGCTTGTTTGTGCCAGATAGCATTCCAACACTTGATGTGTCAATTGATGAATTGGCACAGATGAGTTATCAGGAGACTGCTTATGCTGTTATGAAACAATTCTTAACTGATTTTACAGAAGAAGAATTAAAAAGCTGTATCGCAAAGGCTTATGACAGTAAATTTGATACAGAAGTGATTGCTCCATTGGTAGAGGCAAACGGGGCATATTACCTAGAACTTTTCCATGGATCTACAATTGCTTTTAAAGATATGGCATTGTCTATTTTGCCACATCTTCTTATTACCTCTGCACGTAAGAATAATGTGGAAAACGATATTGTGATTCTAACAGCGACTTCCGGTGATACAGGAAAGGCTGCACTTGCTGGGTTTGCTGATGTAGAAGGAACCAAGATTGTGGTGTTCTATCCAAAGAATGGTGTTAGTCCTATTCAAGAGAAACAGATGCTTACTCAGAAGGGCGCAAATACACATGTAGTAGGTATTCATGGTAACTTTGACCAAGCACAGACTGGGGTAAAAGAGATGTTCTCTAATGAAACTCTTAAGGCGGAATTAGCACAGGCTGGATTCCAGTTCTCATCTGCAAATTCCATCAATATTGGACGTCTTGTTCCACAGATTGTTTATTATGTATATGCTTATGCCAAAATGTACGCAAATGGTGTAATTGCAAAAGATGAGATCGTAAACGTAGTTGTTCCTACTGGTAACTTTGGTAATATCTTAGCTGCATATTATGCAAAGAACATGGGAGTAAATATTGGTAAGCTTATTTGTGCTTCAAATGAGAATAAGGTTTTATTTGATTTCTTTACAACTGGTGAATACGACAAGAATAGAGAATTTATTTTAACAAATTCTCCATCTATGGATATTTTGATTTCTTCTAACTTAGAGAGACTTATCTATCGTATCGCAGGTAACGATGCAGAGAAAAATGCCCAGTTTATGAGCTCTCTTTCTAGCACAGGTAAGTACGAGATTACGCCTGAGATGAAAGAAAATTTAAAGGATTTCTATGGTAACTATACCAATGAAGTAGAAACTGCTGCTGTAATCAAATCGCTTTATGAAAATACTGGTTATATCATTGACACTCATACAGCAGTAGCAGCTGGTGTGTATAATAAATATAAAGCAGCAACAGGAGATGTAGATACAAAAACAATTATTGCATCTACAGCTAGTCCATTCAAATTTACAAGAAGTGTAATGAATGCAATTGATAATAAATACGATACATGGGAAGATTTTGAACTCGTGGATGAACTTAGCAAGCTTGGAAATGTAGCTGTTCCAAATGCAATTGAAGAGATTCGTAATGCAGAAATTTTACACAACACAGTATGTGAAGTAAATGAGATGGAAGCTGTAGTGAAGGCTTTTCTTGGAATGTAGGATTATGAAGGAAATAGTTGCGCAGATTTTAAAGTTTTCAGTTGTTGGTGGAATTAGCTTTGTAGTGGATTTTGTGGTGTATGCTGTTTTGTGTAATGTGCTGCAGGTTCATTATATGATAGCAGGGATTGCAGGCTTTGTTGTTTCAGTTGTAGTAAATTATGTATTAAGCATGAAGTTTGTCTTTGATTCCAGAGACGATATGCCAAAGGAAAAAGAGTTTGTTATATTTGTTGTACTTAGTCTGATTGGAATGGGACTGAATTCATTTATCCTATACCTATGCATAGACATTCTTTATAGTTATTGGATGTGGTTAAATGGAATTATGGATATAGAAACGATGAATCTGTTTGCAAAACTTATTGCAACAGCAATTGTTATGATTTATAACTTTGTGACAAGAAAAATATTTCTCGAAAAAAGAGGGACTATCGAAAAATGATAGTCCCTTTTGATATTAAATGTGATGTTATAATCGAATGATTTCCATAATAAAATATACAATTCCAAAGGAGTAGCAGATTGGGAACAAGAAGGTTGGTCCCTGGAAATTAATAATCTGATTTGGATGCTGTTCAATAACACCGATGGATAATTCCTTTAGGCTGTTGTTTGATGCATTTACAATAAAAACACCGTTGTGAAGATTTAATACATCTTCAATTGCGGCTAAGACATATTCATTTGCTTCAGTAAAGGATTCGTTGGAATAGCGTTCTGCAAAAGCAATTGCAGTAGCTTCATCCATGTTAAGATATGTATTTGCTACATATCCACCATCAATCATCTGTGATACACAGAATTCAGAAGCAAATTCGGTACAGATAGTTGGTGGAAGTGAAGTGAAATCATCACCAATATATCGAACAAAGTTATTATACAAAAGCTCCAAATAAGACTTACCAAAATCTGGAATGGCGGTTTCAGAAAGAATGGAGAAGTCTTCAATCAAACGATGGAAATCATTATGATTTTCTTCGTTCAATTCCAGGTCGAGAAATTCAGACTGTGAACGATAATCAATTAAAATATTTTCGAATTCCTCATAGCTAAGAATGCCATCATTAACTAAAATCTGTCCTAAAAGGAGAAAGTCAGGTGCTTTGCTCTCTAATAAATCTACAACCTGTTCGTGAGAGAGATAACCATATTTAAGAGCTATCTCACTGAATTTTTTTTCTTCTTCCTGTTGAAGTTCAATTACATGTTCCACTTCAGGTGCAGACATATAGCCTGCATATAATGCCAAAGTACCAATACGTGGCATTGTTTTTGCCTGACGGGAGAGTGCAGAAAGCAACTGTTCCTTTGTTACGTATCCATTGGAAAATAAATAGTTGCCAAAAAATTGATTATACATAGAATTTACCTTCCGAGATATTTATTGATTGCATCCATAATTTGTATTTTATTAATAGGTTTCTGGATGAAATCTGTTGCGCCAGCTTCTAACGCAGCTTTTAACTGCGATTGTGTGCCAACTGAAGATACAATAATAATAACAGCATCTTTATCATAAGACATAATCTCATTAATCGCCATGTTTCCATCTTTCTTAGGCATAACGATATCCAAAAATACCAGATCAGGCTTGTGTTCCTTGTAAAGCTGGATAGCACTTTCGCCGTCAGATGCTTCTAAAATGGTCGGATTGCCTACGATAGAAACAATATCTTTGATCTGTTTTCGAGCGAGAATAGAATCATCACAAATTAAAATTTTTCCATTATCAATACTCATTTCAAATAACCCCTTTTTCAATGCAATAAATATATAATTATATTACACCTAAAGAAAATGAAACGCAAGTTTTTATGGTGAAAAATGGAAGTAAGTATTGACAAAAAAACGTTAGCAGATATAATAATTATTGTATTAACATGGATGACTTTCGATTGCATTTAAGGGTTTTTAAAATCGTTAGCAATGTTAAAATATTACATATAAGAAAGAGGTAAAGATTATGGCAAACATCGATTTAGCTAAGTATGGCATTTCAGGTGTAACTGAAATCGTACACAACCCATCCTACGAAGTTCTTTTCGCAGAAGAAACAAAGCCAGAATTAGAAGGTTTTGAAGTTGGTCAGGAAACAGAACTTGGTGCAGTTAACGTTATGACAGGTATTTATACAGGACGTTCTCCTAAAGATAAATACATCGTTATGGACGAAAACTCTAAAGATACTGTATGGTGGACAACAGATGAATACAAGAATGACAACCATCCAATGTCTGAAGAAGTTTGGGCAACTGTAAAAGATATCGCTATGAAAGAACTCTCTGGAAAGAGATTATTCGTAGTAGATGCTTTCTGTGGTGCTAACGCTGACACAAGAATGGCAGTTCGTTTCATCATGGAAGTAGCTTGGCAGGCACATTTCGTTAAGAATATGTTCATCCAGCCAACAGCAGAAGAACTTGAAAACTTCGAACCAGACTTCGTTGTATATAATGCTTCTAAAGCAAAAGCTGAAAACTACAAAGAATTAGGTCTTAACTCTGAGACAGTTGCAGCTTTCAATATCACAAGCAAAGAACAGGTTATCTTAAATACTTGGTATGGTGGAGAAATGAAGAAAGGCTTATTCTCAATGATGAACTACTTCCTTCCACTTAAAGGCATTGCTTCAATGCACTGTTCAGCAAACACAGATATGAACGGCGAAAATACAGCTATTTTCTTCGGCCTTTCAGGAACAGGTAAGACAACATTATCTACAGATCCTAAGAGACTTCTTATCGGTGATGATGAACACGGCTGGGATGACAATGGCGTATTCAACTTCGAAGGCGGATGCTACGCTAAAGTTATCAACCTTGATAAAGAATCTGAACCAGACATCTACAACGCAATCAAGAGAAACGCTCTTCTTGAAAACGTTACAGTTGATGCTGAAGGCAAAATCGATTTCAAAGATGCTAGTGTAACAGAAAACACACGTGTATCTTACCCAATCGACCATATCGAAAATATCGTACGTCCAATTTCTGCAGCTCCAGCAGCTAAGAACGTAATCTTCTTATCAGCAGATGCTTTCGGCGTACTTCCTCCAGTATCTGTTCTTACACCAGAACAGACAAAATACTACTTCCTTTCTGGTTTCACAGCAAAACTTGCTGGTACAGAACGTGGTATTACAGAACCAACACCTACATTCTCTGCATGCTTCGGTCAGGCATTCTTAGAATTACATCCAACAAAATATGCAGAAGAACTTGTTAAGAAAATGGAAGAAAATGGTTCTAAAGCATACTTAGTAAACACAGGATGGAATGGTACTGGAAAACGTATCTCTATCAAAGATACTCGTGGTATTATCGATGCTATCCTTAACGGAGATATCGAAAAAGCTAATACAAAAACTATCCCATACTTCAACTTTGAAGTACCTACAGAACTTAACGGTGTAGATACAGGTATCCTTGATCCTCGTGATACATACGCAAACGCTTCTGAATGGGAAGAAAAAGCAAAAGACCTTGCTGGACGTTTCATTAAGAACTTCTCTAAATATGAAGGAAATGAAGCTGGTAAAGCACTTGTTGCTGCAGGTCCACAGCTCTAATCAAAAATTAAATTGATTTTTTACACCAGATGCTTATACAAAAGTATCTGGTGTTTTTTATTCAACGGCGAACTCTATTTATAAAATATTACCAATTGAATTTCGAAACAGAATCAATTATAATAAGGCTAACAGAAGAGAAAAGGGTTTTTACAATATACAAAAGATAATTGCCTGAGATGTGCGACAATCCTATATATTTAGAACCTACATCACTTTGAATGGGATTCCTATATGAGCTGCCAGATGTCAGGCCACCTCGTATCAGTGGAAGGCAGAAAGCAGACTGCGGTTACCCACCTAGCATTAGCTAGGCGTCTAAATTGTAGGAAACGGCATTTCGGGTAATTATACATACAAAAGATAAATTACATATTTACTTAAGAGAAGGAGCTGCTATATGCGGCTCCTTTTATGATTATAGTAAAAGGAATTTGTCTGACATGAAGGGGAATTTTAGAAAAAAGAAAATTACACTTGTAATATTATTACTCACGATAATTAGTTTGATTTGTACTGGGCTTATTGTGGCAAATCTTGTAAAAGATACAGGTGGAAAACAGACGAGACTTTGGTTTTTTGAAGAATCTATCCAAACGGGACAACCGGTTGTGTTGAAAAATGCATACATAATATCAAATGAAAACGAGAAATTAACATTTCTATATGATTATAAAACATATGAAGTAGATGGGAATCTGGCACAAGAATATACAGGAGTAGCAGATGTACATATAAACGGAGAAAAAATTTCAAAGGTAAGTACCAAACCAAATGGAGTAGAGGGGATATTACAGTCTTATACGGAGGGCGAAATTGTTCTAAAAGACCATGGGGCAGAGAGAAAAAATATTGCTTTACCAATTTATCAGGTGATAAATGGACATGTAATTCAGAAAGAATGGACTCAAATGGTAATTGGAGTATCTCATATAGAATGTATTATGGAAAAGGGAATCGTGTGTGGAATATTATTAAAGGAGGATGTGGTTCCAACAGATATTCGTGTTTTGATGAAAAATAAGGATTCCATCTTTCATCCTCAAGTTTATGTAAAGAAACTATCGGATAATTCGATTATTAATGTTAATGCATATATGAGTGAGGCAAAGGTTACACGATATACTTTGGAGGATGAGAAGGGCCTTATTATATGTGATAGTCAAGGCAATGCAATAGAGGAAGTGTTTGAAGGTAAACTTAATTTTTACATGGAGCCACAGGGAATTGTGTTTGTAAATGAAGTTGCAATGGAAACATATTTAAAGTATGTGCTTCCATCCGAAATGCCTAGAACATTTGGAACAGAGGCACTAAAAGCGCAGGCTGTTTGTGCAAGAACTTATGCCTATGTACATATGAATAATCAATCTTATGCCAAATATGGAGCAAATATAGATGATACAACAAGCTTCCAGGCATATCATAATACAAATCGAACAGAAGAAACGGATGCTGCGGTTGAAGCAACAAAGGGAGAGGTTGCAACCTGTAATGGGGAATTGATTTCCTGTTATTATTTTTCAACCAGTCCAGGGGTGACCAATAATATCACATCTTGGGGAGGTGGAGATTCGGATTATATTGCTTGTGCAGGCTTTGAATTTTCAGAAGGGTTGGATTTGATGGAAGATGCGGATTTTTCACGTTTTATGACGCAACAAGTGGTGTCATATGATGCAGTATCGAATTATTATCGTTGGAAAGCAGTGCTCGATATTAGTTCGATTCGAGATAAAGAAAAAGGAATTTTGAAGGATGTAATCGTAAAGAAACGAAATGAAGCAGGGTATATTACAGAATTAGAGTTGGCATATCAGAATAAAACAGAAATATTACGAAAAGAGAATGATATACGAAAAGTATTAGGAAAATACCTTCAGGAAGTAATTCTGCAGAATGAGCAGGTAAGAACAGATCTTACTATGCTTCCAAGTGCTTGTTTTGAAGTTCTTGTTAATGCCGATGGTCAGATTGTGCTACGTGGAGGTGGTAACGGACACGGTATTGGCATGAGCCAGTATGGTGCTAGAGGAATGGCGGAGAAAGGCTACAATTATAAGGAGATTTTGGAGTATTATTATCAAAATGTGGTGGTAAAGAAGTTGTAAAAATGACTTGAGTTTTTCAGATTCTTGTGTTAAACTATTCAAAGATTTTGAAAAAACAAAGGCTATGAATGTGTTCAGTAAGCGGTAATTATTCTTTCAGAGAGAGAAGACCACCGGCTGTAAGTCTTCTTAAGCACTGATTATTTGCTGAATTTCCCACAGGAGCTGCTTGGATGAAGTCATTATGACGGTAGTTTAAGACGGGGTACTGCACGTTACGCAGGAAAGTGAGAGTCCGTGCTTTTGTACGGGAATCAGGGTGGTATCGCGGATAGATAAAGTATATTCGTCCCTTGTATGTTTGCGCATGCAAGGGATTTTTTATTGTATAAAAAGTCTTATGCATAGCGGAACCAAATGAAAATATTTATAGAAAAGGAGCACATGCAATGAACGCAAATTTAGAAGCAATTAAGCAGGAAATTATTGCAGGAGCAGAAGGGCTTAGCTCTTCCAAAGAAGTGTATGAATTCAAGAAATTATTCTTGGATGGAAAGACTGGTAAAATCGGTCTTTTGATGAAAGAGATGAAAAACATCCCTAATGAAGAAAAAGCAGCTTATGGTAAAGGTGTAAACGAGTTAAAGGCTTGGGCACTGGAATATCTTGGACAGATTGATGAACAAATGAAGGCCAAAGAATTACAGGCTCGTTATGAAGCAGAAAAAATCGATATTACATTACCAGCTGTAGAAACAGCAGAAGGTAACTTACATCCAATTACATTGGTTCGTAATGAAATTATCGATATTTTTGCTGGTATGGGCTTTGAAATTTTTGAAGGACCAGAAATTGAAACGGATTACTATAACTTTACAGCATTAAATACTCCACAGGATCATCCAGCAAGAGATATGCAGGATACATTCTACTTGTCTCCAGAATTTTTGCTTAGAACACAGACATCTGCTGGTCAGATTCATGTTATGGAAAAGAAACAGCCACCTATTAAGATTTTATCTCCAGGTAAGGTGTTCCGTTCTGACGACGATGCTACACATTCACCAATGTTCACACAGATGGAAGGTCTTGTAGTAGATAAAGGCATCACTCTTTGTGACTTACAGGGTATGTTAGACGAATTCGTTAAGAAAATCTATGGCGAAGGTACAAAGACACGTCTTCGTCCTTCATACTTCCCATTTACAGAACCATCTGTAGAAGTAGACTGTAGCTGTTTTGAATGTGGTGGTAAAGGCTGCAAGCTTTGTAAAGGTACTGGTTGGATTGAAATTCTTGGTGCAGGTATCGTAAACAACCATGTATTAGAAAATTGTGGTGTTGACCCTAATGAATATAGCGGACTTGCATTTGGTATCGGTATTGAACGTACAGCAATGCTCAAATATGGTATCAACAACATCAAGATGTTATTTGAATCTGATGTAAAAGTATTAGGACAGCTTAACGACAAATAAGACAGAAAGGTTTGGTAAATAGATATGATAGCACCATTAAGTTGGTTAAAGGATTATGTAGATATCGACATCACTCCACAGGAATTAGAAGAGAAATTATTCTCCTGCGGTTTCGAAGTTGAAGAATTATATGAAGTAGGAAAAGACATTAGCAAGGTAGTAGTAGGTCATGTATTAGAATGTGAACCTATTCCAGATACACATCTTCATGTATGTCAGGTAGACTGTGGCGAACACGGTACTTTCCAGATTTGCTGTGGTGCTGACAATGTACAGAAGGGTGGAAAATACCCAGCTGCTTTAGTTGGCGCAACTGTGTATGCAACAGCAAAAGATCACAAGACAGTAGAAGGTGTAATGACCATTGGTAAAGGCAAGCTCCGTGGTGTAGAATCTCACGGTATGCTTTGTTCTGGTGTAGAGCTTGGCGTAAATGAAAATATGTACCCAGGTGCAGAATACAACGGACTTTTGGTATTCCCAGAAGATACACCAGTAGGTGCAGACGTAAAACCTATCCTTGGCTTAGATGACTGGATTTTCGATATTGGCATTACCGCAAACCGTCCAGACTGCCAGAGTATCGTAGGTATCGCAAGAGAAATCGCAGCTGTACTTGAAAAACCTTTCAAAGCTCCAGCGCTTGATTTCACAGCAGATGATGCAACAATAGAAAATTTCAAAGTAACAGTAGATTGTCCAGATCTTTGTCACAGATACAGTGCACACTATATCCATGATGTAAAAATCGAAGAATCACCACTTTGGATGAAACGAAGATTAAACCTTGTAGGTATCGGTGCAATTTCTAACGTAGTAGATATTACAAACTATATCTTAAAAGAACTTGGACAGCCAATGCACGCATTTGATTACACAACCTTAGAAGGTGATGCAATTAACGTTCGCCGTGCAACAGAAGGTGAAAAAATCGTTACATTAGACGAAGATGAACTTACACTTACAACAGAAAATATGCTCATTTGTGATGGTGTAAAACCAGTAGCTTTAGCTGGGGTTATGGGTGGTTTGAATTCAGAAATCAAAGATACAACTACAACAGTCTTGTTTGAATCTGCAAAATTTGCTCGTGACAACATTCGTCGTACATCAAGAGCGGTAGGTAAATCTTCTGATTCATCTGCTCGTTATGCAAAAGGCGTAGATGAATACGCAACTGTTATGGCATTAAAACGTGCCTGCCACTTAATCGAAGAATTAAATTGTGGTAAGGTAGGCGCATTACATGTAGATGTAAATACAGGAAACAGTGTAGAACCACGTGAAATGTCTGTAAGCATTAATAAAGTAAATGCAGTACTTGGTATTACTGTTCCAACAGAAGATATCATCCGTATTATGACAAACCTTTGCTTCGAGCCAAAGGTAGATGGAGATACCCTTACTATCCAGGTTCCAGCATATCGTGAAGATATGGAAGGATATCAGGATGTAGCAGAAGAAGTAATTCGTATGTATGGTTACGAACATATCACACCTACCTTCCTTGCTACAGCAACAGTTACTTCTGGTGGAGAAACGGTAGAACAGAAAACAGAAATGAGACTTAAAAAAGCACTTTGTGGAACAGGTGCGCATGAGTGTATTCATTACTCATTCTTCTCACCTTCTGATCTTGATTTATTACGTTTGCCAGAGGATGCTCCAGAACGACATGCAATCCGTATTATGAATCCACTTAGTGAAGAAATCTCTATTATGAGAACGACACTTGCAGCTTCTATGATTCATGCGGTAGAACGTAACCAGAAGAGAGCAAACTTAAGCGGAAGACTTTACGAAGTAGCTAAGAAGTTCATTGCAAAAGAACTTCCACTTGTAGAATATCCAGAAGAACGTCAGACACTTTGTGTATCTGTATTTGGTGAAAATGAAAGCTTCTATACATTAAAGGGTATTGCAGAAACAGTAGCAAAGACCTTACATGTAGAATTTGAATATGCAACAGCTACCAAGACGTTCTTACATCCATTCCAGACAGCAAGCATCAGCTGTAACGGAGAAGAAGTTGGTTACCTTGGTACACTTAGCTATGAAGTAATGGATGAATGTGATATGCGTGTGCCTATGTACTTAATGGAAATCGACTTAGAAGCGTTAACCAAGTACTATGGCAAGAAAGCTATGTTTACTCCACTTCCAAAATTCCCAGAAGAACAGCGTGACCTGGCTATCGTAGTAGATAAAAACGTATCTTGTGGCGAAATTGAAAAGACAATGAAAGAAGCATGTAAGTATATTACGAGCATCAAGTTGTTTGATATTTACGAAGGCGCTCAGATTGGAGAAGATAAGAAGAGTATGGCATTTACTGTTCTTTTCACACCAAAGGACGAAGCGTTTGGACCAGAATCTGTAGATGGTTTCGTAAAGAAAATCCTAAAACAGCTCGGTAAGAATTTAGGAGCAGAATTACGTAGCTAATCGTTATAGTAGAATTATTTAAGAAAAGTATTAAACTTCCTGCAACTTTTGTTGCAGGGAGTTTGACTGCGTTTTGGAGATTTTATGGAACAGTTATTAAAATCAGACTTTTATTTTGATTTACCAGAAGAGCTTATTGCACAGGACCCGCTTTCGGATCGTTCAAGCTCTAGATTATTAGTTTTAGACAAAAACACTGGAAATGTAGAACACCACATTTTTCGTGATATTTTAGATTATTTAAATGAAGGCGACTGTTTAGTCGTAAACAATACAAAGGTTATTCCAGCAAGACTTATGGGAGAAAGAGAAGGAACTGGAGCTTCTATTGAAGTGCTTCTTCTAAAACGTAAGGAGAATGATGTATGGGAAACTTTGGTTAAACCAGGCAAGAAAGCAAAACCAGGCACACGTATTTCTTTTGGTAATGGTTTATTGATTGGTGAAGTAATTGATATTGTAGAAGAAGGAAATCGTCTCATTCAGTTTCACTATGAAGGAATCTTTGAAGAGATTCTGGATCAGTTAGGACAAATGCCATTACCTCCATATATCACACATCAGCTACAGGATAAGAATCGTTATCAGACTGTATATGCAAAGCATGATGGGTCAGCTGCAGCACCTACTGCAGGACTTCATTTTACCCCAGAACTATTAGAGCAGGTAAAGGCAAAAGGAGTAGAAATTGCAGAAGTTACTCTTCATGTAGGCCTTGGAACATTCCGTCCGGTAAAAGAAGATAATTTGTTGAACCATCACATGCATTCTGAGTTTTATAATATTGAACAGTCAGAAGCGGATAAAATAAATAAGGCGAAAGCTGAAGGGAAGCGAGTGATTTCTGTCGGAACTACAAGTACCCGTACCTTAGAATCAGCGGCCGATGAAAATGGAATGTTAAGAGCTTGCAGCGGATGGACAGAAATTTTTATTTATCCGGGATATCAATTTAAGGTAATTGATGCATTGATTACGAATTTTCATTTGCCAGAATCGACTTTAGTGATGCTTGTATCAGCATTGGCAGGAAGAGAGCATGTCTTAGCAGCTTATGCAAAAGCAGTAGAAGAAAAATATCGATTCTTTAGTTTTGGTGATGCAATGTTAATTGCGGATGTTTCCAAGAACTAAAACTTGTAAAATAAGTCAAAACATACTATGATATAGATATATAAATTATAAGGGGATATATTTTAAATAGGAGATAGAACTATGGATGAAAAAAGAAGTAGTAGACGTTTGGATTTAGAGGTAACGGTAGAATTGGAACGAATCGATGAAGGTCATGGTGTTACAACATTAAAGCTGGTTCATGTTGATATTACAGATTTATCGAAGAGTGGAATCGGTTTTGTGTCAAAAGCAGAGCTTGAAATTGGAAGCTATTATAACACGAAACTTCAGATTTGGACAAAAGAGACAATTGAAGCCGTTATTGAAATTGTGCGTTGTGAAGAAAAAAATGGCGAATATCATTATGGCGCTAAGTTTGTAGGTATGATCGAATCCGATGCATTGAAGATTGATATTTATCAGATCTTTTATGAATACAATGAAAATATGAATAATGCATAGTGAGTATAGTAGTAATGAGTAATAGTGATGTATATCAAGTCAAAAAAGTAGAAAATCCGCATGATATTTTAACAAATGTACCAGGTTCTAAAAGTATTACAAATAGGGCTTTGTTAATTGCAGCATTGGCTAATGGGACAAGTGTGCTTCATGGTGTGCTTTTTAGTGATGATTCCCGTTATTTTATGCAGGCATTATATGATTTAGGATTTCCAATTCATATTGATGAGGATGAGAAGACGGTTACGATAGAAGGCTTTGGCGGAGAGATTCCAAACGACGAAGCAGAGGTTTATGTCGGAAGTGCTGGAACAGCAGCTCGTTTTTTAACTGCTTTTCTTGGAATGTCAAAAGGTAGATATCGTTTGACGGCATCGGAGCAGATGAAGAAACGTCCAATGAAAGAACTCTTGGTTGCGCTGGAAGAAATGGGTTCTGAAATTGTTTATGAAGAAGAAGAGTACTGTTTTCCATTTGTAATTGGTAATTTTGAGTGCAAGAAAAGTAAAGTTACGGTAGATATTGATAAAAGCAGCCAGTTCCTTAGTGCACTTTTAATTAGTTCAGTTCTGTTACCACAGAATTTTATGATTAAAATGAGTGGCACTCATGGAATGGCCTACGTAAGTATGACGATGCGAATGATGCAGCAATTTGGTGTTGGCATTGAACGTACGATTATTGGTTCTTATCGTAGGAAGCATGAGAATGGATATGAGGCAAGAGAATATACCATCGAACCAGATGTATCAGCTGCTTGTTATTTTTATGCATTATCACCATTACTTCGTGTGAAGGTTAAAGTAAAAGATGTTCATATGGATTCTTTACAGGGGGATATCAAATTCCTTAAGGTTTTGGTTCGTATGGGTTGTAAAATTGAAAATGAAGAGGATGGAGTACTTCTGATTCCACCAAAGGACAAATTCTTAGGTGGTTCATTTGACTTGTCTAGCTTTTCAGATCAGGCACTTACCTTAGCTGCGATTGCTCCGTTTGCAAATTCTAAAGTATGTATGATGAATATCGGACACATTCGTTATCAGGAATGTGATCGTATTCATGCAATTGTAAAGAATTTGTCGAACATGGGGATTGCTGCGATTGAACAGGGTGACAACGTGTTTATTTTACCAGGGCAACCGAATGCATGTGAGGTTGAGACGTTTGATGATCATCGTGTTGCGATGGCATTTTCTTTGATTGGTACGATGGTGGAAGGAATCCAAATTCAGAATCCATCCTGTACGAAAAAGACATTTGAGAATTATTTTGAAGTTTTAGAACAATCAGTATAAGAGGTCATTATGGCTACGAAGAAGACAAAAAAGAAGAATAAAAAGAATATATATAAGAAATATGGAATCTTAGTTGGATGTTTACTTGTTTTGACAATCCTACTTGCGGCAATTTTCCTTTCAACGTGGAAACCAGTGAAAGAGCAGGTAACAATTGAAGTAGGAGAAATCCCAGAGATTTCACAGTTTTTAAAGAATCCATCAGATGATGCTTCTTTTAAGACAGACATATCTAAAGTGGATACTTCTGTATTAGGAGAGCACACGATTGAGATAAAAGTTGCATTTGCCACTTTTAAGACTAGTCTTAAGGTGGTAGATACAGTGGCTCCAACAGCAGAGCCTGTGGATACAATTACAGAAGCAGGGACATTACCTAAAGCATCTGATTGTGTGAAAAACATTGTGGACAAGACTGAAGTTTCGGTATCTTTCAAAGAAACTCCAGATACAAGCAAAGATGGTACGGTGAGTGCTATAGTATTACTTGTGGATAAAGCGGGTAATAAATCAGAAGTAAAAGTTAATATTGAAGTATGGAGTGATAAAGAAGCTCCTGTTATTTCAGGTGTATCCAATAAGACTATTACCAAAGGTGGAACAATTAGTTATCGTCAGGGTGTAACAGTTACAGATAATATGGATGAAAATCCGACACTTGAAATTGATAATAGTAAAGTGGATTTAAATAAGGTTGGAAAATATACAGTGACATATACTGCAACCGATAGATCTGGAAATAAAACTACGAAAACAATTACAGTAAGTGTTATAGCAAAAGAAAATTCTTCTAAACCAGAGGTAACTGAGGAAAATGTTCGTTCTATGGCACTTAAGGTGCTTAATCAAATTACAGATGACTCAATGAGCAAAATGGAAGTTGCATTTGCAATCTATAATTGGGTATATAATAATATTGAATATGTTGGTTCATCTGATAAGTCAAGCTGGGTTGTAGGTGCTCATCAAGCATTTACAAAAAAATCAGGCGATTGCTACAACTTCTTTGCGGCTGCAAAGGCATTATTTGAGGTAGCAGGAATTGAGAATGTAGACGTTGTAAAAAGTGTTACAACACATTCTCGTCACTATTGGAGTTTGATTAATTTAGGAGATGGTTGGTATCATGTTGATACTACACCTCGAAAAGGAGATGGAGATTTGTTCTTTATGGTAACGGATGCAGAGCTTGAGGCGTATTCTGTAAAGCATGGAAACAGTCATATCTTTGATCCAGATGCATATCCAGAAAGAGAAACAAAATCATTACAGGATAAAATTGATTACACCAATGGTAAGATTAAGAACTAGAGGGGATGAAAATGAAATTAGGTATTCTTGGTGGAATGGGACCAATGGCAACGGTTTATTTCATGGAGCTTCTTGTTAACATGACAAAAGCCTCGTGTGATAGCGAGCATTTAGAGATGATTGTCTATAACATTCCAACTATTCCAGATAGAACCAGATATATCCTTGGTAAGAGTGAGGAAAGTCCTCTTCCAAAAATGCTCGACGCAATAGAACAGATGAAATCACAGGGTGTGGATTATGTGGCGATTCCATGTATGACAGCACATTATTTCTATGATGAGCTTAGCAAAGCAGGTCTTCCAATTGTGCATGGTCTTCGAGAGACTGCACTTGAACTAAAACGAGCAGGTGTTACCAAAGCGGGACTTATGGCAACAGATGGAACGATTTCAAGTGGTTTGTTTCAAAGTATTTTGGAAGAACAGGGGATTGAGATTGTAATTCCAGACGCAGAGCATCAAGCGAAGATTATGAGTATTATTTATGACGATATTAAGGCAGGTATTATGCCTCCTTATCATAAAGTCAAAGAAATAAAAAAATATTTTTTAAACACTGAAGGCGCACAGGCAGTTATCTTAGGATGTACAGAACTATCTCTTCTTAAGAGAGAATATGAGCTTGGAACAGGTGTAATTGATACACTTGATGTATTAGCAAAGAAATCGCTGCAAATGTGTGGCAAGGAGGTTAAAGGAGAATAATATGCAACAGACAAACGTTTTAGAGTACATGGAACAGACTGTTACCCGTGTTCCAGACAAGGTTGCTTTTGCAAACGAAAACTTTGAAATGACTTTTGCAGAAGTTTATCATGATAGCCGAGCAATTGGTTCTTATTTGAATAATAAAGGCTATTACAATGAGCCGGTTGTTGTTTTTATGGAAAAGCATCCAAAAATGATTTCCGCATTTTTCGGCTGTGTATATGGCGGCAATTATTATGTACCAATTGATGCTGAAATGCCAGCATTTCGAATTGAACTTATTTTTGAAAATCTTCAGCCACGTGTAATTATTTGTGATGAAGTAACAGAGGAAATTGCAAAGAAGTTTGTAAAAGAAGAAGACGGTGTTGAGATTGTTCCATATGATAACATGGTTGGTACACCTATCAATGAAGATGCATTAGCTTCTATCCGTGACAGACAATTAGATACAGATCCTATTTATATTGTATTTACTTCAGGTTCTACCGGAGTGCCAAAGGGAGTTGTTGCATGTCATCGTTCTGTTATTGATTACATTGAGAACTTATCAGATGTATTAGGATTCAATGAAGATACACGTTTTGCAAACCAGACACCACTTTACTTTGATGCGTGTTTAAAGGAATTATATCCAACACTTAAGTTTGGTGCTACCACCTATCTTGTACCAAAGAGTTTGTTTATGTTCCCAATCAAATTAGTAGAGTTTTTAAATGAGTACAAGATTAACACAGTATGCTGGGTTGTATCTGCATTAACTATGATTTCTGCGTTTAAGGCATTTGATAAGGTTGTGCCAGAATACTTACATACTATTGCATTCGGTAGTGAAGTATTCCCTATTAAGCAGTATAATATTTGGAAGGAAACACTTCCTAATGCAAAGTTTACCAATCTTTATGGACCAACAGAGTGTACAGGAATGTGTTGCTACTACAATGTTAATAGAGAGTTTGCATTGGATGATGTAATTCCAGTAGGAAGACCTTTCCATAATACAGAGATTCTTTTGTTAAATGACAAGAATGAATTGGCAAAAGATGGAGAAGTAGGTGAAATCTGTGTACGTGGTACATCTTTAACACTTGGATATTTCAATAACTTTGAAAAGACAAATGAAGTGTTTGTACAGAATCCTTTAAATACCAGATATCCAGAGCTTATCTATAGAACTGGAGATTTAGGAAAATGGAATGAGTATGGAGAATTGATGTTTGTTTCAAGAAAAGATTACCAGATTAAGCATATGGGACACCGAATCGAATTGGGTGAAATTGAAGCAAATGTAAATAAAATTGATGAGATTAAGTCATCTTGTTGTGTATACGACAAGAGCAAAGGAAAAATTGTTTTGGTTTATGTAGGAGATATTTCTGAAAAAGATTTAATAATTATCTTGAAAGAAAAGCTTCCACGTTATATGATACCAAATAAGGTGGAGAAGTTGGAACAGATGCCACTGACCGCCAATGGAAAAATGGATAGAGTATATCTATCTAAAACTTATACAACCAATGAATAAAGGAGTAAACAAAAATGAATGATTTATTAGAAATTTTAAATGACTTACATCCAGAGGTAGATTATGAGACCTGCGATACTTTAATTGATGAGCAGATTTTAGATTCCTTTGACATCATTACTATTATTTCAGAAATTAACGAAGCATATGATGTTGTAATTCCAGCAGAAGAAATCGTTCCAGAAAACTTTAACTCTGCACAGGCATTATATAGCTTAATTGAAAGACTTGCAGACGAATAGGAGAGAAAATGCTTTTTACATCATATGAATTTATCGGATTTATGATTCTGGTATTCGCTCTCTACTATATTGTTCCTAAAAGCTGGCAGTGGAAACTGCTGTTAGTTGCAAGTTATGCGTTTTACTTTATTGCAGACCCTAGATATTTACTTTTTATACTTACTACAACCATTTCCACTTATTGGATAAGTATGAAGCTAGAGGCTGTAAATAAAGAGACTTCCGACTATATTGCACAGCATAAGGCAGAACTTTCAAGAGAAGATAAAAAAGCATATAAAGCAAAAATGAAAGCCAGAAAGTGGAACTGGCTTTTGCTTTGTTTATTTTTTAATATCGGAATCCTTTCAGTTACAAAGTATACCAACTTTGTAATCACAAATATTAACAATCTGTTTGCAGGAGAGGGACCACTTCAGCTTGTAGACATGATTGTACCAATGGGTATTTCTTTCTATACTTTCCAGACTATGGGGTACATCATCGATGTATATCGTGGTAAACAGGAAGCACAGAAGAATCCATTTAAGCTTGCACTATTTGTGTCATTCTTTCCACAGCTTGTACAGGGACCTATCAGTAGATACGGAGATATGGCACCAACCTTGTTTGCAGAACATGCTTTTGATGGCAAGAATGTATCTTATGGTTTGATGCGTATCTTATGGGGTTACTTTAAGAAGATGGTTATTGCAGACCGTATGCTTCCAGCGGTAACTACTTTGGTACAGAATACAGATACATATTCGGGAACTTATGTGTTTATCGCAATGCTTTTCTATGCATTTGAATTGTATTGTGACTTTACTGGAGGTATTGATATTACCATCGGTATTGCCGAAACAATGGGGATTCGTTTGGCAGAAAACTTTAACCTGCCATATTTTTCAAAGAATATCAAAGAATACTGGAATCGTTGGCATATGACAATGGGTAGCTGGTTTACAGACTATATTTTCTATCCAATTTCAGTATGCGGTCCAATGCTGAAGCTTTCCAAATGGTCCAGAAATCATTTAGGTGAGTTTATAGGTAAAAGAGTAACGGTTTACCTATCAAGTTTTATTGTATGGTTTACGACTGGTATCTGGCATGGTGCAGCATGGAACTTTATTGTATGGGGCCTTATGAACTTTGTAGTCATCATGGTTTCTCAGGAATTAGAACCATTGTATGCAAAATTCCATGCAAAATTCCAGGTAAAAGGTAAGCTCCCTTATGAAGTTTTCCAGATTATCCGTACTATTTTGCTGATGAGCTGTATTCGTATGTTTGACTGTTACAGAGATGTTCCAATGACTTTTAAGATGGTAGGCTCTATGTTTACAGAATGCGATTTATCAGTATTTACGGATGGATCTCTTATGAAGCTTGGTCTTAATGAAGCAGATTATCTTGTGCTTGTAGTAGGCTTGATTATCGTGCTTGGAGTTAGTCTTATTAAGGTTCGAGTAGGCAGTGTAAGAGATGCGCTTGCGAAGAAACCGACTGTATGCTTCTATGGCACAATGGCTCTTTTGTTTATTGGAATCATTGTTTTCGGTGCTTATGGTATCGGCTATGATTCTTCACAGTTTATTTACAATCAGTTCTAGGAGGTCGTATGAAGAAGAAAAATATAATAACGGGCCTCTTAGTATTTGTGCTGACAATTGGTATGCTTGCATTTTTACAGGCGCTTTTAGTACCAAAGTATCAGACTGGAATTGTAGAAGGCTCAATGATAGAAGAGTATTACAAAGATAAATCGGATCATGAGGTCGTTTTTATCGGAGACTGTGAGATTTACGAGAACTTTTCTCCAATAACATTGTGGGAGAAATATGGTATTACCAGCTATATGCGTGGTAGTGCTCAGCAGTTAATCTGGCATTCTTATTATTTGTTAGAAGATACATTGCGTTATGAAACTCCAAAGGTAGTTGTATTTAACGTATTGTCTTTAAAATATAATGAACCACAGAGTGAAGCGTATAATCGTATGTCTATCGATGGCATGGAATGGTCTATGTCAAAGGTAAATAATATTATGGCTTCTATGACAGAAGAGGAAAACTTTATTGAATATGTATTCCCTTTGCTTCGTTATCATGGTAGATGGTCAGAATTGACAACAGATGACTTTGAGCATTTGTTTTCAAAGGATTTGGTAACACACAATGGTTATTATATGCGTGTTGATGTAAAGCCACAGGGAACTTTCCCAAGTCCAATGCCACTTGCAGATTATACTTTAGGTGCAAATGCCATGAGTTATTTGCAGAAAATGGTAGACTTGTGTAAGGAAAATAATATAGAATTAGTACTTATTAAGGCACCAACTGAATATCCACATTGGTATAAAGAGTGGGACGAGCAGGTGGTTGATTTTGCAAAGGAAAATGATGTAACCTATATCAACTATATTCCATTGCAGGATGAGATTGGCCTTGATATGTCACAGGATACCTATGATGCAGGTTTACACCTAAATACACAGGGTGCAGAAAAAATGTCCGATTATTTCGGTGCATGGTTAGTAGAAAATTATGATTTAACTGATTATAGAGAGAATGCAGAATATGCAGCTATCTGGCAGGAAAAAATCAAATTTTATAATGAAATGAAAGAACAGCAGTATTATGAACTTGAAACTTATGGAGAACTTAAAAGTTTCGGTGCAAATGCAATTCAAAATTAGGAGGAAACTATGAAAAAGCTTAGCGTATTATTCATTACAGTTTTAATGTCAGTGTGTATGTTAGTTGGTTGTGATGGAAACGGAGAACAAAATTCAGAAAATAAAGGCAACCAGGGTACAACAAACAATGATACAAATAACCAGAAAGAAAACAACAGCTATGTGTTCAAATTAAAAGGTGTAGATGTACAGATCAACGCAGGATGGTCAGATATTTATGCAAAATTAGGTAAAGAAGATGCATACTTTGAATCAAATTCATGTGCATTCCAGGGCCTTGATAAAGTTTACACATATGGTAGTGTTGTTATTCAGACATATCCTTTAGAAGAAGTGGATTATGTATACAGTATCGAATTAAAGGATGATACAGTAGAAACTCCAGAAGGTATCTACATTGGTGCATCAAAAGCAGATGTAGAAAAAGCTTATGGAACACCTTCAGATAAGACAGATATCGCATATATTTATGAGCAGGGTGAAAGTAAGTTAAACATTATGTTTGATGGTGATACCGTTACAAATATCGTATATGTATCTGTTTCTGAATAGAATAACGAGATAGTTTACTAATTTAGTTTTTCTAAATAATACGAAAAGGGGACTATGTATATATAAAAATATGGACACGTTTCCACTCATATCGCTCTCGTTGCGTTACTAAATTCGCATCACAAGGTGATGCTCATTAAGTAACGACGGAGCGCTAAAGGTCCAATTTTTTATATATACATAGTCCCCTTTTCTTACACATTGAAAACATCAAAATTAGTGAACTACCCCTATAGATATACGGTATTTAGCGCAGAAAAGAGTATTTATCCAAAGAGTAAGAAATAGGCGTTCCAATATATTAGACGAACACTTTTAGCGGCCGTCGTTACTTAGCGAGTAGACTCCTTTTGGAGGATACGAGGTTAGTAACGTAACGAGTCCGCTACTTAGCGAAAGCGTGTGTGAGACTAATATATAGAAGCACCTATTT
>JAZSCQ010000033.1:0-42007 GCA_045530745.1 Agathobacter sp.
TCTTGTCATATTCATAATAATACTTAACATCTGTTACAGATGGAGCTTCAAAGTCCATCGTAAGTGGAAATTCGAAAACATTCTTTTCGTTTGTCGCTTTACCACCATCTTTGCCGTAATCCATATAACCTTCTAAACGAACGGTGTACTGACTGTTGTTTGGAAGATTGTATTCCATGGTATCGAATTCGATTTCGATGTTGGCTGGATAAATAGAACCACCATCACCATAGGATTTACGTACATCTTCATCTACAGTCTCAAAAACAACCTCACCTGTTGTGTTGTTGATAATAGAAACTTCAATTCTTTCTGCATTACGTAACAAACCTGCCCATATATATCTAAGAGAATGGATGGTTCCGTCCTGGTTAGAAAGTGAGATATGCTCCTTCTGCGAAGGGATAACCATATCCGCTGGATCCTGAAGGAAGTAGTAAGAACCAAGGTAGCTTACATAATCTTCGCTTACGCCACCAATTGGACGAGTTGCATAAGCATCTGCCTTTGTCTTGTCTTCTTCATCAATACCATCATCTAACTCATCTGGGTTTGTATCATAATAAGTTAAGTCAAATAAAGGAGCTTTGGTCCAATCGCCATAGAATGCGAGGTATGGAACATTTAAGTCAACCTTTGTACCTGATTTAGCATCTAATGTAATGAAACCTTCTACATACATACCATTTTCAAAGGAATCATCTAAATATTTCTTATCTTCTTTGCTAAGCTTAATCTTTACAGTTACATCTGCTGCTTCGCCAGCTTTAACTGTAACCTTCTTGCCGCTTAATTTACCATTTTCTACTTTTACTACTTCAAAGCTTGCACCCTCTAAGATGTATGCTTCTTCTGTAACTGTTGTTTCACCAGCGTTCGTCTTTGTATCACTTACGCCTTCTGTAAATATATGTGCACCAAGTTCATAAGAGAGATTTTTCTTACCGAAGTTATTAATAGTGAATGTCATTTCATATTCACCAGTTTTCTTTGGATCATCACCAAGTTCAATCTTGGTTTTGTCCATTTCCTTACCGTCTGCATCTTTGGTAGTGATGTATGCGGTAGTTGCAAGTGCACTTGCTAAATTTGCAAGACCAGCACCCTGTTTACGAACTGCATAAGGTAAACCATTGGTATTAAGTGCAATGTCTGCAGTAGACATAAGGAGCTGATATACCAAAGCAGTTACTTTTACTTCATCCTTTGCAACCTCTGGGAAGTTCTCCACTACATACTGTCTTAAAAGTACAACCACACCAGCAAGGTTTGGACATGCCATGGATGTACCAGAAAGTCTGTCATAAGAGCCGCCAGTTACAGCCGAAAGGATATTGCCACCATGTGCAGTAATCTCTGGCTTAATGCCAAGGTCTGGAGTAGGTCCCCAAGATGAGAAGTCTGAAATGAAAGGACCAGAAGTCTGCTTGCGGGCAATTTCCAATGTACCTTTCTCTTTTGCTGCCAATACTTCACCATCATCCTGTGAAATCGAACATACCGCAAGTGTTGCATCACCTACGTTCATCTTGATATCACCAGATACATTGTTGTAAATAATGATACCAGCTGCACCCTGTTCCTGTGCAATAATTGCTTTTTCTTCGAATGTATTAGAACCACGACGTACTAATACGATTTTGCCTTTTACATCTAATCCTGTGTAGTCCGCAGAACGGCCAACACCAGGGATTGTAACGTAATCGATTTTAATCTTGTCTTTGTCACCAAGAAGTGTGTCGAAGAAATTATTCTCATCCGAACCACCATCTGTAGATTCTGTAAAGTAAATAATATCTCCGTTGTATAACATATATGGTCTCTTTGTACCGCTGATAGAAGCTACTGACATAGTACCTTCATATGTACCAGGTGAACCAACTGTACCTGTATCAGGATTAGAAGTAAGACCCAAGTTACCATTTGCTTCTGAACCATAAGCTGAGCTGTAGCTGTTGGAAGCAGCAACGATAACACTAATACCAGCCTCTCTAATCTTGTCGTAAACACCATTTAAGATTTCTTCATCTGATTCACGGCTGAAACCACACGCTGTACCAAGTGACATGTTAATAACATCAACACCGAGTACAACACAGTCTTCCAATGCTGCAAGAATCCATTCTGAACGAGCTGTATCCATAACGTCAGAGAAAATCTTCATCGCTACAAGCTGTGCATTAGGTGCAACACCTGTAATGGTATCATCCTTACCAACGATAACACCTGATACGTGAGTACCATGGTTGTTGTGTGTTGAGTATGGATCTGGATCTTCATCCGCATAGTCAAATCCAAATGGAACCTTCTCATTGATATATACATCATTTACTGTAAGACCTTCTACCAATGTGCTCGCAACTGTGTCATTTAACACCTTCTTAACATCATCATAGGTAAGTCCCAATGTCTTTGATGTAAAATTATTCACCGAGAATGCAGAATGGTTAGAATCAAGACCTGTATCCAAAACAGCCACTACCATTCCTGATCCATCAAAACCAGAATCAGAGCTGTCAAAAATACCTGTATTCTCATAAATACTTACTGTGTTTTCTACAAGTTCTGTCTTGCAAGATTTGTATTCTTCACCAACGATTGCATTCTCACCTTTCTTTAAAACAGAACAGGTAGATGCAAAATCACCAGCCTTAATACTTACCGCAAAACCACTAAGAAGTGTATTGTAGTCTTCGCCTAATTTGTAATCTACTCCAAGCTCGTCTAATCTCGAAAGAATATCTGCTTTCTTGCTAGCGATTTCTGCATTGATTTTAGCAGCAGCCTCACTTGTAAGCGCATATTCCTTGAAGCTCATCGTCTTGTCTGTGTCTTCGTATGCTTCCATGATGGTTGCTGTATCTACCGTAATAATAACGGAGATTTCATCCTCATTGGTCACACCATCTGGCAAACGAAGCATAACTGAATTATCCAAATAATCGGTATAATCCACTTTCAGATCTTCTAGCTTTTCAATAAAAGAAGCCGAAAAATCTGAGTCTGCAGCAAGTGCTGTCACCGGCAGCATCTGCGCCACAAGCCCGAAGATTATAAGATATGCAAATGCAGATCTTATAACCCTTGCAAATGTTTTTCTTTTCATTTGAATGTTACCTCTTTCTCTCTTATATTGGGTTAATCCGTCTAAGATGTGCAGAATAGCACATAGTACATTTTATACTACCGCTTTTTGACATTTTTTGCAAGCAATTCCATGCCATTTCGTTATATTTTTTATAAATATACATTATATTCTTGTAAGCAATTCATTTTTATGCAATATTTAACCCACAATTTACATTCTAAGATGCGTGTGATATACTTACTTAGCTAAGAAAACTATAGAAACCTAATAGAAATGGAGATTATTATGACAAAAGAATCTACTATGCGCATGCATCGCATATATAACATTCTATTCAGTATTGTCATCATTATTGCTGGAATATGTCTCATTATCGGCGTACTGACAATATATAACTCTGGCGACCAGCCATTTTCAAGAGAAAGCGTAGCTGCTACCTTCTCCACAATTGCTTTTCCAGTTTATCTGACCCTGGTTATGGCGGTGATTAGTTTCATATGGGAAATCGCTTCTCCTTCTGATAAAGAAAAAGAGCCAAATGCCAAGGATTATCCTCACCTTTTGGAAGCCCTATATAATAAGAAGGACTTCAGCGCTGGTGATGCAGGCACACAGGAGCAGATTAAATCCCTCTGGAAGAACCGCAAGATGCACATTATCATCCGCACTATCGTATTAGTTGTATGCAGTGCAATCTTCCTTCTCTATGCATTAAACAGTGCCAACTTCCATCAGAGTGAAATCAATAGCTCAATGATAAATGCCATGAAGGTCTTAGTACCATGCTCATTGGTAGCTTTTGCCTATTCGTTGTTTGTAGCTCTTCATAATGAAAAGAGCTTACAAAAAGAAATCGAATTAGCAAAACAGCTCCCAGCTTTGGAAGCTTCTACAGATGGTGAAATTGTAAGCGAAGAAAAACGTGTAACTCCTTATCGTAATGCAATCCTTGCAGCAGCGATAATTTTGATTGTATATGGATTTTTAAATGGCGGTACCATTGATGTATTGGCAAAAGCCATCAACATCTGTACCGAATGTATTGGATTGGGGTGATATAGATGGAAAAATTAGTTCAAAAGATAAAGGCTCTTATGCCTAGCAAACGTAAATGGATTCAGCTCTATACAGCACTCCTTTATAATGCAAATCTAAAAGGCTTTGTACAGGGCAATATCTACAAGGGTGGCACCAAGATTCTCTGCGCACCCGGTATCAACTGCTACTCCTGTCCAGGAGCTGTAGCTGCCTGTCCACTCGGCTCCTTACAAGGTGCTATCAGTAGCGGGCACAGTACACTCTGGTATGTAGGCGGCATCCTGCTTCTCTACTCCATCCTCTTTGGACGTATGATTTGCGGATGGCTCTGTCCATTTGGATTCATCCAGGAGCTTGTGTACAAAATCAAAACACCTAAAATGAAAAAGAACAAAGTAACTCGATTACTTTCCTATCTTAAATATGTAATCCTCGTGTTCTTTGTCGTTATCGTACCTGTTACATATGCATTCCGTGACACACCACTTCCTGCTTTCTGTAAGTACATCTGCCCAGCAGGTACACTAGAAGGGGGTATGTTACTCCTTGCAAACAAAGTAAACGCCAGCTACTTCTCCATGCTCGGACCAATTTTCACATGGAAGTTCCTCCTCATGGTAAGTATTATGGTAGGATGTGTATTCATCTTCCGCCTCTTCTGTCGTTTCCTTTGTCCACTTGGCGCACTGTACGGATTGTTCAACAAGCTCTCCTTCTTCGGTGTAAAAGTAGAAGAACATAAATGTATCGGCTGCAACAAGTGTATCAATACCTGTAAGATGGATACCGAAAAAGTCGGAGATCAGGAATGTATCAGCTGTGGCGAATGTGTAAATGTATGCCCAACCAATGCAATTAGCTGGAAAGGGACTGGTCTTCTTCGCAAGAACCATGGTCTTGATAACCATCCAGAAGAAAGCAAGAAAGCTCGTAACATTACACGCGGCATCGTAACCGCAGCCATGATTGCATTCTTACTCGGCTCATTCGTATACTTCTGGCAGACGACTCCAGATTATGTACAGCCTGCAGAAGGCAATGAAGTCGGAGACACCTGTCCGGGATATGATTTAACTCGCGTCGATGGAACAGGCATCTTGGATGGCACTACTATCAATCCAGCTGAAACTGGCAAGATTACCATCATCAACTTCTGGGGAACCTGGTGCACACCTTGTGTAAACGAGCTTCCATACTTCGACCAGATTGCAAGCAACTATGCTGACGATGTCACCGTCATTGCGGTTCATACCGATATGATTGCAGATACAGCACCAGGCTATATCGCAGATCATTATCCAAACTCCAACATCATCTTTGCAAAAGATAATCCTAACCCAGATGGCGGCATTGCCGAAGTATACTACTCTATGCTCGGCGGTCGAGATACCTATCCATATACCGTTATCCTTGACGAACATGGTGTTATTGTAGAAATCTTCGTAAAAGCATTGCACTATGAAGATTTAGAGAAGGTTGTGGAGCAGGAGCTAAAAAAATAATTGAATATCTTTACCCCCAAAAGCCCTGTCATATCAGTGACAGGGCTTTTTTATTCAACGATTATAGATTATGAATTCTCTCTTTCCAAGAAAAAAGTCGCGAATCGCAACCTCCTATTGTTTTTTTACATTTATCCATTATAGTTATCCTATCTTAAGATAAATTCAATACACATGTGTAAAACAAAACACAACAGAAAGAAGGGAATCTATAATGTTAGAATCTACTGTTCTTAAAAGAGCACTTAAAGATCCCATTAGTCGCGAAGAAGCATTGCGACGAATTCAATCCGACCCAGAAGCTTATGCAACATTTATTGAATTTCCAAACGAACATCAAGAGAAGCTTTTGGAATTCATCCAAGGTATCCGTGGTTTACCACTCCTATATGACCCATTTTTCAAAAAAATTTTTAACCCAAGTGATACACCCGAACGTCTAGAACGTTTTCTCTCATGTCTTATGGATCAAAAAATACATATTGTAGATGTTATTCCTCGCGAGGGAACACAAATGGTAGAAAAAGGGTCATTTGTTGTTATGGATATACTTGTGCAGACTGAAGATGGAAGCTACATCAATGTTGAAATGCAGAAGTTTGGATACGATTTTACCGGTGAACGAAGCACCTGTTATATGTCAGACCTTGTTATGCGTCAATATACAAAAGTAAAATCTATAAAGAAAAAAGACTTCCTTTTTAAGGACATGAAACCAATCCATCTAATTGTTTTGATGCAACATAGTAGTGAAAACTTTATAAAAGTGGAACCAAATTACATACATCATGCACGCTATATTTGTGATACAGGTGCTGAAATCAACTTTCTAGCCAATTATACTTATGTATCACTTGACATCTTCCATTCTGTAAGTCAAAATATAAGTAACTATTTAGACGCATGGCTTACATTTTTGAGTTCAGATGCACCAGAAGATATCATAAAAGTCATCGACTCATATTCTGAATTCGAAGAATACTACCATGACATTGCTGCTTTTCGCGCAAATCCAAAGGAGTTGATGAATATGTATTCGGAAATATTAGCACAGATTGATCGAAATACCGAACGATATATGATTGAAGAAAAACAACAAAAAATTGAACGACAGAATCAGGAGATTGAGAAACAATCCAAGGAGATTGAAAGGCTTGAAGCAAAAATAAAGGAGTTAGAAAATCTCCTCAAAAAGTAGTATTTTGAACCCAAAAACGGATGAGATTATAAATCTCATCCGTTTTATTGTGTCATCTAATATTCAATTCAAAAATTAGAATTCTCTTTTTTTCATTACAACGCTACCAGCGATTGCAACTACACCAAGAGCAAGAACTGCAAACCAAAGTGCAACACTTGTTGAGTCACCTGTTTCTGGTGGGTCAACTGGGTCTGGAGTTGTTCCTGTTGCGCCACCTGTTGTACCACCTGTTGTGCCACCTGTTGTACCGCCTGTTGTACCACCTGTTGTACCGCCTGTTGTAGCTGTACCTTCGATAATCATTACATAGTCAGATGCATGTGTCATATCAAATGCAACAAATCCATCTTCTTTAGTAAGTACATATTCATCAATAAGCTCTAACGTACCTGCATTATCATAATATAAAGCAACTGTTTTGCCATCATATAAATCTGCAGCTTCATCTTCAAAGAAGAATGTTAATGTAGCATTAAAACCAAAATCACCATCATGTGCAATAGAGAATGTACCATACTCATCGCCATTTGCGATTGCTTCAATTGTTGCTTCTGGTGTATTTGTTGTATCAAATGTAATGCCGAGGTCAATTGGAGTCGTTGCTGTATCTTCATCAACACCGTTGATGTACCAAATATAATCAGACATTACAACCGCTACTGTAAGATCTGCATCATACAATCCGTTGTATTCTTTCATAGCAGCTAAAAGCTGTGCTGGGATAACTGTTGCAAGAGTCTCTTCAAACTCGTCATCGCACATATTTAAAACAACCATATCTTCATCTTCATCGATTGGTGTATCTGTCTGAATTGCTGTTTCAATTTTGTTTAAAGCATCGCCGAGCGCTTCTGGGTCAACAACACCACCTTCTGATTCAATAAAGTCAACGTTCATAGTAACTTTACCAGCTACTGCAACGCCGTCTTCTTTAAGTGTAGAAACATAAACAGTTAATTCATCACCTTTATTTACGTCTAATACTTCTACTTTTTCACCTTCGTCAGTGCTGTAAATATATGCACCTGAATATGCAGCATTAGGATTGTCTACAGAGAACTGATATCCTGCCTCTCCAGTAGCACCAATAGTTACAATACCATCTTCTGTAGCTGTCCATGTATAGATATAATAATCATCTGCAGCTGCAAAAGTGTGTTCTGCTCCATCTACAAGTGTATCCGGATTAATGCTAATTCCTTTTGGAATAACAAATCTAATTGTACATTCAACTGGTTCGTATCCCTGATTTGCAATAGCAAAAACTGGACCAGACTGTAAGTTTTCCATTGCTGTTGTTAAAGATACTGATGGATCATACATACTTGTAGTTATCAATCCATCCTCACCTAATGCAAACATGTCACGTCCCATTCCATATACCATAACCATAAGTGACTCTGGGTTTTCACATTCTACATACATTGCTTCAGCATTATACAAATAATCATATGGAACTCTGAAGAATGTTTCTCCAGGATTGAAAGTAGCTGCTGGAATTGTAGCCTCTGTTGTAAACTCATCAATAACAATTGGGTTAGACTGAGAACCTACTGGTTCCTGAATTGCTGCATACCAAGCAACGTCCACAGGTGTGGTACCTGTTCCATTGTCTTTAATCTCAACTTTTACTTCTTCATACATCTCGACTGGAAGCTCAACTACTTTATATGTCTGAGAGCCTAACTGTGAAGTAATTGTTTTTGTTGCTGTACTTTCAGAATACTTTGCTTCATCATCTCCAACTGTAATAATAATTTCTGGTGCTGTAGCAGATGTAGCGTAATCAATAATATACATATAGAATGTACCTGCAATAACAGCTTCACATGTATAATGATATGAACCAGTTCCAGGAGTTACTGTAGCGGCACCATCAGCCCAATATTCAAAGTAATCTAACTCAATAACATCAGGACTAAGAGCTGTGCCAGACTGAGCATAACTTACATCCCATCCAACTGTACAACCTGCTATACCATTATCAAATGCATTCCAATCAAATGCTTCAACTCTAACGATAATAGTATCACCAGCACCAGCTTTTACACTTTTAGAATTCACATACATGTCATTTGCAGGATTAGCCAATGCCGCACCTTCATCACCTGTACCATTTGTAATATTCTCTACATAAGCTCTATAGCCTTCATTTGCAATTGTTGTTTCATCATCAATTGTAAGTGTAAATTCACCACTTCCAGCATCTGCTGGAACGGTGTATTTGTAATAATATGAATTTGCATCATCTGCATCAATTGTTACAGTATGACCTTCGCCCCATGTAAGAGCTACTGCACTTTCCTGTGAAGTGCCACCATCTGCTGCTAATGCCACATTTGTCATGCCAAATACCATACAAAATGCCATCAGTAACGCGAAAAATTTCTTTTTCATAATTTTTGTCTCCTTTTTTTATTAAATTTATTACATCATCTTAGCTGCGCCGCTAAGTCAATGACACATTTTACTGTACTTTCTTAACAGTAATTGTAAGCTCTGTCTGTCCGTTCTCTAAGTATACAGGATCTTCGCTAAGCTTTTCGTATCCTGCTGGAAGCATTGTAATTTCTACTTTGTATCCTTCTTCCTCTACAAGATTGAACTCTGCAACACCATTATCTGCCGTTCTAGCTGGCACGCATGAATTCAAACACATCTGAACCAAAGCTCCCGCTACTGGATTTCCTTCTTCATCCACAAGTGTAACTTTATAAACAATCTTACCATCATCAACCTGTGTATCCTTGGCATCTTCGGTATTCTTGTCTACTGTTGACTCGTTCTGTGAACCTTCAGTATTCTTCTCGGTATCTCCATTACCATTACCGCCGCATGCAGTAAGTGTAAATACCATACACAACATTAAGATTGTGGCGAAAATACTCTTCAAAGACTTCATGTTTCCGCCTCCTTCCATATAAATTTCCTATTCTAGCAATATAGTATAAATATACGCTTGTTCTAAAAAAAATGCAAGCTTTTTTGTATATTTATTAGAACAAAAAAACTTGCATTTTATTTTAATTTATTCTATTCCCACCAGCAACATTCAAACATCCATGCGATGTCCTTGTTTGCTGTCTTATCACCGAAGAGATAATAGCCACCTTGAACGCTCTTATCCCACCAGCCTTTGGCCTTTCCGCCCTGCTGGAACATGTATTTCAAGTCTTCGGTTAATGGATATACACCATATGTAGAATCTACACAGTTAACATATTGTACCATACACGCTGTGTAATCTTCGCCCTTACTTGGATTTCTAAGAGGACCATTGTCTACCAGGTTCTTCATAGAAACATACTGTGCCTTATCATTCAATACTACATACATAATAGGTCCTGTTGCAGAGCCTTTATGATAGTATCCGTCTGAACCTAATACAATCTTGAATGAACTAGCTGTGATATCTACGAATTTCTGTGTCTTGCCACTAATACCACTAAGCGTAAATGCCTTTGGCGTGGTCTTTGCAGCATAATCCTTATAAGTAGTCAATGCACCGGCATTACCGATTCTCTCAATCACAAGTATTCCTTCTGATGTACCAGTCATACTAAGAACTAACTGCATACCAGCTTTTACCTGGTCATTGTAAATATCAATTTCAAATGAATTTCCGGAATAGCTTGGTGATTCTGTAAAATAACTGGTAGAACCAGCATTTACAACCTTACCATTTTTATCAGAGATTTTTATCTCATACTTGCCACCTTTCTTAGGTTTAAATACAAAGAAATTGTCAGCATTCGACTGAATCTCAATATAGGTACCGCCAGTGTATAAATTCTGCATTACATACTTGCCTTCATATACACTAGTTGTATCTTTACTATCTGCCTTTGGAGCTGCTACTACCTTGGTAGAGAGCTTGCTTGCGCTAAGTGATGTATTGGATTTGTCATATCCATATGATGTTCCACTTGGGAACTTGAGCTCTACTGTGTAGTTACCTTTATCCAAACTAGCAGTTGCTTTACCATTTGAACCAACCATTACAGTTGCGACTGTTTTACCACCACTTAAGAAGCTTACTGCAGTATCCTTAATTGGGTTACCTGCGTAGTCCACTACTTCTACTGTATATGTCTTTGCATTTGGATTTGAAGCAGCTGCCTGCTTCTTAAGTGTAATCGTTACACTTGTGGCACTACCAAATGCCTTGCTTGCTGTCTGATAACCATTGCAGCTTGCTGTTGCAGTATAATTGTTTTCTGTAAGCTTAAAGGATACTACACCATTACTGCTTGTAGTTGCAAAAGAATCACCTACCGTTACTAATGCGCCTGAGATTCCTTTTCCACTTTCATCGATTACTTTTACCGTGTAGGTCTTCTGAGCTGCAGATTTCTTCTGTAATTTTACAGTTACAGATGGTTTTTCTGCTGTAAGTTTGTATTCGTTAGAGTCCATCTTGTAAGCTGATGGAGCAGATACAATTGCTGTATATTCACCAGCTGCAAGAGTTACTTTTGCCACACCTTTTTTGTTGGTAGTAAGTACCTGGTTTTCGATGCCAGCGCCACTAATGTTTACAGTTACACCAGAAATCGCGTTACCATCCGCATCCTTTACAGTTACCTTATATTCAATCTGCTGTGGAGTATCATCTACAACATTACCAGCACCATATGCAGCTACGAGTTTGAATTCTCCTGCTGGATATTCATTCTGGTCATTTGGAAGTGTGCCTACAGATACCTGTACTACTTCACCCTTCTTCACATCGATAGATACTGTCTGATTACCATTGGCATCTGTTGTACCTTCTGTACTCATCATACGCATTGCATAGCTATTTAAGTTATAAAGACTATAGTCATATTTTACGCCTGCTGTTGCGCTAAGCATAGTAACGGTAAGTACACCGTCTTCTGTCGCTGTGAATGTATAATATACACCCTGATCGTTTCCAGCAGCTACACTTGCATTGAATTCTCCCAATGCCAATGTGATTGGGTTGCCCTGTGAGCCCTGTGGGAATACGATATCTGCCTTGAAAGTCTTTTCTTCTTTGGCAGCATTTCCAATTGCCAATACGGCTGGTGTATAAGTATCAGGTGTGGTAAGTGGTACATTTACTACACCATTTTCTGCTTTATATTCTTTGTCGCCATATTTTACATATGCATCTGCATCTGCAATCGTAAGCACCATTCCGTCTACCTTGTACATCTGATAATATACGAGTCCTTCTGCTGGTACTTTTGCTTCAAATGTAGTTCCAGTGATGTTATATGGGTTACCCTGAGTACCATCACCATCGCCACTTGTTGGAATATCCTCAAAATTTTTGATGGTTGTCTGTACATAATCATCCGCAGTAAAGAAATTGAATGCCTTCTCAAATGTGCCTTCTTCTGTAACAGCACCTCTGTGAACCATACCAATTGTACCAAAACGATCAATAATCACTGTGGTTGGATATGCGGTAATCTGCATAATTTTTTCCCAATTTGCATCAATTTTACCCATTGGGAAAGTAAGCTTTAATGAATCCTGTAAGGTTTTGATGCTTGCATCATCACCATCTACAGGGTTGATTGCAACTACTTCAATGGAATCGTGATATTTCATATAAGCAGTTTCCAAATATGGGAATTCCATCTTACAAGGTTCACAGTTTAAATACCAGAAATTGAGCACTACGGCTTTCTTCTCTTTTAAAAGCTCTGAAATCTTGTAGGTCTTGCCATCAGCTGCTGTTACAGCCATATCAGCGAATACATCACCAAGCTTGAAGGTTACACCTTCCAACTCACTTTCTGCAAGAAGCTGTGCAGATAATACAATCTTGGTATCTTTATCTGCAATCTTATAAGAAGCTTCTACCTTGTAGCCTCTTGGTACTTCTTCTAATACGATATAAGCGCCTGTTGCACCTTTTGCTTCAAATGAAGTTTTACCGTTTTCATCCGTTGTACCAGCTCCAATGAGGTCTTCCTGTTTCTCATCTGCATATACTTTTATATCGATGTCTTTCAGTGCCATGCCGCCTTCGGTAAGCACTTCAATTGTGTATGTAGCTGCTTCCTCATTATCCTTATCCTTGTCTGCATCGTTACCTCCGCCGATAAGCAATAATACGATACCGATGATAACAGCAAGGACAACTGCTGCTGCACCTGCACACACACCAATTTTCTGATTACGGGAGAAACCTTCCCATAAAGCTTTTACCTTATCTATCAAATTTCCATTCCTCCTGTTACTAGAATTTTATTCGATATATCCACACATAAATAACCATGCAATCTCAGTATTAAGTCCTGGAATTGGGTTACCTGCTGTGTCTTTCATAATAAATCCTGGCTTGTTGCTATCCCACCAGCCTACATAATTACCTCTTTCCTGAATGATTGTCTTTAAATCTTCAGTAAGTGGATATACACCTGTATTTTCATCTGCATATTCGATGTACTCTAAGAGACATTCGCTGTAGCTGATTTTTTCGATACAATTATCATTTTCGTCAAAAACATATTTACTTACACCAGAACGGTCTAATACGTTCTTGAAGCATGGTAAATATGCTGGTGTTGGATCTTTAGCAAGATATACTACAACCACTGGTCCATTTTCATTATTTAAATGGTAGAAACCATCGTTCTTGTTTAATACAAGAGTGTAACCTGTCTTGGATGTGATATCAAATGCTGTAATCTTCTTTCCTGCTGGGAAAACATATTTGCTAAGCTGTGCTGTTTTCTCATAAATAGTCCAAGGCATATCTGCGATTGTCTGCTCTGGGTCACCAGTACGGTTGATACAAAGCACTGCTTCCTTGGTATCTGCGTCACTATCTACACCGATTACCATTACAGTAGTGCCTGTATTGCCAGTTCCAATCATGCTTTCCGTAACATTCATAGTAAACTTGCCGTCTACTACTTCCGCTGCACTATTTTCCTGCACAAAGTGTGGTGCACCATAGTATCCGATTTCTGCCTTGCTATCAGAAGATACAGAGAACTCATACATACCAGGCTGTGTTGGTGCAAAAAGGAAATAGCTTCTGCCATCTTTGCTAAGTTCTACATTGGTACAACCAGCAATTACGTTGTAAGCGTCTACTTCATTGCCCCCTACAAAGAGAACAGTTGGTTCTTCTGCTAACTTGTTGGCAACAACGATTTCTACAGCCTTGGTGCTGCCTGTTATCTGAACTTCCTTATAAGAATAAGAAATCTTCTTGTCTTTGGATGAAACCTTAACAGTGTATGTACCACTTGGTAATGTCTTGGTAGCTACACCATTTTCATCACAAATCTGCATTCCTGCCTTTTCATCTCCGTCGTAGAATTCTACGATAGTATCTGTGCCATATGTATTGCCAAGGGCGTCTTTGACAGTAACTTTGTATTCTACGTCACCACCGCCGCATGCAACCAAAAGCATTGCGCTGCACATAAGTGCAGCAACAATGATAAGTTTTTTTGTTAATTTCATGATAGTACTCCTTTATATCGCAAACGAATTAGTTTGCTGGACCGAGATAGTCATAGTAGTAGCAGAGTTTTGTCCATGCATGGTCTACATTTTCAAATGTATATTTTTCCATTACCTTCTGAAGAATTTCTGCTAATTCCTTGGTTACTACTACACAACCGTTACGTTCTGTGTTTGAAGACTTATCAACCTGTGCACAGTATGCACGCATTTCTTCTGTGTAATCCTTACCTGTGCCATGATATTTGCCTGCAAAAACATCTTTCAACTGATATTCTTCAGCATAACCATCGTACTCTTCGCCCCAAAGTTCTTTTAAGTATTTGTCAGCAGCTTCTACGCTACCCTGTGCTTCAATAATAGAGAGTACATACATGTCATTCTCTGTCTTGCTGAAGTCGAAGCCACCCATATCAATCATACCTTTTACGCCCTGGTTGGTCATAATAGGATTGCTGAAGATACCTGTAATGCCTGTGAAATCGCAGTAGAGCTTGCTGCCCTTCTTGCCATTTCCTAAATTCTCGTAGTAGATACCGTCTTCGCCGAGAACTACATCGATACCACCAGCGATTACATAGTACATAGCATCGCCTGTTGCATTACTGTCATATGTGAAGTAACCAGGTGAAGCTAATCTAAATAAGTTATATGTAGGTGCAATGTATTCAATCTTGTAGTTGATTGTACCTACTTCATATACATCCCAGAATGCGATATCAATGTAATATTTCTTGCCAGCTTCCATGTAGAATACCATAGAAACTTCGCCTTCTTCCTGGAACATTCTTTCGTCTGGTTCGTATACGAGAAGTTCTTTACGATTTTCATCAAAGATCCAAGCATCTACACCCTGCTGTGAGTCGTTAGATGATGTAATACGGTATACACCAGATTTGCTTGGAATAAATTCTGCCATCATACCTCTTGGAAGGATAGCTCTGTCATAGTAGAAGCTGTTACCACTTCCAAGCTGTGCTTTGTATGCTGAGAATGTAGCAAGACCTTTGATTGGGTCTTCTAACTGCTTGCTTGTGCCGTAAGCAGCGTAGTATTTACAAAGCTTTAACCATTCATTGTCATCATCTTCGAAACCATACTTTTCTGCAAACGCCTGTAAAAGCACTGCTAAATCCTTCGTTACTGGACACATACCTGTAAGACGACGTGCATTAGAGGCGTAGTTTGCATACTGTTCTAATTCTTTGAAACGGTCTACACCATCAACTTCAAATTTTCCATCTTCATATACGAGTTGGTATACAGTATTTTCTTCATTAAACTGTGTATAATTTAATAAATCAGCTAAAAGAAGTGGACCATTTGCAGTGCCTACATGATAGTAGCCATCCGCTGGATTATAAACAATATTTACATAAGAGAAAGAACCGTCTTCTTTTTCTGTCGCCGCATATTTTGGAAGATATGTCGCTACATCTACTGCGCTAGCGTCTACTACGCGTAAGTTCTTAATATATGCTGTATCATCACCTTCATTTGTGCTTTCGTCTTTGAGGAAGCAGAGAGCGAGTTCATATGTACCATCTTCTTCTGCTACCCATGGATAACAAGTCTTCCATGTAGGATTTTCATCTACACCAGTAATCTGGTAAATATCTTCATTATCTACGATTACTACGAGTGAGTCATTTCCACTTTCACAAGAAACGATATAATCAAATGCAATCGCCTGGCCTTTCTTAAGCTCAACATCTGCATAAAGGATTGCATAAGAATCTTCGATTCCTTTATTTGAAGCATAAATACATTTACTTCCGTCCTTCTCTCCGATAACGAATGGCCATGTAAATTCTGCTGCGTCGCCTTCTTCTGGACGATATGTAACGTTGATATTGCCACCATTGATTGCAGCTGCGATTTCATCTGACTTAGGCATTTCATAGGTAGGTTTAATCTGTGTTACTAAATCGCCAATACCATTTACACAAAGCTGCTGTTTGTAATCATCTGCTGTAAAGTGTTCGAATGCAGATACGAATGGTCTAAGACTGGTAATTGCACCTGATTCTACGCAACAGATAACACCATACTGGTCAATAAGTACAGTTGTAGGATAACCCTGAACACCGAAAATAGATGCCCATGAAGTTGGTACTTCTGCCATTGGGAATGGAAGGTTGTTCTGTGTTTTAAATGATTTTACTGCATCATTACCTTCTCCCATTGGATCAACTGCTAAAATTTCGATTTCATCCTTGTACTGACCATATACTTCTGCCATAACAGGGAACTCTTTTACACACCATGAACAGCTTGTGTACCAGAAGTTAAGCATAACCATTTTCTTTTCTTTCAATAATTCAGAAAGAACATACTTCTCGCCGTCTGGAGTAGTGATGGTAAAGTCATACATAACATCACCTACACCAAGTGTCTGTGCGTTGTTGATATCTTCATTGATAACTGCAGAAGTAAGTACAATCTTAGCTTCGTTGCCATCAAATTTGTAGTATTCTTCTACCTGATATCCGTTAGGTGCATTTACTTCGATAAAGTAGTTGTCACTTTCTGGAAGTTCAAATTCTACCTTACCCTCTTCGTCAACAGTTCCTACATCCTGTAAGTCTGTTAATTTCTGATCTTTGTACACGTTTACATCAATATCTGCAAGAACCATACCACCCTTGGTTTCAACTGTAACTGTGTAAGTCATTTTCTCTCCTGAACCTGAATCAACAAGTCCGCCTCCGATTCCCTGTGACTCTCCACCGCTAAGTGCAATTACGATTGCTACAATGATTGCAACAACAGCTACTGCTACTCCGATAAGGGCCGCAAGGAACTTTTTGTCTGTCTTGGCACGTTCTACAATTACATTAAATTTTTCTGCAATTGTAATGCCGAGATTCTTGATTTTGTCCATTTTGTCCTCCTTACTTTTGCTTCTTCAGCTTGTACTCCTTTATAAACGGGTATAATAAACCGCATTATCTTCTAAATACTACCACAATAGGAAAATTGAGTCAACATAAAAGCATAGGTATATTGTATACAATCAAACCAAAAAAGGCCGTTGCTTACAGCAACAACCTTTTCTTTATCATCATCTTATCTAAACATTCTAAGTTCTCATCTGAATGCTCAATCTCTCTGGAGAAACGATACAAAATCTCTGTCATCTCATCCAAACGTATGCTTCTGCCATTAGCTACCCAGCGTGCCAGCCACAAAAGCTCTATCATCCAGGTACAGTACGCTGCCATCTGAGCTTTGGCAAAAACCTGTCCGTCATAAACAGCTCCTGGGAAATAGGTATAGAGGAAATAAACCATAATCTGCTCGATATGAATCTCCATATCAGGATGCATTTCCTTCCATTCTTCAAACTCTTCTCGCAATTCTCCATAGCACTGTCTAGAACAGAACAAAATCTCCTGACTCTTGTGGAGCATTTCATCCCACTCTTTACGCAAAAGCTCCAAGTCATATATAAGAGGATATATTCTCATTGCGAGATCCTCTTCCTCTACCGACTCTATATTAGAGAGATAATCATGCACAAATTCCCATGATTTAGGTTTCTTATACTTCTCAATAACCTTGTTGCATTCAAAAAGCTCCTGATGATTGATGCGTCTTTGCATATCATGTGCCATGCCGAGCACTAATACAACTCTCTCCTGAATTGGAAGACTTCGGTTCTGAAGGATATCGAGCATAGCTTCTCTTGCATCCACGATAACAGAATATAAAAAAGGATCAAAATCGCCGAAATCTTCTGTTTCTTCTATTTCTGGGCGTTCTTCTTTGGTAAAATGAACCTGTCCTAGACGTTCCATCAATATACGTGCAACCTCTGGGCAGGAAGCAGAAAGTGTAATCTCTCGTACCCCTTCAAATTCTTCCGTATGACGTGGATAATCACGACATGTTTTGCATAAGCCTTCGTGTCCTTCATTAATCTGAAGCTCACAAAGGTTGTCTGCATTTAAGAAGGCACAACGTCCTTCATTGTCCTGACGGAAGCAATCATTTTCCCAATCCACACACGACATAACCTTCCAGATATAGCCGCCTCTCATATTCTTATATTTCTCAAGCGATTCTTTATCAATCGTAATCTGCCATCCTGCACAGCAGGTGTCTGGGCAGTCGTCAGCAATACAGCTGAACTCATGAAAATAATCGGGTCTTGTGTAAATCATATGTACTCCTTTTGTACTACTCTTATGCACCAAAAACTGTTTCTGCATAACGAACAGTTTCCATTGCATCTTTTGCATATTTATCCGCACCGATTTTATCGGCATATTCCTGTGTAAGCACAGCACCACCTACTACAACCTTACACCATGGCGCTTTTTTACGCAACTGCAGAATCGTTTCCTCCATTGCTGGCACCGTTGTAGTCATAAGCGCACTTAAGCCAACCAGTTTGGCATTTAGCTCTACCACCTTGTCTACAATCACTTCTGGTGGCACATCCTTGCCAAGGTCTCTTACATCAAAACCATAGTTTTCAAGCAAAAGCTTTACAATATTTTTGCCTATATCATGGATATCTCCATGTACCGTTGCAAGAACAACCTGATTCTTTATCATCTTGGTATCCTTGCTGCCGTTTTCAAACATATATGCTTTGATTCTTTCAAAGGCGCTCTTCGCTGCCTCCGCGCTCATAAGAAGCTGTGGCAGATATACTCGTTTTTCTTCGTATCCTAGGCCTACGATATTAAGTGCCGGGATAATCTCGTTTTGTACAATATCAAGTGGTGCGACCTGTGCAAGCAATTCCTTGGTAAGCTCACCGGCTTTTTCTTTTCGTCCAGAGACGATGGCTTTTTGTAATTCTGTGGTAGACTTATTGACGATCTCATTGCCTGCTGATTTGATGCTAACAGTTTCCGATTGAGCCGGAACAGACGTTACGGTAAACTCACCTGCATGCTCGATATATCCAGCACAGTTTTCATCCATTCCCATAAGTGCCTGATAGGTATAATAAGTCTTCATCATCTCTACAGAAAATGGGTTCATAATGGCTGCCGAAAGTCCTTTTTGAAGCGCTAACGCAAAGAATGTCCCATTGACTGCATCTCGGTTTGGGAGACCAAATGACACATTGGATACACCAAGTGATGTATGCACACCAAGCGTTTCCTTAATATAATGTAAAGAATCTAGTGTCACCTTTGCAGAATGAATATCTGAACTGATGGTCATTGCAAGTGTATCAAAAATAATATCTTTCTTCTGAATACCATAGTCTGCTGCTACCTTAAGAATCTTCTTTGCAATTGCAATTCTTCCTTCTGCCGTGTCTGGAATACCACTTTCATCCAATGTCAAAGCCACCACGAGTCCACCGTACTTTTTCACCAATGGGAACACGGCTTCCATACTCTCTCTCTTGCCATTGACAGAGTTAATCATTGCCTTCCCGTTATATCGACGAAGTGCAACCTCCATGGCGTTTGGATTTGATGTATCGATCTGAAGTGGCAAATCTGTCACTGCCTGCAATTCACATACGGAAGTCTCTAGCATCTCTACTTCATCAATATCTGGCAGACCTACATTTACATCAAGAATATGCACACCCTTTTCTTCCTGACGAATCCCCTCTCCAAGAATATAATCAATATCATGTTCTATAAGTGCCTGCTTGAAGCGTTTCTTACCGGTTGGGTTAATTCTTTCTCCAATTAATATTGGTTTATCCTCAAATTTAACTGCATGTGTATAAGAAGAAACCATTGTAATATTTTTATCTTCAATCGCAAGCGGTGTTTTCTCTTTTGTCTTCTGGTAAAGCGCTTCTATATAATCTGGTGTCGTACCACAGCATCCACCTGCTACACGTACACCCTCATCCATCAATGTGGCAATTTCTAACGCAAATTCTTGTGGTGTTACGTCAAATACCGTCTTTCCATCCACAGATTTTGGCAGTCCTGCATTTGGTTTTAAAAGAACTGGAATCGATGCATGTGCAAGCAATTCTTCTACCACACCACGTAATTGCTTAGGTCCTAGAGAACAGTTTGCTCCGATGGCATCTGCACCCATGCCTTCTGCCATGGCTACCATAGCCGCAGCATTGGCACCTGTCATAAGCTTGCCATCTGCCCCATACGCATTTGATACAAGCACAGGCAAATCGCTATTTTCCTTTGCTGCCAAAAGCGCTGCCTTGGTTTCGTAGCTATCGTTCATGGTTTCAATAAAAATCAAATCTGCACCATATTTTACACCGAGTTTTACGGTGTTTGCAAATACCGAAACAGCATCTTCGAAATCTAAATCACCTAATGGTTTTAAAAGCTTCCCCGTTGGTCCGATATCAAGAGCGATGAATTTCTGCTGCACACTATCTGGATGTTCGTTTTCCCACTGTGTGCGGGCTGCATTGGCATTGGCAAAGGCAGCTTTAATAATTGTTTCCAATTCGTCTTGAGCAAATTTGAGCGTGTTGGCACCGAAGGTGTTGGTAGAAACCACATCACTACCAGCATCATAATAAGCTTTGTGTATCTGGGTAATAACCTCTGGACGGCTTATATTCCAGTGTTCTGGATGTTCTCCCGCCTTTAATCCGTTCGCCTGAAGGAGGGTTCCCATACCACCATCTAAATAAACAATATTATTTTTTAGGTATTCTCTAAAGTTCATCTGAATTCCTCATTTTCTATTACTTTCTATATTCACACTCTATCTTGCTGCACACGCTACAACCATGCGTATCCGATGTACAGTCTTGTGCAATTCCTATGAAAGCGGTCACCGATTTGGATGGAGACATAAGCAGACTGTCATTTAGACAGAGTCCTATATTTTTACCACAATTTAGAACTTGGAAAATATCCTTTTGTATTTCCAATGACAAATCTCCATATCCTGGACTAAATCGTGGTCGAAGCACCAATCCTTTTCCTGCAAGCTCTTCCTGCAATTCCTCACACAGCATATCACACAATGCCTCAATTCGCTCTGCACCAATTGCCTGTAACAGCACCGCTTTGGCTGGCGAAAGATGTCCGTACTTTACAATTAGACGGTCTATCTCCACACCTATGGTTGCTGCAAATAGCAGCACGCTTTCACAGCCTTGTAGATTTTTTGCCAAATTGTGAGAATTCACCTGCATACACCCAAAATCACAAGTTCCATTTGAAATTGTAAGTGGAAGTTTCCCATAGCAAACTTTATAAGAAAGCTTCGGAAGCACTTCCTCAAGACATTCGTCTATCATACTTTCTATTTGTTCTATCCCAACATCCACCTGTCGAGCACAGCCTGCATAGCGCAGAATTTCTTTTTTTAAAACGGGTGGAGCTGTATATGTTTTCGCAGTTACCATTTCGTATTTCCTAGCAATTTACTTATTTGCCGAGAATATCACTGAGATTACTCTGTATCTTCTCTGCTACTTCTGGCTTATTCATAGAATATACATGTACATTGTAGATATCATTTGCATACAAATCAATAACCTGGTCGGTTGCATAGGCAATTCCTGCCTGCTTCATTGCAGCTGGATCCGAGCCAAATTTGTCTGCGATACTCTTAAATCGCTGTGGCATGAAGGAGCCAGAAAGCTTAAGCGCACGTTCAATCTGATTTGCATTAGTAATTGGCATAATACCTGGAATCACAGGAACTGTAATCCCCGCTTCACGAATCTTGTACAAAAAGTTGTAAAACAAATTGTTATCAAAAAACATCTGTGTAGTAAGGAAGTCGCAACCAGCATCTACCTTTTCCTTTAGACGCTTGATATCATCCTTCTGATGCACACTCTCTGGATGTACTTCTGGATAGCATGCACCACCGATACAGAAATCAGCATTTGATTCCTTCAACTCTCGAATTAAGTCTATCGCATACTGATAGTCCCAATGGCTTCTATCTGCATCTTCCATCCCAGCTGGAATATCTCCTCGAAGTGCCATCACATTCTGAATTCCTGCAGCCTTCATTTCTTCTATTTTCTGCTGCACCATTTCTCTACTAGAAGACACACAGGTCAGATGCGCCAGCGTAGGTACACCATACATTTCCTTGATATTCTTTGCTATATCCAAGGTATATTTGCTGGTTCCTCCACCCGCACCATAAGTCACGCTCATGAATGCTGGACGTAGCTTTGCAATCTCTTCTGTCGCAACTTTTACACTCTCAAAATTGGTTTCTGTCTTTGGTGGAAAAACCTCAAAAGACAGTGAAAGCTTTTCCTGTGTCAACAAATCTATAATTTTCATCATCTTATTCCTTTTTTTCATATAATATTTTATTATACTCCCGCAGTATCCTGTAATTCAACATTTTTCTTTCAAAAACGCAAATGCTATGATATGATTTCATTATAATAAATTACATTTACAAAAGAGGGATTTGTATATGAAAATTTTAGTATTAAACGGTAGTCCCAAGGGCGACTACAGTGTTACATTACATACCGTCCTGTATTTAGAAGCACTCTACCCACAGGACGATTTTGAAATTTTACATGTAGGACAAAAAATCCGTAGCTATGAAAATGATTTCTCTATGGCGAAATCTGTGATAGAAAAAGCAGATGTGCTACTTTTTTCTTATCCTGTGTATACCTTTATCGCACCATACCAGATGCATCGTTTCATCGAGCTCATGAAAGAACACAAGGTAAATGTAACAGGAAAAGTTGCAACTCAAATTACCACTTCAAAGCATTTCTATGATGTGACTGCACACCGTTATATTCAGGACAACGTGCAAGAAATGGGAATGCAGTTTATTCGTGGTTTATCTGCCGATATGAAAGACCTCCCTACCAAAAAGGGACAGGAGGAAGCGCGCAAATACTGGGAGCATTTTCACTGGTGCGTTAAAAAAGGCATTTTTGAGCCATGCTACTTGAAAAATACTGTTCCTGTACATATGCCTGTGGAAGTACCAACTAACAGTATAAAAAAATCAGATGCTCATGACGTGGTCATCGTCGCTGATTTAAAACCAGAGAACAAACAATTGGCTAATATGATTGCTCGTTTCCAAGCAAAACTTTCCGTAAAGAGCCGTATTGTAAATATCCATGAATATCCTTTTAAAGGTGGCTGCATCGGTTGTTTCAACTGCGCAACGGATGGCGTATGCATTTACAAAGACGGCTTTGACAGTTTTCTTCGTGATAACATCCAAAAAGCGTCTGCAATTATCTACGCTTTTTCAATTCAGGATCATTCACTCGGTAGCCGTTTTAAGATGTACAATGACCGCCAATTCTGTAATGGCCACCGTACTGTTACCATGGGAATGCCAATTGGCTACCTCGTCAGTGGAAACTATTCCGAAGAGCAGAATCTGCAGATGATTCTCGAAGGACGCGTTCAGGTTGGTGGAAATATTCTTGCAGGTATCGCAACTGACGAATTTAGCCCAGATGAGGCTATCGACCAGCTGGCAATGACATTGGAATATGCACTGGAACACAAAAACAAACAGCCACAGAACTTCTACGGTATCGGTGGCATGAAAATTTTCCGTGATTTGATTTATCAGATGCAGGGTATGATGAAGGCAGACTACAAATTCTTCAAGGCCCACGGACAGTTTGACTTCCCACAGAAAAAGAAAGGCACCATCCTTGGCATGTATCTGGTTGGAGCAATGCTCTCCTCCAAAAAACTCAAGGCAAAAATGGGAAATGCCATGAATGATGGCATGATTATGTCACATAAAAAAGTGGTTGAAGAAGCAAAAAGCTCAAAATGCTAGCCAATTATTATATATAAGGATTTGTATTAAAAATCCTGGAAAGGTTTGATTATGAACTATACTACACTTGGAAAAACAGGACTAGAGATTTCCCGCCTCGGTTTTGGCGGTATCCCTATTCAGAAAGTAGATGCCGAAACTACCCGCACACTCGTAAAGGCAATGGTTGAAAAAGGCATTAACTATATTGATACTGCACGTGGATACACAGTCAGTGAAGAATTCTTAGGCTATGCACTAGAAGGTCTTCGTGACAAATTCATCCTCGCAACAAAGAGCATGGCTCGTACCAAAGAAGCTATGGCGGCAGATATCGACATCAGCTTAAACAATTTAAAGACTGACTATATTGATCTTTATCAGGTACATAATCCTACTGCTGAACAGCTCGATACAGTTATTGCTCCAGGTGGCGCCTTGGAGGCTCTCGTAGAAGCTAGAGATGCAGGCAAAATCGGTCATATCGGTGTTACCTGCCACACAGTTGCAATTTTTGAAAAAGCAATTCAGTATGACTGGGTAGAAACCATTATGTTCCCTTATAACATCATCGAAAATCAAGGTGAAGAACTGATGCGCCAGTGTACGGAAAAAAACATCGGTTTTATCGTAATGAAGCCACTCGCTGGTGGTGCTATTGATGATGCCGAACTGGCCCTTCGCTATATCTGTGCAAATCCAGATGTTTCCGTTGTTATCCCTGGTATGTATGATGTAAAGGAAATCGAGCAAAACCTCGCAGCAGTAGAAAATAATGCTCCATTTACCGAAGCAGAGCTTGCTAAAATGGAGGAAATCCGAAACGCTCTAGGCACCAACTTCTGCCGTCGCTGTAACTACTGCCAGCCTTGCTCCGCAGGCATCGGCATCTCTGCTCTTTTCATCTTAGAAGGTTATTATGACCGTTATGGCTTGCAGGATTGGGCACAGACTCGTTACGACGCAACTCCAGTAAAAGCCAGTGCATGTATCGCTTGCGGCGCTTGTGAACCAAGATGTCCTTATAATCTGCCAATTCGTGAAATGTTGAAACGAGTTGCTGACAAATTTGAGAAATAACCTTTTAGCGCAGAAAAGAGTTTTCTAAATACTACGAAATAGGCGCTCCGTCGTTACTTAATGAGCATCACCTTGTGGTGCGAATTTAGTAACGCAACGAGAGCGATATGAGTGGAAACGAGTCCATATTTTTATATATACATAGTCCCCTTTTCGTAGAGTTTAGAAAACCTAAATTAGAGAACTATCTCGTTACTTACTTCGCTTCCCCTTCTGGGAAAATAATTTTAAACACAAAGAAGAAGACCACCATAGAAATTGTTCCCATAATCATCGTGGAACCGATATTGTAAAGCCAGGTTGGTACAAAGTGTCCTGCAACTGCAACCCATACACAGTTGATAGAGTTTACTACAAAAGTAATCACTACCCATGCAATAAAATACCACATCGCCTGGTAGAATGGATTCCCTTTGCTACGGAAGGTGATATTTCTCTGAAGTGGGAAATTGATTACCTGAGCCAGGAAGGATCCTACCAGCATTGCAATAAGATATCCCAGTCCACCACCAATAGCTACATTTCCTGCGGCATCATACACAACATCATATCCCAATGCATTCCATGTAAAGTCAATTCCAAACAAGCTAACTGGAATTGCTGGCCAGCTCCACTGTGTGCCTGCCAGTTCTAGTCCTAGCAGATTTGGAAGAAATGCGTAAATAACGTACTGTACTACTGTTACTAAATTACTAAAAATGAAGAACAAGCCGCCCTCTCTTACCCACTTGGAAGCCTTAGGGTGTTTCTCTTGAAAATCATTCCAAATATTCTTTATCTTTTCCATGTCTATTCTCCTTTGACAAATCCTGAGATTACCTTCCCCATTCCCTTACAGAAATGTCCGTTTGCAATCTCTGTGATTCCGTAAACCATCTTCATATTCACTGCTCCACCTGTCATGCGTGAAATCGCACGAATCGGCATATTATAAATAAACAGGATATCCAGATTCGGTTCTCCTTTTGCAATTGCTTTGTCTAATAAGCCCTTCATTACCTTGTATATCAGGCGGCAAAGGCCGCTCTTTGCATAATAGAACTGGCAAAAGGCATCGTTGATACCGATTTCTCCACCCCATCTTCCATCAGGAAGCTCTGTTCCATATAATTGGGCAAACTCTTCTGCACTGACATTTGTAATATTCCCTGCAAAATAACTTGGAAGTGTTGCTTCACTGTAGGCACCTTCCTTTACAGTACCCGATATCGTGATATCTGTCTTTAGCTCGACTTCCTCTGCATTACGTGCTATCATAATGCGGTATGTACCACTCTCTACTTCCCAGGTACCCGTTCTGGTATCAAAGAATCGGAAGGTCTTATCATCAAAAGTAATCGTAACTTCTTTTTCTTCGCCGGGTTCCAATTCGACCCTTGCAAAACCTTTTAACTCTCTTGCGGGACGAAATACTGTATCCGATTCTAAAGACACATAAAGCTGTGCTACTTCTGCGCCAGCTCGTTCTCCTGTATTTTTCACTGTAAAGCGTACTTCATGTTCGTTTGCTGTGATATTACCATAAGCAAATGTCGTATAGCTTAAACCATAACCGAATGGGAATCGCACCTCTTTCCCAACTGTTGTATAATAACGATAACCCACATATAGACCTTCGCGATATTCACTGCTTCGTTCCTTGCTTGGATAATACGCATAGGCTGGAGTATCTTCATAACGAATTGGATATGTTTCATTTAAACGACCAGATGGATTTACCTTACCTGTCAGGATATTTAGCATCGCGGACGCCCCCGCCTGACCGCCAAGATATCCATGTACAATTGCTTTTACATCATCTGCCCATGGCATTTCAACTGGCGAACCTGCAGACAAAACCACTACTACATTATCATATAACTCTGCCAATGCTGTGATTACCGCATTCTGTGCTTCTGGCATTCTCATATGAGTTCTGTCCAATCCTTCTGCTTCTCCGATTTCATCGAGTCCTGCAAATACTAAAATTACATCTGCATCTTTCGCTAACTTAATCGCGGATTCAATCAGCTGTGGATTGGATTTGGCATTTCTATTATAGCCTTGGGCAAAGCTTACCATTTGTAAACCGGATTCATCAATGAGATTTAAAACACTTTCTGGTTCTTTGGTTGGATTTACCAACGAAGAACCTGCACCCTGATAACGTGGCGCCTTTGCAAAATCTCCAATTACTGCAACCTTGGTCATCTCTGCAAGCGGAAGAATATCTGCTTCATTTTTCAAAAGAACAATCCCCTGCTCTGCTACCTTTCTCGCAAGTGCATGATGCGCTTCTACATCAAAGCCCTGCTCTGTCATGGTAGACGCACCGATATTGTAAGATTTCTTAGCATTTTCCAGCCCTTCATGAGTTGTAAGGATAACATCCAAAAGCTCATCCAGTCTCTGGTCAAGCTCTGCTTCAGTAAGTACACCATCTGCAATGCCTTTTAAAATTTCCTTCTGCCCTGTCTTTGTCGTACCTGGCATTTCTAAATGTGAACCATTTTTTACTCCAAGTGCATGGTCGTTGCTTGCACCCCAGTCAGATACTACATAACCATCAAATCCCCATTCATCTACAAGGATTTCCTGTAATAAATGTTTATTTTCATTGGCATACACTCCATTGACTTCATTATAAGAAGACATAATCGATTTTGCTTTACCTTCTTTTACGGCAATTTCAAAACCAGTCAGGTAAATCTCGCGAAGCGTTCTTTCATCCACTACCGAATTCATCGCCATACGACGAAGCTCCTGACTATTTGCGGCAAAATGTTTTGGACATGCTGAGATTCCAAAACTTTGAATCCCTTTTATATAAGACGCCGCCATCTTACCTGCATGGTATGGGTCTTCTGAGAAATATTCAAAATTACGTCCACAAAGCGGACTTCTCTTAATGTTAAGCCCTGGGCCTAAAATTACATTTACACCCATGGAAACAGCTTCTTCTGCTAAAGCTTTACCGATTTCTTCGCCAAGACGTTCATTCCATGTATTTGCTACGGTAGCTGCTGTTGGAAAACAGGTAGCTGGCATACTGGCATTTATACCTAAATGATCCCCTGCTCCTGGTGGCTGGGTACGCATTCCGTGAGGACCATCCGACATCATCATGGAAGGAATCCCATACTGTGGGAAGTCTTGCGACTGCCAAGTATTTTTTCCCGACATCATGAGAGCCTTTTCCTCAAGTGTCATTTTTCTTATTATATTTTCATGTTTCAGGCTCATAATCCTCTTCTCCTTACCTTATTTACTTCTTACATCTATCCGCTTACATTTTGTATGCTCTCGTTAGACTCATTTTAGCATGTAAAAAACGACAAGTCATGCATTTTACATAACTCGTCGTTTTTTATGCACAGATTGATAAAAAAAGAAGCTATTTAACAATAGCTTCTTTGAATAGGGTTAAAAATAACCTGCTGTACATTTTTAAGATTCTGAAGTTCCTGTTCCAAACGGTTTGGCAAATAATGTGCTGCACTTTTGTTAAATGTTGCAATGTTTGCTCTCTGTAACATTTCTACAACAAATTCTGAACAGAAGTAATGGTCTTTTTTCTGATGCTTGATATGAACTCTGGAAAGTAATAATCCTAAAAGATTGTATTTCCATTCAAAGCGTCTGCTCTGGAATTCTTCAATCATCTCAACCACTTTGTCATATTCTTCTTTGGAAACACTCAATTTATAACAAAGGCTCTTTGATACAATTGCTTCATGTTTTCTTGGTTTTTCTCTACGAAAACCTTTGAAGTTGAAGCTCCAATAAACTTCCTCATCATTATCCACACCAATGGATGCGTGACTGTATCCTCTACCGAGTACATAGTAAACTACCTTAGACCAAAAATCTTCATAGTTAACAAAGAGCACTGATAATGTATAATTGTTTTCCATTTTTCCCCCGCTGATAAATATGTGTCATCCCCTTAGCTCCGTGAATTACTATAACACATACTTGTATACAAGCGCAAGCGTAAAATGTTACAATTTTGTTAAATTTTATGTATTTTTTTTAATACTTTAGTCAAGTTTGAAACGATTTACTTCCTGATTCAATTGGTTTGCAATATCCATGTTGCCATTTGCCTGATTCTGAATATCGCTTACACTTGATGTGATAGAAACAGAAAGTTCGGATACATTACTAATACCTTTTGCACTTTCATCCACTGCAATGTTTGCAGCTTCAATATTATTCTTAATGGAATCCATGTTGCTCTTAAGTTCTTCACAGGAAGCGGTGAAGTCCTGCATAGTCACTGACATCTCATGGATGTTCTCTTTGTAATCATATGCAGTTTCCTGTAATTGCTGAAAACCACCCATCGTAGTCTCGTCAATAAATGCAATCATCTGCTGGGAAGCAGCTGCTAATTCTTCTACTGCCTGAATTACTTCGCCACTTACCTGACGGATACGTGATGCAGAATCTGCGGATTCCTGTGCCAATTTACCAATTTCATCTGCTACTACAGCAAATCCACGACCAGCTTCACCTGCTCTTGCAGCTTCAATAGAAGCGTTGAGCGATAAGAGATTGGTCTGGGATGCGATTGCTAAAATACTATTTGTAAGCGTCTCGATTTCATTTACTGCTTTTGATTTTTCAATCTTATCTTCTACAGTAGCAGAAAGCTGTGAAGACATTTCTTTTGCCTGCTCCTGAGACTGGATAGAAACATTGTATACAGAGTTTGCCTTTTCCATTGCCTCATAAGCACTATTTGCGCTTTCTCCAGCCTTGCCATTGATTTCTTCAATTGCATCATATACATCGTTGATAGCTGATGTAATCTCAAGGATGCTTGCAGCTGTTTCTTCCATACCAGCCGACATTTCTTCCATCGTTGCAGATACATCTGTAATGTTCATTTCTGCATTCTTAAGGTTGTTAAATACTTCCATGGAAGCTCCCTGTAAATTGGTAGAATTTCCAGAGATATTCAACATAATCGTACGAATATATTCTAAAAGACTATTTACATTATTACTGATTAATTCCAACTCATCGCCAGAACGAATATCCAGCTTCTGTGTCAAATCGCCTTCGTTATTTACTAAATCATAAATCTTTGCATTGATTAATACGACATTCTTTGTAATGGCATTTACAAACAGGTAGATTATTATGCCAGAAACAACAAGTGCTGCTGCCATACAGCCCATACTTAATAATTTAATGGTATTTACCATGTGAAGAGCTTCAGTACCATCATAATCACAGCCTAACACACCAACCACGTTACCCTTTCCATCGTAAATTGGCACATAAGATGATATTAAATTGCCATATTCATTCGACACAATATAATCACGAACAAAATCCTCTCCTGTTAATGCCACACGAATTGGTTCTGGATCATCGTCATACGGATCACCTAGCTGGCATTGGTTTTCTGATTCATCCGTATCAATACCATAATATAACTGACCATCTTTTTCATAAATGGTATACATATAAAGAATACCACAAGTGCTTTTAATCTTACGTAGTTCCTGGCGCTCACTCTCGTACAAACTCTGACCACCAATTCCGTTATGTACATTCCAAATACTTGAACCTTTAATCATGGATGTTGCAATTTTTGCTGCCATATGCGACTGATCTACTCCTGCCTTTACATAGGCCGCTTGTCCTGTCAAATACATCATAACTCCCATACCAGCACTTACAACCAGAATAATGATTAACACTGGAAGAAGAATCTTCATACGAATATTCATCTTTCTCGTTTTCTGTTTTTGCACCTTCTGCTTTTTCTCTTTTGCCATGCAAAAATCCCCCTTTTTCCTCATTATTATCTTATATTTTATTACATTATCAGCAAATTGTCCATACAATTCCAAAAAAAATCGAAACAAAAAAGGCCGTCGTATAAACGACGGCCTGCGTTTTACATAACTCCTGTAATAAAAATTTCCAAACCGATTACAATAAGGATAATTCCACCCATAATCGTTGCTTTGTTGGAAAAGACTATGCCAAACTTCTTCCCCAGTGCAATTCCAAAGAAACAGATAAAAAAGGTCAGTATTCCAATAATAAGTGCTGCAACGACAGCCATAAGCAAACCATATTCTGCTATGGTAAAACCTACCGACAATGCATCAATTGATGTCGCTATGCCCTGCACCAAAAGCAATTTAAATCCCAGTTCTTGTTTCTCTATTTCCTCTTCATGATTTTGGATGCCATCCTTTAACATATTGCCACCGATGTATCCCAGCAAAATAAGGGCAATCCAAGGAATGAATTTTTCAAATATCTGGAAGTACTGCAACACCGTATGTACACACAACCATCCAATAAACGGCATAATTGCCTGAAAGCCTGCAAATACTCCTGCGATGAGGGCCATACGTCTTTTGCGCATCTTTGGCTCATTCAAACCATTCGCAAGTGATACCGAAAAAGCATCCATAGCTAGTCCCACACCAAGTAATGCGCTATTTACAAAAAACATCAAATCCCATTCCATTTTTATACTTCTTTCTCTCTTTCTTCCACCATTCTACTGGTCTTTCCCTCGGCTTTCATGCGAAGCTTGTTCTCATACATATCCTCATCGGCACGATTAAACACACTCTCATATGTGTTGTCCACTTTATTACTGTAGATCGCGTATCCGATGGATGCTGATGCCCAAATTTTGCCCTTTTGATTCTCTACTGTAGAGTCGAACGCTTTACAATACTCTTCACACTCCGCTTCAGAAAGTCCAGAAAGAATTACCGCAAATTCATCTCCTCCAATACGATACAGGTTCTCCTTACCGAAAACTTCACTAATCATCTGTGTTACCTTGATAATTAGTTCATTGCCCATTTCGTGTCCATAATTATCATTGATGTACTTTAAGCCGTTTGCATCAACAACAAAAATGGTAAATTCTGCCTTCTTTTGCAATATATCGTTCTTTAAGAACGCAACCTCCTGCAAATATGCTGTACTATTCTTAACACCTGTCAATTTATCTGAAAAAGCCAGATTGTTAATATAGTTTATTCTTATCTTTAACTCGCGTGCAGTCTCACTTAAACTCTGCGCAAGGGTACCAACTTCGTCATTCGAATGGATATTTAATTCTACATCCAAATGTCCCTGTGCAATATCCTGTGCGGCCTTATCCAATTCCTTAAGCGGACGGATAATTGTCTTTGCAATCTGAATCGTAATAAAAACAAATCCCAGACCTGTTATAAGCGCAAGACCTGCAATTCGGGCAACAAGCGCATTATACTCCTCATTAATTTCATCATTTGGAGCCATTACTGCCATCATCTTTCCATTACTCAAAACGGTAAATACTGCAGTTTTATTTCGACCATCAAACTTTAACTCATAAACTCTGTCTGTACGAATAAGGTCTGCTTGTGTTATTTTGCTTAGCTCGTCACTAAATCCTGCTACATTCGTCCCTGGTGCAAATTCCTTGCTATATGCAATCTCAAAATTTTCATCAATCAAAAATGCATACCCAGTCTCATATACCTTAAGCTCATCTACAATTGCAGTAATAAATGTCCAGTCTATGTCCATCCCAACAATGCCGATTAGCTGTCCATCACTATAAATTGGCATAGTATAAGAAACTATGGTACGATTAATATTCTGATTCTCATATGGATCCATCCAAATCGCTTTGCCTGCTTCTACCGGCTCATAATACCAGCCCACATGCTCTCTATCATCCCTTTGATACTGAGAGATATCGGTATTTGGCTCTATCTCAAGCTTGCCACTCTCTTCACTAATCAGCCAATAAAATCCCTCACTTGGACCTGCAATCTCTGGATTCAGACGTAGGTAGATTCCTATTGACCCCTTGGTATTGATAGCAATGTCATACCCAGCAAGACGCATATGTTCGATATACTCATTACGATATGTATCTTGCTTTAAATCACCGAAATCCTTGATGTGATTTGATGCAAGCACTGCCATAACCTCTGTCGACTGCTCGATACGCCCCAGTATATTATTGAGTTCCTCTGCCTTTTCCTGACAGGTGAGATTCATCGTTGAAATAACACTTTTTTCCAGCTCAGCCCCAAAGCTTACAATTCCAAGCCCTCCAATAGTAAGACTTGAAAACAAAATGCCTACAAGAATCAATGTAATAATCTTGTTTTGAATCGAACTTTTCACTTTCATTGTCCCACCCCTCTTTCGTACTCGTTATTTACAACACTTTCTGTTTTTGAAAAAACTCGTCAATCATCTGAACAATCTGCTCTGGACTTGTCGTTTTTAAAATATATCCTTCTGGCTTTAAGCTAAGTACCTGTTGGATACTTTCTTTATCGTTCTTGCTAGTAAGAAACATAACTGGTATATCACTAAATTCTGATTCCGAACGAATCATCTCTAATACCTGTTTTCCACTTAAAACTGGCATCTCATAATCCAAAAGCACCAAATCTGGTCGATTTGTAGCCAGATACTTGATTGCCATGGTTCCTGAATTTGCTAAAATCACCTGATAGCGTTCTTCTAACCAGCCCTTTACATTACGAAGCATTGCTCCCGAATCGTCTACTACCAATACTTTCTTTTTGGTATGGTTCCCATAAAGCTTGATGTACTCATCTATTTGACCTACAACCTCTTTTACATCGATTGGTCTTTGGAACTCCTTCTTCAAAAGCTGCTTTGGAACAATTGCGCGAATTTCAGCCAATTCATTGATATCACCAATTACAAAAATAGGTGTATCATTCTGCAATGCTTTATCACGCAAAAACACCAGTGACTGCTGTTTCTTTAGCAAATCCTCTTCTAAATATATAAGAATCGCTGTGATATTTTCTTTTATCTCATTAATTTCATTGATTCCCGTACCTACGTTAATAACGTTGTACTCAAGTTCTTTAAGCTGTTCTTCCAGTGAAATATTCAAATAACTACGAATCTCTGTAAAAACTAGTATATTATGCATGACATTTTATCCTTTCATGACTCTTCATTCAATATAACTATAAGCTCATCTGCCAGCCTCATCACATCCTCCATCGCAACATCTGCTACAAATGCGCTGAGTGCCTCTATCTTTTCCTGACATTTTTCTGGAAATGCAAAGCCTTCTAATCTATGCATCGCAGCATCCGCACCGTCCAAATCAAAGGTGTCCATCGCATGCTTCAACTGTTCTAATTCTGCCTGTATTTCCTCTCGTGAAACCGCCTGTTTTTCCTGTTCATTCTTACGTGCAAACGGTTCCAAAATCGGCTTATAACTTCGATATAATAATAGCACATCCGGAGTCTCTAAGGCTAGCGTTTTTTCGTCTCCGGCATTACCCAATTGTTCAAGTTTGTAGAACTTTTCAGACAATTCCATCGCCCCTATCATACGCGCAGTACTCTTTAACGCATGAACTTCAATGGTATAGTCTCGAAGCATGCCATCTGCAAGACATTTTTCTACCTTTGTCGCCTTTTGATCAATCAGCTTATAGAAATCACCCAAAAGACTGATAAACAGTTCTTTGCTTCCAGAATTTTGAATTCCTTCTTTTACATCAAGTCCTTCTATACTCAATATTTCTTCTATATCCTCGCCATGTTCGTTCTGATTATCCACGCTTACGATTCCCATTTCCTCTGCCAACTCATCCAAAGACTCCGTAATCACCAGCTCTTCTGGCAAATATTTACGGATAGCAGCACACAGTTCCTGCAGTTTGATAGGTTTTGCAACAAAATCGGTAAATCCACTTGCAACAAAAAGCTCTCTTGCTTCCGTCGTAGCATTTGCTGATAATGCGATAATTGGAAGGCTTTGATATTTCGTATCACCTAGTGCTCGAATTGTCCTTGTTGCTTCAACTCCATCCATAACTGGCATCATATGGTCCATACATACAATGTGATAATCCTTTGTACAAATCATATCTACTGCTTCTTTTCCATTCTCTGCCACATCAATCTGCATACCCAAAGGTGCAAGTAAGCCTTTCGCAACTTTTAAGTTCATCTCATTATCATCTACAATGAGAAGTTTTGCATCAGGTGCCATAAAGCACAGAATCTCTTCTTCTTTTTCTACAACTGCCATCTCTCCATTTACAAGCTGACAGAAATTCAAGCTATAGAGTGGCTTACTTACCAGTATCGCTCTCTTGTCTGAAAGATTCTGCTGCATAGGATTGTGAATTACACACACCTTCGTAGAACAGCTATTCATCTTCGCACACATATCTACTGTTAGCATCTCTGAATCATCAGTAAACACAATATCTGCTTTTGCTTCCCCACTCCAAACAGACGAAAAATCTACTGTACGAACATGATATGCCTGCACCAGTTTCTGATACTGCTGCTCGACGAGCGGATTTATAAAATGTCCCGCAATCACGAGTGTCTCAAGCTTATCCGCCTTCACACCCGCAGCCTTTCTCTCACTGCAAACCTTCTGCGGAATATTAAAATAAAAGGTACTTCCTTTTCCATATTCACTCTTAACTCCAATGCTGCCGCCCATAAGCTCAACTAATTGTTTGGAAATCGACAAACCTAGACCGGTGCCTTCTTTAAAGTGATTCTTTTCTTTGTCCACCTGTGCATAAGTACCGAATAATTTTCCAATATCCTCTTCCTTAATCCCCTGCCCAGAATCCTCTATCTGATAAATCACGTTAACATGATTTTCATCTAGTGGCTCTGCTTTTACCGTCAGCTTCACAAATCCCTTCTCAGTAAACTTAATGGCATTATTCATCAAATTGATAATAACCTGACGGATACGCTGTCGGTCTCCATATAATGTTTCTGGCAGATTCGTATCAATATCATACAGTAGTTCTACCTGCTTGTTTCCAATTCGATTTAGGAAAATCATAGACAATTCATGGAAGGATGACATTGGCTCATATTCCATCTTAATAATATCCATTTTTCCTGCTTCGATTTTGGAAAAATCTAAAATATCATTGATAATCGTAAGCAATGCATCACCGGAACTACGGATATTATTTAAATATTCTCTTGTAGAAGTAGGCAAATCTTCACGCAGCAAAATATCTGTCATACCAACAATTGCGTTCATTGGCGTACGAATTTCATGAGACATATTGGACATAAATGCCGATTTGGCCCTATTTGCCTCTTCTGCCTTCTCTTTTTCTGTTTCAATCTGTTCGAGAAGATTATGATGCTCTGTATTATCGATAAGCAGCATACTATAACCGATTGTCCTGTTTTTCTGTGTAATTGCCTCTACTTCTTTTACATAATGCTTGTCCTGCAAATCCACACAGTAACTATAATCATAAAAAAGTGCGATAATCTCTCCTGGTATCATCTGGCTCTTCTCTAAATTCGCCAGAACTGGAAATAGCGCCTTTGCTGCTGGATTGGCATCCAGATATCCATACTGATTATCTACAATAATCAGTGCGTTGTCTGTATGTTCAACTACCCAGTTTCGTCCCTGGTCTGTCACATAAAAGAAGTTACCTCGAATTACTCCAAGAATAATCGCCAAAATCGACAACGACGCTGACAATGGCACAATATCAAATGGGAACATGAATATCAGTCTAATATGTAATGCTACTACAATGACAAACTGTGCTCCAGCCAAGCGCGCCAGATTATATCGTTCTTCCTTTGCCTTTACCCTAAACATTCGTATGGTTGTAAATATCATTCCCGCAACAAGCATGAGGCACAAAAGACAATTTCGAACCATGTACAAGATACTTGGTACCGTAGTAACAAGGTTCATACCCATAGCATCGAATCGCAGTATTCTGATTTCATGGAAAACGACATGAAGTGGGTCTCCTATAAAAAGATTAAATAAAAATACAACCTCAATTCCTACCCATACCGATAATACACTTGTACGCATTTTCTGCGTTCCAAGATTCAGATAAGTCGCCACAAATAGCATAAAGGCAAAGTAAAACAAAGTATTTGCCATATACAGGACTTTATTTGCCATAAGTACTGCTTCTTCCGTAGAAGCACCCAACATCAGCATATAAATACAGTTAATAAACAAACACCCTATATTGGTTAATAACAAACTCATGGATGCCTTGGTTGGCTCTTTTTTAAATAATGCGACACAACCTAACAGAGGTATCACTACCCCAAGCAACTGTGCCCATGGTGCAATCAAAAGTAATCCCATTTTCTTTACTCCTTACCTTTTTGGGTAACTATTCTTCCTTTCTACACGCCACCTGTCTGCTCAAAAAATGCATAGGCAGCCTTTTCATAACTCGTTGTATCCACACAGTGGCTCATACCATGTGCTGCTCCTTTTATCAACACCAGTTGTACATGGTCTTCGCCTGCAAGCTGACAATCCACACTCATAGAGCACGGTACAAAATCATCTGCATCTCCATGTAGAATCAAGGTCGGTATCTCACTTTCCCGAACCGCTTCTATTGCGGAAGTTTCTTCTATGTCGAATTTTCCAATCCATTTTGCACTTAACCTTGCAAGTGCATACGAAATTTTTACTGGAAATCCCATCTGCTTTATTACACTGCAAAGAATCGCCTTTGGAGAAGAATATGGACAATCTGCCAAAATACCAATCACGTTTTCTGGCAATCCCACATTACTTGCCATAAGCACAGTAGCGCCTCCCATAGAAAGACCACTTAAATAAATCTTTTGTTTTTTCCCAAAACGCTCAGTAAAATATTCTGCCCAGCTTCGCACATCATAGCGTTCCTTTACACCAAAGGTAATCGTCCTTCCTTCACTTTTGCCATGTGCCCTCTGATCAGCTAGAAATACATTAAACCCAAGCTTTCTGGTATATAGAAATATCCCGTTACCATCACGAATTGCACTACAGCGATATCCGTGAAAGAACATAATTAGTGGTGCGCCATCCGTTAAATGGTAATACTTCCCGTATAGAGTCAGTCCATCCTGCGATGAAATCTGCACTTCCTCGAAAGGAACCTCTAGCACTTCCTCTACGCATTTGGTAATTGTACCATGATAAGCATCGTACTTCTCGCCATGTGGCAGACTACTGTCATCTCCCATATAGATTTGATTCGATGAAAAAATCACATCATATAATACAATAATAAAAACTACAAACAGTAAAACTACTACTGTCAAAAACAAAACCACTACTACTACCTCAATCTATTATTTTTTATGCTTGGAAGCAAAATATGTAGGAATCAGTGTAAGTACGCTCATAATGCCTGCCGCAAAGAAGAGTGCTGCGGATGGTGCCATACCCACATTTCCATTTATTTCAACCTGTGTGCCAAAATTCTGAATAATAATATTGGCTGTGGATGGACCTAATACCATAGGAATCATTACATTAAAAATAATACGTACCCCCTCGAACTGACCGAAGTTACCTTCTGGATACAGATTTTTCATCCACGCAGTTGTAGTCTGCATAATAAGCACATAACCAACACCCGCCAAAATGATACCAGGAACCAATAAAACGATTGTTTTTCCCGCAAAGCCAATTACAAATAATCCGATTATAGAGAAGATAACACTCGCAATAATCATTTTGATATGCTGCCCATTGTTGATTGCTTTAGTTGCTGGAATCGTAGCCAAAATAGCAAGTCCTAATCCGACACCCTGTAAAATACCTGACATACCTTCATCATAGCCTAATACATAGATAAAATAGTTACCAATGTGGGCATAATAGAAGTTGAAACAGATAAAATATACACAGCTGATTAAAAATACGCAGAACAGTTCCTTATTTTCTCTTACTGTTTTAAAATTAAACACCGAGAATACCTGATGCCAGAATCCTTTTTCATCACGGTTTGGCTGAAGGTTCTCGCCTTCCTTCATAAAGAAAAATCCTAACGCACCGATAATCATCACCGATACCCCCATGATGATAAAGAATGCAAAGTAATCTAATATACTAATCAAAATGCCACTAACTACTGTACCCACAATGGTTGCAATGATAGGAAGCGCTGCTAATGCTGCACCAATCTGTCCACGATTCTTCTCATTCGAGATATCGGTAGTCCAGCTACTAAACGCCGCATCGTTACCCATACTTCCGAAGAAACTCATCAGCGCATCCATTGCTACTACCATAACAGCAGCTGCTACAATCTCATTCTTAGGCAAGAATTCTGATACACCAAAGAGAATTGTAAACAATCCCCAAAGCACATAGCCAATAAAGATAAATGGGCGCCTCTTGCCTTTTCTATCACTCCATGTCCCCCAGAAGAAGGTACTAAATGTCGTTACAATGGAAGATACTGCTGTCATCCAGCTGATAATTCCAGGATAAGGACCAATCTTTTCATAGATAAATGTGTTAAACCACTGGTTTTCAACGTTCCAGCAAAGCTGGCCTGCTAATCCTACCACCCAAATAAGTATCCATTCTCTTCTACCAATTTTCTCAGCAATATTTTTCTTTTCCATAGTGTCCCCTTTTTCTTTTTAAATATGTATTTTATCCTTGTTCCTTTTGTTCATGGAATTTGCGTTTATTCTCATACATCATGGCATCTGCTTCTTTGATGATTGTTTCCAATTCAGATCCTTTGCCGAATGCATATCCATAGGAAGCTGATACTGGAATTGTCTCTATCTTGCCCAACATAGCGACAGCTTCTTCCCACTCTTTTATCTTCTTATGCACGGAATCCTCATCTCCGCCACGCATTATCATAACAAATTCGTCTCCACCAATTCGATACACCTGATCAAACTGGCTGGAAATGTGGCGGATAACACTAGCTACGGCCTTAATCAGCATATCACCTTTCTCATGCCCTAATGTATCATTGGTCTGCTTTAGATAATTGATATCCCAGAAAATGACAGCAAGCTTATCCTCCTGCATATATCCTTCTGATGTCATGCTGAGATACTTATTACGATTAAACACGCCTGTCATCTCATCAATTTCTGCTACCTTTTCTAAATCCTGGGCATATTTGATATTATTGCGCACAATTTTCGATATCGTAGAGCATGTAAGTGTAATTGCAAGACATATCAAACTTCGTGGCACAATAAAAAATACTGGAAGCGTCCATGCCTTATTATTGATTTCCGTCAATGCAAAACGTCCATCCTCGCCTATGTACTGTGCCAATGGCTTTCCTGTCAAAAGTGCCATATTTGCATCACATACTCCATTTTCAAATCCTACGTATACGGTTATCGATATTCCAATTACTGTTAGGAAATATCCCCACCAGGTTATCTTCTTAGACATATACATACTACAGAAGATAATCGGCATTACACACACAAGATATGCATGAAAGGTAAGGAATGTCGTAAGTATCGTCACAATCAGAACAGACCAAAAAATCACCAGATACTTTACCCATAATTGTCTTAAATCGACACATGCAAATACTACAATTCCTATTGCATATACAATCAAATCCATCGTAACCGCAGTTGCTATTGCATGTGCATCGACCATAAAAATATTTAAAATATTCATGACCCATACCAGACATAAAAGTGTAATTGCGATTGTCATGCACCTTAAAGTGTACTTATTGGCAATCGCCTCTGGATGCTTCTCATATTCACTTCGGTTAAATCCAAATGTCCTGCTCATACTGTTTACCCCATTTAGTTCTTTTCTTCTGTATATACCTTCTCCACAAATGCCTTCATCATAGCTAGATAACGATTGGAATCACTGACAATACATTCTGCATGGTCGATTCCCTCAAAAAGGTGTAATTCCTTATAACCTTTATTGGCTTCATACATCTTCTGACTATGCCAGTGTGCAGTAAAATTATCATTCGTTCCATGTACAAAACAAATCGGTATCTCATTCTCTTTTAGTCGTTCAATCGGACATACTTCTTTAAAACTGTATCCAAAAATAAGTCTACAATATGGCGATGCCAAGTCCGCAAGCCAGCTTGGCAAATAAAATCCCTGTTTTACCTTGTGACGTAACACCGGTAAGAGCTCGCTATATCCACAATCATTTACAATAAAATCAACCTTTGGCTTATGTGAAAGAGCCATCACCTGAAGCCCAGCCCCCATGGACTCGCCATGTAAACCAATTCTAATGTCTCGTCCATATCTTTCATAGGTATCTTCAATAACGGTCATCAAATCTCGTGATTCTCTTACTCCAAATGTAACCGTTGTAGGCTCATTCACCCCATGCCCACGATTATCGTAGATGACACAGTTGTATCCCAGTTTTCTCCATAGTACGGCGTACTTATACATACCATACCTCGTGCTGGTATATCCATGTGATAGTACCACATAATGCTTGTTCTGCTGGTCGCCTGGCACAAATCCTACCCATAGCTTATGTCCGTCATAGGTCTCTATCGTATGCTCATTTTCTATCTCAAGGCTCTCTCCCTGCATAAAATCATGTTCTTTTATATATTCAAGTTCATGTTGCAAAGTATGTACCTTAGGACGCACGGCAACTCGACATAAAACAACCAAAACAAGTGAAATAATTATAAATAAACTTAGAATAATTACTAATATAGACTCCATATTATGCCTCTAAAATCTAGTTTTGGGTACAAAAACCCTATTGTGCATATTATACTCCGAAAGAGCCTCTTCTTCAAGTTGTAATACCGATTTAGCGCAGAAAAGATTTTTCTAAATACTATGAAATAGGCGCTTCAATATATTAGTCTCACACACGCTTTCGCTAAGTAGCGGACTCGTTACGTTACTAACCTCGTATCCTCCAAAAGGAGTCTACTCGCTAAGTAACGACGGCCGCTAAAAGTGTTCGTCTAATATTTTGAAGCGCCTATTCTTACTCTTTGGCTAAATACTCTTTTCTGCGCTAAATACGGTATATCTATATGGATAGTTCACTAATTTGAGTGTTTTCAATGTGTAAGAAAAGGGGACTATGTATATATAAAAAATTGGACCTTTAGCGCTCCGTCGTTACTTAATGAGCATCACCTTGTGGTGCGAATTTAGTAACGCAACGAGA
>JAZSCQ010000004.1:0-27462 GCA_045530745.1 Agathobacter sp.
ATGGAACAGATGGAAAGTGATACGGAAAACATTCGCCAGCTGGTACTTAGCATGGAACGCGAAATTACGATTTAGCTCAGGAAAGTCTATTTAAATACTACGAAAAATGAAAATGTCTCCTATCTCATTCGAAACACGACTTTCGCACCGACGAAATGGTTCGCTGGACCATTTCGCTGGATACTTTGGTATCTTCGAGAGCTCGTTGCGTTACTAAATTCGCATCCACAAGTGCAGTGTCTGCTTATTAAGTAACGACGGCTCTCTAAAGGTTTCGACTGAGATAGGAGGCATTTCCCTTTTTCTTATACTTTGGCCAAACTTTTTACTGAGCTAAATGTGAAGTGAGGTAGTGGAAGGGGCTAATTTACATCTTCGCCGTGCGTGATTTCTTTTCATTTGGGCGTATAAAAGAAAAGTTCTCTAATACACCCAATAAAATAAGTGATTTGTTGAACATTTGTAAAAATTCAATATTATAATGGGCTCAGACTGTAGAATTATGCTATTCACGCCCAAATTTAATGTTTTTTATGAAAAATCATGGGTGTAGGAGACATCTTTTTTGATATACGCCCAAATTCGAATATGTATAGATAATTCGACGCGCGGCGTAGAATGATGAATCCCCCTGCTTGCCTGCAGGGGGAGATATATACAAATCTCCACGCGGACTTTTGTACTACAAGATAAAGAGAAAAGCTAGCTCGCGTTACGGTGCTTTGCACCTTTCCGTCGCCGAACGGCAACTATTCCGCAGCATACGCATACCTTCACACTAGGCTCGAAAGCACCTCGACAAGTGTTCAGGCATCGCTACTTGTCTTATCGCCAAGTACGCCCAACAGAAAAGACGCAGAATCTCAAGCAAGCTTGATTTCTGCGTCTTTTTGTTGTTCTGCTTTTCTCTTTATCTCATCTAAATCGTTAGTTAATATCCTCTCATACAGCAGCCCTGCCACCATCCAAAAAGGTAGATAGTCCAGGCGGATAATGTCATTTACAGCGTATTTGCAGTCTTTGTAGCTCCAGGGGCAGGCATCTAATTTGGTAAGAAGACTGCCGGTTAAATATTCAACAGCCAGAATCGAACTGCCGTAGAGTAACCCGCGGGCAGGCGTTGGCCAGTGTGAGATTTTAGGTGCAATTTCGCCAATTACGGAAGCCATGCCATAGATGGGAAACATCCAGGCAGAGGTCTGTCCCATAAGTTTCTTGTCTTTTTTTATGAGTGCGCCAGCAGAGGTAAATGCAACCTCAATACACCATCCAGTTAATCCACAGATAATAAAATCTCTTCCCTTCATGCGGCATGAAATCCCTTCCGTTATCATTCTTAAAAATCCATAAACAAATTTGCAATATTCATTATTTTGGCTTATAATCAAATGGAGTATGCATATTATTTTTTATGAGGTGAATTCGTGTACAAATACGCCAATGTCATTGTGGACATTTCGCATGAAAAATTAGATAAGACCTTTCAGTATCTTGTGCCACAAGAGCTTGCAGAGGAAGTCCGTGTTGGTGTGTTGGTAGACATTCCATTTGGGAATCGAAGCATTACGGGTTATGTGGTAGAACTGACGAATGAAGCCGAGTTTGATGTGTCACGCTTAAAACCCATTGTGGGGGTAAAAAAGGGCGGCGTGCCTATCGAATCCCAGCTGATCGCGCTGGCGGGCTGGATGCGTCAGAATTATGGTGGGACCATGAATCAGGCGTTGAAAACAGTCATTCCAATCAAACAGAAAACCAAGGCAATTGAACGCAAAGTTCTAAAGCTTATTATAAGTCGCGAGCAAGCAATCCATACACTCGCAAAATACGAGGATAAACACTATAAGGCAAAGGTAAAACTGCTTCGAGAGCTTATGAATGCTGGAGAGCTAGAACAGTCATTGGTTACCCAGAAGCTGAATGTTTCACCAAGCACGATAAAAGCATTAGAACGTGATGGAATTCTTGAGATAGAAACTACTACGGAATACCGCAATCCTGTGAATCATTTGGAGAGTAAAGGGTATCACTTAACTTTAAATGAAAAGCAACAGGCTGTTGTCGACCGTATTATAAACGATATAGAAAATGAGCAAAGAAAGACCTACCTGCTAAAAGGTGTAACAGGAAGTGGCAAGACAGAAGTTTATATGGAACTCATTGCCCACACGATTGCGCAGGGAAAACAGGCAATTGTCCTGATTCCAGAGATTGCACTGACTTTTCAGACGGTAATGCGTTTTTACAATCGATTTGGCAATCGTGTTTCGATTATGAATTCGAGATTGTCAGCAGGTGAGCGATACGACCAGTATCTTCGTGCCAAAAATGGAGATATTGATATTATGATTGGGCCACGTTCGGCGCTGTTTGCTCCATTTGACAGGCTTGGACTGATTATCATAGATGAGGAGCATGAAACCTCTTACAAAAGCGAGACGATACCTCGCTATCATGCAAGAGAAACTGCGATTGAACGCGCTAGACAAAACAATGCCAGCGTAGTGCTTGGTTCAGCGACACCATCGCTTGAGAGCTTTTATCATGCACAGAGTGGCACCTATGAATTATTAGAACTTACACAGCGTGTGCAGGAAAAACCATTGCCAAGCTGTGAGGTAATAGATTTAAGAGAAGAGTTAAAAAATGGTAATCGATCCATTTTGAGCGAACGATTACAGGAGCTGATAGAAGACAGGTTAAGCAAAAAACAGCAGACGATGCTGTTTATCAACAGGCGAGGTATGGCAGGATTTATGTCGTGCAGAGCTTGTGGACATGTGGTAAAATGCCCACATTGTGATGTGTCACTTAGTCAGCATAACAATGGCAGAATGGTATGCCACTACTGTGGTTATGAAGAGGCAGAACCAAAGGTATGTCCTTCCTGTGGTTCTAAATATATCAGTGGATTTAAAGCAGGAACACAGAAAATAGAAGAGATGGTAAAGAAACGATATCCGAATGCCCGTGTGCTTCGTATGGACTTCGATACCACCCGTACCAAGGAAGCGCATGAACAGATTTTGCAGGCATTTGCGAATCAGGAAGCGGATATCCTAATCGGTACGCAGATGATTGTAAAAGGACATGATTTTCCAAATGTGACTTTAGTAGGCGTGCTTGCGGCGGATATGTCGTTGCACATTAGTGATTTTCATGCGGCAGAGCGTACGTTCCAGCTGTTGACACAAGCGGCTGGTCGTGCAGGACGTGGGGATGAACCAGGAGATGTGATTATCCAGACGTATGATCCGGAGCATTACGCAGTTCTGACATCAAAGGAACAGGATTACGAGCGCTTCTATGAGCAGGAGATTATGTACCGTAAACTGGGATTCTACCCACCGGTTTGGAATTTGCTGTTAGTAATGTGCGCATCGGAAAACGACACGCAGTTGGAAATGGCAAGTAAAAAAGTAGTAGACAGATTGCAAAAACATCTAGACGAGGATGAAGGCTTTGCAGGCAAGCCGATTCAGCTAGTCGGACCGGCAGATGCAACGATTGCCAAAGTCAATGATGTGTACCGCAAGGTAATCTATATTAAGACGAAAGACTACCAGAATCTGGTTCAGCTAAAGGAGCGTCTGGAGCAATATATGAAAGATAATAGGGATTTTCAAAATGTATCCGTACAGTTTGATTTTAATCCTATGAGCGGATTTTAAGGAGGAAGAAAAATGGCATTAAGAGAGATTCGAGTACAGGGAGATGCAGTACTTACAAAGGTATGTAAAGAAATCAAAGAGGTGACACCAAGAATTCAGGATTTGATTGATGATATGATTGAAACCATGTATGAAGCAAACGGTGTAGGGCTTGCAGCGCCTCAGGTAGGAATATTAAAAAGACTTGTTGTAATTGATGTAGGGGAAGGTCCAATCGTTATGATTAACCCAAGTATCGTGGCACAGGATGGACAGCAGACCGGTGATGAAGGCTGTCTTAGTGTACCAGGCAAAGCAGGATGTGTAACCAGACCAAATTATGTAAAGGCTCGTTTCTTTGACGAAGAAATGAATGAATGTGAAATTGAGGGAGAAGAGCTTCTTGCAAGAGCAATCTGTCACGAATTAGACCATTTGGATGGACATCTTTACGTGGAAAAAGTAGAAGGTGACCTTCATGATGTAACTTACGAGGTGGAAGAAGAATAATGAAAGTAATTTTTATGGGAACCCCTGATTTTGCAGTGGGAACTTTAGAAGCGATTATTAAAGCAGGACATGAAGTGCTTTTAGTTGTAACACAGCCAGACAAGCCAAAGGGAAGAAGTGGAGCGTTGCAGTTTCCACCAGTAAAGGAATGCGCTGTGGCACACGGAATCGAAGTGTTCCAGCCAACCAAGATTCGTCTGGAAGAAAACGTAGAATTTTTAAGTAAATACGATGCAGATATTTTTGTAGTAGCTGCATTTGGACAGATTCTGCCAAAGAGCATTCTTGATATGCCAAAGTACGGCTGTATCAACGTGCATGCGTCTCTTTTGCCAAAGTATCGTGGTGCAGCTCCAATCCAGTGGGCTGTTATCAATGGCGATCCAGTGACGGGCGTTACCATCCAGCAGATGGATATTGGCGTGGATACTGGGGATATTATTGTAAAAAAGGAGCTTGCTATTGAGGAAGATGAAACAGGCGGAGGCCTTTTTGATAAGCTTGCAGTAGTGGGCGCAGAAGCATGTTTGGAGGCAATGGAACAGATCACAAACGGCACAGCAACACGTACACCACAGAACCATGAGGAAGCGACACATGTATCTATGATTTCTAAAGAATTTGGTAATATCGACTGGAATAAACCAGCAGTAGAAATAGAACGTTTGATTCGTGGTTTAAATCCATGGCCAAGTGCATATACTAAGCTCGATGGCAAGACTTTCAAGATTTGGAAAGCAAAAGTAGTAGAGGGAGATGCAAATGCAACTCCAGGTGCGGTGATTCGTGTTGAAAAAGATGCGATGGCAGTGCAGACAGGCGAAGGAGCGCTTTCTCTTTTGGAGGTACAGTTAGAGGGCAAGAAACGTATGGAAGTAGATGCTTTCCTTCGTGGGTATGCAGTAGAAGCCGGATGTAAGCTTGGATAGCTGACATTAGGCGCAAAGTAAAAGGAGTAAATGATGTTATTTTTTGATTGGACTTATATTCTGGTGTTGATTGGCGCGGTGATTTGTATGATTGCTTCTGCAAATGTGAAGTCAACCTATAACAGGTATGCCAAAGTTAGAAGCATGACAAATATGACTGGAGCACAGGTGGCTGAGAGGCTTCTTAGAAGTGCAGGCTTATACGATGTAAAGGTAGGACAGGTACGCGGGGAATTGTCTGACCACTATAATCCAGCGACCAAGGTGGTTAATTTGTCGGATTCCGTATATGGCTCGACATCTGTGGCTGCGATTGGAGTAGCAGCACATGAGTGTGGACATGCGATTCAGCATGCGAAAGGATACTTTCCGCTTAACTTAAGAAGCTGGTTCGTGCCAATTGCAAACTTTGGTTCTAAGCTGGCCTGGCCACTTATTTTGATTGGTTTGTTTATCAATTCGGAGTCCTCTCAGATGGTTATTAATCTTGGAATTTTCCTGTTTTCTTTTGCAGTAATCTTTCAGATTATTACATTGCCGGTAGAGTTTAACGCATCGAGCCGTGCATTAGCATTGTTGGAAGAACAGGGGATTTTAAGTCAGCAGGAACTGCCAGATACCAAGAAGGTCTTGGGAGCGGCTGCACTTACCTATGTAGCAAGTGTAGCATCTGCTATTTTACAGCTACTTCGTATTATCATTTTATTTGGAGGAAGACGCCGCAATGACCAGCGTTAATACAAGAGAACTGGTGTTGGACATCCTAATGGAAGTAAATGAGAAGGAACAGTATTCTCATCTTGTCATCCGCGATGTCCTAGGTAAATACCAGTATTTGGAGAAACAGGAAAGAGCGTTTTTGACCCGTCTTGCCGAGGGGACCATTGAGCATATGCTCGAGATGGATTTTATCATTAACTCTTTTTCCAAGGTAAAAGTAAAGAAAATGAAACCACTCATTCGCAATCTCCTTCGCATGAGTGTGTATCAGCTAAAATATATGGATTCCATTCCGGATGCAGCAGTATGTAACGAAGCGGTAAAATTAGCAAAAAAACGTGGATTTGGACAGCTACGTGGCTTTGTAAATGGTGTGCTTCGTAACATTGCAAGAGAACTTTCCAACTTGCAGTATCCAGATGAGAAATTAGAACCAGTGCGTTTCCTTGAGGTTACATATTCGGTTCCAGAGTGGATTGTTAAGAAATGGATTAAGGACTATGGCTTTGAGAAAACTAAGACCATTTGTGAAAGCTTTCTTAAGGAACGTCCAATTACAATTCGTACTAATCTTACCAAGACAACGCCAGAGGGATTGAAACAGAGACTGGAAACAGAGGGTGTGATTGTTCAGTCAGTGGAAATGCTTCCTTATGCATTTGAGATAAGCGGATATGACTATCTGCAGTCACTAGAGAGCTTTGAGGAAGGGCTTTTTTATGTGCAGGATATTAGCTCCATGATGGTAGCAGAAATGGCTGCGCCAAAGAAGGAGAACTATGTCATTGATGTCTGTGCAGCACCAGGTGGCAAGAGTTCGCATCTGGCTGAGAAGATGGAAGGCACAGGTATGGTCGAAGCGAGAGATTTGACAGAGTACAAGGTGTCACTTATTGAGGAGAATATCGAGCGCCACGGGCTTAAAAATATGCAGGCGGTGCAGATGGATGCGACTATTTATGATGCGGGTTCGGTAGAAAAAGCAGACGTTCTCGTTTGTGATTTGCCATGTTCAGGACTTGGTGTAATGGGTAAGAAGACAGATATCCGTTATAAGATGAACGAAGACAAACAGAATGAACTTGTACAACTGCAAAGACAGATTTTAGACACTGTTCACACCTATGTCAAAAAGGGCGGCGTGCTTATCTATAGTACTTGTACTATTCATGAGGATGAGAATACAGGAAACGTAGATTGGTTTGTAAAAAAATACCCTGAGTTTGAAGTGATTTCCAGTGAGCAGATGTTTCCTGGAAAGACGTATCACGATGGATTTTTTATAGCAAAACTGGTACGTAATATGTAGTTCTATAGGGGAAATAAAAGGAAAGAGGTTGTAAAATGACCGAGAAAATAGATATCAAATCACTCAATCAAAAGGAATTGATTGCATTTGTGGAAAGTCTTGGGGAGAAAGCATTTCGAGCTAAGCAGATTTATCAGTGGATTCATGAGAAACAGGTGGATTCTTTTGCGCAGATGACCAATATTTCCAAGAAGTTTATAGAGTGTTTGGAGGAAAAGGCATATCTTACCTGCCTAAAAAAAGAAGAAGTACAGATTTCGAAACTTGATGGCACAAGGAAGTATCTTTTTTTACTAGAAGATGGCAATGTTATCGAAAGCGTTTTGATGCGTTATAAGCATGGCAATTCGGTATGTATTTCTTCACAGGTGGGGTGTCGTATGGGCTGCCGCTTCTGTGCGTCAACACTTGATGGTCTGGTACGAGGCCTTACGGCAGGCGAAATGTTAGATCAGATTTATCAGATTGGCAAGGATATCGGGGAGCGTATCTCCAACGTTGTTGTAATGGGAACGGGAGAGCCACTCGATAATTACGATAATCTCTTGAAATTTATCGAACTTTTGACAGATGAGAATGGTTTACATATCAGTCAGAGAAATTTAACGGTTTCGACCTGTGGTATCGTACCAAGGATGAGAGAGCTTGCAGATAAGAATCTGGCAATTACATTGGCATTGTCGCTACATGCATCAAACCAGCAGAAACGTCTGGAGCTTATGCCAGTTGCGAATAAGTACGATATGCAGGAAGTGATTGAAGCATGCAGATACTATTTTGATACGACAGGAAGACGTATTACCTTTGAGTATAGTCTGGTAGGTGGTGTCAATGATACAGACCAGGATGCGAAAGAATTGATACAGCTCATAAAAGGTATTAACTGTCATGTGAATCTGATTCCAGTAAATCCGATTAAGGAACGTGATTATGTGCAGTCAAACACAAAGGTAATCGAAAATTTTAAGAATAAGCTGGAAAAAGGTGGTATCAATGTAACGGTTCGTCGAGAAATGGGGCGTGATATCGATGGAGCTTGTGGACAGCTTCGTAAACGTTATAAGGATACTGGCGGAAAATTATAAAAATGGTGAATATATGAAAGGGCAGGAGTGTAATACTTGCCCTTTTTTTGATTGTATGATAAAATTATAAGATGAATTTAGTATGTGTGGCACTATGCCCTGCATACGATTATAAAGAAAGGACTACGAAGGAATGAATACGTTTTCTATTACGAATACGGGCGTCTTGCGTACCATGAACCAGGACTATTGTTTTTCTTCGGACACTCCTATCGGAAATTTACCAAACCTATATATCGTGTGTGATGGTATGGGTGGTCATAAAGCGGGGGAATATGCATCCAGATACACTGTTGAGCGTATTGTGGCACATGCATCCAGAAGCCGTTCGAAAGACCCTATTCGCATTTTGCGTGATGCCATTCAGAAGGCGAATGAGATTCTGGTAATTGAATCCCGAGAGGATGCTGAGAAACAGGGGATGGGAACGACAGTTGTAGCCGCTACACTTATAGACCATCGACTTTATGTGGCAAATGTGGGTGATAGTCGTTTGTATGTTATCGACGAGACAATTAAACAGGTGACACAAGATCATTCTTACATTGAAGAGATGGTTCGTATGGGAAGAGTGAATCGTGAAGATGCTAAAGCGCATGAAAAGAAAAACGTAATTACTAGAGCTGTCGGAGTGATGGATAAGGTAAAAGCAGATTTCTTCGAGGTTGATTTAGAGGATAGAGATGTCGTACTTCTTTGCTCGGATGGGTTATCCAATATGGTAACGGATGATAGAATTTGCCAAATCGTTTTGTCAAATGTACATACTGAAGATATTGCAAGAAAATTGGTAGATGAAGCAAATAAGAATGGCGGACAGGATAATATTACGGCAGTTGTTTTAAAACCATTTTATGATGAGGTGAAATAATGTTGACAGAAGGAATGTTCTTAGTAGACAGATATGAAATATTAACAAAAGTTGGTGCAGGCGGAATGTCTGACGTATACAAAGCAAAAGACCATATTCTTGGTCGTATTGTTGCAATTAAAGTACTCAAACAGGAATTTTCAGAAGATATCAATTTTGTGACCAAATTCCGTACAGAAGCACAGTCTGCAGCAGGACTTGAGCATCCAAATATCGTAAACATCTACGATGTAGGTAGCGAAAATGGTATGCATTTTATTGTAATGGAATACATCGAAGGTATTACATTAAAGACTTATGTAGAGAAAAAAGGACAGCTTTCTTTCAAGGAAGCTACCAGTATTGCAATTCAGGTAGCACGTGGTATTGAAGCTGCTCACAATAAAGAGATTACACACAGAGATATCAAGCCACAGAATATTATGATTTCTACAGATGGCAAGGTAAAGGTAACAGACTTTGGTATCGCGAAGGCTATCAGTTCCAATACGCTTGGCTCAGATGCAATGGGTTCTGTTCATTATGCTTCTCCAGAACAGGCGAGAAACGGCTTTATCGATGGCAGAAGTGATTTGTATTCACTTGGTATCGTAATGTATGAGATGGTAACTGGACGTGTGCCGTTTGATGGTGAGACAACAGTTGCTGTTGCTATCCAGCATTTACAGGAAGAAATGGTAGAACCAAGCGTATATGCGCCAGAGCTTCCTATCAGCTACGAGAAGATTATCTTAAAATGTACACAGAAAAATCCAGAGCGCAGATATCAGAATGTGAGTGAGTTACTTGCTGATTTACGTCAGGCATTGGCGACACCAGATGAAGATTTTGTTGTGATTGCACCTGTAGTAGTAGGTGATACACGCATCATCAATGGAGAGGAATTAGATACAATTCAGTCCATGGCAGAAGATGCTGATTTGGAAAGCGAAACAGGATTCGCAAGTGCAGATGAAGATGATGATTTCGAAGATGAAGAAGATGATGACGAATTCGAAGAAGACGAAGAAGATGCAACAGGATTTTTAGATCCTAAGACAGAAAAAATCGTTACAATCGGTGGAATTGCACTGCTCGTTGTAATTATTTTCCTTGTTATCTGGCTTGCATTCAGCATTGGAAAGAACTTCTTCAATTATGGAACTAATACACAGAATCCAGGTTCACAGAATACACAGACAGAAGGCTCACAGAATACCGAAAATTCAGAAACTGGCAAGAAAGAACAGGTTAAGATGATTAATATCGTAGGTATGAGCAAAGAAGAAGCAGAAGCTGCCTTAGAAAAAATCGGGCTTGAACTTGAAGTTATGGCATATGACGAATCCGATCAGCCAGACGGAACTATCATAGATCAAAGTGAATTAGAAGGTAATATGGTAGATAAGGGTAGCATTATCTCTGTTATTGTAGCAGGTGATAATACATCTGTAACTTTAACTGCAATTCCAGATGTTGTTGGAATGACCGCAGAGGAAGCAGAAGCAGAATTGAAAGAAAAAGGCTTCCTTGTAACAAAGAATTATCAGTATCACGATACGGTAGAGGCTGGAAAGGTTGTTTCACAGACTCCAGAAGCTAAAACAGAGAAAAAGGCTGGAACACGTGTTACAATCGTAATTAGCGAGGGACAGAATACCAAGTTAATTCCAAATACTTTGATTGGTAAGACAGAAGCAGAAGTAGTGAAAGCTTTAGAAGAGCTTGGATTCGTTGCTGATGTGGTTAGAAGAACAAGTAATGGAGCATATCCAGCAGGAATTGTATTTGATATTGATGGTGTAGGTACGGAAGTTCCAGTTGGAACCAAGGTTTTAGTATATTTAAGCAATGATGTAATTCCTGAGACAGAAACTGTTCCAACTGACTTAGTTGGTTTGAAAGAGAAGGACGTAAAGAAAGCGTTAGAAGATTTAGGTTTTGAAGTTAAAGTTGAAAAGGATTCTGAAAGCACAGAAGAAGCTGGAACTGTTACACGAGTATTAGGCGCTGGTACAGAAAAAGAAGTTGGAAGCACTGTTACTATTTATGTAAGTGAGGGTCCTGCAACAGAACCTTCTGAACCAACAGAACCTTCCGAACCAACGGAACCTTCTGAACCAACAGAGCCAAGTGAACCTGAGTCGCAGGACAACGCGCAGACTAGTAATTTGGACGAAGAAGAATCAAACGAATAAAGGTATGCAATGCAAGGTAAGATTGTAAAAGGTATTTCCGGTTTCTACTACGTTCATGTAGTAGGAACCGGAATTTATGAATGTAAGGCAAAAGGAGCCTTCCGTAATCAGAAAATTAAACCACTCGTAGGTGATAATGTAGAGATTGCGGTGATTGATGAAGAGAATAAAAAGGGAAATGTAGAAGCGATTCTGCCACGTCAGAACGAGTTGATTCGTCCAGCCGTTTCCAATATTGATATGGCACTGGTTATTTTTGCAGCAGCAAAACCAGATCCAAATTTTAACTTGCTGGATAGATTTCTCTGTATGATGGAGTACCAGAAGGTGCCAGTGACCATTTGTTTTAACAAATGTGATTTGATAACGGAGGAGCAGAAACAGGAATTAGAAGCTATCTATAAACCTGCAGGCTATGAAGTGATTTTTACCAGTGCAAAAGCAGGAATAAATCTGGACGGATTAAAAGCTCTTTTAACAGGGAAAACTACTACGGTGGCAGGACCTTCGGGCGTTGGAAAATCCTCGCTGATTAATCAGCTTCAGGATAGTGTCTGCATGGAGACCGGCTCTATCAGTGAAAAGATTGAGAGAGGGAAACATACCACACGTCATTCAGAGATTATTCCGCTTGGAGACGGAGCATACATTATGGATACACCGGGGTTTAGCTCTATGGATATCCCTGGCTTTGAAAAGGAAGATTTGTGGACATGCTATCCAGAATTCTTAGAGTACGAGCCATATTGTAAATTTCAGGGCTGCAGTCACATCAGTGAGCCAAATTGTGGCGTCAAAGATGCCTTGGCCGAGAACAAAATCAGCCAGGTTCGATATGATAATTATGTGCTGCTTTACAATGAGATGAAGCAGATTAAGAAATATTAAAGGTAAAAACATTGATTTTACATTAGGAGGAAGACCATGAATTGTTTATCACCATCTATTTTAGCATCTGATTTTAGTTGTTTGGGCGAACAGATTCGCATTATTGATGAAGCAGGTGCACAGTATGTACACATTGATGTTATGGACGGCAAATTTGTGCCTAGTATTTCATACGGTATGCCAGTAATTAAGAGCATCCGCCCATGTACAGAGCGTGTATTCGATGCACATCTTATGATTGAAGATCCAGACAGATATATCGATGAATTTGTAAAAGTTGGCGCAGATATTATTACAGTTCATGCAGAAGCTTGCACGCATTTAGATAGAACGATTGAAGCAATCAAAGAAAATGGTGTACTTGCAGGTGTAGCAATCAATCCGGCTACTCCAATCTGCCAGATTCTCCCAATTCTTCATAAAGTAAACATGGTGCTCATCATGTCTGTAAACCCAGGCTTTGGCGGACAGAAGATGATTCCATATACCATTGAAAAGGTACGTGAACTCAAGAAAATTGTAGACGAAAAAGGTTACGAAGTAGATATTGAGGTAGATGGCGGTATCACATTGGAAAACGTAGAACAGTTTCTTGCAGCCGGTGCAAACATCATCGTAGCAGGAAGCTCAGTATTTAATGGTGATATAGAAGAAAATGTAAAATGTTTCCTCGACAAGTTGAACGCGTAAAGACTAAGACAAAGCCAGAGTTTATCTATAAAAACATTTGTGAATTATATGAGGATTTAAAATAGAAGGCAGGAATACCTGCCTTTTAACTTACAAAAGAGGGTTCTTATGTTTGCATTTCAAAAAAGTGTTGATATAAATAATAATATACAAGAGTATTTAAAAGAAAAAGATTTAAACTATTCGAGATTTATTTTGCCAAGTAAAGAGGGAGAAGTATCGGTAATTGGGAAGTACGCATTGGAATACTATGATGGCTATAAGGAGAATTTTGGTGATTCATTCTGTGGACTCAGTGCGGAAAATAATCAATTAAAAGTCGTAGAGTCTTCGGATTTTGAACGATTTTATTATGGAATATCTCCGAGATTTAGCAATAGTATGATAATGAGAGAGTTGGCAAAATTATCGTTAAAGAATGCTCAGGGGCTTGAACAGTTCGTTATAGAGAATGCAGATTTATTCATGCTGCACAAGGGGCAGGAAAAATATTTGCCAGTAATGGCAAAGTATTTTACATTGTGTATGTTTTATAATTTTGGGATAAAGATCAAGTTTCAAGATGTAAATATACTTGATGAATTCAAAAATAGCTTTGGAGATAAAAATCCATATTTAAAGATAAAGGGCAACATTGTGACAATACATGGCTGTCTTACGGAAGAAACAATAGATTTTCTGAAGAAGTATCGATACCTTAAGGAAGAATCCAATTTATATTGCATGGTTGAAGATGTAGAAGCAAACAGCATTTTGGATATTTGCAATAAGGAGGATGGGTATGGTTTAGTAAATGGAGATGTGTTTTATTCAGGTGTTTTATTAAGACCAGTATTTCTTGAGGAAAGAAATGTATGGACCACCAATAGTAACATAAGCTCCTTGTGTATTTATTATGAGCGTTCGACCTATGGAACAGTATTTTCATTGGATAATCATTTGATGGAACACCCACTATTAACGTCGGAAGAAAAGAATTTGATTAAAGAGTTTTTTGAATTGGATGATAGATGTAAGATAGAGTGCCTTTCGCGCCCTGTGGAAGAGGGAGATGCAGGTAGAAAGAGGTTAATTGATCAGATAAATGAGTATTTGAAAACCTCCTACAATGTGAACCAGATTGGTGTTACAGGGAATATCATTACATCAGATAACGTGTTGATATATGGGAAGAGAGCATCATCTGCGATTGATTCGGGTAAATTATACCCTAGTGTAAATGGAAACGCTGAAATCGCAGATTTGGATGTAGAATTTTATAGTGACTCGGCAGAAGTGGATTTCCCACTAATGCCAGTGGATAGTCTGCCATTCCGATTTGGGAAAGAACTCTGCAGAGAAACGGAAGCAGAACTTAATATTTCGTTAAGTAATAATTTGTGGAAGTGTTATGGTGTTTCGATTTCGGGAAATCTGCCGGAGAATGCTGGCGAAGGTTCAAAACGAAGAATGCATTTTAATGTTATTTTCAAGCAAAACATAAATTATACTTTTGATGAGATTATAGAGATGCAAAAAAATGCAGTGGAAAACTATGAAAATGGTGAACTGCACGGTGTAAATATAAAAGTGTTTGAAGATAAAAAACAGTGGGCGATGAAGCTGTTGCAGAATGTATTACAGGTAATTATGGACTCAAGAGACATTATTGGCTCGATACTTACAGTTTTATTATTCTATATATCGATAGCTAAGTTAGAATATTCTCTTGATGGGTTAAATGCTGCAATATCCGCATTTTTTGCAGTGCTAGTGCTTCTTACAACGATTAATAGTATTATTAACAGAGTAAAAGTATACTTCAAACGAAGAAAATACTTACACAATGTTTCAATTATAAAGAACACGAATGATTTAGAACAAAAACTGGATAAAGCCAGTGCTAAAATTATGATGGATCATGTTTGTCATCCTGTCACATACCTTGCAATTAGGCTTCATTTATTAGAATTGGCGACAAAGTAACGAAGGGGATTGGTATGAAATATGTGATTATTTCAGGTGGACACATCGATGATGCGTTTGCCTTAGATTGGTTAGAGCAAAATGATTATGATTGCATGATTGCAGCGGATTCGGGAATGGATTTTCTGCATAGAAATGAGATTGTTCCAGATATTATTGCAGGGGATTTCGATTCGGCGGACACTGACAGTGTGGCGTATTTTCAAGGCTTGAACAATGTTCATGTTATCAAACTCAATCCTGTCAAGGACGATACAGATACAGAATTTGTGATTCGTGAAGCCATTCGCCGTGGAGCAACAGAAATTACAGTTTTGGGTGCGACGGGAACGCGTCTAGATCATGTGCTGGCGAATGTGCATTTGCTTGGGATCGGATTAGAAGAGGGAACTTCTATTCAGTTGGTTGATAAGCATAATCGCATTCGAATGATAGACGATTCTTTGGAAATTTCAAAGAATGAGCAGTTTGGTGATTATGTATCTATTTTGCCGGTAAAGGGAGATGTCCAAGGTGTAACCTTAGAAGGAATGAAATATCCGCTTCAGAATGCAAACATAGCATGTTTTTCTTCTCTGGGAGTAAGTAACGAAATTACAGATGAAGTAGCGAAGGTTTCGGTAGAGCAGGGAGTTTTACTCGTGATTGAGTCGAGAGACTAAATTATATGATGTTTATAAAGAAAAATGACAGGTCGGTGAAACCTGTCATTTTTGCTATAATAAAATAATTGAATTTGTTTATAACTACATTACCAAGAATGTACATGTTCCTGGTGCAAGTTCAATTGTGCCAGATACTTCTACGCCCTCCATTGCTGGGAGTTCGTCATTTTCGCCTAATGTAAGTTCTTTACCGTTTAAGTAGATTGAAGTATTGCGTACGTTGCCGTTGCCACAAAGTGTGTAGCGAAGCGCTTCTTTTGGTAATTCTACTTTTGTAGTATCTGTAAGAGAGTTGTTGATTACTAAGTATACACAACCATCTTTTCCATCCTTGCGTGAGTGACAGAATACATGAGAGCCTTCCTGGATAGCAATTTCGGAATCGTATACAGTAGTACCCATGAGTCTGCTCCAAAGGAGTACTGCAAAGTAGTTTGGTCTTGGTTCAAATGTACCATGTTTTAACCAGCCATAGTCAGATGAAGCGAGTGTATTGTGAAAGATGATACCATCTGTAATCGTTGCGAATGTTCCGAGTTCGTTTAATGTACGGAAAACATCAAGGTATGTAGAAGCCCATTCACATCCGCCGCCGCCTGCGTCGCCAGATTCTGTAACCCACATCTGAGCGCCAGGAGCATATTCGTCACGATATGGCACATTTGCTTTTGCTGTGTATGGTGCAGCATCAAGGTATGCTTCGCTAGCAGCTTTTGCAGGAGACCAATGTATGAATGGTAATGTTGTGATACGTCCAGATACACCATTGTAGTAGTGGTAGCTGTAAACGTCCATTTTTTCTTTTGAGCCTTTCAGTAAGTTGATAGTAGCCATAGAGCTTGTAAGCTTCTTCATGATACCCTTTTCAGTATCAATTTTACCCATCTTTCCACAACCAACGGAACATGGACCTACTACTAAACATTCTGGATAGTTTTCATGTACCCATTTTGTGAAGATATCCTGGTCGCGGATGAAATCTTCGAAAGTATAATCCTTTGGAGCTCCAGAATAAGCCAGGAGGTTTGGTTCATTCATAAATTCTACAGCTTCAATAGGTACACCATATTCTTTACTGAAATCAAAAATAAGCTTTGCCTGTTCTGGATTCCAAGGTTCCTTTGCAGAGTGGATACCATCACAGTTTGCTACAGAGATAAGTAATTTACCATCTACAGCTTTTACGAAGTCAAGTAAGTTTGTCCACTGATCTTTCGTAAGAACGCTGTCAAATCCTTCTGGAGCAACACCGTTTGTGTGTCCGTCGAAGTCATAATATGTTTTGGTAGACCATGTACCAGATACACGAATCCATACTGAGCCGAGTTCTTTTGCGAGTTTGATAAGACGTGGATTTGTTGAGTCGATTGGATCATACCACTGGTGCATTTCGTCTTTTTTACCGAAACTGATAAGTGGAAATCCTTCAGTTCCTTCAATCTGTCCTTTGGTATATGCCTTCCAGAATGTACCTCCAGTTACTTCTGTCATTTCGATGTTGTAAGACAAAAGTTTTTCATCAATTGTACGCAGAGTTTTTAAATTCTCTACAGCTTTTAAGCTTACGTTCTTTGCCATAAAAATCCCCTTTCTATTGCATCATAATTCTTTTTGATTTATACTATGGGTAGATTATACAACGGAGAGTTGAATAACTCCACATACACATTTTATAAAAAGTTGAATAATCAACTAAAATCACAAAAGAGTTGAAAAAGGGGGCGCTTTTTATGGATTTAAGAGTGCTAAAAACAAAGAAAAATATCCGAGATGCATTTCTAGAGCTTAGAACGAAACTGTCTTTAGATGAGATAAAAGTAAATGCATTGTGTGAAAGGGCAATGGTAAATAAGACCACCTTCTATAATCATTATCAGGATATCTATGAACTTTCTGACGAATTAGAGGCAGAGGTGCTGGATAGCTTTTTTAATAACTTTACAGATATTGATATGATGCTAACGGATGCAAATCGTTTTATCAATGGTATGCATGCTGCTTTAGAAGCAGAAAATGATATGCTTCGTGTTTTGTTCATGGATAAGTTAGACGAACTTATAGAACGAATCGAAAAGCATATTAGAAAATATTATGCAAAAGAAGACCAGATGCTCATCTCTTTTCTAATCGGAGGCTCCATTCATCTGATGATGAAATCAAAGAATAAAAATGAGGATGTAGAGCGGTTTTTGGTTGAGGTAATTACGAAGATTGTATAGGAGAATAGACAATAAAATGAATAAATTCGAAAAAGGTTTCCTTCTGGGGGCATCTACTGCAGCTCATCAGGTAGAGGGAAATAATATACATAGTGATTATTGGACCATGGAACATATGAAATCTACGAGTTTTACAGAACCTAGTTTGGATGCAGTAGACCACTACAATCGATATGAGGAAGATATTAAACTGTTAGCAGAAGCAGGACTCAATTGTTATCGTTTTTCCATAGAGTGGGCAAGAATAGAGCCTGTTGAGGGTGAGTTTAATGAAAAAGAAGTGGAACATTACAGAAATATGCTGAAATGTTGCAAGAAAAATGGAGTGACTCCAATTGTTACCTTACATCATTTTACTTCTCCGAAATGGTTAATTTCTAAAGGCGGTTGGGAAACTGAAGCCACTGTAGAATATTTCAAGAGATACTGTGCTTATGTTGCAGAAAAATTGGGTGATGAACTGGAATATATAGTTACCATCAATGAAGCAAACATGGGATTGCAGCTTGCGGCTATTGCGAAAAGATATATGAAAGAGCTTTTGTTTCCGAAAAAGAAAAAAAGTACAGATGGAAATGATGGTAAGGCTCAGGTGGGAATTAATCTAAAGCAGATGTTAGAAAATCAGAAGATTGCAGCATCAGAAAATGTGGAAGTGTTTGGCGTAGAAAAACTAAATACCTTTGTTTCTCAACGTACACCGGAAGGGGACTTATTGATTATGCGAGCACACTGTGCGGCCAGAGATGCTATGAAGGAGATTCGCCCAGAATTAAAGATCGGCTTGTCGCTATCCCTTCATGATATGCAGCCATTAAAAGGCGGCGAAAAGCATGCCAAGAAGGAATGGTACGCAGAATTTGGTCATTATCTACCATATATCAAGGATGATGATTTCTTGGGTGTGCAGAATTATACTCGTAGTCGTTTTGGACGATTTGGTCAGATCGATCCACCTAAGGATGCAGAGTTGACGCAGATGAGCTACGAATTTTATCCGGAAGCCACTGGAAATGTAATTCGTTCTGTAGTCAAAGAATTTAAGGGCGATATCATCGTCACAGAAAACGGTCTGGCTAGTACAGACGATTCGCGTAGAGTGGAATTTATTCGTCGTGCTGTTGCCAGCGTGCAAGATTGCATCAAGGATGACATTCCGGTGAAGGGATACTGCCATTGGAGCTTGTTGGATAACTTTGAATGGCAGAAGGGCTTTGGTATGACCTTTGGTCTTATTGCAGTTGATCGTAAGACACAGAAGAGATATCCAAAGGAAAGTCTCGCTTACCTTGGTGGTTTTGCAGGGTGAAAAATATCGGTATTCTGTATTTATAAATTTACTTTTTAAATTCTTCGTGGTATAGTGATTAAGGAATTTTGAAAAATAACGAATGTCCACGAAAAAAGGAGAATATAGAAAAATGAAATTAGGTATCGTAGGTTTACCAAACGTAGGTAAAAGTACATTATTCAACGCATTAACTAAAGCAGGAGCAGAATCAGCAAACTACCCATTCTGTACCATTGATCCAAATGTGGGTATCGTACCAGTGCCAGATCACAGACTGACACTTCTTGGTGACTTATATAAGACTAAGAAAGTAACTCCAGCGATTATCGAATTCGTAGATATCGCAGGTCTTGTAAAAGGTGCTAGTAAGGGAGAAGGTCTTGGTAACCAGTTCCTTGCAAATATCCGTGAAGTGGATGCAATCGTGCATGTTGTACGTTGTTTTGAGAATTCGAACATCGTTCATGTTGATGGAAGCATTAATCCAGTACGTGATATTGAGACAATTAACCTCGAGCTTATCTTCTCAGACTTAGAAATCTTAGAGCGTCGTATTGCTAAAGTTGCAAAACAGGCTCGTATGGATAAGACATTTGCAAAAGAAATGGAACTTCTCGAAGCTATCAAGGCTCACTTAGAAGAAAGCAAGATGGCTCGTACATTTGAAGTGCCAGATGATGAAGATATGCAGGCATGGTTTGCAGGCTATAACCTTCTTACTGCAAAATCTACCATTTACGCTGCAAACGTAGAAGAAGATGACCTTGCAGATGATGGTGCAAATAATGCACATGTAGAAGCGGTTCGTAAGCTTGCTGCAGAAGAAAATAGTGAAGTTTTCGTAATCTGTGCACAGATTGAACAGGAAATCGCAGAGCTTGATGATGAAGAAAAGGCAGAGTTCTTAGAAGACCTTGGATTAAAAGAATCTGGTCTTGAAAAGCTTATCAAAGCAAGCTACAGCTTACTTGGTCTTATCAGCTACTTAACAGCAGGTGAAGATGAATGTAGAGCTTGGACAATCAAGAAAGGTACCAAAGCTCCACAGGCAGCTGGTAAAATCCATAGCGACTTCGAACGTGGCTTTATCCGTGCCGAAGTAGTAAACTATCAGGATTTGTTAGAATATGGTAGCCTTTCTGCAGCGAAAACAAAAGGTGTTGTAGGAACAGAAGGTAAAGAATACGTAGTAAAAGACGGCGACGTAATGTTATTCTTGTTTAACGTGTAAAATGAAAATCAAATGCCACGGCAAATGCTGTGGCATTTTTTATTTGTCTGCATATACTATCAAAAAAAGGCTTTGCTATGCGTTTCTTAGATTTATGTGACAAAGAGGTGATAAATATCAACAACTGTTGTTATCTCGGACATGTTCGGGATATGGAGTTCGATGAATGCAGTGGTTGTATTTGTGCGATTATCGTTCCGGGCCCCGGAAAGTACATGGGATGCTTTTGCAGAGAAGAGGAATATATCATTCCATGGTGCAATATAGTGAAAATCGGGCCAGATATTGTTCTGGTGAACTTAAAGGACGAAATGAGACACAAAATTTAGTGTAATTTGGTGGAATTTATTGACAAAAACCGCAAGATAAGGGTATACTTACACTATATTATTATGCGTAAATTGGCAGAATCGGAGGTGGCATTATGAAATGTCCTTTTTGTAGCAGTGAAAACACAAGAGTAATCGACTCACGTCCAGCAGATGATAACAATTCTATCAGACGCCGTAGACTTTGTGATGATTGTGGAAAACGTTTTACAACTTATGAGAAAGTAGAAACAATTCCACTTATTGTCATCAAGAAAGACAATATTCGTGAGCAGTATGACCGTTCTAAGATTGAAGCAGGTGTGCTTCGTGCATGCCACAAGCGTCCAATTTCTGCTGATCAGATTACCAAGTTAGTAGATGACGTTGAAGTAGAAGTTTTCAACAGAGAAGAAAAAGAAATCCCAAGTACAGTAATCGGTGAAATCCTTATGGATAAATTAAAAGATCTCGATTCTGTAGCTTATGTTCGTTTTGCGTCTGTATATCGTGAATTCAAAGACGTAAATACATTTATGAACGAATTAAAGAAAATGTTAGGTTAATGAAAGGGTAGCAGATGTTCGTTACTGAAGTTCGCCATAGCGATGCAATATACAGTTACAATTCCATACGATTAAATGTGCTTCGCAAGGAAATGGTTGAAGCAGACCGCGCAGCTGCTGGCTTTGATGTTCAAAAAGCAATATCTGATATGGCAAAGGATATGTCTTTGCAGCAATATCAGTATTTTGTAAGTAGTTCTACATGCTAGATTTAAAGGGAAAGAATCTCCCGTTGAGATTCTTTCCTTTTTTAAACAGAAGTTTAAGGAGAGCATATGAGTATTTTTTTCCCAGGGGAGTATTTGGACTCCACTTATGTGATTGACTTTGACAAATTATATAAGGACGGATACCGTGCAGTTATTTTTGATGTAGACAATACATTGGTGCCACATGGGGAGCCAGCAGATGAGAGAGCAAAGGAATTGTTTGCTCATTTGAAAGAGCTAGGCTATTCCTGCATGCTTTTATCCAACAACAAAGAACCACGTGTAAAGATGTTTAACGATGTGGTACAGGTAAACTACATTTTCAAGGCGAACAAGCCTATGCCGGGCAATTATAAGAAGGCGATGGAGATTATGGGGACTACAACGGAGAATACCTTGTTTGTCGGTGACCAGATTTTTACAGATGTCATGGGTGCCAATCTGACCGGTATTCGCACGATTTTGGTAAAACCAATTCATCCAAAAGAAGAGATACAGATTGTACTAAAACGAATACCTGAGAAATTGATATTGTTTTTCTATCGAATTGCTCGTAAAGTATTTGGTGAAAAGTATGAATCCTCAGTAAAAGCGGAATATAAGAAATAATTTTTAAGGAGAATGATTATGAGAATCGCAATTGGTAACGACCACGCAGCAACAGCTCTTAAATTTGAAATTATGGAGTATGTAAAAGAATTAGGACATGAAGTAGTAAACTTCGGTACAGATACGAACGATAGCTGTAACTACCCAGAAATCGGTGCACGTGTAGGACATGCAGTAGTAGAAGAAGGCTTCGACTGCGGTATCCTCATCTGCGGTACTGGTGTAGGTATCTCTATCGCAGCCAACAAAGTAAAAGGTGTACGTGCAGGTGTATGTTCAGACGTAGCAACAGCGCATCTTATCAAGGAACATAACAACGCCAATATCGTCGCATTTGGTGCCCGTATCGTAGGTTCTGAGCTTGCAAAAGACATCGTAAAAGCTTATTTAGACGCAGAATTTATGGGTGGAAGACATCAGATGCGTGTAGATATGATTTCTGACTTGGAAGCTTAATCAAAAAACTTTGATTTTGGGCTTTTTTCTGCAAAAAACAAGGAAAAAAGCATTGAAATATAGACTGTTTTATAGTAGAATAGTCGAAGAATTGTGCAAACATATATTAAAGGAGGAAAAATCGAATGGTAACAGCAGGCGATTTTAAAAATGGTATTACATTAGAATACGATGGAAACATCTGTCAGATTATCGAATTCCAGCACGTTAAACCAGGTAAAGGTGCAGCGTTTGTTAGAACAAAATTACGTAACATCATCAGTGGCGGTATCGTTGAAACATCTTTCCGTCCAACAGAAAAATTCCCATTAGCTCGTATCGATAGAAAAGATATGCAGTACTTATATGGTGATGATGATTTCTACAACTTCATGGACGTAGAAACATATGATCAGATTAGCTTAACAAAAGATTCTGTAGGTGATGCACTTAAATTCGTTAAAGAAAATGAAATGTGTAAAGTATGTTCACACAATGGTAACGTTTTCGCAGTAGAACCACCATTATTCGTAGAACTTGAAATCACAGATACAGAACCAGGCTTCAAAGGCGATACAGCTACAGGTGCTACAAAACCAGCTATCGTTGAAACTGGTGCAAAAGTTATGGTTCCATTATTCGTTGAAATTGGAAACAAAATTAAGATTGATACACGTACAGGAGAGTACCTCAGCCGTGTATAGTTGCTAGGCACATTAAACGGGACGCAGATGCGTCCCGTTTTTTTATTTGCATTTTTTCTTTACCACCACCATCAATTCACCCGTCACCACGACAGCCCCCACAATCATCGCAATGATATACGCATACATCCCAAATACTGGCACGAGGAACCAGATTGCAAGGATTCTCACCGCACAACCCGTTAGATTACAGGTAAGTGTTAATGATGCATAACCGAGACCGTTTACGATACTGCTTAGTAGGCTGGAAGTATACATAAATGGACAGAGGATGCTTAGAATTCGTATGTAAAAACCGGCTAAGGTGTTATCGAATACAAAGCTGCCAAACCAATCAGCGGATAATAAGAATACAAAGGTACACAAGGAGCCAAGTGCTACGCCACAGCAGAGTGCTCCTTTTATTGTCTCCAAAACGGCGCAGATATCGCCACGAGACTTAGTTTCAGAGATTCGTGGCAGAAGCAGAACAGAGAGGGAATTTGTGATAGCAGAAGGGAAAAAGATAACGGATAATGCCATGCCGGTGAGTATGCCAAAATGGCTGAGTGCATCATCCGAGCTATATCCAAATGCTACAAGCTGTTGTGGGAGTAATAGGTGCTCTAGACTATGGCTTAGGGTCATAAGTACATGATTTAGTGTTAGTGGAATCGCCATAATTCCAATTGCTTTTGCTGGGCCTAAAAGCCTCAAAATGGCAGATATTCGCTGCGATATTCGCCCACTATTGCTTAATCCATCGGTATTTGGCTTGCGTCGAATTACAAAATAAAAAGTCAGATTTACCAAAAGGCCAGCAAGCTCACTGATTACGAGTCCCCATACGGCGTGAATCGGCTCTAACGAGAGGTTTTGTTCCTGTAATATCTGATAGATAAGGAATGTCCCAAATACTCGGGCAAGCTGTTCTATGATTTGACAAACCGAAGGTGGTAGGGAATCCTTATTGCCATAATAGTAGCCGTTGAAGCAGGCGTGGATTGCAGATGGTATTAATGAGAAGCTCATAAGCTGCAGCAAATCTGCAGTACGCGGTTCTTTTAATAAGTCCGAAGCAATCCATGGAGATAGCCAGAATACGAATAAGCCTAGAATTCCTGCAATTGTTACAGATATGAGCATTCCAGCCCATAGATAAATACGAGGAGTCTTAGATGAGGCCACGTAGCGAGATATGGCTGTCTGGATACCACTTGCAGAAATTGCAAGAATGAGTGTAAAGACAGGAAAAATCAGTTGATATAGTCCTAGTCCATTTGCACCAATGGTCCTTGAAAGGAATATCCTATAAAAGAAGCCCAGGATTCTGCTTAGAAGCCCGGCGCTGGTAAGTAATACGGTGCCGAGTATTAAGGGGTGTTTTTTTATTTGAGAGAAAATAAGGATACCTCCGAAAAGGGGCTTTAATATTAGTATATGTGGAGAGGTGAAATGTATGAACAAACGAATTTATCTGGATCATGCAGCCACAACCGATATGTTGCCAGAGGTCGCCTATGCCATGGAGCCGTATTTTGTAAAGAAATATGGGAATGCATCCGCCACATATGAGTTAGGGGCAGAGGCGAAGCGTGCAATTGAACTTGCAAGAGAGTCCATTTCTGCAAGCATTCATGCAAAACCAAGTGAGATTTATTTCACTTCAGGAGGCAGTGAAGCGGACAATTGGGCGGTAAAGGGCATGGCAGGAGAGCGGAAAAACCATGGACGTCATGTGATTACCTCACAGATAGAACATCACGCTATATTGCATTCCTGTGAACATCTTAAGAGACTAGGATATAAAGTGTCATATCTGGAAGTTGATGACAACGGGATTGTAAAAATGCCTATGCTAGAACGCTGGATACGTGAAGGAGAGAAAAGTAGTCATTTACAGGACAAAGTAGGTATCCTGTCGATTATGTATGGGAACAATGAGATAGGAACACTTCAGCCGATAGAGGCGATAGGAGCTTTGGCAAGAAAATACAAGATTCCATTTCATACTGACGCGGTACAGGCGGTGGGGCAGGTGCCAATTGCTGTAAAAAGGCTGCCCGTGGATATGTTAAGCGCAAGTGCGCATAAGTTTCATGGACCTAAGGGAGTGGGATTTTTATATGTGAGAGATGGTGTAAGCTTACCATCCTTTATTCATGGCGGTGGTCAGGAACGCGGAAAAAGGGCAGGGACTGAGAATGTGGCAGGTATCGTAGGCATGGCAAAGGCATTGTCTATTGCAGTAAAGGATGTAGAGAAAAAATCACGGGACCTGACGAATATGAGAAATTATTTTGTAAGGCGAGTGCAACAGGAAGTTTCAGAATGCAAATTAAATGGAGATTTAAGAAAAAGGCTTCCAGGCAATGCGAATTTTTCATTCAAGGGGATATCGGGTACGGCACTTCTTGTTCTTTTAGAGGAAGCGGGGATCTATGCTTCGGCAGGCTCTGCGTGTAGTGCAGGCTCTACTAGTCTTTCGCATGTGATAAAAGCATTGCATGTGCCAAAAGAATACGCCTATGGCACCATCCGTTTTACCCTTGGGCATGAAACCACGAGAGAAGAACTGGACAAAACCATAAGCGTATTAAAAAAATCTGTGCAAATCCTTCGCCAGGAAGGATAAAATGCATATTATAAAGTAGGGATATATTTCTTGATGGCTTCCCCGACACCATCTTCATTATTTGTAGTCGTAATATAGTCGGCGACAGCTTTTACGTCATCAGAAGCATTTCCCATGGCAACCCCTATGCCAGCGGCGTTTATCATAGACAAATCATTTTCGGAATCACCCATTGCCATAGTATGTTCTAAGTCTGTGTCGAGGTAATGAGCGAGGAATTCTAGTCCTTCGCGTTTGGTAACACCAGCTTTACTAATCTCAAAGTTGTTGAATCCGCCGCAAACAACTTCAATCGAAGCATTTGCCTTTAGAAACTGTAATGTTTCATCACGGTGAAGGAAGGTTCCGTCTGGCTGTGGATAGAAATTCAGATTGATTTTCTGAATCTTTTGACCACAGTCACCTACATAGCCCACTAAATCTTCCACAGGAGTTCTGGTGGCGAGCATATATTTTCTCAAAGACTCTGGTACATCAAGGCGACCGAGATTCTCGCGGCAACGAATTGGTGTAAATCCCCTACCATCCATGTAGATATCAATATGAATTTCTCTAGCAAGTATCCAGTCCAAAATCGGCATTATAGTATCCATATCCATGCCATTTTCATAAAGACATTCTTTCCCTTCAATTTTATATACAGATGCGCCATTTGTGGTGAGGGCATATGTAATCGTAGTATCTTTGATTTGCTCAAAAGGAAGTCCGTTAAAAGGACGACCAGTAGAGATAACAATGTCTACTCCCTGTGCAGCGGCACGGTTTAGTTGTTCTTTGTTGGCGGAAGTGATGATTCCGTCCTTGTTAAATAAAGTGCCGTCTAAGTCGAGGGCAATGAGTTTGATGTCATTCATGGGGCGAACTCTCCAAAAATTATATCGTGATTATATTTGTTGCGTCGCGGCAATATATTGATGGTCATATTATAACAGTTCAGCTAATTGGACTCAATAGGAAAGTGCTCAAAAGGTGTTCGAAAACAATTGTCTACATGTTGACAAAACTATATTTATGAGATTATAATACACATAGAAAAAGTGCTACCGTATTGCAGAACGGTTGCCCTGAAACTTAAAGATTAAAAAGTAATCGTCGGTTTGCTAGACTCGGACGATTACTTTTTTGCTTTATGTATGTCTTTTCCAAGTAGATAGCCAGCTCCGCCACACAAGGCAATGAGAGCGAGCAATGTTTCTAACGAAATTTCCACCATAATCAAATATCTCCTTTCTGAAAACGGCACAATTTACCATCTATGTAAACTGGGCTTGTACTCCCAGATAGGAGAGCAACCGTCCTACCGTACTTGGTAGCACTTGACGTGATTTTACCAGAAGAACGCCAATTCGTCAATGCGTATAATGCGCAAAAAGAAAAAGAAGCTACAATTTGGAACTTCTTTTTTTAGTAGCGAGAGGGGGATTCGGTCTTCGCTCCGCTACGGTCGGCGCTAAACAGACGTCCCCCGGACGTCTGGCGCCCCTCGACACTACTCCGTAGTGTCTCGTGTTCGTACCTACTTTTCCTGACTATCAAAAAAAGGAATCCGATTGGATTCCTTTTCTTGATAGTAGCGAGAGGGGGATTCGAACCCTCGACACTACGGGTATGAACCGTATGCTCTAGCCAACTGAGCTATCTCGCCATGTCAATTAATTTAATTTTAAGTGGGACCAACAGGGCTCGAACCTGTGACCCCCTGCTTGTAAGGCAGGTGCTCTCCCAGCTGAGCTATGATCCCGAGGCTTATTGCTTGGTTATGTATTTTCAAACCATCTTACAATATAAATAGCGAGAGGGGGATTCGAACCCTCGAC
>JAZSCQ010000061.1:0-105255 GCA_045530745.1 Agathobacter sp.
CCTAATCTAAACCATAAAGTAACATCATCATAAATATATTTAAGATGTTTGTTTTCAGCCATTTCAAGATATATCAAGATTGCAATATCATATTTGCTTTTTGCCCTCAACTCATCTGCATAATTCATCATAATCATCGGCAAAGAATCCAGCGCCCTATATTTTCCGATAAATTTAGCGACATCTTTTTGACTCTTGAAATTATTCATTTGTTCTATTAAGTCATCATACATCACTACTTTACTCATAAGCACCCTCATTAGAAACAAGAACCACCTAGCCGGTGGTTCTCTGAATTTCGATAATATTTTCAATCTGACGAAGTCGTTCAATCAAACTGCTAATCTGCTGTCTGCCCTTGGTATTAAAGGATACTTCAATGGTAGCCACACCCTGCTTACTAGAGCGGGAATGAATACCGAGAATATTGATGTCCCTTTCTGCAAAGACACGTGATACTTCCACAAGGATACCCGGCTTATCGTTACAGAAGATTTTAATTTCTGTGTAGTATTCTCCAAGCTCTTCTGTTCCATCGGTCTGCCACTCTGCCTCTATGAGACGAACGCGTTCTGACTCTGTAAGATTGAGCATATTGACACAGTCTGTTCTATGAATGGATACTCCACGGCCTCTGGTTACAAAACCAATAATTTCATCCCCAGGTACTGGACTACAGCATTTCGAAAAATGCACAGCCATATCATATAAGCCCTTGACCACGATTCCGCTCTTTGAATGATGTCTCTGTGGTGCTGCTTTATTTTCTGCAACCGCATCTAACACGTCTGCATCTGTTAACTGTACTGGATGATCCTTCTTGTACTCCTCATACATACGGTTAACAATCTGACCTTCCTTGATGCCTCCATGTCCAATCGTAGCCAAGCAGTCTTCCCAGCTATGGAAACCATACTTACGCTGTACCTTTTCCTGATACTCTGGTTTATAGAAATCATGATAAGGGAATCCTTTTGCTTTGGCATAAGCAATAATAAGCTCCTTGCCTTTTAAGATATTTTCATCCTTTAACTGGCTTCTAAACCACTGGTTAATCTTAGTCTTCGCCTGAGCACTCTTAACTATATTAAGCCAGTCACGGCTAGGCCCCTTAGAATTCTGCGAAGTGATAATTTCAATTCGGTCACCATTCTGGATTACATAATCGATATTTACCAGCTTACCATTTACGCGTGCACCAACCATCTTATTTCCTACTGCAGAGTGAATACTATAAGCAAAGTCAATTGGGTTGGAGCCTGTTGGCAGGTTCTTTACTTCACCGTTTGGAGTAAAACAAAATACTGCATCAGAGAACAAGTCTAAGTCACTCTTAAGAAGCGACATGAATTCCTTATTATCTGACATGTCCTGCTGCCACTCTAAAATCTGCTTGAGCCAGCTAAGCTTTTCTTCTTCGGACTGTGCCATAGAGGTAGCACTACCGTTATTTGTCTCTTTATATTTCCAATGTGCTGCGATACCGTATTCCGCGGTACGATGCATCTCCTTGGTACGAATCTGAATTTCGAATGGTGTACCGCTTGGTCCAATCAATGTCGTATGAAGAGACTGGTACATATTCGCTTTTGGCATGGCGATATAATCCTTAAATCTACCTGGCAGTGGAATATATTTTTCATGCATAATACCAAGTACTGCATAACAATCTTTAATCGAATCCACGATTACGCGAATTGCGAAAAGGTCATAAATCTGATCGATGGTCTTATCTTGATTTACCATCTTTTTATAAATACTGAAAAAGTGTTTTGCACGACCGGAAATCTCAGCTTCCACGCCTGCTTCCACTACCTGCTTACGTACCATTTCAACTAAGCTGTTAATGTACTCTTCACGAGTATCCTTACGCACTGCTACTTTTTCCACTAAATCGTAGTATGCTTCTGGATTCAAATATTTTAACGATAAATCGTCTAATTCAATCTTGATACGGCTGATACCAAGACGCTGCGCGATAGGACAGTAAATCTCCTGTGTCTCGCGTGCAATACGCTGCTGTCCTTCCTGCGACTGATGCTTTAAAGTACGCATATTATGAAGTCTATCCGCAAGCTTAATCATGATAACTCGGATGTCCTTTGCCATCGCAAGGAACATTTTACGAAGGTTCTCCGCCTGCATCTCAAGACGGTCTGCATTCTTATCCTTTGGATTTTTGATGTTGTCTGTAAAATGGAGATGTTTTAACTTTGTTACACCATCTACTAAGAGTACAACTTCTTTACCAAACTCTGCTTCCATCTCCTGTTCGGTCATAATTGTATCTTCTAATACGTCATGTAAAAGACCTGCTGCTATGGTTTCTTTATCTAATTCCAGCTCTGCCAATATAATCGCCACGCTAAGCGGATGGATAATATATGGCTCACCAGATTTACGCATCTGTCCATCATGAGAATCGTAGGCAACCCTGTATGCTTTTTCTACCAACGAAATATCTGCAGATGGATGGTACTTACGGATGCTGGCAATCAGCTCCTGATACAATTCATCTGGGCTTGTAAATTCTTTAATATTTTTAATATTATTACTTCCAACTCGAAATTCTTTCTCAAGTCGCTCGAGTTCTTCCATTGTATAATCTGCCACAGGATTCACCTCCCTTTGTTAAACTTTTAATAATGTTTTATTATAGGTTATTTTCTGTCAGATTGCAATATTTTCAGACAATAAATTTGTCACTTTTTGCTGAATTTACAAGGTTTACGGAACATTCTGCACTAATCAAATTTCTTGATATATCTATGCATAATTTTGCCGTCCAATTCGAAATCTTCTGCATGTGAAAAACCTAGTTTTTGCGACAAGTGTTCCGATGCAGTATTTCCCTCTTCAATCAGCGTATTGATACGTTCAAAGCCTGTATTCTCCTTCGCATATTCTAGAATCGCTTCACAAATCTCTGTTGCAAGTCCCTGGCCTTGGAACTTTGCACCTATGATGTAGCCAAGTTCCAATTCTATTTCCTCGTGATATTCACGATGCTCTAATCCCGCACGGCCAATCAGCTCTCCTGTTTCCTTAGAGAACACAAGCCATAGTCCATACCCAAAGTATCGGTACATATTTTCAATATATGCACGTTGGAACTCTTTTTCTTCTTCATATGAGTAAAGTGGGTCTGTATATTTATCAATTTCTCCATCCTCGTATAATTCAAACAAATCGTCCATATCATCAAGTGACAATTCTCTTACCACACAACGTTCTGTGACAAGGATTGTCCAAGGAACACGATGATGTCTCTGCCACACCTTTTCCAAAAAATCCACATCCACTTCATCAAATCCTTCCACCAGCATGTCCACACCAGAATAGCTTTGGTTTGGAATCGAAAGATTCATATATGCCATGGTGGCAACACCTAAGTTTTTGCCCAGTGTGATTGTGGCGTCTGTGGCTGCGATGAGAAGAGTGGTATCTTTCTCATGCGTAATTGCCTGTGCTAATTCTTCGGCTGATGGGTATAAGGATACTTCTACATCGTTTGCATATTTATCTAATTGAACATTTAGTTCATTTCTAAGTGCCATGATTTTTACTAAATTCAATATTCCCAACTCCACTTAATTTGTTTTAGTCAATATTTATATGAATTCTTCAAAGTATATAAAATGAGCTCTGCTATATATTAGATGAACACTGGATGTGGCGTGTATGAAGCTAATATATAACAGAGCTCATTTCGTATAAATTAGAAAACCTTATAAAATTATCGATTGTTGTTCTTCACTGGTTCTGGATATTCCACACCAAATGTTTCTACCGTAACCTTTTTCATTTTCTGTTCTTCGATTGGTCTGTCGCTATAATCTGTTACTGTTTCAGCGATTGCGTTTACTACTTCCATACCTTCGATTACTTTACCGAATGCTGCGTAAGAGCCGTCAAGGTGTGGAGATGTCTTGTGCATTACGAAGAACTGGCTTCCTGCTGAGTTTGGCATCATAGAACGAGCCATAGAGAGTACACCTGGTGTGTGTGCTAAGTCATTCTTGAAACCGTTCATTGAGAATTCTCCATCAATGCCGTAACCAGGGCCACCCATACCTGTACCTGTTGGGTCACCACCCTGAATCATGAAGCCACGGATAACGCGGTGGAAAATGATTCCATCATAGAAGTTTTTGCTTACTAAGCTGATAAAGTTGTTTACTGTATTTGGAGCGATTTCTGGATAAAGCTCTGCTTTGAAAACGCTACCATTTTCCATTTCGAATGTTACGATTGGATTCTGTGCCATTTTGTTTTTCCTCTTTTCTTGTTATATGTTCTTATATTGAAATGTGATTTACACATATTCATTTATTACTTGGTCAATGCCTCTACCACCTTAGGGAAATCCATAAAGTGTGATGCTTTGATTAAGATATTGTCGCCTTCTTTTACATAAGAAAGAAGCTCTGTAATCATATCCTCTTTATTTTCAAAGTGGAACACTCTACATTCATTTTCTACCGATTCTACACCTGCTTTGTATTCTGCTGCTAATGTACCAGCACAGAAAAGTGTATGAATCTTCTTTTCTGCAACACATTTGCCTACGCCAAAATGAAGTGCTTTTTCATCTTCTCCAAGCTCACCCATATCGCCGAGTACTGCAATGGTACGTCCCTTTGCATGGGATAATACATCCATTGCTGCTTCCATCGAAACTGGGTTTGCATTATAGCAGTCATCGATTACATTGTATCCATTTGCTTTTAAAAGATTCGTTCTACCTGCGATGGTTTTCGCTTCAGCGATACCCTTTTGAATCTCTTCAAGACTAAGACCAAGCTCTAAGCCAACTGCTGTCGCAGCCAAAGCGTTATATACATTGTGTTCCCCTGGAATGGTGATATTGGCCTCAAAGTCTCCCTGTGGAGTATGAATCATCGCCTGCATACCTTCAAAACCAAGGTTTGTAACTTCGGTAGCATAGATGGCTTTGTCTGCCATAGGATTTCCATTTTCATCAAGCTTAGCTTCTGCATCTACACCATAGAAAACTGTGTCTCTACCGTTTACAACCTTCTTGGTAGAAAGCTTGTCATCATCCCCATTTAAGATGGCAAGACCGCCTTCCTTCATATGCTCAAAGCATTCTGTCTTTGCCTGCAAAATGCCATCACGTGTCCCTAAGTTTTCCAAGTGACATAAGCCAACATTGGTAATTACACAAATATCCGGATTTGCCACAGTAGAAAGCCTATGCATTTCATTAAAATCAGAAATACCCATTTCTAAGATTGCCACTTGGTGTTCACTGCGAATACCAAATACGGTAAGTGGTAAACCAATCTCATTATTGAAATTACCTGCTGTTTTATGTACGGCAAATTTCTGTGCCACTACAGATGCAATCATTTCTTTGGTACTGGTTTTGCCCACGCTTCCAGTGATACCAACCACCTTAATTGGTAAGCTCTGACGATAGAATGCTGCAATCTTTTTTAAAGCCTCTTCACATGAAGCTACACGTATATATGGACCTGCTGGATTTTCTAACTCCACTTCGGAAAGCACACAACACGCACCCTTCTCAAACACCTGCGGAATGAAGTTATGTCCGTCCACTCGCTCGCCCTTGATTGGGATAAAAAGATAATCCTCTTCTACAAGACGGCTATCGATTACGGCTCCACAAATCACTTTATCGAGCAATGCTTCGTCGCCTACATAAGTACCTTCGCATGCCAATGCAACGTTTCTTAAATTCATGTTAGGCATTTCTTTACTCATCTTCTTGCCTCCATATCACAATTATCATATGCATGAAATCTTAATTGGTTTTACTTCTGATATCTCTTCATAGAGATTTCAATAATCTTCTCGCATAACTGGTTAAAATTCATTCCAACAGCTGCCGCTTCTTGTGGAAGCAAGCTGGTAGGTGTCATGCCTGGAAGTGTATTTGCTTCTAAGCAGTACATCTCGCCTGCATCACTAATAAGGAAATCGGAACGAGAATAGGTATCTAGACCAATTACCTTTGCTACTGCTTCTGCATATGCTCTCATCTGTGCAGATACTTCTTCTGGAAGGTCTGCTGGACAAGTCTCTACTGCACTGCCTGCTTTGTATTTATTCTTGTAATCATAAAAGCCCTGAAGTGGAGCAATCTCGATAACTGGCAATGCTTTCCCTTCGATTACACCACAAGAGAATTCTCTACCCTGTACAAACTCTTCAATGATAAGTTCGTCTTCCCAATGGAATGCTTCATTTAGCGCCGCTGTAAATTCCGCCTGATCTCTTACGATAGTAACACCGATACTAGAGCCACCACAGCATGGTTTTACGATAACAGGAAGTCGAAGTCCAAGAGATGCTAAATCATCATTTCTTTTTTCTTTGATCATAGCAAGACCATTTGGTGTTGGAATGCCGTTTGCACGGAAGAACTGCTTTGCAATTCCTTTGTTCATTGCAATCGCACTGCTTAAATAATCACTTCCTGTATATTTTACACCGAATAAATCAAGCGCTGCCTGAACCTTACCATTCTCACCATTTTCGCCATGTAATGCCATAAAAGCGATGTCCGCCATCTGGCAAAGACGAAGCACATTTGGTCCAAAGAAACAGTCTGACTGGTCTTTTCTGGATGCTTTTACCTTGGCAAGGTCTGGTGCTACTTCTGAAATCTCAGAAATCTGTACACTCATTTCCTCTGCGTGGTCAAATGCACCTGTCAAATCCTCTTCCTTATCGCTATATCCCATGAACACGTCGAGCATAATTACTCTGTGTCCATTCTCACGTAATGCCTTTGTTACCATGCTTCCTGATTTGAAGGAAACATCTCTTTCTGTACTTAATCCACCTGCTAATACTACGATATCCATACGATAATCTCCTCTATTCATGTAGATAATCAGCCCACGCCATTTGCAAAGGCCCATACACAAATATAGTACCACACTTCCTACTTTATAACAAGATTAAGCAATGCAACAAGACATACAAATATTTCCCTTCCCCAGAGATCATCTTCTTTTATCATGCTTCCAAACTCATAAATTCGTGTCTCGAGAAGCTCTGGTTCACTAATCTCTGTCTCAAAAAGAATCTGCCAGAGCTTTGCAATTCTTGTTGTCTGGCATTCTGCTAGAAAAGCATTCTTCTGCCTGCTATAACGCTCTGCACTTATCATTTGAAAAAGGTAATTGCCTACTGTTTTCTTTGCCATATTGTACCTCCTATTTTGTCCTTTGGTATAAATCAACTATAAAAGTACACTTAGACAAAAAACAAGTCGCGAAATGCGTAGGTTGCATTTCGCGACATTCTGAGACAAAACAAAACAACTGTGATATACTAAAAATTTAGAGCAATGTTCGGAAGCTCTTCCGAACTTCATCAACATGATTATTCCGGCTCAATAATACCATAGGTATTACCTTTTCTCTTATATACTACATTTACTTCATCCGTTTCTGCATTTACAAATACGAAGAAGTCATGTCCGAGAAGTTCCATCTGAATACATGCATCTTCTGGGTACATAGGTTTTAAATCGTATCTCTTAGAACGTACGATTCTGATTTCTTCTTCATCTTCCTCTACCTTTTCTTCTAAATATTCTGCTTTAAAGCTTGCAGCTGCATTCATTTTCTTAGAAATAATCTTGGTTCTATATTTAATTAACTGTCTTTCTAATGTCTCCTCTACTAAATCGATAGAAACATACATATCGTTGCTAACTTCTTCTGCACGAATCGTATGTCCCTTTGTAGGAATGGTTACTTCAATCTTCTGACGATCTTTTTCTACGCTGAGTGTTACATTTACATCTGTGTCTGGTTTAAAGTATTTCTCTAATTTGCTTAACTTCTCCTCCACTGCTTCTTTGATTCCTGCGGTCAATTCAATGTTTCTGCCTGTGATAGTAATTCTCATGCTGCCTACCCCCTGGAGTATTATTTGATAAAAAAAATATAGCTATGACATCTTTTTATCATAGCTATATTATAAACAACTTCTTTAAAAAGGTAAAGCAGTTTATGCAATTTTAATTATTTTTCTTTATTTTCTGACAATTTAAACCTATTTGTTCGCATTTTCCTCTGCAAGTAATGCATCCAACTGAGTAGAAAGTTCTTCCCATTCTTCCATTGCTACCATAATTTCTTCTTCCATCGCATCTATCTCTCCCTGAATTTCTGTCAGTTTGGAATAGCTGGATTGGAATTCTGGACGAAGCAGCTCTGCTTTTAAGCTTTCCAGCTTTTCTTCTTTTGCCGCAAGTTCTTCTTCTGCACGTTTCACCTTTTTCTCAACCTTGGAACGCTCTTTGCCAATGTTGATATTTTGTTTCTTAGCAGGCATTTCCGTGGATGCCACCACCTGTGACACAGCTCCTTTATTACTAATAAGTCCGCCTAAGTCCATCGTTGGCTTGTAAGATCCATCCTCATTTTCCGCATCACGCAGAAGCTTTTCCTGATATTCGTCGTAACCAAACTTATATAAGTTGGTTGTACCATCTTCAAACACCAAAAGCTGTGTTGCAACCTGTTTTACAAAGTAACGGTCATGCGATACAAAAATAAGTGTTCCCTTAAAATCCTTTAACATCGTTTCTAAGGTTTCTTTACCGATGATGTCCATGTGATTGGTTGGCTCGTCGAGAATGAGCACATTTGGTCTACGTTTTAATATTTTACATAAAGCAAGACGCACCTTTTCCCCACCAGAGAGCATACTGATGTTTTTAAATACATCCTCACCTGTAAAAAGGAATGCACCGAGGGCATTTCTTACTTCTGTCTCAGTCAAGTTAGGAAACTCATCCCAGTAATCGTTTAGCACCGTTTTGTTGCTCTGATACATCGCCATCTGCTGGTCAAAATATCCCACCTGTACATTCACACCATATTTGTATTCTCCAGAAAGTGCCGGAATCTTATCTACAATAGTTTTTAAAAAAGTGGATTTACCAAGCCCATTACCACCTAAGATGCCAAGTTTCTCTCCACGTTTTAAATCCACTGTCACAGTAGAAAGTGGTTGCTCGTAACCAATCTCTAAGTTGCTTACAAAAAGGACGTCATTTCCTGTTTCTACTTGTGGCTGGAAATGAGCATGGAAGGTACGATTGTCATAGCGATCTGGTGCTTCGATGATTTCCATATGCTCGATAGCTTTCTGCTTAGAGCGGGCCATAGACACCTTCGTTGGCTTGCCTTTGAATCTATCCACCATTCTCTGCAAACGCTCAATTTCCTTTTGCTGCGCGATATGGTCTTTTAACTGTTTCTCATAGTTCTCTTTCTTTCGAGCCATAAAGTTGGTATAGTTGCCTGGATATCTTTTTGCTGTACCATACTCAATTTCATATACAACATCGACGATATTATCGAGAAACATTCGGTCATGTGATACAAGGACCACAGCCTTTGGATAATTCTTTAAATATCCTTCTAACCACTCAATCGTTTTAACATCTAAGTGGTTGGTTGGTTCATCTAACAGCAGAATATCTGGCTTACTAAGAAGCAATTTGATAAATGCAATCTTGGTCTGTTGTCCTCCCGAAAAGTCGCAAAGCGGTTTTCTTCTTTCTTCTTCTGAGAAGCCAAACTTGCGAATTAACACTTCATATTCTTTCTCGAAATAGTAACCGCCCAAATCACGAAACTTCTCTTCCAATGTGGTATATGCCTTTACCTTCTCATCCGAATGGTCTGTTTCTAATTCTTTTGCCAGTGCTTCTACTTCTGCTTTCATTGCAATCATAGGAGCAAAAACCTTACGTATTTCTTTCTCTAAGGTCACACTTGGATCATCAAAAGCAATCTGCTTTAAATATCCGATCTGTGGCTTTCCTGCCATTGCAATGGAGCCTTCTTCTCCGTCTTCGTGATACATCTCTACCTCACCGGAGATGAGCTTAAGGAGCGTGGTTTTGCCACAGCCATTTCGACCTACAACGGCTATCTTTTCTGTATTTCTTATTTCAAAATTTATATCATGCAAAATGACATCATCGCCAAATACGACAGCGCCATTTGATATTTGATAGAGCATATTTTTTCCTTTCTATTGCATGCCTAAACAGTAATTAACAAACTGAGCTGCAGTTCTTCCAGACAATCCGCCATGCGCCAATTCCCATTTATTGGCCTCCGCTTTTAGTTCCTCATCTGTCATAGTGATGCCTTCACGTCTTGCTAAGCCAATTACAATGTTAAAGAATTCCTTCTGTGTTGGTTTCGAGAAACTAATCGTTACACCAAAACGATTTACAAGCGAGAGTTTCTCTTCTACTGTATCAGAATGATGTCTGTCAATAGCAGTATTCGTATCATTTCTATCATTCCATGTCTCACGAATCAGATGACGTCTGTTAGATGTCGCATAAATTAAAATATTGTCTGGTCTTGTCTCTACGCCACCTTCGATAACGGCTTTCAAATATTTGTACTCTATTTCAAATTCTTCAAAAGATAAATCATCCATATAAATGATAAATTTATAGTTACGATTCTTAATCTCTGAAATAATTGCAGATAAATATTTAAACTGATGCTTGTAGATTTCTATCATACGCAGACCATCATCATAGTACTGATTAACAATTGCCTTGATGCTGGTTGACTTACCTGTACCACTGTCACCAAACAACAATACATTGTTGGCTTTCTTTCCATCTACAAAGGCCTGTGTATTGTCCACCAACTTCTTCTTCTGAATTTCATATCCAATCAGGTCATCGAGCATAACAGCATCCATATTGTTGATAGCCCTAAAACAGATTCCACCCTCTGGCTTTTCTTCAATACGAAATGCCTTGTTCATACCAAACATGCCTACGCCATAATCTTTATAGAAATCCGTAATCACCTGGAAAAACTCTTTTTCATTGCTTGCTGCTTCTAATTTTTTACTGAGTGCACGCACTTTCTCACTTACGTTTTTATTATACATAAGCTCTTTTTTTACAATGGATTTGTAGTTGGAAATAGCACTAAAACAGTTAATCTCCAATGCGTCTTCGATACGACTGAACTCATAATCAAATAGCTTTTTAAAAATTGCGAAATCCGCCTGCACAAGTGCATTCACGCTACCCTCACTTGCACCATTCTTTTCACAGGTCATACTGAACGGATTCTCATTCATCATAAGATAAAAGGTCAGATAGTTGTGCCAAAGATTATCATCAAACCCATAATCTGTCGCAACCTTAAGGATACGTTTTACCTGTGTGTTGATATCACGTACCAATTCCATTTTCTCATATCCACCTTTTTCGAAACGGGCAAAAAGCTGTCCCATTTGATATAAAATCTCATCCTCATCCATGCCGCCATACATAAGCAATTGTGAAATTTCCTGATACATGATTATCTCCTTTACCTCGTGATTTTTATACTATACTGTTTTATCATATTTTCCCAAGATTTCCAAGCATAAAAATAGGACTGTCTCGACAGCCCTATTTCTTCATTTTATTTTTTCTCAATAGTAACTACAGTTTCTTCTTCGTCAATTACATTTTCTGGTAATGCAAACTTGTCACCATATACAATAATTGCATGCTTGTACCATTTGAGGTTGCTTTCCTTTAAGCTTTCCAAGTAATTATGTGTATCATATTCGTCTTCCTTTACCTCAATCATACAGATTGCGATATTGGAACAGTGGTCAGATACTCGTTCGATATTGGTTAAGAGATCCTGAAGCACCCAACCAAGCTCGATGGTACATTTGCCTTTACGAAGACGTCTGATATGACGCTGCTTCATTTCTGCATTCAAGCCATTGATAACCTGCTCTAATGGTTCAACCATCTTCGCATTTTCCAAATCATTATCCATATATGCATGTACTGCCATATGAACAATTTTGTGTACTGCTGCTGAAAATACCTCGAACTCCTTCATCGCATTCTTTGAAAATACCATTTTCTTATCGTGCATTTCTTTTGCAGATTCCATGATGTTTACAGCATGATCCGAAATACGTTCAAAGTCATTGATACAATGTAAGATTACAGATACGCTACGGCTATCTTTTGAAGACAAATCCTTATTGTTCAACTTCATAAGATAAGAGCCTAATGCATCCTCGTACATATCTACTTCATCTTCCATCTTCTGAACACGCACAAAGTCCTCTTCCTTGTAATTGCCAATATTATCTAATGCAATATAGATTGCCTCTTTTGCAATTTCTGCCATCTTTACGGCTTCTTTTCTACAAAGTTCCATCGCAAACGCTGGCTGTTCTAAGAAACGTTCATCAAGAATTGCAAACTGTGCCGCTTCTTCTACCTCATCTGCCTTATCTGGAATAGTAAGCTCTGCGAGTTTTACCAAGAGGTTAGCAAATGGGAACCAACAAACAGTACATACTACGTTAAATACGCTATGCACTACTGCAATACCTGTTGCCGATGCAGGTCCATTTAAGAATTCAAAATGTACAAATGCATTTACCACATAAAATACAACCAGGAATACTACTGTACCAATCAAGTTAAAGTATAAATGGATCATGGATGCACGTCTTGCATTTTTACTTGCACCCATTCCTGACATAACCGCTGTAATACAGGTACCGATATTCTGGCCCATGATGATTGGAAGTGCTGCCCCAAAATTCATAGCACCTGATGCACAGAGTGCCTGCAGAATACCAACCGATGCAGATGAACTCTGAATAACTGCTGTAAGAATAGCACCCGCGATTACACCTAAAATTGGATTTGTAAACATCGTAAGAATATTTGTAAATGCAGGTTCATGTGCTAATGGTTTTACTGCACCACTCATGGTATCCATACCAAACATAAGAATGGCAAAGCCCATAAGAATTGTTCCGATGTCCTTTTTCTTAGAACCATCATCCTTCGCTGTCATAATCATGATGATACCAATCAGCGCAAGGATTGGTGAGAAAGAAGTAGGCTTAAGCAACTGCATAAAGAAGTTTGTACCTTCTACTTCTACCAATGATAGCAACCATGAAGTCATGGTCGTACCAATATTAGCACCCATGATAATACCTACGGCCTGTCCTAGCTTCATAATACCTGAGTTTACAAAACCTACAACCATTACCGTTGTAGCAGACGAGGACTGAATAACCGCGGTTACACCAGCGCCCAAAAGAACTGCCATCAAACGATTCGATGTAAGCTTCTCTAAAATGCTTTCTAATTTGCCACCTGATAATTTGGATAAGCCGTCACCCATTGCATCCATTCCGTAGAGGAACATTGCAAGGCCGCCCACCATAGTAAACACACTAAAAATATCCATATGTGTCTCCTTTTCATTTCTAATAATGTGTATATCTTACATACAAAGTTATTATGTCATAAAATTTTTTATTTGTAAATCTCAAACACTTTTCTCCTCGCATGATTTCTTATTACAACTGATGGATAAGTTTTCTTTTCAGTGCTATAATAAAAAGTAATATTAAAATATTATTTGTTTTGGGAGGATTACATATGTTTACATTTACAAAAGATTGTCTCATCGGTGTTTCTGAAATCGATGATGAACACAAAAGACTTTTTGAATTAATTGCAGAAGTGGATTCTGCAGTAAAAGCAGACAACGACTCTGTAACAACTGCGATGGCATTACTCAACGAATTAAAGCAATATGCAGTTACTCATTTCGCTCACGAAGAAGCCTATATGGCAAGCATTCATGACCCAGAACTACCACGTCAGCAAAAAGAACATCAGGCCTTTGTTGACAAAGTAAATTCTTATCGTTTCTCTGATATCACAAATGAAACGTCTAGAGAACTGATTGTTGAGTTACTAGAGTACCTTTCTAAATGGCTTATGGGACACATTTTGGGAAGTGATATTCTGATTGGTCAATTTGAACCAAGCGAAAAACCTACAGTTCCAGTATTTACAGACAAATTCAAAACCGGAATTGCTATGATTGATGAAGAGCACAAAACATTGTTTGATATTATCGGAAAAATCTACAAAGCAATTGAAGTGGAATTAGTTCATGATAAATTTGACCTTATTTTAGATATTCTCGGTGAATTAAAAGAATATACAAGTGTACACTTTGCAGATGAAGAAAACTATATGAAAGAAATTGGCTACGAAGGCCTTGCACAGCAACAAATTCTCCACGAGAAATTCATCGAAACATTAAATGATGTAAACTTAGATCACGTGGATGACAACCAGGAAGAATATCTATATGAGGTACTTAATTTCTTGCAAAACTGGCTGATAAATCACATTCTTAAAGTGGATAAATTAATCCCTACAAAATAAATCTTTGATTGAAAAATCTATTATTTAGGGGTAATATAAAAATAACAATTTAAATAATGTATTGGAGGGTTTTCAAATGAAAGATTGTAATTGTGGATATTGTATGCGCGGTGAACTCTTAGACAAGTTCGGTATTGAAATTTGTGATTTAGAAGTAAGCCAGCTCATTCTTTTCAAAGAACAGAGTCATCCAGGACGTGTTATCGTTGCTTACAAAGATCATGTAAGTGAAATCGTTAGCATCTCTGACGAAGAACGTAACTTGTTTATGGCTGATGTAGCTCGTGCTGCAAAAGCACTTCACGCAGCATTTCATCCAAAGAAAGTAAACTACGGTGCTTATGGCGATACAGGTTGCCATTTACATATGCATCTTGTTCCAAAATACGAAGATGACCCATTTGAATGGGGCGGTGTATTTGCTATGAATCCAGACCGTAAATACTTATCAGAAGAAGAATACGCAGAAATGATTCAGAAAATTAAAGATAACTTATAATTAAGGTTTTCTATAAACTGCAAAAAACGGGCTATATACCTTCATTTACCACTTACTGACGTAAGGCTTCTAAATGAAAGTATATAGCCCGTTTTCTTACTCTATTCTAAGCTATCTTTTCAAACACAATTTCACCTGATTTTATAATATATTTGATTTCCAAATTCTCATCTAATAGTATCACATCGGCTTGCTTGCCCTCAGTTAGACTACCATATTTCTCGTAAATCCCAATTGCTTTGGCTGGATTTTTCGTCGCACATTTCACTGCACTTTCCAATGGAATACCCATCTCTTTTACGGCCTTACACATACATTTCATAAGGTTTGTGACAGAACCTGCAATATTTCCAAGTTCTGTTAAGATTGCCAGATTGCCTTTTACTGTTACTTCCTGTCCACCTAAGGAATACTGCCCATCTTCCAATCCACATGCTTCCATACTATCACTAATCAAAACTATTCGATCATCTCCGAACATCTTAAAGGTTGTACGAACAGTAGATGGATGACTGTGAATACCATCACAAATAAGCTCTACCATGACATGCTCGTTATCACATGCTGCACCGATAACACCTGGTGCTCTATGAGAATATGGTGGCATCGCATTGTACAAATGTGTTACATGCTTAGCCCCTTTAGAAATTGCCTCTGTTGCTGTATCCCAATCTGCCGCAGTATGTGCCATAGACACCGTTACCTTATCAGAAATTTTTTCAATACATTCCATTGCCCCATCTACTTCTGGAGCAATATCACAGAGTTTAATCAGTCCATTCGCAGCTGTCTGTAAACGTTCAAACATATCTGCATCTGGTCTGTGGATGTATTCTCCATTCTGCGCACCCTTTTTCTCCATTGAGATAAAAGGACCTTCCATATTGATACCGACCAATGTAGCACCTTTTTCACTTTTGTAGCTGGCAGCATTTGCAAAAATCTGTGTCAACTGTTCTTCTGAAAATGTCATAGATGCTGGGCAAATGGTTGTCACACCATTCGAAAGCTCATACTCTGCCATTTTCTCAAGCGCTTCTTGTGTCCCGTCACAAAAATCATAGCCTATACAACCATGAAAGTGAATATCTGTAAGCCCAGGAATCACGTATAAGCCTGTAGCGTCGATAACCTCTCCGTTTTCTATAGCAGAAATTTTATCTCCTTCTATACACAAACTTTTCTCAACAAATTTACCATCTTCTGTAAATACTTTACCATTTTTAATAACCATAGTTTTTCCTTCCCCCTACTGAAAACTTCCTTTATTACCTATATTCTATCACGCCTTTGAGCAATGTCAACTTGTCATTTGGATATGAAAAATGCTATAATCGCAATAGTATTATGAAAAGGAGTCCGTATGAAGCCTACAATTTTAATCACAGGAGCCTCTCGTGGAATCGGAAAAGCAATCGCTACCCGCTTCGCACAGGAAGGCTGTTCTCTAATAATCAATTGCAGCAAATCTGCTTCTTCTCTTATGAAATTAAAAGATGAACTTGAGAAAAACTATCATGTCCCAATTCTTGCATCTGTTGGAAATGTCGGAGACTATATTTATGTAGAACAGCTTTTTAAAGAAATAGTAGCAGAATTCGGTGGAGTAGACATCGTCGTAAACAATGCTGGCATCTCCCACATTGGTCTACTTAGTGATATGACACCAGAAGAATGGCAGCGTATTATAGACACCAATCTTTCTTCTGCTTTTTACACATCCAAGCTTGCCATTCCCTACATGCTTACCAAACAAGCAGGAAAAATCATAAATATCTCTTCTGTGTGGGGCAATATAGGTGCATCCTGTGAAGTTGCATACTCTGCAAGCAAAGGCGGCATGAACAGCTTTACCAAAGCACTCGCTAAAGAATTAGCGCCAAGTAACATCCAGGTAAATGCGATTGCGTGCGGATGTATTGACACAGAGATGAATCATTGCTTTAGCGAAGAAGAGCGACAGAATTTAATTAATGATATTCCAGCAGGGCGTTTTGGAACGCCTGACGAAGTGGCTGCTTTGGTTTATACACTTGCCAATAACAACAATTATTTAACTGGACAAATTATTACTTTAGATGGAGGATGGTGTTAGCACCATCCTTTTTTCTTACTATCCAAGAAAAATGTTGCATATTGCAACATCGCAACATTTTTCTATCTTTTTCTTCTAAAATGTGTTCATGAGCATACGAAAGCAAGGGACACATCCTCTTAAAATCTCGACAAAAAAATATCCTGACTTTTCTGACCGCCTTAAAATCGCTATGCAAATCAGGGAATGTTCTACAGAAGAGCTCGCTGCAACATCGTATTTAACAAGATCTGCTATATCCGGATACCGTTCTGGGCAACGCAGCCCCAATGTAGACACGCTACGACTTCTGGCACAAAACCTAGACGTCAGTGCCGATTTTTTGATCGGTTTAAAAGAAGAGATTTATGTATAATCCCCCCCTTTTCCTTGTATCGTAAATGCTCTGCCAAACAAAATCACAAACTTATCTATTTTATACTTTAACCCTAAAAAAAGAGTTACCATATATGACAATACTGTCACATACGATAACCCTTCTAGCTCTTTTTATTCTGCCACGAAAACTATCGTGGTTCTTGCAGGAACTCGAATCGTGTTTGGCCCAAATTTTTCTGTCATATAATCAAAATCTGCCCCTTCGACAAACTCACAATTGGTGTTTACTTTTACCTTCCACTGCATGCCATTGCTAAGAGATGGTAACTGCAGGGTAAGTGGTTCCCAATAAGAATTCATGCAATAGAATACGATATCGTCATCCGTATCATCAGCATTTCGACCAGCAAACATAATACCAATCATATGGGTATTATACTCCGCTATACTATTATATGGATAACCATTGTGCACACTAATTGGTGGTAGCTGACAGACAGAGCCTTTGGTCTGCTTTCTAAGGATTGGATGATCTTTTCTAAACTGAATCATAAATTTTACAAAATCATGAATCTCTTTGTATTCTTCTAAGCGGTTCCAATCTAACCAGGAAATGATGTTGTCCTGACAGTAGGCGTTGTTATTACCATACTGTGTATTACAGAACTCATCTCCTGCAAAGAACATTGCTGCGCCTCGACTACAAAGCAAAGCAGCAAACGCATTTTTTACTAATCGACGACGGAGATTGTTGATAACCGGGTCATCGGTTTCACCCTCATGTCCACAGTTCCAGCTGCGTCCATTATTGTCACCATCTGTATTATCCCATCCGTTCATCTCATTATGCTTTTCATTGTATGAATACAAATCATACATCGTAAAACCATCGTGACAGGTAATGAAATTGATAGAAGCTCCATGTCCTCTGCTCTCAGGATGATACAAGTCGCTAGAGCCTGTTATACGAGTAATTGCTGCACCTGCAGCTCCGTTATCACCCTTTAAGAATCCACGCATATCATCACGATATTTTCCATTCCATTCTGCCCATCGGTTCCATGATGGGAAGCTACCTACCTGATAGAGCCCACCTGCATCCCACGCTTCAGCAATGAGCTTTGTCTTACTAAGCACAGAGTCAAATGCCAGTGTTTCCAGAATTGGCGGATTCGCCATTGGCGCACCATTTTGGTCACGTCCAAGAATAGATGCAAGGTCAAAACGGAATCCATCTACACGATACTCTGTTACCCAATGACGAAGACAGTCCAGAATAAAGTTACGTACAATCGGATGATTACAGTTCATTACGTTACCACAACCACTAAAGTTGTAATACTTCCCATCCGGAGTCAGCATATAATAAATATTATTGTCGATTCCCTTAAAGGAGAAGCATGGTCCATCCTCGTTTCCTTCTGCAGTGTGGTTAAATACTACGTCAAGAATAACTTCAATTCCATTCTTCTTCAAATCATAAATCAATCTCTTTAATTCTTTACCCTCATAATTATGCTCTTCACTTGATGCATAACCTGTGTTTGGAGCAAAGAACGATACTGTATTGTATCCCCAGTAGTTGTAAAGCTGTACACCATCTACTACACGGGCACTTTCCATTTCGTCAAATTCAAAAATAGGCATAAGCTCAACGGCATTGATTCCCAGCTCTTTCAAATATGGAATTTTTTCACGCAGCCCCTGAAATGTTCCCTTTGCATCTACCTTAGAAGAGTTATCCTTCGTATATCCACGAACATGGGTTTCATAAATAACCAAATCTTCTATCGGAATATTAAGCTGCCCGACTTCACCCCAGTCAAACTCACTCTTTACAACACGAGCATGATATTCAAAATCTTTGCCATCCTTTGGTCTTTCGCCCCAATGACGTTGTCCCGTTACCGCACGCGCATATGGGTCTAAAATAACATTGTTTTTATCAAATATAATACCTTTTTCCGGCTTACTCTTACCATCAAAACGGTATGCATATTCAAAATCCTGAATCTTGATATCATAAACAAGGATGGAGTAGGTATCCCCAATACGATACTCTTCGGGAATAGGAATTACTACCTTCGGTTCCTTTCCATGTGGTTCATAAAGAAGCAGTTCGGCACTCGTAGCACCATGTGAACTAACTGTAAAGCTTACACCATTCGTTGTTTCAAATGCACCTTTCATTCGATAGAAACCAGGTCGAACCAAATAACCATTTACCTCCTGCAATGGACAAAGAATCGCACCCTGTAGTCCATCCGATTCTGCCATTTTCTTTTTGCCATCTGTAATATTCGTTTTTTCTGCCTTGCTATTGATACGCCATTTCATTGTGTCAAATTTCCTTCTAGTCTTTTTATGGTCTATTCTAATGTCTTAATGAGAAGATTTCCCTGTTCATCAAATGATACTCCGCTATAGTCCTTGGAGTACGAGTTCATCTTCTCAATGATTTTTGATGCCTGATCTCCAGTCGCAATCTTTGGCTGGAAATCGTTGTAATTATTGTGCCCGCTAATTCTCGCAGGAATGATCTTTGCCGTAATATCCTTTTGCAACACTCCATCTATGAAGGTAAAGGTCTGCTGGAATGCAATCGTATTTTTTTCAGATGGATTGCGATTGCCTCCAAAGCTAAAATTACCTAAGCTGTAACAAATAAGCTTGCCTTTATACTCTTCGATGCCTTGTAGTACATGTGGGTGGTGTCCAATTACAACATCCGCACCTGCATCAATTAATTTATGACCTAAATTTTGCTGATAATCATTCGGATAATAATCTCCTTCTATCCCCCAATGACAGCTTGTAACTATTAAATCTGCGCCTTTGTTCTTCGCTTCTTCAATTCCAGCAAACAAGTACTTTTCTCTATCATAATTGTTTGAAAGAAAACCTGCGGAGATCATTGCCACCACAACGTCTTCATCCGTTGTATAGTAGGATACAATATCATGATATGCATATAAAATACCCGCTGCATCTAATGCTTTCTTGGTATCTTCCAAACTCTCTGGGCCATAATCCTGTGTATGATTATTTCCAAGAGAGACAGCCTCAATAGAACTTGAAGTCATAATTCCTGTATACTCAGGTTTTCCCTTAATATTAAACTTCTTGTCTACACGATTGGTTGAATTGGTTAAGACTCCTTCGAGATTTACCAGAGTCAAATCATCCTGTTCAAATACCTCTTTGAAATTGGCAAAAAAGTATGCTTCGCCATATTTATCGTAGAACTCATGGAAAGAACTTGCATATCCATGTGTCTGTAAGGAACCTAATGAACAATCCCCTGCTGCCGTTATCGTCACAGTCTGGATTACTGGTTCTGACTCTGTCTCACTTTCTGTCTCAGTATCAGATGCAATTTCTGAGTTGATTTCACTCTCATTTTCATTCCCTGTATCCATCTGGGAACTCTGTCCTTCTGTTGGATTCTTATCTCCTGCGTTGTTGCCACAGCCACTTAGAACACCTGCTGCCATAACAAATACAAGAAGCATGTACATGCTCTTTTTCATAAGATACTCCTTTTTTTACTTTTGTAATATATCTACCAAATGCCCACTAGCACCCAATAAATCTGCTCGCTCACAAGTCGCCAAATGATATTGAATAAAATATTTAAATTCCTCTTCATCTAACGCATTTAAATATGGACGAATATAATTTGCCGCACCATCCGCTGCTATAATCTCTACTCGTTCTAACGCAGCTTCTTTATTCAGCGCTTCGATATCTTCTGTACGTACAAAGCTGTACAACTCATTGGCTTTCCTTGTACAATGGAATTTTTCATCCAGCATACCGTTTTCTATGCCTTCCTTAATGTGACGCTCTTTGATTGCATAGGTTATTACACTGTATTCGTTCATAATATACGCAACCAATATCTTGCCGCCTGGCTTTGTCACGCGTTTTGCTTCTGATAACGCACGGAGCTTTTCTTCCTTTTCATGAAGATGATACATCGGCCCAAACACAAGAACAATGTCAAAGGAATTATCTTCAAAGCGCTTTAATTTCATTGCGTTGCCTTGATATGCTTTTACTGTACTGCCTTTTGCCTTTAATCTAGCCAGATTGTGCTTTACCAGTTCCACTGCAGTCACATCATAACCTTCTTCTGCCAATGGCACGCTATATCGTCCCGTTGCAGCACCTACATCCAGAATTTTGATTTCTGATTTTGGCATAGTCTGTTCTAACTGGTTTAGATACTTGTGAATATACTTCATGGAAGTAATAAATTCTACCTGTCCGTGTCTGGAATCCAATCGCTTCTCTTCATTAAATTTATTGTAATATAGTTCTAACTCTGTCACGTTATCCTTTTATTTCCTTTTTGTTTTCATACATAGAAATATCTGCACGATTTCGTGTATCTTCAATTGTTTCGTCCAAATCTGCCTGATATGCTGCAAATCCACATGCAATTCCAAATCCACTATTTGGATTATCTAGAAGATAATGTCCAATTGCACGTTTAAGATTATCTTTCTTCTGAACAAATTGGGCCTCCGAAACACCTTTGGCAATAATACAGAATTCGTCACCACCGATACGGTATACCTTTCCAAGGTTACCAAATACTTTCATAATCATCGCTGCCGCATCGGATATGTATTTATCTCCAGCTTTATGTCCCTTTGTATCATTACATTTCTTTAAATCATTTAAGTCAAAGGTTATAATCTGCACGCCGTCAAGTGATACGATTTCACTTACATCCTCAGAATATGCATTACGATTGAAGCATCCCGTAAGCATATCCTTTAGCGCCATCTCTTTCAGCAGCTCCATCTTCTGTTCTTCCTGCAGTTTTTCACGAGCAACACGTGTTGTCTCCACTCCTAAAATAACAGCATAAATTAGGAAACCTACCTTTGCTATCTTCTCGGCCTTCATAACATTGATGTAGTATGAGCTCATATCTATAACGGTTGTAATTACAAGAATCAACAAGCCGATAATATTGATGGTAATTTTCTTGATATTTTTTCTTGCCACAATACCCTTGATAATCGCATAGAGAAGATACACTAATATCAGCACAATACTTACCATAGTATAATTCGCGGTCTCTTTCACACCTGCAATTCCAGTAATGTGAAGCACCTGACATACTATCGTCTGTACTACAATATATCCACTTATTAACTTGTATATTATCTTATCTTCTACTTCCAAAAACTCTTTGAAGAAATGTATCGCAGGCAATCCCATTGTCATAAGACAGGTAAATGCCAGATACGAGAAAAACGCACGTTTCTCAAACAAAAATACGGCAAATCTTGTTTCTCCCACATTCCATATTCCAAAGATAATTGCAAATAGTCCCAGATAAAGAAGCTCTCTCTGTCTGTTTGTTCTCCAGAAAACAATTAGCCAATACATTGTCAGTGCAAATCCGATTACAACAATTGCACAAGACAAAATAATTTCTACCGCAGCGCCGCCTACGACATCACGGTATACATTACTTGAATTGACCAATTCAAACTGCGGAACCTGCTTGGTAAGTTCTGGATACATCTGCGAAACCTTTACCTGCACCTCAGATGCATCCAATGGAAGGGTAATCATATTCCACATCGCACCTGGTGTGTGACCAAATGGCACTCCCGCACTCTCTAAGGAATATACCTCTTTTTCTCCAACATACACAAAAACTTCCTGATGATTGGTGTAAAAGAGAAGCACATTATTATTTACTGTGAGATTATCAACGCTCAAATAATAAATCTCTGTTCCGTTATCAATTTTTTCCACTCTATTAGGTTCAATTATCTCATTCGCTACCTCATAGCTCGGATTATACATGTTATCCGGGGTCACATGAAAGGCTACAATACAGAGGACAGCAAATATTATCAAAAACACGGAAATCCATGTTTCCTTACGAAATAATTTCATTCTTTACCTCTTTTCTTTCAAAAAAGCATTCTGCACCGACTCTATTATATTATAAAACGCACTATAATGGAACATTAACATTGTATTTTTTAGGATACTTGCTTATAATGAATAAATATTAGATTTTGATACAGAAAGGACGAAAAATATGTACGACAAATGGTCATTAGACGTACTCTATACTGGTTTTGATGATTCAAAATTTCAGAATGAGTTCAATCAGTTAGATGAATTTGTAGCAAAATTCAAAAACCTGGCAGCAACAGTTACAGAAAAGGATGCTTCTGTTGCCACAAAAGAAACTTTAACCCTTTATGAAGAATTTCACGCGGTATTTTACCGTTTAGTAAATTACTGTTCCCTTCGCCAGAGTGTTAATACAAATGATGGAGATAGTGTTTCATACTTGGGACGCATTGTACAAAAGCACAATGACATCACCCCTTACGCTACCGCACTCGAAAAATATCTTTCTAACCTTCCAGATTTAGATACAGTTATCGGTGATGATGAAATGCTTAAGGATTACTCTTTCTATCTTCATGAAATGCAGAAATCCGCTAAATATCTTTTAAGTGAAGATGTTGAAACAGCTCTTGGGGCAATGGATATGAGCGGTGGCAATGCATGGAGCGACCTACAGGGCTACCTCACCTCTTCTGTAAAGGTAGATTACAACGGCGAAACCACCACACTTTCTGCAATCCGCAACATGGCTTACGATGCAGATCCTAAAGTACGTAAGAGTGCTTACGAAGCAGAACTTGCAGCTTATGATAAAATCAAAGATGCCATCTGTTTCTCCTTAAATAGCATCAAAATGCAGGATTTAAGCGAATGCAAACTTCGTGGACATGCCTCTCCACTAGATAAAGTGTTGTTCAATTCCAAAATGCAGCGTGCTACTTTAGATGCTTTACTAGAAGCCATGAAGGAATATATGCCTTCCTTCCACAGCTACTTGCGCGCCAAAGCAGAAGCTCTTGGTCACAAAAATGGACTTCCATGGTATGACTTATTTGCACCAATGGGCAAGAGCGACAAAAAATACACTGTAGAAGAAGCGAAAGCCTACCTTATGAACATTTTCGAAAAGGAAAATCCACGCCTTGCCGAAATCGTAGACCGTGCATTTGAAGAAAACTGGATTGACTTTTTCCCTCGCGAAGGCAAGGTTGGCGGCGCGTTCTGTGCAGGTCTTGAATCCGAAAAAGAATTCCGTGTTCTTACTAACTACGACGGCTCCATGAGCGATATCGTAACCCTCGCACACGAACTTGGACATGGCTACCATGACTTTATGATTTTTGACAATAGACCACTTAACACAAACTATTCTATGCCAGTAGCCGAAACCGCTTCTACCTTCAATGAAAACATCGTTGTAAACTACGCCATCAAAAACGCAAGCAGTGACGAAGAAAAATTAGCATTGTTAGAAGGACAGCTTAGTGATGTAACTCAGATTATCTGCGATATCTACTCCCGTTTCCTTTTCGAATCGAAAGTAGTAGATAGCCGTAGTGAAAAATTCATGTTTGCAGATGAATTATGCGATATCATGTTAGATGCCCAAAAAGAAGCATATGGTGATGGTTTAGACCACGAAGTACTCCACCCATATATGTGGGTATGCAAAGGCCACTACTACAGTGCTGGTCTTGGTTTCTATAACTTCCCTTATGCATTTGGTGGGTTATTTGCTCGTGGATTATATGCCAAATTCCAGCAGGAGGGTCCAGCTTTCCTTGAAAAATACAACTATATGTTAAAGGAAACCCCAGTAAGAAGTGTAGAGGATGTTGCTAAGATTTGTGATATCGACTTAACCTCCAAAGAGTTCTGGCTCATGAGCTTACACTCATACGATGAAGCTATCGCACAGTATAAAGAGTTAGTGACAAAATAATATTTTTCTAAATACTACGAAATGGGCACTTCGATATATTAGTCTCACACACGCTTTCGCTTGATAGCGGACTCGTTACGTTACTAACCTCGTATCCTCCACAAGGAGTCTACTCGCTAAGTAACGACGGCCGCTAACAGTGTTCGTCTAACATATCGAAGTGCCCATTTCTTATTCTGTGGATAAATTCACTTATCATTCAATGTGTCAACTCCTTATACGAAGATAAATCTGTCATCGTATGAGGTAAGACTCATTTGATTAGTTAGGGTTATCTCAAAGATTAAGAAAAGGCAACTTATTATATATAAAAAATTGGACCTTTAGCGCTCCGTCGTTACTTAATGAGCAACACAATTTTGTGGTGCGAATTTAGTAACGCAACGAGAGCGATATGAGTGCAAACGCGTCCATATTTTTATATATAATAAGTTGCCTTTTCGTAGTATTTAAACACTCTAACTAATCAAATGAGTCGTCTTAGAAGATGACTGATTTATCTTCGCCCATCGCTGGAACATGTTTAAATTCGTATTTGTTGCCGTCTTCATCGCGTACATATCCATTAAACTCCCCAAACACAATGAAGTATTCAATGTTAATAACTGGCAAAGCATGCGTTACCATATCAAACACCTGGAACAATTCAAATTCGAGATTTACCATGTCATGTTCATCCTGAATGTGCCAGCGTGCATGCCCATCAAATTCGATGGTAGGTTTATTCTTAGTAAAGGTTACTGGTGGCAAAATACTTACTTCATCTTCGAACCAAATCAGGTTCTCATTATAGTCTTCTGGCTGCACCGCCTGATTCTCAGTAAGATTCAATGCAAAGAAGATTTCTTTTCCATTGTGATACATTTTACCCATAAAGGTAGCCCAATCATAATGCATCTCACGAGGATAATATCCACGATGATCATCAATGATAGCCGTACTGCTATCATCTGTTTCGTATGTCTTACCGTTTACCGTCACATAACCTTTTGCCTGAAAGAAATCCTTTTGCGTATACAATGGACGATGTCTCTCCTCCGGATCTGCAAATGGAATGGACACTACACTAGGCTTGGAAAGGCGGGTTAACTCAAAATTGTAGTCAATCGTTCCATCCTTTCCCTCAAAGAAACCGTCCACATTTGCTTTTCCAATCTGGAAATCATTCACATAGTGCACGCGTAATTTTTTTCGCTGCGCATGCGTGATACTGCCGTTGATAAGATTTGGTGCAATTACTGCTTCTGGCGCAGTCAGTGTTTCTTGCCAGCGATACAGCCTTCGCATACGCTGGTCGTAGAACAAAGTCAGCGCAACACCAAATAAGCCCATATTGCAAACGGCAGTAAGCATATAGCCTTCCTTTAGATGCACTTCTGTCGCCTCCCAAAGAGTCAAGCGAATTGGATTTAAAAAATCAGGTGCTTCTGTAGGATTTTTAATGCTTAGGAAATCCATCGTTTCAAATTCTTTATCAAACGTTCCAAACACACATTTCCCATCTTCTACCAAATGTCTTGGAGTCTCTACACTCCTTCTTTTTGGTGAAATAAATTTACTAAACTCCCCCATTTTGTCCCCCTCTATATCATATTTATTTCATTTTATCCACAACTAATTCCAGCTTTTCACACAACCCCTTTGCTGTCTCATAGTCGTTTTCTCTTAGGCACTTTTCAATGCGGTTTTCTAAATCTTTTTTGAGCTGCTCCTGCTCTAAATAATCCTTCTCAAAATGATTCTCATAAATCATCTTACGAAAGTTTCTGGTACGCATCTTACGTATGGATTTGTCTTCGACAAAAAGAATATAATCCACGCTGTTTGCTATCGTATAGAAATCATGCGATACCATAAGTACCGTTCCCTCGTAATTTTCAATCGCCTTTTCAAGCGCAATCTGAGAATAGGTATCCAGATGGCTCGTTGGCTCATCTAAGAGCAATAGGTTCGCCTTGCCAGCAGCAATCTTAGCAAGCTGAAGCAAATTTTTCTCTCCGCCGGAAAGCTGAGCAATTGGACTGGATAACATATCGACTTCAAAGTAATAATCTTTTAAATACTCGGCAATCTCACCATGTGTTTCAAAACCAATCGATTCAAACTCCTCATAAATCGTGTTGTTTTCGTTTAACATCTCCCCATGAATCTGGGACAAAAAGCCAAGTTCCACACTCTCATCCAACGAGATAAAGGAATTGTTGTTGCGATAAATATCTCGAAGAAGTGTGGTTTTTCCTGTTCCATTCGGGCCGACGATGGCTACCTTTTCTCCTTCTTTAATTTCAAAACGAACATTCTCAAGCAAGGTATCTTCATACCGAATTGTATAATCTTCTACACGAAGAACTGTTTTCTTTTCCTGCGTCAAGCTTTCCGTTGGATGGAGCAAATCCTGCGAAGCATCTGTCACATCTTCTACCAAAACACGGGCTTCCAACTCTGGTAGGCAAATCTTTGGCTGTCTGTGATTTACAAAGGGTGCCTTGATGCGTCTTGCTTCTAATCGTTCCAAATAAGAAACACGGGCATGTAATGCTTTTCCTCTTGAAGCACTTGTCACGCGAGTTGCATTCGCACGAAGCTTATCCACAATCTTCTGATTACGTTCAATCTCTTCCTGTTCCTTGGCCACCTGCTCCTGTAATTCTACCTTTTTCGCAAGAAGGCTGAAATTATACTCTACGAAGCTTCCTTCAAACTCCTGAATATCGGTATCCTCTAAGTGGAGGATTTTATTAAAGCAATGGTGCAAAAGAAAGCGATTATGTGTAATCGCAAGTATCGTTCCCTTGTAAGAATTTATCAGGCTGCGAAGACCATTTAAATTGTCAAAATCAAGAAATACATCTGGCTCATCCATGATTAACAGATTTGGCAACAGAAGCATCTGCTTTACTACCTGAAGGAGCTTATATTCTCCACCACTGATTGCGGAAATCGGCAAATTCTCTGTATGTGTAAGCCCCGCGGTTTTTAACTGCTTCTTGATATTACTTTCATAATTGTCGCCATCGATAGCTGTAAATTCATCCAAAAGAATCTGATACTTCTCCAAGAGAGCTTCCATCTCATCGAAGTTCGTTTCCATCTCTTTACAGACAGCTTCATTTTCTGCCTGAATACGCACAAAATCTTCTGCCAGAAAATCAAAAACTGTTATCTCTCTATCTTTTTCTTCTTTTTCATACTGACTGACATATCCCACACGTCCATTCAAATCACGTGTAATTTTACCATCATAGAGATATTTGTCATCGTTAAGCAGGATATCTACAAGTGTTGTCTTTCCTGTACCATTACTTCCGATAAGTACCGCATGCTGCCCATCTTCAATGGTAAATGATACGTCTTTATACAAATCTTTCTCTGGAAATGCGTAGGATAATTTTTCTACTTTAATCATCTAAGTTCTCCGTTTTTTGGAATCCAATTCTTGCTTCCCCATCCTCTAGATAAATGGTTCCACAAGGAACAAATCCACATTTTTTAAGCATATTCTGCATCACATAATTATCTGCATGTGTATCAATTTTTAGATTATCACACTGCATGCTTGCCCAGTTCATGCAGAAGGAACCTGCGCCTTTTACAATACCGGAAGATGCAATACGATGCACAACTGCATATTCTTTGTCATTTAACCAGGCACCATCATAAATCTTTGCGTAAGTGGGGTCACTCTCATGTGCAAAGTAGAATACTGCTGCAATCTGCCCACTTTCCACACACATATAGTGCTTTCCTGCCTGGATGTCGCTTTCGATTTGTTCTCTGGTTGGTTTATTATTTTTCCACTGGTTAGGATTATTATGCTCCGCCATAAATTTTCTAGCGTGAGCATAAACCTCCATTACCTTGTCTAGTTCTTCTAACTTTGTTTTACGAATCTCCATATCGAGGTTCCTTTTCTATTTCTTCTCTGCCTTCTGCTTCTCGTTCCACTCATCAATAAAGGCAACTACTTCTTTATCCTGATACTGTGCATATACAAATACCGAAATCGCCAACAGAATTGCTGCAATAAGAGCAGTCATCTGTACACCATACTTGGTTGGATAATCGTCCGTTGCACCCAAATACATAGTATAGGATACAATAACGGTAACACCTGCCTGCGCTACTTTATTACAAAACTGACGAGATGCCACAAACATACCTGTATGGTCTACACCTGTTTTGATACGGTCGTACTGTGCCATATCCGCAAATGCCGAAGGTGGTAAAATATTGGTACAAGCGATTGGGAATGCCACACCAATACCAATTAAAAACGCCACTACTACAGAACCGAACTGTGCCCCTTCTCCTGCCAAAGATGCAATAAATCCTGGAGCAATTGGCTGTTTTCCAAAGAAGTTGGCAATTGGTTCATGGAAATAAATACCTAGGTAAATTACAACATAAGCAATACATGCACCAAGCAAAAGTGGTTTCTTACCAACCTTACGTACAAGCTTATTTACGAGTGGATAGGTCATAATTCCGACTACAATACTAATCGCAAGTACAATTGTTGCAAAGCTTTCATTTAAGCCCAAAAGCGTATCAATATAGAACAACAACGCACCATTAAAGAAGGCAAAACCTGCCTGCATGATTAAGTAACCTATCGTCATAATTACAAAATGCTTGTAAGAAAATGCCGCTTTAAAGCTTTCAAGCATAGGTACTTTCTTGGTAGTATAGCTTTCGATATAATCTTCTTCTTTTACAATAAATGCTGGAATCACACAGCAGATAGCACCGATAACAGCAAATACTGCAAGTGCAATTCTCCATGCCAGAATAGCTTCCATACCATTTCCTTTAAATGCGCTTACCATAACTGGAAGCACATAAATTACTGCACTACCAAGCACGAACATCAATGAGTTTAATGTAAAGAAAAATACTCGTTTCTTAGTATCCGTAACAATTTCCTGCTGCAAAGCATTAAACGGTACATTATAAAGGGTAGAGAATAAATAATATAAAAGAAGCATTACTGCTACCCAAACGATATTTACTGTACTTACTTCACCTGATGGTGGAAAAAAGATAAGTAAGCATACAAGTGCATACGGAATCGCAGACCATTTCATAAATGGAAGTCTTCGTCCGCCCTTTGCCTTGCAGTTATCACTAAGCCCTGCTACCCATGGATCCGTAATTGCATCGAAAAACACACCAAATCCACGAAGGGTTCCCATCATACCTGCTGGAATAAGAAGTGGTAATCCAGAAGATGGTGTTACATTAAAAAATTTCAGTGTATAGGTTACGATAAGCCCGCTTAAAATTGCTCTGGCAAAGTCACCAAGACAGATGCCAAGCATCTGGGCTGTGGTTAATTCTTTTTTCATCATTATCTCCATTCCGCCACAAGTCATGTAGCATTTTGTATACTGTATTTTACATATTCTCAGCTATCTTAAGAAACTTCTCACGAAGCAGTTTTTTATAAGTTTCCGGTTCCTCTCCCATAGGTCCGTGAGCAGAATTTTCAAACCATACAAGCGCTTTATCTGGAGCCTGTACTTTATCAAAATAATCCTGCACGAGAGCACTTGGCGTGTTATTGTCATGTCTTCCCTGGAAGATATAATATGGCATTGGGAAATTGGTATCTTCTGCCATGAAATTACATTTACATGTGGTAGGCCACATAAGTGTCAGACATCTCTTATATCCGTTTGCAACACCAATTTTATCCATAAGTGTATATTCTTTGCTCTTAATAATTGGAAGTGCAGTATCGGTCCAGTATGTACCATTACTCTTTAAAGAATGACCACCATACTTTTTCATAATCTTTCTCTGTGTCATCATTCCATCGAAGATTTCTCGATAACATCCATCTACAGGTCTTCCAATTTCTTCTAACGTCTTGATGTCCTCTTCATTGCCTGCTTCCTTCGCCTTGGCATAAGCAAAATCATAGCTTAACTCTTCATTTAATACACCATCAACAACCTGACCGCTGCCAATATATCCAGCGATTCTCTCAGGATGGCGGATACATAGATAGGTACCAAGCTCTGTACCCCAGCTGCCACCTTGGATAAAAATCTTTTCTTTATCCAACGTCTTACAAAGATACTCTAATAATTCTGCTGCGTCTTCAATCAACTGGTTTAAGTTTAAACTTTCGTCTTTTACGCCCCAGTAAGAACCACCTGTTCCTCTTTGATCCCAGCAAACAATTGTAAAATCATCACACAAATCACTGTGACGTGCCAACACTCCATGACGATTGGTCACTCCTGGTCCACCATGTAAAAACAAAAGCACAGGATTGCTTTTCTTCTCGCCACGAATGTGGATTTTCTGATTCACTCCGCCCAATTTCACTTTGCGAATTTCATCGATTTCGTAAGTCATAATCTCCCTCTTTTCTACTTTCTTTTCCATCTCTTTATTTTCGTTCATTATATCATATCTATAGCCAAAGAGAAACCATAATCCATACACAAAAAGAAGCACCTCATTTCTGAAGTGCTTCCCGTGGCTTTAAAAAGGAGAACTATTTATACTACTGCCGTTCCAAATGGCATAAGCGCAAGTTTTGCAATTTTAAGATGCTGGAGACCAAATGGAATTCCGATAATGGTGCAGCAAAGAACAAGTCCTGTAATCGCATGCTCAATTGCCATTGGTACACCTGTCAGTATAATCCATAATATATTAAGCAGGAATGAGCCTGTACTCGCTCCATACTGTACCTCCTTACCAAATGGGCATGCAGAGAGCTTTGCAAATTTAAAACACTGAATCCCATAAGGCATTCCCACAATTGTAATACACCAAAGTAAGCCTATAAGCAACCATGATAAACCTGTATACCATCCTCCAAAAACAAACCAAATAATATTTGCCAAGAAACTCATTTCTTTTCCTCCTAATTGTTATTTTATCTATAGTAAAAGCAGTGTTATCTGCTGAAGTGAAGATAACAAATTTCTTATTTCTTTACAATAGGAGAACGCTAACAGGTAAGTTCTTAAAATTAAGAAGTAAATTTTAGCACATAAAAAACGCCTCATCACATGGATGAGGCGTAGCAAATTATTTCTTAAATCATGTCTGCTTCTGCAGCCTGTGGCTGACGTTTGATTTTCTGATAGAAGTTTGCAATTGTTGCTGACTGATATGGAAGTACATATACAGATGCAATACCAAATGTTACTGCAACAAGAATATCCCATAAAATGAAAGATAAGTAAAGAACGAATAATTCCATCTTATGGCCTTCCATAATTGCTTTACTTTCATTTAAAGCTTCTCTTGCTGTCATCTCTGGATTTTCAGCTAAAACATAATATGCCATAGAGTAAGATAAGCCTTTTACAATACCTGGAATCCAGAATAATAAAGACCAAAGGAAGGTAAATACACCAATCAAAATACTTAACCAAAGTGCTTTACCAACACATGAAAATCTGCTGAATAATGTAGCGATTTCTACGTTCTTTCCTTCTGTTAATCCAAGGAAAATAAGACATAATCCCAATGAAATAGCTGGAGTAATTACCATACTTGCAACACTACCCACTACAGGAATAAGTCCACAAACTAAACCAATACCAAATACTACAAGATAGCATACAAATAAGATACCTATCTTGCCCTGAATCTGCGCCTTTGCAGCCAGTTTTAATTCTGCTCTGTTCATAACATAAGCCTCCTTTTGTATAATTACTGACAAATTATGACATAATTGCATACAATTTGTCAAATGTTTCACAAAATCCTACACTTTCTAAAAACTGTCGGAATTCTGCAATTCGTTCATCCATTGTTTTGTAGAAATCCTCTGTCTCGTATGGCGTCAAATAAAACACCTGTAAGAATTTCATGTTCAACGCCTTAATCACTGCCTCTTCTTCCAGATTCTCTGCATAAAATGCACGAAGACCTTTCGTTAGCTCATGCCATTTTACAAGAAACATTTCATAGTTCTTTAAGTTTGGGATTCCTAACCATTTGTTAATTTTAATCTTGGATTTATTCGGCGCAGAGCAGGCATCTTTTAACACAAAGTATGTCAGCTTACCCTCGTCGTAATTTCTTCCAAGCGGAAACAATCTGCAATATCCTGGTCGAAACTTGTGAATACTACAACGCCCCTCTTCATTTAAAAATGCACATTGAGGCACCAGCTCTCCTGTCATCTTTAAATTCGGCAGAATCAAACCATCTTCTACATGAAGCTCTACCTCTTTAACAAGAAGCTCCTCCATCTTCTTCCCAAGATTCGTGGTTAGCTGATAGATATCATATGGATCTAACCAAATTGATTCACCCATATCCTGACAACAGGAAGAGCACCCCTTACAATCATGGCAGGCAATCTTTGGCATATCATTATTCCCATATAGTTTTCCATCTGATATTTCTAATAAATCTCTGTTCATCTCTTTTTCCTTTGCAATATATTCTGCTTATGATAATATAATACTAGATTAATCAGAGAAAGGAAACCATTATTATGTACAATGGAAACGAAAATATCATAATCTGTGACCACCCATTGGTGAAGCACAAAATTACTATGCTTAGAAACAAAAACACTGGAACCAATGAATTCCGTGCTATCGTAGAAGAAATCGCTATGTTAGTTGGCTATGAAGCACTTCGTGATTTAGAATTAACCGAAGTTGAAGTAGAAACTCCTATCGAGACTGCAATGTGCCCTGTTATCGCTGGCAAAAAGCAGGCCATCATCCCTATCCTTCGTGCTGGACTTGGTATGGTAGGCGGTATGTTAAAGCTTATGCCTACAGCAAAAGTTGGACATATTGGTATGTTCCGTGATGAAGAAACCTTCGAGCCACACGAATACTTCTGCAAGCTTCCAGCTCCTATCGACGAAAGAAAAATCTTCGTTGTAGATCCAATGCTTGCAACTGGCGGTTCTGCTATCGATGCAATCAACTCTATCAAAGCTCGTGGTGGCAAAGACATTACCTTCCTTTGCATCATCGCTGCTCCAGAAGGTTTGGAAAAACTCTCTGCCGCACATCCTGATGTAAAGATTTTCGTTGGTAACTTAGACCGCGAATTAAATGAAAATGCTTACATCTGCCCAGGTCTTGGCGATGCAGGCGATAGAATTTTTGGAACGAAGTAGAAATATCAAAAGGGGCAATCGCAAAATAGGCCAAAATGTCTATTTTGCGACAGCCCCTTTCTATTTATTCTCTAGTATGCGGTGAAAGCGGTCCACATACTCCTGATCCAATTGAATCGCTTCGTAGCCAGTAGAATCACTTTCTTTTTGAACCCCCAGTTCGACTAACTTCTGGTCGAATTCCTCCAGCCAAAGATAAGTGTGTTCATTATACCGCTCTATCTCACTATTACTTGTCTCGGCGTTTATAAACACAATTTCTTTTCCATCTAATTCTATTTTGTAATAGAACTGCCCTTTTCTCTCATGTTGAAAGTATGTAAAATCCTTTTGCCCCACACCTGCTGTAATTTTGTCTACATCCGAATATGAATATGTTACCCCCATTGGATGAATCGGCGAATGACAGATAATAGCATCTTCTGTCACCACAGTAAAGCTTGTAACAAAACAGTAATATGCCACACACAAAGCGCCTAAAACCAGCGGTTTCCATTTTCCCAATTTATCCCAAACCGCAAACACACCAAAGTGCTCCATCTGTTTTCTGCTTTCTCCAGAAAATTTACCGATTAGCAAACAACCTCCAACCATAATTGTTAACATAACAATTACAATCAGCCCTTTTTGCACAAAAGCAGAATACGTATAAAACAGAAAGTCCTTGGCAATCAGATATTTCTGTATCAAACTATCAACCCCTACTATGGAGGCAATCCCCAGGATGAGTGCTAATATAAGCAACGGAATAATCCATATCGTTGCCCTATTTTTCCTTTTCACACGGTTCTTATTCTTACTTCGCTGTACAAAATAAAAAATCCAAACTCCTGTAATCAGCATTGTAGAAATAATCGCAATCCCCGCAACCAAGGCTAAATCCTCGAGTTTTCCATCACTAATCTGAATAAACAGTGCCAGAATCGGTCCGGAAAACATTAGCGTATACAAAAACATAATTGAAAAACTCGGAGTCCCCAAGTCTTTTAGGTTTTCTGTGATTTCTGCCATTTCGTCACTTTCTATTGTCTGCGCATACTGGTTATATTCTGAAATGATTACATTTAGTTCTGCTTCACTTTTCTTGTAATCCTTTACCAAACAAAGGCACAACTCCTGCTTGTCCTTACAACGATCTCTTAAATCAGAAAATTGCTCCGCCTTTTGTTCCAGCACTTTCTGGATTTCTTTCGTCTCCATATCCAGCATTGCTCTTACTTCTTCTACAGAGAATTCCAGATATCGGAACAACTTAATTTTCTTCAATCGATTTACCTCTGTTTCAGAGTAACTGCGGTAATCATTTTCCTCGTTACGTTCTACTGTAAGCAGGCCCTTATTCTCATAATAGCGAATACTTTTTGCAGTTAGTCCTGTCAGCTTTTCTACATCTTTGATTGTCATGTTCTGACCTCATTTCTTATGTTTTTCAAGAAAAAAACCCTTGAGTACATGGTTAAAGTACACCATAACCCAAGGGGAAGGTCAAGAAAAAATTATATTTATGCGGGTTCACCGAAAAATATGAGTAACATGGCTAATGCAGTTAGAACAACCAAGATACATGTCCCTATTTTTCGGATAATCTTAGCGGCCTTCTGTGATCTTTTCGCAATGAAAAATAATGGCACCTCCCATAGCGAATATAGTATTAGCATAATAGCCGGCTGAAAGAAACCTCTTAAAAAAGTTTCTATACTCCAATTATCTCTTACCATGCCTTGAAAAACATAAAGTCCGATTGCATACACAAAAAATACACTTACTATATTAAAGATAATCTCTTTTCTATCTTTTATCAAATTCCCTTTGTCATCTACTATATTAAAAAATTTCAAGACAATGCTTTTTTCCACTTTTATCGTATCGTTCACAATTTCCAAGAACTTATTCCCATCATTCTCCTGTTCTTTGATTTCTTCCCAATAAAAGTTCTCATTGAAGGTGTCAAAATCCTCTTGTCTACTTTGCATCTTCTTGCAAATTTTGATAGCTCCATTCAGTTCATTCATCTTTTCTTGCAGTTCCTGAATATTCTTTTCAAGAAGTTCTTGTAATGGTACATTTTCTTCTAGGAAATCTTTTATCTCCGCAACAGAAAATCCCAACTTACGTAAGATAATGATTTTCTTTAATACAGCGATATCGTCTTCGCTGTATTCGCGATAGGTATTTCCACATCGCTGTGGCACGAGCAACTGCTCTCTTTCATAAAATCGAATGGTGGCTCTCGATAACCCTAACTGTTCTTCTACCTCTTTTATTGTCATAGTTTTCTCTCCTTTTCCTTGTCAGCATAAACTATAAACAAGGTTTACAGTCAAGAATTATTTTTCAAATACTCCAATATTGCTTGAATTCCTCGTGTCATATCACCAAACTCCATGGTATATCCTGTCATAGGATTCTGTTCCGGAAGAAATGGTACATGGATAAAACCAGCTTTCATTTCTGGGTAATTGGTTGCCACTTCATGTAACGCCGTGTACATGACATGATTGCAGACATAGGCACCGGCAGTATACGAAACTGCTGCATCTACTCCAGCATCCTGTATTGCTTTTACCATATCCCAAACTGGCAAATTGGAAAAGTAGGCCTGTGGCGCACCTACAACAATTGGCTAATCCACCGGCATATCACCAGCATTATCCGCTATCGTCTTTTTCCCATTGGATGAGCGACAGTTAGCCAGATTTATTGCAACACGTTCTATACTTATCTCTGGTCGATTTCCAGCCTGACCTAAAGATAGGACGATATCTGGTTGATGCTCTTTTAGAAGATTTTTTAAAATCCTCGTTGTTGCTTTGAAATCTACTGGAAGTAATTCTTTGATTAAAGTTACCCCTTCTGGTGTTTCTATTTTTTCTAATATCAGCTGAGATGGATTGATATCTCTCCCATTGAATGGTTCGAATGCTGTTACTAATATTTTCATAAACAATCCCTATTATTTCTACTCTGCTTTATCGAGGTCTAACAATTTATACAGCGTTGGCGCGAATGAAAATTCCTTCATCATGGCGCGTACTTCACCCAGCATGTTTTCTTTTACCTGCTTTGGCATAATTGGTCTACGTACTGCACGAATCAAAATATTCTTAGGTGTATGCTCGAAGTCAATAAATTCCAGAAGCTGTGTTTTGTATCCGCAATATTCAAGCAAATTTCCTCTGATTGCGTCTGTTGCAAGCGCAGAAAAGCGTTCTTTAATAATTCCATAGCGTGAAAGAATGTTTAATTCCTCTGGCTTGATTTGCTTGTTCAATTCATGCTGACAGCATGGCACAGAGAAAATCATTTTGGCTTTCCACTGGATTGCATTATAAAGTGCAAAATCAGTCGCTGTATCGCAGGCATGAAGTGTAATTACCATATCGACATCAAATGGGGCCTTGAAACCATTTACATCACCAACTTCAAATTTCAGATTGGTGTAATTGTATTTTTCTGCTGCCTGATTACATTTCTTAATGACATCTTCTTTGAGATCGAGCCCTATCATATTTACCTTTAAGTTCATAACCTCAGTAAGATAATAGTACACTACAAAGGTCAGATAAGATTTGCCACAACCGAAGTCAATGACATTTAATTCTTCTACCTTGAGACTTGAAACTTCATCATCGATAATTTCAATAAAGCGATTAATCTGCTTGTACTTGTCATACATGGCATTCACTACCTTGCCATCCTTAGTAAATACTCCCATATCCACAAGCGGCGCAATGTTCATGCCTTCTTTTAGGATATAGTTTTTCTGGCGGTTATGCCCCTGCTGTTTTGCAGAAAGTTTTACTGCATCTGTCGCAGTCTTTTTCACCTTATAAGTACAGTTTCCTTTTTTTGAAACAAGTATAATGTGTTCTTCCGTCTCAGACATACCGTTGATTTGTTTGTAGCGGTTTTCTGCGAGAGCATTTGCACGTTCAAGCAACTCTTCCTGCTTAATATTTTCGTGAAAGACCTGTTTGTCGGTGTACTTTGCTACCTGATAGGCTTTGCCTTTGTTTTCTATAATAATTTTTTTGTATTCTTCAGATTTGCTAAAAGGGTTGCTGATAATAATTTTCTGGATATCTGCTTTTAGCATAGTTTCGAGGTATTGATAAAGTTCCTGCATTTATTTTCTCCTATACAGTTCTATATAACAAAAGAAGGTGTTATAGTAACACCTTCTTTACTTTACATCTTTTTCATAGATTCTTCAATAGCCATAATATGATCATCTATTTCGTTTTCATCCTGGCCTTCCTCTATATTTTCTTCTTCATGCTTTTTCAACGCATCTTCTAAATCTTCAATAAATGCATTCGATGCCTCGTTTGCTTTGTCCATTTCTTCAACAGGTGTTTTATGTTTAGAACGTGAAGTCTTCGCAACTTTAGTCTTAGGCTGTGTGTCAGAAAAAATAAGATTTACAACTTCTTTGAAATTAACCTTGGTTAACCTCTTTGAAAAGTATAACAGGCATTTTACCTTGCTTTTACAAACACTCATCCCCTCATCAGCGAAATATGGACATGGCTGTCCTGTTGCTTTGCATATGTCGTTGAACTCGTCATGATTGCTTGATTTTGAAATTGGACAAGCTACTATCTTTTGTTTTTTGTTTCTCATTTGTATTTTCCCTCATTTTAAGTTATGACAACTAAACTTTAAACATCCATAGTCTAACACAGAAAAGATGGAAAGCCAAGAGCGAATTCAAGAGCTGTCTCGAATTCGCTTCGCTCCTTACATCTCTGTTATATCTGCGATGGCTTCAAACAGGCTCGAAAATCCTACGGATTTCCTCGCCCATTCGAAGCCATCCAATGATTGTCAGAATACAAAAAAGACTCCTGGAGAATAAATTCTCCGGAGTCTTTTTGAATTCTGCCATCGCAGATATAACTAACGTTTGCTGAACTGTGGTGCACGACGAGCTGCTTTGAGACCGTATTTCTTACGTTCTTTCATACGTGGGTCACGTGTTAAGTAGCCAGCTGCTTTAAGTGTTGGACGGTATTCGCCATCAACCTGAAGTAACGCACGAGCGATACCATGTCTGATAGCACCAGCCTGACCTGTGTATCCGCCACCTTTAACTGTTACGATAACGTCAAATTTGTCAACTGTTTCAGTTGCAACTAATGGCTGACGAACAACTACTTTTAATGTTTCTAATCCTAAATATTCATCAATGTCTCTTTTATTGATTGTGATTTTACCTGTTCCTGGTACTAAGTATACTCTAGCAACAGATGATTTTCTTCTTCCAGTTCCGTAATACTTTGTAGTAGCCACTGTAATTTACCTCCTAATTAAAATGTTAATACTTCTGGTTTCTGAGCTTCATGTTTGTGCTCTGGTCCAGCGTATACGAATAATTTTTTGTACATTTCACGTCCTAAAGGTCCTTTTGGAAGCATACCTTTTACAGCGAATTCGATAACTCTTTCTGGGTGTTTTGCTAACATTTCTTTTAATGTTGTTTCTTTCATACCACCAACGTAGTCAGAGTGACGGTAGTAGATTTTCTGTTCCATCTTCTTACCTGTTACTTTAATCTTTTCAGCGTTAACTACGATTACGTAATCACCTGTATCAATGTGTGGTGTAAAGATAGCTTTATTCTTTCCTCTTAATACTTTAGCAACTTCTGATGCTAAACGTCCTAATGTCTTACCTTCAGCGTCTACTACATACCATTTTCTTTCGATTGTAGCAGGACTAGCCATAAATGTCTTCATTTGGTTTTCCTCCTAAGATATTTTAACAATAAAAACGACTGGGCTATTTGGAATCTCGTATGTCCGGACGCTATCCCTTTTTCACCCTATTATTCTCTATAGTTAAAATGCTTGCCGGGGCTTTGGCTCACATTTTCATACTATCGCAGACTAGGATATTATATTACACGAAACCACGCGTGTCAAATACATTTTCTTGTTTTTTGCAGAAAATTTTTCACTATATTTTGTGGGTTAAATCCCTTTGTATTCAATCCCTATCATCGTAAGTCCGTGCGCTGGCGCTGTTGGACCTGCTGTTTGTCGGTCTGTTGCTTCCAACATCGCAAGTATCTCTTCCGGCTGACGCTTACCTGCGCCCACCTCAATCAATGTCCCCGCAATGATACGGACCATATTATATAAAAATCCGTTTCCTGTTACGCGGATATGGATTTCATCTTCTTTTCTTGTAACGGTACAATCATAAATCGTACGCACTGTTGTTTCTACCTGTGCATGCACAGAAGCAAAGCTCTTAAAGTCATGTTCCCCCACCAAATAGGAAGCTGCCTTCTGCATTGCATCTATATCTAAATCATAATGATAATAGTAAGTATTCAAGCGACGGGTTGGATCGCGAAACTGACGATTTAAGATACGATACTCATATGTCTTGCTGCTCTTTCCCGCACGCGGATGAAAATCGTCAGTCACCTGACAGGAACTCTGAACCACAATATCCTCTGGCAAACGCGTATTAAGTGCATAGCAGATTTTCTCCGCCGGCATACGGGTATTTGTATCAAATACACATACATTTCCAAGGGAATGTACACCTGCATCGGTACGACTTGCCCCTGTCACCTGTATCTCTTCGCCAAGCAAGTCATACAAGGCTTCATTTAGTTTTTGCTCTATCGTGACTGCGTTTTTCTGGAGCTGCCAGCCACTATAATTTGTGCCATCGTAGGCAACTACCATTTTTACGCGCATGTTATATACCTCCGCACACTCATGTACCTATCACAAAATCTATTGCGGAAAAGGAACAACGTTTGCTGCCACAATTACAAGTACCAAGAAAGCAATTACAATACCATATGCCTTGTAATCGTTCTGCTCATATTTCAGCGGTTTCATCTTGGTACGACCTTCACCGCCATTATAGCAACGTGCTTCCATCGCCATTGCAAGATCCTCTGCTCTACGGAATGCAGATACAAAAAGCGGAACAAGAAGCGGAACCATCGCTTTTGCTTTTTCAATAATGTTGCCATTTTCAAAATCTGCACCACGCGCCATCTGCGCTTTCATAATTTTATCTGTCTCTTCTATAAGAATTGGAATAAATCGCAGTGCGATTGACATCATCATTGCAATGGAATGTACTGGCACATTAATTTTATTAAGAGGTGCCAATGCAGTTTCCAAACCATTTGTAAGCTGATTTGGCGTAGTTGTCAGTGTCATAAGGGAAGTTCCCAGAATCAAATACACCAAACGTATAGTCATCATTACTGCCTGAATAATTCCAGCATCTGTAATCTGAAGGCTTTTCCACTTCCAGAACACGATGTCCCCAGGTGTTGCAAACAGATTGAACACCGAAGTAATAACCACCAACACAATAATTGCCTTTAGTCCTTTTGTCATAAATTTAAAAGGTACTTTGGAAAGCTTGATTACACTATATAAAAATGCCGTAATGAGAGCCAGTCCCACAAAACCCTCAAAACAGAATAAGGCAATTACATATATTACTGTTGCAAATAATTTTACACGTGGGTCTAATTTATGCAGTGGTGAATTCGCTGGATAATATTGCCCAATTGTAATATCTCGAATCATTTCTAACCTCTATCTAACCTCTTATCTGCGCATAGCAGCTAAGATACTTTCTCTTGCTTCCTCTATTGTAGTGGCATTCACATCCACTGGAACCCCTTGTTCCTGTAATTCATGCATCAGATAAGTTACCTGTGGAGCAGCAAGCCCTACTGTCTCTAATTCCTTGTACTGACGGAATACATCCTTTGGTGCACCATCATACATCACAGAGCCCTGGTTCATTACAATAATGCGGTCTACGTATTTTGCCACATCTTCCATACTGTGAGAAACCAGAATAACTGTAATTCCCAATTCCTTGTGCATCCTGGAAATCATGCCCAGAATCTCGTCTCTTCCGGCTGGATCTAAACCCGCAGTAGGCTCGTCCAAAATTAACACCTCTGGCTTCATTGCAAGCACACCTGCAATTGCTACTCGGCGTTTTTGTCCACCCGACAAATCAAATGGAGGCTGATAAAAAAGCTCATGTGGAAAATTCACACTGCGAAGTGCTTCAAACGCACGAAGCTCTACCGTCTTTCTATCTAGCCCCTGATTCTTTGGTCCGAAACACACATCATCAAAAATCGTTGTCTCAAACAACTGATGCTCTGGGTACTGGAACACAAGTCCGACTCTGGTTCGAAGTTCCTTTAAACTAAAGTCATCATCATATATATCCTGTCCATTGAAATAGATGCCTCCTGAAGTCGCCTTAATCAAACCATTCATGTGCTGAATCAGAGTTGATTTGCCAGATCCCGTGTGTCCGATAATTCCAATAAATTCGCCATCTTCAATTTTTAGATTGATATCCTTAAGTGCCTGTACATGATATGCAGTACCTGCACTATATTCATAATTTACTTTATCCAAAATAATTGACATAGTAATCCATTCAAACTTTCTTTTTCTCTACTTCATGGCAAGCAATGCATCCACCAATTCTTCCCTTGTAAGAATCCCTTTGGGAATAGGAAGACCTGCCACTCTTAACTCATGTGCCAAAAGCGTCATCTGTGGCACATCCAGACGATGGCTTTTCAGCTCCTCTACTCGAGAGAAAATCTCTCTAGGTGTTCCATCCATGATAATCTTCCCATTCTCCATTACATAGACATAATCTGCATCTACTACCTCTTCCATGTAATGCGTAATCAGAAGCACGGTGACACCTTTCGTCTTATTTAATTCATGTGCAGCCTTTAGCACATCCCTGCGTCCATTTGGGTCAAGCATCGCAGTTGGTTCGTCAAACACAATACACTTTGGCTCCATCGCCATAACCCCAGCTATTGCTACACGCTGTTTCTGCCCTCCAGACAATTTATTTGGTGAATGGTTACGGTACTTCGTCATACGCACCGCACCAAGACTCTTTTCAACACGTTCCCAAATTTCATCTGTTGGCACACCAATGTTTTCTGGCCCAAATGCCACATCTTCTTCCACAATATTTGCAATAATCTGGTTATCTGGATTCTGAAACACCATTCCTGCTGATTTGCGAACCGGAATGACATTTTCTTCTTTTGATACATCCATTCCATCTACCCAGATGGTTCCTTCTGTTGCAGAAAGAAGTGCATTGATATGTTTTGCCAGTGTCGATTTACCCGAACCATTATGCCCTAAAATGGCAATAAACTGACCCTCTTTTACATCCAAGTTGACATTATCTAGCGCCGTAGTGATAGACTCTACATTGTCATCTTCGTCTCTGCGAATAAAATCATGCACAAGACCTCTTGTTTTGATAATACTCATCCTAGTCCTCCCAGTGCAAACGATGCAATTCTCCCTCTAATTTCATATTAGAGAATTCATTTTGGCGCAACGCTTCATACAAGACAATTGCTACCGAATTCGATAAGTTAAGAGAACGTGTTTCTCCAACCATTGGAATACGTACACATGTGTCTGGATTTTCTTTTAAGATTTCTTCTGGAATTCCAGCACTCTCCTTGCCAAACATAATGTAGCAATCTGGCTCGTAGCTTACATCGGAATATACATGACGTGCCTTTGTTGTGGCATAGTACACCTTTGCTTCTGGATTCTTATTACAGAAATCCTCCCAGTTGACATAAGTTGTCACATCAAGATCTTTCCAATAATCCATTCCCGCACGTTTCAGCTGCTTCTCTTCCAAAGAAAAGCCAAGCGGTTCAATTAAATGCAGGCGTGTGTTGGTCGCTACACAGGTACGTCCGATATTTCCTGTATTCGCAGGAATCTCAGGTTCAAATAATACAATATTTAATGCCATAATTACTTATTCTCTCTTAAATCTTTTACAAATTCTTCAAATCTGTCCATCGCAGTTTTTAAGTTTTCCATAGAGTATGCATAAGAAATACGGAGGAAGCCTTCTCCGCAATCACCAAATGCAGTACCTGGTACAACGCATACCTTCTTGCTTTTAAGCATAGAAGTTGCAAAATCGTCTGATGTCATACCAAACTCTTTGATACATGGGAACACATAGAATGCACCCAATGCTTCAAAACAATCTACTCCCATTTCTGCAAATCTCTTAAGCAGATATTTACGACGTACGTTATACTCAATCTTCATTTCCTGTACATCCGCATCGCCATTTCGCATTGCTTCTACCGCTGCATACTGACTGGTTGTAGGAGCACACATAATCGCAAACTGATGAATTTTTAACATCTGTTTGATAATCACTTCTGGTCCACATGCATATCCGAGTCTCCAGCCTGTCATGGAATGTGATTTTGAAAAACCATTGATTAAAACAGTTCTTTCCTGCATGCCAGGAATATTACAAATAGACACATGATTATCTGTATACGTAAGCTCAGAATAGATTTCATCACTTAATACATACAGGTCATGTTTTAAAATCACTTCTGCGATTGCTTCCAAATCTTTTCTTTCCATAATTGCTCCAGTTGGGTTATTAGGGAATGGAAGCACCAAAAGTTTTGTCTTTGGTGTAATCGCTGCTTCTAATTCTTCTGCTGTAAGGCGAAATTCATTCTCTGCCTTAAGCTCGATGATAACTGGTTTACCATTTGCAAGGATTGCACATGGCTCGTAGGAAACATAGCTTGGCTGTGGGATGAGCACTTCATCACCTGGATCTAACATTGCACGCATGCAGATGTCAATACCTTCACTACCACCTACTGTTACAATCATCTCTTTATTTGGGTCGTATGTAAGGTCATAACGACGCTCTAAAAATTTTGCAATTTCTTCTTTTAATTCTTTTAAGCCCGCATTCGATGTATAAGAGGTTCTACCTTTTTCAAGCGAATAAATACCCTCATCGCGAACATGCCATGGTGTATCAAAGTCAGGTTCGCCAACACCAAGAGAGATAACATCATCCATCTCAGCGGCGATATCAAAAAACTTACGAATGCCTGATGGCTTAATATTTACAATCGTACTTGATAATGGATTTCTCATTAATTCATCAACTCCCTTTCATCCTTAGCAGGTTTTGCTAAGATAGTTCCATGGTCTTTGTATTTCTTTAAAATAAAGTTCGTCTTTGTACTAAGTACAGTATCCATTGGGGCGAGTTTTTCTGATACAAACTGCGCTACTTCACGAAGTGTTCTTCCTTCAATGATTACCATGAAATCAAAACCGCCAGAAATTAAGTAAATAGAATTTACTTCTGGATAGTTGTAAATACGTTCTGCCACCTTATCAAATCCCATACCTCTTTGTGGAGTTACGCGAACTTCAATAAGAGCTGTTGCTTTTTCTACGCCAACCTTATCCCAGTCAATGAGTGTATGATAACCGCAGATAACTCTTTCATGCTCCATAGCTTCTAACTCATTTAATACAGTCTGTTCATCTGCACCTACGCGAAGTGCAAGCTCTGCAATATCTACTCTCGAATTCTTTTCAATATAATTTAAAATCTTTTCTCTCATTTCCTACTACCTCTCTATCCGTTATTTTATGCGATACAATTCGTCCGTTTGCGTCGTTTCCAAAAAACGTCTCTCATCCTCATTGATAAGTACGCGATCATTGTTATCCATCGCTTTTCCAATAATCACCGCTGGAATCTCTGCCTTTTCTAATTCCATCACAAGTCCATTTCCATCTTCTGTTGCGATAAGAAGACAGCCTCCCGATAAAAGCTTATATGGATTCAAATCAAAAAACTCGCAAATTTCTATCGTCTCCTGACGAATTGGAATTTTCTTTAAATCAATTTCTAGTCCAACGCCAGCACTCTCTGCTAATTCCCAAAGCGCGCCAAACACGCCTCCCTCTGACACATCATGCATTGCACTCGCGCCAGACAATGTGGCGACTGCAGCCTCCGGCAAAATGGACATCATCTGTCTAAACACTTTAGCATTATCAATAAATGGCTGCGCATATCTTATACGAAGCTCTTCCTCTTTCTCTCTTGCAAGAATGGCAGTACCCTCTAAACCGACCCACTTGGTCGCGACAATATCCATCCCCGGCTTCACATTACTACTAGACAATAGTTTATCTTTTTTTACAATTCCCATTGCAGTCACAACCACAACCGGCTGCTTTACTGCACGTGTTACCTCTGTATGTCCGTTTATAATATCAACTTCACATTCCTGACATGCTTCATCCAAGTCCTTCATGAGTCTTTTTAACTCATCCTCATTGAAATCCGTTGGCAATAATAGTGTTACTGTTACACCTGATGGAGTTGCGCCAGAACATGCTACATCATTGCAAGCAGCCATAATTGCACTGCTGCCAATCTCATCTTCACTTAAAGTTACTGGATCTGAGGATAATACCACAGCCAAATCCTCAGTCGCTGCTATTGCGCCATAGTCACCACCCACTGCGGATGCTGCTATGACATCTTCTCTTCTTCTATGCAGTTGTTTTAAAATGGAGCGTTTTAAAATAGACTCCTTTAATTTACCTGCTTTCATCTCTACCTCATATATAGTGCTTAAGGCTGTGACGATATTCGCCACAGCCTATGCTTCGTTTATTAGTTTGCTCCTGTTCCTGTTTCGCTTGAACCTGGGGTTTCACTTGAACCTGTATCTGGTGTTGGTGCTGGTGTTGTTCCAGCATTTGCATCTGGAGCTGGTGTTGTTCCAGTATTGGTATCTGGTGTTGGTGCCGGTGCAGGTGGAGTAACAAAGCCCAGCACAACGGATTTAATATAATCATCATCCTTTGTTGCCAACGCTGCTTTAATTATAGCCAACTGTTCTGCAGTTGCTCCATTTGTACCGATTGTCACCTTTTTACAAGAAGCCTGATAGGTGCTCTTGTTCATCTGCTTTCTTTCTGTTTCTACTCCATCTACGGTTACGATCTTCCAATATTTTGATACATAACCGATATGTTCACCTCGTGTCTTAATGTATTGACCCAAAGCGTATGAAGAAGAAAGCGTATATTCCGTATCTGGATCATTGATTGTAATGATTTCACTTTCGTAGCGAACTACTCGATTGGCTGGTCTGGTCTCTACACCATATACATTGAAAGTAATATTTCTATTCTTGCATACTGCCTCAATATAAATTGGGAAATCATAATTGTTTTTAAAACGAAGGTCTTTGTATGTGCCTGCAATTGCAGCATCCGCCGCAGGGTCTACATAAGAAACAACCATGGAATGATTAAATCTCTTTGTAACCTCAATCTCTGCATTTAAAATAGCATTGTATAATGTAGTTGAAACCTGACAGATACCTCCACCAAAGGATTCAATGGTATCACCATTTGAGTATGCGCCAGCTAACTCATAGCCATTTTCTTTTGTAAATGGGTTACAAGCCTCATAAACAGAGAATTCATCGCCTGGATATAATACAGTTCCATTGATTTTGCTTGCTCCGTTTTCTACGTTCTGTGCACGTCCCCAGTCAGAACTCTTATAATTTGTGGTAAATGAACCAATTAAATCCTTGATAACTGCAAGCTGTGTTTCGTTACCTCGTGGCTGCGAAACTACATTGGTTAATTCAAACTTCGCTGTTTCTGGAACTCCCTCTTCCCAAACTGTTCCTACATATTCATCCAATGCATTTACAGATGGAACGATATCTACCTCTGTACCAGTCTGTCCTGGTACATACACGAACTTTTTACCCTCTTTCTTTACTGCATTATCAATAGCTTTAATATCTATCTTTTCTCTCTTGCCATGAATCTTATTACCTGTCAATTGTTTATCAATTGCAAGTCCCATGTCCACAACATAGTTTTCTTTTTCCAAGTCCTGTAACGCCATAAAACGCTTAATAAGATTGCCAGAATTACCCACTGCAACAGCCTCTTTTACAGCCACTTCCACCTTCGCAGTCAGACCTAAATCCTTAAGCTGGTAACGGAGCGTATTTTTTGCGCCTACAAGTGTAATCCATTCTTCCTGTAGTTTTTCTACATATGCATTTACAGCAGTGGTCGCTTCCTCTGCTGTCATTCCTCCAACGCTAATTCCGCCGATGTATACACCCTCATGTATTACTACATTCTTTGGCACATCCGCCTGAACGAACTCTTCATTTGTAAAGAAAAATGTTCCTGCTATTACAACCAATAATGTTGCAACTAATAATTTGATTTTCTTCATATTTCATCCTCTAACAAAATAAAAAATATAAACAAATGTCTAACTATATATTTTATCACATATCTCTATATTTTCAAGAACTGTTGCAAAGTTAGCGATTTTACACAAACAGCGCTGATACAAATGTGGTTATCAACATTGCTGCTACTAAAATCAAACAAACAATTGCAAGTACTTGTTTTTTCTTTTTTCCTTTACTAATATTACTCATACTATTCACCTCGCCTAAAAAATCTGCTATACTTATCCCAATACTTTATTTAGAAAGGGATATATTTATGTTTCCATTTTTAGCAATTTTTGTTATCTTCTGTCTAACACTTACTTTTTATATCCGTAAAAATGATACTGCACAGCAGAAAGTCCAGGATGAGTTCTGGGAAAAAGAACGTGCATCCAATGCTGTTCGCAAGAAAGATATTAGTAAGCTCGATTATATTACCATACCTTTGGATAAAATTCCAGTAAAGCTTGAAACTTCTACTGAAAAAGCTATTTTTGAGCTCGCAAAGAAGCCAATGCTTAATTTTGTCGGCATCAGCAACACCGATTTAAAACTAAAATACGGTACTGCCAATCTGGAAATTCTCACTGAATACGAAAACAACTTTCTTGATTTCGTATCACTTCTTCCTGATTATACCACAGAACTTATAGAAGCAGGAGAAAAAGATGCCGCCCGCATGCTCCTTGAATTTGCAGTTAGTGTAAATGCAGATTCTCGCAAAATCGAAAGACAGCTTGCCACAATCACAGAAGAATCATCTTCCATGTACTAAAATATATTTATCCATAATACGGGAGGCCTCGCTTTTGGTGAGTGTCTCCCAATTTATTTCGTCCACAATCTGGTGCTTCTCTCTATATTCTTTTAATCGTTGTCTCTGCTTTGGCGTTGCAGGACTTTGTTTTTTCGCACGATATATGAGAGGTCTTGGCTCAAAATAGGTAGATGCATTTTCTAAAGTGACCGCCAGGTTTTTCAATCGTTCAAATACCTGCCAGGTTTCCATTGCATCATCTAATGCTCTGTGCTCTCTTGCACGTTCAATTCCAAAATACTGACACAAGTTTTCCAGCTTCTTCGGCTGCTCCGGCGGCAATAACACACGCGCAATTTTTAAGGTATCACATGCCTTTGCTTCTAGCGGACATTTATGATTTACTGCCCACTGTTTTAAGAAGCTATAATCAAAATTCACATTCTGCCCAACCAGAATCTGTCCATCGATAAAATCCAACAATTCTTTTATTGCCTCATCCCTATCTCTTCCCAGCCGCACCATTTCATCTGTGATGCCTGTCAGCTCCACCACTCTGGTCGGGATTCTGCACTTTGGGTTTATCAGACATTCCATTGTGTCCACTACCTGATTGTCCTTGATTTTAACTGCTCCGATTTCAATAATCTGGTCGGTTTTTGCCGACAATCCAGTCATTTCCAAATCAATAACTACATACTCATTTATCATCTATCTTTTATCCTTTGATTTACACAAATCATATAAGAAGCATTCCTGACATTTCGGACTTCTCGCAAAGCAGATATTTCTTCCGAATGAAATAATCTGGATGTTATACAAAATCCAATGGTCCTTTGGGAGCTTTCGCATCAGCTCATACTCAATTTTTTCCGGATCCTCTTCCTTTGTAAATCCAAGACGCTTGGAGATGCGTTTTACATGGGTATCTACCACGATGCTTGGCTGATTGTAAATGTTTCCACGAATCACATTTGCTGTTTTTCTTCCCACACCCGCCAGCGTCAGCAAATCATCTAATTCCGATGGCACCTCTCCACCATAGACTTCTATCAGACGTTTTGCGCAGGCAATGATATTCTTTGCCTTGTTATGGAAAAATCCAGTTGGTTTAATATCCTGCTCGAGTTCTTTTAAATCTGCATTTGCAAATTTCTCCAGGCTATCGTATTTCACAAACAAATCTTTTGTTACAATGTTGACTCTCGCATCGGTACACTGTGCACTTAATATGACCGCAATGAGGAGCTGCCAAGGGGTCTCATGATTTAAATAACAGATATATTCTGTACCGTATACTTCATCAAGTCTTTTTAAGATTTCTTCGGTTCTTTTGGCTGCCATTCTACTACCGCCGGCTCTTCGGCGCCTCCTATTATCATATCTTTTTCAGGGTTGACATATTCAACATATGCCTGGTGCGTCAACGGATCGCGCTTATCATAAGAAAACAGCACAAATACAGGCTCATCCAAACTTGTATAATTGCCTCGCAAAAAGTCATACGAGAACATCTCTATATGAGACATTTTCCCATTCTTACAATAATGACGTGCGTATGGTTTCATACTCTCATAAGACATCGCCCATGTAGGACGGGATTTGCAATTCTCTCTGTAGTACAAATCAAATACAAGCGCCTGACGGATACAATCATACCAGTCACCATGCATCTCATCCATCAGCCATTCCTGTTCTAAAAACTCCATCAAAATCTCACAGCGGCGAATTCTGGAATGACTCATTCCAAAATATCCTTTCGCCTCATAGAAGTCTCCCAACCTCTGGAACATATCAAAGGCACTGTCGAAATGTGTACCCAACACCTTCATGGTAATTTCGAACTGTCCACTGTTGTAGTATACCTCAAGCATTTCTTCAATACGCTTCATCTTAAGCACATCATCATAGGACAACCATTTCGTAGCCAACACCTCATAAGGCGGATTGTCATGATATAAAATTCCATATTCATCCGCATGCTCATACATATAAGACCCTTTTAACACCTTAAGAAATCCCATCTGAAGCTGATTTGGCTGTAAGGCATAAATTTCATCAAAAGATTTACGAAATGTCTCATAATCTTCGTATGGAAGACCCACAATCAAATCAAGATGCTGATGTATATTGCCAAAGCTTTTGACTTTTTCTACAATCGCTTTCAAACGATCCAGTTTCATGGTACGCTTGATTTCTTTTATCGTGACCTCATTGGTCGACTGCACGCCAATCTCCAACTGAATGAGTCCTGGGCGCATCTGTGCCATAAGTGCTAATTCTTCTTCATTCAACAAATCTGCAGATACTTCAAAATGAAAATTCGTCACACCGTTGTCATGTTCATGGATATATTTCCAGATTTCCATTGCATGCGCATGATGGCAGTTAAAGGTTCTATCAACAAATTTTATCTGCGGCACCTTCTGGTCAATAAAAAACTGCAATTCTTCTTTTACCAAATTCAAATCCCTAAATCGCAACTTCTTATCTACAGAAGATAAGCAATAGCTGCACGAAAATGGACAACCACGACTACTTTCATAGTAGATAATTCGGTTTGAAAAATCTGCTGTTTTTTCATATGCAAATGGCAGTGCACTCATATCCAAAATCGGGCGCCATTCATTCACCTGAATCTCTCTGTCTGTATCATCTGCACACACAAATGAAATACCTTTTATCGATTCTAAATCGCTTTTTGCAAGACATAGATTTCCTGTTTGCTCACAATGTCTTATATATATTTCACATAACTCATAAAAGGTCCCCTCACCTTCACCCATCATAAGCCCTGTCACCTCTGGGTGCGCTCTTAAAAAGGCTTCTACTTCAAAGGACACCTCCGGCCCGCCAAGCCAGATAGGTACATCCGGACATAGCTTATGGAACTCTCGCATCACTTCTTCTATCATAGATAGATTCCAGATATAGCAGGAAAACATCAACACATCTGGCTTACGCTTATAGATTTCTTCCAGAATGTAATCCGCCTGATTGTTTATAGTAAATTCTGCAATTTCCACATGATCTTTATATGCTCCAGCAGATGCTTTTAAAGAATACACCGCAAGATTAGAATGTATATATTTTGCGTTAATTGCTGTCAGTAATACTCTCATTATTCGTCAAACTCCATAATCACAAAGAAACCTTTTTCGGTTTCTGTAATATCTACTACCACACCTTCTCTGGTTTTTAGACGTTCACTTACCGTATAATTTCCAGACATTGCAATAGCATGTTCAATTGTATAGTAATAGGAAGTCGGAAGCTTACCTTCTGTAACCGATAATCGGTCACCGATTTTGGTAAGTCCAGAGCGTTCCATCTTAAATTCCATTCTACGCATATCGACATCTCCTTTTGTGCAAATCCTACACTATTCTCATTTTATAAAAAAGTCAGATGTATGGCAACACACATCTGACTCTAAATTGACATATTTTATTCTTTGCCGTTCCAACAGTATGTACAGAGCTTGCATGGATTTAATCCAATTGCTTCAATGATATCGTCCAAACGTGCAAACTGTAAAGAAGTAAATCCTAACTTATCGCAGATATCCTGTACCATTGCTTTGTATTTTTCACTGTCTGGATTTGAGTATTCCTCCAACAGCTCATCTGTAATCTCACCCTCACGTTCTAAAATCACACGACGTGTAATAAGCTCCATTTCAGAGGAAGAACGAGAGAAGTTCAAATACTTACAACCATACATAATTGGTGGACAAGCAGGACGAACATGTACTTCTTTTGCACCGCTTTCGTATAAGAATTCAGTTGTCTCACCAAGCTGTGTACCACGTACGATAGAATCATCTACGAGCAATAATTTCTTATCCTTAATCAAAGGCTGAACTGGAATCAGTTTCATCTTCGCAATCATGCTTCTCTGGGCCTGGCTGGTTGGTGTAAAGGAACGTGGCCAGGTCGGCGTATATTTGATAAATGGACGAGTGTATGGAATCTGTGCCTTATTCGAATATCCAATTGCTGCTGGAACACCAGAGTCTGGAACACCTGCAGAATAATCTGGTTTTACATTATCACGGACTGCCATGCGGCGACCTGTCTCATAACGCATCTCTTCTACGTTTACACCTTCGTAAGTAGAAGTTGGATAACCATAGTATACCCAAAGGAAAGAACACATCTTCATCTCTTCGCCTGGCTGCTGCAATGTTTTTACTTCATCAGCTGTCATGAACACGATTTCTGCTGGTCCTAATTCTTTATAATCGCTGTATCCAAGATTTAGGTATGCAAAGCTTTCAAAAGATAGACAGTAAGCGCCTTCTTTTTTACCCACAATAATTGGTGTACGACCAAGTCTATCTCTAGATGCATAAATACCTTCTTTGGTAAGAATAAGTACACTAAGAGAACCTACTACCTTTTCCTGAAGATACTGTAATCCTTCTAACATGGTGTCCTTCTGGTTAATAATCGCTGCCGCAACCTCTGTCTGGTTGATGCTACCACCACTCATTTCCAAGAAGTGGGTCTTACCAGAATCGTAGCATTCCTGTACCAATGCATCTGCATTTGCAATCTTTCCAACAGTAGTAATTGCAAAGCTTCCCAAATGAGAATGCACTAAAAGTGGCTGTGGTTCAAAATCGGAAATACAGCCAATCCCCGTGTTCCCCTGTAATTCCTCTACATCCTTTTCAAATTTTGTGCGGAATGGAGAGTTCTGAATATTATGAATTGCACGGTCAAAACCATTCTCTCCATACACTGCCATACCAGCTCTTCTAGTGCCTAAATGAGAATGGTAGTCCGTACCATAAAACAAATCTAATACACATGATTCTTTCGACGCTACTGCGAAAAATCCGCCCATAATGAAGCCTCCTGTATCTATCTTCTGTAACTATTGCTCTTATCGAGCCTACACGGTAAGTATAACACAAAATCTATCCATATGATGTACTTTTTTTGATACTATTCTTATTATTTCTTATACACTATATCTTGTAGTTGAACTTTTCCTCTTTCGGTGTCATAATTATTATAGATAAATAAATGTACATAATTTATTGACTGGAGGGGAATTTATGGATATCGCAGCTGTATCAAGTGCATTAAATGTAGTTCAATCCTATGGGCCAACTGCCACAGGAAGCCTGGCACAGGCTGTCAGTGTAAAGATGCTGGACAACGCCATGGAAGTAAACGAATCCATGAACGCCCAGCTCATTAGCATGATGGAGCAGTCGGTGAATCCAAATCTCGGAAAAAATATTGATATCCGCATATAGTAATGATTCTATATAGCAAATAGCCCTACTCTTGTAGGGCTATTTTTATGTCTTAGGTATGTACAGGCACAGATAAATTAACTTCCTGAGTTACTCATATCTAAGCGCATCGATAGGATTCATCTGTGCCGCCTTATTGGCTGGGAAATATCCAAAGAATAACCCAATGCCCATAGAGAAGACGAGGGAAATTACGATACCGCCAATAGATGGCATTGCAGGATATCCCATATAATTTGAGAGAACGATACCTGCGGTAATACCGAGTATCAAGCCAATAATACCACCAATCAAACAGATAATGATTGCTTCTACAATAAACTGAGCACGAATGGATGAATTCTTTGCACCCAGTGCTTTTCTTGTACCAATTTCACGTGTACGTTCCGTAACAGACACAAGCATAATGTTCATTACGCCGATACCGCCTACCAAAAGAGCAATACCTGCAACAATGGAAATCGCAAGTGTGATAGAATCCAGCATACTGGTCAGCATCGCAATCATGCTTTCTAATGTCATAACAGTTACTTCAAAATCCAAATTGTTGCGATAATATGGTTCATAAAAGCTCTTAATATTCTTAGAGAGCTGCTCTGTATCAACACCTACTGCCGCACTTACACGGATGGTAGAAAACTGATCCTTGGAATGTGTAATCGCCATGGCAGTCTGAAGTGGAATATATACCGTACTACCACCTAATCCAAGCATACTCATTCCACCCATACCAGAGGCGCTGGCACTCTTGTATACGCCTACAATCGTAAGGGAAACATTGCTTTCTTCTAACTCGACATCAATTACTTTACCAACAGCAGATGCCGCATCACCAAACATATCTTCCGCAAAGCCTTCCTGTACCAGACAGCTTCTACGCTGTCCATTGTAGTCCTGCTGCGAAAGCATAGTTCCTGCTACAATCTCGATTGGCGAGGTAATAAAATAACCCACTGTAGTTCCTGCCAGAGAAACACGTCCTGTTGTATCCTTATAGGCCGCAACACCTCTTCCAGCTGAATGAGAAATATTAATCGCATAAATATCATCTTCAAAACGATCATACATTTCCTTAATCATCTCGCTGGTGATATAATCGCCATCTGTCATCTCTTTGTCTGCATCGGATACTTCATACTCTGCACCATCTAACTTCTGGCTGTAATCATGATCCTGATGTCGTTCACTTACTACGACATATACATCATTGGACCCCATTGACTGCAAGCTTTCTTCAATGGAAATCGTAAGAGAGTTACCAACTGTAAAAATCGCAATAACGGCTGCAATACCAATGATAATACCAAGCATTGTAAGCAAGGCTCTCATCTTATTCGATTTTAAACTGGTAATGGCAAGTGTAATATTTTCACCTAATAGCATACTACAACACCTGCCTTTCTCTCTTTATCACTTCAGACACAATATTTCCATCTCGAATGGAAATAATACGGTCTGTTTCCTCTGCCAGTTCTGGAGAGTGCGTAATTAATACAATTGTCTTGTGCTGTTCTTCATTTAATTTGTGGAACAAATCCATAACAAGTCGTCCTGTCTTGGTATCTAATGCACCCGTTGGCTCATCCGCCAGAATGATAGCAGGGTCATTGGCCATTGCACGCGCAATCGCCACACGCTGCTTCTGACCACCAGAAAGTTCTTCTGGCAAGTGGTCAGCACGATCCGACATCTCTACCAATTCCAAAAGCTCTTGTGCGCGCTTTCTTCTTTCCGCTTTAGGCACACCTGCATAAAGCATTGGAAGCTCTACATTACGAAGTGCATTTGTCTTTGGAATCAAGTTGTATGTCTGAAATACAAACCCAATTTTCTGATTTCGGATATCAGACAATTCATTGTCGTGTGCGTTTTCCACATCAATTCCATCCAGATAATAGCTTCCAGATGTAGGACGATCTAAAACGCCAATCAAATTCATCAGGGTTGACTTACCTGAACCAGAAGGACCTACGATGGAGAGAAATTCTCCTTCCTTTACCTCCAGAGAAACTCCATGTAAAATCTCTAATTCATTTGGCTCACCGATATAGAATTTTTTGACGATATTTTCCAATTTAATAATTGACGCCATATCAATTTTACCTTTCTTGAAACGGGATTAGATTCCTGCCCCCGCTCCCATCATATTGAGAAGTTCTTGGATAGAGCTGTTACCCTGTGCATCTGGAACCAAAATCTCTGTTGTCTCTGAAACCTCGTCAGAAATAATTTCCACATAATAAGTTCCCTGTAATCCAATCTTTACGTCAAGCTCCTCTGTTACATAGTTACCTTCTTCATCCTTACCAGTTACTTGTTCTAAATAAGTTGTACCATCTGTTCTGGTATAAATTGCATCATAAGGCACTGACCATACATCGGTACTTTCTGCTGTAATAATACTTGTCTTTGCATTCATACCCAGACGAAGTCTTTCATTCTGATCCTTTAATTCAATCTTTACAAGATAGGTTGCAGAACCGCTACCACTTATGCTTCCTGTGTCCATTCCACCCATGAAGCCTGCAAATCCATCCAATGAGGAACCACCACTATTGGTTGCACGAGGTGCTACATAGGTAATCATACCTTCTAATTCTACATCTCTGGTTGCATCTGTTTTTACTAAAACCTTCATACCAATGGCAACATCAGCTATGTCATATTCTTCTACCTGTGCTTCTACGATAAATTTGTCTACACCTTCAATACTTGCAATCGTTCCACCATTGAAATTTGCGCCTTCTGAAACATTGATTGCCGTTACTACACCGCTAATTCCAGCTTTGATGGTCGCATCCGCTTTCTGTTCCTGCAAACCTTCTAAACGCTCTTCATAGTTATCGATTGTTGTGTTTATCTGCTCTTTGTAATTATCTCTTGCCTCTTCCAGATTCTTAGTATCTGTATTTTCCAAATCCTCTACGCGGGTTTTATATGAATCCACACGTGACTGGGCAGAAGTAACCGAATTCTTTTTGTTTTCAATTACAGATTCCATCTGAATTGCGTTGATGTCAGTTGCACTTCCACCATTTGCAAGATAATTTGCATATTCCTGTTCCTTCTGTGCAAGAGAATCCTTTGCTGCTGCAAGATCCGCTTCTGCATCAGCCAAGTTAGCCTTTGCATCAGCTAAATTCTTTGCATTGGTTTCTTTTCTATCCGCAATCTGCTTATCATAGTCTGCTAGCTGTTCCTTTCGGTCAGCTTTTGCTTCCTTAATATTGTCTTCTACTGTCTTAATCTGCTCATCAATATCACTAGTATCAAAAACACAAACGATATCTCCTACAGCGACCATGTCACCTTCTTTTACCTTTACGGATTCTACCTTCATTCCATAAGAACCTCCGGTAAGATTCTCTTTATTTGCCGCTTCTACACTACCATTTGCAGTAATACTATTTGCGATGGTACGCTTGGTAATATTCTCCACTGTTCCACTTGGCTTCTGCTCCTGGCTACTGCCTAAGCTGACAACCGCAATCCCCCCTGCAACAAGTGCAAGTATGAGCACAACTGCGACAAGTATAATCCATTTTTTCTTTCCCTTTTTTGCAGCCATTTGTCTATTTTCCTTTCCATATCTTAAAGTTAAAAATCTGTAATTTTCATTATACTCTTTTTACTGCAATAAGAACATAGCGATAATGTAAAATTTTTATAAAAAATTTTATGCAACCTATTATTTTTTGCTAAGTGCCACGACTACCTCCGTGTGGGCGGTGAATGGAAACATATCAAACGGAGTTGCTTCCTCTACAGCATAACCTTTTTTAGTCAAATACTTAAGGTCTCGGGCTAAAGTATCTGGTCCACAAGATACATACACTACACGTCTTGGCGCAAGCTTGATAACCGAGGATAAAAATGCTTCATCACTTCCACTACGAGGAGGATCCATGATCACTACGTCTACCTTTTCCTTTTTCTCTGCAAGAGAAACCATATACTTGCCCGCATCATCGTTTACAAAACGAATATTCTTAATCTCATTTCTCTTTGCATTGGTAATCGCATCTCGAATCGCATCTTTATTAAGCTCTACTCCATATACTTCCTTTGCATACTTTGATGCAATAATTCCTATAGTACCTGTGCCACAGTAGGCATCAATTACCGTTTCCTTTCCTGTCAGCTTTGCACACGCAATTGCCTTTTCATATAAATGCTCTGTCTGAGCCGGATTCACCTGATAGAAGGAATTTGGAGAAATACGGAAGGTACAGCCACAAAGCTGATCCTCTATGAATCCTTTTCCATATACTGTGATATTTCTCTCTCCGAGTACCATACTGGTCTTTTTGTCATTTACATTAATCACAACTGTACTGATATCAGGATGGTTTTTGCGTAGTGCTTTCACAAAATTATTTTTGGATGGTAGAATTGGCGATGCGAGCACCAGCACCACCATAATTTCACCTGTATGATATCCTTTTCTTACCAACACGTGACGCAGTAATCCGTAACCGGTATCTTCATCATATGCCTTTATCTTAAAGGATTTTAAAAGTCCTTTCACATCTCTTATAATTTTGTCTGCCTCTTCATTCTCTATTTGACAGGATTCGATATCGACTATATCATGAGAATTCTTTTTATAAACTCCCGCCACAACCTGTCCTCGTCCTGCACAGCCAAACACCGCATGTACCTTGTGACGATAATGATATGGATTATCCATTCCAACAATTGGTGCAGGCTGCACAAATTCCTTAAGTAAATTTTTTATATTCGCATTTTTTGTTTCAAGCTGTTTGGAATAATCTACACCCTGATAATCACAGCCACCACATTTTTTTGCATAAGGACAGATGTCCGCTCTTTCTTTTTTCATTGAAACTCTCCCATTTTTTTCTTCTTTACGAGTATATCATATTCTGTTATGTTCTTTCTACGGAAAATATTTTAAAATCACACAGAAAAGATTGCCATATCCTACTAAGAAATGGTAAAATTGAGTTTAGCTAAAACTTAAGGAGGTAATCATGAAAAAGATACTCGAAGTTTTGAAACAAAAGCTTTTTACCAAACGAGAAAAACAACACTCTGAAAAATATTACAAGATTATAAATATATTAAATAGTTACTCCATTATCTGGCACGCATTTTTATCCATGTTTATCGTGTTTTTGGTTGAACTGGCATCTAGATGGAGCATCCCCTCTGCATTCAATTTTATTGCAAAAACACCATTGGTATTTATCTACAATTCCTTTATTGTTTTTGCATCTTTGACACTAGTTTACCTGCTTCGAAGAAGGGCTTTTGGGCGACTTATCATCTGTTCCTTCTGGGTAATCATGGGAATCATCAACGGCATTGTACTTTCTAACCGCGTAACTCCATTTGGATTTGCGGACTTAACGGTATTATCTGACTTGGTTACAATAATAGATACTTACCTTTCACCACTTATGATGATACTTATTGCGGTTGCAGTTGTTATATTCCTTTTTTTCTGTACACTTTTTTATGTACACGGTCCAATATATCAGGGCAAACAAAGCCGTATTATTTCATTGGCCTCGATCCTGTCTATTATCTTTATTGCAATTCCTGCTACCACAACTGTAGCTCAGGAGAATAATATTGTTGCAGGATATTTTACCAATATTGCACAGGGTTATATGGACTATGGTTTTGTATATTCATTCTCCTCAGGCTTTGTAAACTGGGGAATGAACAAACCACAGGAATACGATGAGGCTGTCATCGATGCTTTGATGCAGGCCGTAAATGATGACAAAGCCGTTACCACAGTTACTACAGAAAATGGCCCAAACATTATAACCGTTCTTCTGGAATCCTTTGTTGATCCATACGAATACAACTTTATGACATACAGTCAGGATCCAACACCGTTCTATCATTATTTGGAAGACAATTATACTTCTGGCTATCTGACAATGCCAGTTGTAGGTGCCGGAACTGCAAATGCCGAATTTGAAATTTTAACAGGTATGAGACTTCACCACTTTGGAACTGGTGAATATCCATACAAAACCATTCTAAAAGAAGTAGAAAATTGTGAAAGCATTGCCTCTTATCTCAAATCCATTGGATATGGAACACATGCCGTTCACAACAACTGCGGAGACTTCTATAGTCGAATCAATGCCTTCTCGATGATGGGCTTTGATACTTTTACAAGTGAAGAGCTTATGGACATTACAGAATTTACTCCAAACCAAGGATGGGCAGAAGACTCTATTCTTGCAGAGGAAACAATGAAAACGCTAATGTCAACACCTGGTCCAGACTTAATCTATGTAATCACGGTAGGTCAGCATGGAGTATATCCAGAAAAACCAGTAATTGAAAATCCATACTGTGAAGTATACGGACTTGCTACCGAAGAAGAAACCAATGCATGGACCTATTACATGCATCAGGCAAACAAGACAGATCAGTTCATTAAAGAACTTATCACTTACTTGGAACAGCTCGATGAAGACACTATTGTCGTGTTCTGGGGTGACCATCTCCCAACTATGGGACTTGAAGATGCTGATATGGTTTCTGGCGACATTTACAAAACAAAATACATTACATGGAATAACTTCGGTTTAGAAAAAAAAGATAAAGACTTATATGCTTACCAGCTTATGGCTGATATCTTTAATCAGGTTGGCATTCATGATGGCACCATGACAGCATACCATCAGACACAGATGAACAAAACTGATCACGAAGCATACCTGACTGGTATTGAGCAGTTACAGTACGACATCCTCTATGGAGAACGTTACTGCTATGATGGCGATATTAATAAATACCCTGCAAGCGATATTGTTATGGGAGTGGAAGATGTAGTTATTACAGACATTTCCTCTCATGTTGATGAAGAAGGAAACGAGTGGATTTCTGTCAAAGGTAAGAACTTCACTAACTGGAGCCGTATCTATATTAATGGAGAAAAAGTTGCTACCACTTATGTATCTGGCGAAGAGTTATGGATGAAACCTTCTAAGATAAACGATGGCGACATCGTCGTTGTAAATCAAAACTGCTCCAAGAATGTTATCTTTAGAAGCTCCAATGAATTTACTTATGTCGCTCCTGTCACAGATACTGCTACAGAAGCAGATATATCCGAAAATACTCAAACAACTGAAGACTAAAACTTACCAAAAGGCTATCGCGACATGGACTTAACCGTCCGTACTGCGATGGCCTTTTATATATTTAAAAGAATGAATGTCTCACCTTCCATCTCTGACACATACGATTTGTTATAGGAACATGCCATAGTCCTAAAAAGGCTCTCTGCTGAATGTTTTTGTGTCTGTCAATCGTTCGACAATTTTGGTGTTGTGTACGTGGAAGTACGACACGGTAATGCCTTTTCAAGTTTCTCTAAGTGGGCAGTCTTTACAAAGTTGATATTAACATGAGCCATGCAAAAACTCCGCGCCAAAAACGGCGCGTCAAACAGTTTGCATGGCTCATGACATTTTGCAAACCCTGCCCACTAAGAGAAACTAAGAAAACCCCTTAAGGTGTCGTACTTTCCACGAACTCAACTTCCAAAATTGTTCGAACCCTTGACGGACACAAATAATAGACAACAGCAGAGAGCTCTTTTGTAGGAATATGTGCATGTTCCTATGAAATGAGTATGTCAGAAATGAAAGGTGAGATATTTATCTTTAATAAAACAAAAAGGCCATCGCAGTACGGACGGTTAAGTCCATGTAGCGATAGCCTTTTTTAATTATAATTCGCAGTTGTTTACTGTACGTGGGAATGGGATTACATCGCGGATGTTACTCATGCCTGTGAGGTACATTACGCAACGTTCAAATCCAAGACCGAAGCCTGCATGTCTAGCAGAACCATATTTACGAAGATCAAGGTACAAGCCATAATCTTCTTCATTAAGTCCCATTTCTTTGATGCGAGCAAGAAGCTTATCGTAGTCATCTTCACGCTGGCTTCCACCGATGATTTCACCGATGCCAGGTACAAGACAGTCTACTGCAGCTACTGTTTTTCCATCTTCGTTAAGCTTCATATAGAATGCTTTGATATCCTTTGGATAATCTGTAACGAATACTGGACGTTTAAATACTTCTTCTGTCAAGTATCTTTCATGCTCTGTCTGTAAATCACAACCCCATGACACTTTATAATCGAAGTTATCATTGTTCTTAGCAAGAATATCGATTGCTTCTGTATAAGTTACACGAGCAAAATCGTTGCTTACTACGTTTTCAAGACGATCTAATAAACCTTTATCTACGAAGTTATTGAAGAATGCCATTTCTTCTGGAGCATTTTCAAGCACATAGTTGATTACATATTTTAACATGCTTTCTGCAAGCATCATGTTGTCCTGTAAATCAGCAAATGCAATTTCTGGTTCAATCATCCAGAACTCTGCTGCATGACGTGTTGTGTTAGAATTTTCTGCACGGAAGGTTGGTCCAAATGTGTAGATATTCTTAAATGCCATTGCATATGTTTCACCATTTAACTGACCTGATACGGTAAGGTTTGTTGGCTTGTTGAAGAAGTCCTGAGTGAAATCAACCTTGCCTTCTTCTGTCATTGGAACATTCGCTAAATCAAGTGTTGTTACCTGGAACATTTCACCAGCACCTTCACAGTCACTACCTGTGATAAGTGGAGTGTGTACATATACGAAATCTCTTTCCTGGAAGAATTTGTGGATTGCGTATGCACATAATGAGCGTACACGGAATACTGCTTCAAATGTGTTTGTTCTTGCTCTTAAATGAGAAATTGTTCTAAGGTATTCAAATGTATGACGTTTTTTCTGAAGTGGATAGTCTGGTGTAGATGCACCTTCTACAATTACTTCTGCCGCCTGAATTTCAAATGGCTGTTTTGCTTCTGGAGTAGGAACAAGCTGTCCTCTTACAATAAGAGCAGCGCCTACATTGGTCTTTTCGATTTCTGCAAAGTTCGCAAGACCATCTGAGTATACTACCTGAATAGGTTCAAAGAATGTACCATCATTGATTACGAGGAAACCGAAATTCTTAGAACTACGGTTGCTACGTACCCATCCGCCGATAGTAACTTCTGTATTTTCATATTTCTTCTGATCACGGAATATGTCTCTGATGTTTACTAAATCCATTTTCTATGTCTCCTTTACTTTTATTTTGTCTCTAATGCATTGTAGAGTCCTACAAAGTAAGTTCTAGCAGAATTCTGGTTTACAAGATAATTCTCTCCAGCCTCAACACTACCAGAACCAATCATCTTATAGATATTTTCTTCCTTCTTTAAGAATTCATTACCACCTTCTGCTGAAGCAGCTTCCATAATAGTCTTGATATAATCCTCTTTCTCTTTTTCATCAGCCTTCAATGACTCAGCTTTTACAACTTCTGCAAATACCAGCTCTGCCATAATCTGATTTTTAAGAGATGCTGCCCACTGTGCTTTGGCATTCTCTAAAGTAACCCCATAATTCTTCTGTAGCACGGTATTGATATCATCAGAACCACAATATAATTCTTCAAAAAGTTTCTGATATTCACTTACACGAAGGTTTAAATATGATTCTGGAATATCAAATGTGCTATTGTCGATGATATAATTGATTACATTATTATATACAAGTTCTTCCTCCAATGCTTTGAGGAAATCTGCAACTGTTGTAGCCTTATAGCTCTCCTCAAAGTATTCTTTTACAATTGCATCGGTAATCGTTTCCTGTGTTACCTGCATGTAAATCTTCTTTACTTTTAACTTATAAGTAACTGTCTTATTGGAAAGATCTACTTTCACATCATTGCTTGGATCCTTGTCTCCATCAAGCAATGTAGTCTGACCATAGTTCTTTGGCATTGTCACATTATGGTCTTTTTCTTCATTTACCTTCATGCCAATTAAACCAGCCGAAAAACCTGCGTGTAAACGTTCTGTCACATAACCTGTTGCCAAGTTAATTACACAGTTATTATCTACATCAACCCACTGATCCATTGCTGATCCAGCCTTAAATTGGGTTCCCTGATAAGTACCTGTGTAATCAATTTTTACGATATCACCTTTCTGTACGGTATCACGGTCTTTTACTTCTATTGTACTGATTCCTGCATTGTAAATAACATTGTTAAAATAGCTTTCAAAAACAACTTTTTCTGCTTCCTCTTTTACAATCTTCATAAATTCTGCAACAGTTGTTACACCATATTCTTTTGAGAATTTTTCAACAACCAAAGCGTCTGTAAGGTTTTCTGGAGTTGTTTTCTGATAAATACCTTTTACATTAAATACAAAAGTTGCTTCTTTTTCACTAAGAGGTACTTTTACATCATTTTCTGAATTATCATCTCCGTCTTCAAGGGTAGTATCACTATAGCCTTTTGGGAAGGTTACCTTACCACTCTTGTCCTCATTTTTTTTGGCGCCAATCAAGCCCTTTGTAAAGCCATCAATAAATCCGCCCGATGTTGTACCTGATGAAATATTAAAGCCACAGTTATTGTCTACATCAATATACTGCGCATTTGATTTACCATCTGTGATTGTCGAACCACCTTTAAATGGTTTCCCATCTACATATCCTGTATAATCTGTCTTAACGATATCTCCTGCCTGAACAGTATCACGATCTGTTACTTCTACAAGACCGATTCCTGCACCATAAACAAGCTGCTTAAAATATGCTTCTTCATTTTCTTTGGCAACCTTATCTAAGATTACAGTAATATCCTTATAATCCGCCATTTTCGTAATGGATGGCTGCTTCACATCCTTGTTTGCGTTATCATCAGAATCCCCACATGCGCCCAAAGATAATGCCATCACTGCACAAAGTAATACGGCTAATACTCTCTTTTTCATAATGATTTCTCTCCTTACTTACATCATTAATATATGAACTGCTAAATGATACCATATTTTTCTCAAAATTACAAATACTTAAACATATTCCGTTGATTTTTTTTTGTTTTTTTGTTAGAATATTCGTTAGTTAAATTAAAGGAGGAACAAATATGGAACCAGGCACTATTGTCTTGCTTGTTATTATAGCTATTACTATCGGTATGATGGTTGCATTATATTTCATGGGCAAGAAAGCTCAGGCAAAAAAAGAAGAACAGGATGCTCAGATGGCAGCTGTAGCTCAGAGCTTTTCTATGTTGATTATTGATAAGAAAAAGATGAAAATTAAGGACTCTGGTCTTCCTCAGGCAATCATTGACCAGACACCTTGGTATATGCGTTGGTCAAAGCTTCCTGTTGTAAAAGCTAAAGTAGGACCTAAGGTTATGACCTTAATCGCAGATGAATCTGTTTTTGCTGAAATCCCAGTAAAAAAAGAAGTAAAAGCGACTGTTAGCGGCATCTACATAACAGCTGTAAAGGGACTTCGTGGACCACTCGAAAAGCCAGAAGGAAAGAAATCTTTCCGTACAAAGCTTAAAGAAAAATACAACAGTTTAAATGCTGAACTTCAAGTAGAGAAACAGAATACCAAAAAATCTAAAAAGAAATAAAAATACAAAGGGCTGTCGCAAAACGGATTTTACCTTCCGTGCCACGATAGCCCTTTTCATTTAGCTATAATTTAAAACAACCCTTGGATTTTATATTTATGGTGATGTTGCAGTCTGCGACAAATTCCTGATTCATTTCGAGACCATATTCTACAGCGATATCAATTTCCTCTTCAGATTCTTTGATCTCTACTTTTTTCCCGTCGATGCCCATCGTAAGACTTCCATATGGCGTGTAATAATGTGTAATATTTTTTACATTCTCTTCAAACACCATGTGTACATTTACAACTCCATTTTTAGTAAGTTCCATTTTCCCATCTGAAATCTTAATACGGTTTTTGGTCATCTGGCTTTCGCCTTCTGTCACTTCCTCATATAAAATGTAGTGTTTATTATTTTTATAAAAATATTCTCCCGTTACAATCATTTCGATTGGTTCGCCATCTGTTTCAGGACCTGCCTGAAGACCACAGATTCTAATGATTACATCTTTTGTCATTGTATTTCCTCCGTATAATGTCCCATTATACCTACCTTATCGGAAGAATTCAAGAAATTTAAATCGAACCTCTACCTTTCCAGAGTCAAATACATCCGCATATTCCCATGGATTTAAGACCTCTCTCAACGCCTGGCCTGCCGATTCCTCTACTACTTCAAACACAGAGCCTCGAAAGCACATATTGGGATACAGTACACACCACCAGTTTTGTCCTGCTGCCTCACCAATTGCGATTTGTAACGCTTCATATTCTCCCTTAGGGAAAGTGTATGCACCATATGATTTTTCTGGAAAATCTGTACGTATTATGCGAACTTTCACTGGGTAATCATATCCATATGCCTTTAATGTCTGACGAGAAATAGTCTCTATCCCCTCCATGTTTTCCCCAATAATCTGCTTTGTCTCTTCAAGACTATCTGCATCAGCCAAAAGTGGCTGCAGGTACACCCCAACTGCGTCTCGCACCTTTTCTTTTACTTCCTGGTCACCCACACTATCACTATTGGCAAGCACATGGAATCGAAGTATCTTAGATGCAATCGATGGTTGCAGGAAATCATACTCCAACACATTTGTTCCAATATATATCCCCAATAATATACCAATCAAAATATATACAACCGTTCGTCTCATGAAATTTTCCCTCCAAATAGATAGCAGCTGTCTGCTGCCTTATTCTATTACAGATTCTTGCCATATTTGACCAACTGTATTCATATATCCTTTCCATTCTAAATACTTTTCTTCGACATCTAAATAAGGCAGATACAAAATCTTGCTTTGGTTTGCTTTCTCATTCATCAAATCCCCAAGCGTTAGAAGCTGTCCCTTGTCTTTTTCATGCTTCTTAATATACTCCTCTAAATATGTCCCAAGATCCTGGGAAATTGTTTGTCCTAATTCATATAAATCACTCACATCATCTGCCACGCATACATAGGTATTGCGCGGAAAATCCTCTGTTTGCATAAGTGCTTCTATCATCGCATCATAAAGCCCCTCTTTTTCCAACATTTCATCCTCTATAACCAGCACCTTCATGTGATTATAATCCGCCTCTTTATTCAGACGAGTCTCATACTTCTCTTTGCTCGTAGCAAAATCCATATCCGAAACTTCCGGTGCACGAATTTCACTCTCCTTAGAGCCTTCCTGGCCTGCTGCATCATCTTTGGGAAATGCCACCCCATAAGTTACTTTTTTATTTTCATACCCTACTGTCACCATCATTGGAAAGCAACGTTCCTCGAGTTCAGTCGCACTACATCCCGTTATATTCGTTCCTATCCCAATAAACATTACAAGAAGTCGTAATGCTCTTTTACATCTATTCTTCCATCTCATTTTCTTTCCTCCTAACTAACAACAAGAAAAGTGGCGCAACTATCATAAAAGGGGCTGCTATATGACTATAATACCAAAGAAATGCACTTAAGCAGCTTCTATCCTGATGCATTCCATAAGCTACCAGAAACGCAAGTGCCATTGATAATGCAAGCGGCCAGTTTCTACCATTTTCCTTTTGGCCATCTTTCATCTCTAGGAGTAGCCGCATGCCATAATGCAAATGAAGATTCAAAAGCGCATACAAAGTAAAGAACCACACCGCCAGCATAAGCGCATCCATACGTTTTAGGAAGTTCCCCTCAAACTGAATCGTACTCATAAGAGTAATTACCGGAAACCTCAATCTCGATAGACTATTTACACCAAAATTTCCAATAAGCAATACATAACTTGTAAAAAGAATAAATGAAGAAAATAATATAGAAACGCAAACGGTTTTTATGATATTTCTTCCATAATTTTTCTCCTTTTCTCCGATTAAAAAAAGCACAAAAAAGAGCGGCATAAAAAAGAGAAACACCAAATATGTTCCATTCTTTAAGTTTGCTCCCGACCATTGTAAAGCTGGAGCTACATTTGACCATTCAAAGTTCTTAACAGATGCCAGCATCATGATAAAATATGGAATTAAAATTATCCAAAAAAGAACCTCATATACTCGTGCACGCCCCTCGATTCCGCCACTAACTGCATATCCAGCCACCAATATAATCAAAATAAGAATTACAGCATATGGAGTATCCCGAACCAGGCTGTACTGCATTAGGTTAGCAAAAACATACGCACAAAATCCTGCTGTCACGATACTATGTGCCGCTACAAGAAGTAGCAATCCTTTCCTTACTAGTGTTCCTGCATCCTCCTTCAAAAACGTGAGCATATCCTTTTTCATTTGCTTCATAATCCATCCCAAATACAACAAATACAGTAATGATGCACCTGTCCCAAGAACAATTGCGTATATTCCATTTACTCCACATAATGTTGCAAGATATGGTGGCAAAAGAAGCGTTGCAATCCCCATTAAATCAAACACATACAAACGCATGGTCTGCCTACTAGATATTTTTCCATTCTTTACATCCATATTATTTGTCTCTCTTTTTTAGTTTTGTTCGTTGATTTAAATTGGCATAAATCGGTCGCTTCCACAACATTCGTAATGGAAATCTCACCAGCGAATCCTTTTCATCCTGATATCCGTTAAGCTGTGGTCCCACATAAGGCGAAAGATATGGCACATGAAAGCTTTCGAGTCTTGCCAAATGCACCAATACCAGAAAAAGCCCTATTAAGAAGCCAAAAAAGCCAAAGAGCGCCGATAAAACAAGTAACAGAAACTTTAAAATTCGGAAAGAGAATGCAAATTCTTCACTTGGAATTGCAAAGGAACAAAGAGCTGTAAATGCCACCACAATGACAACAATTGGACTCACCAAATTCGCCTCTACTGCAGCCTGTCCGATAATAAGACCGCCTACAATCCCAATCGTGTTCCCCATCGTCCCTGGAAGACGGACCCCTGCCTCTCTTATCAGTTCAAATGAAAGCTCCATTAAAAGCACCTCCAATGCAGCAGGAAATGGCACCCCCATTCTCGCCTGCCAAAAAGAAAGGAGGAGTGGTGTCGGTAAAATCTGAGTATGAAAATTTGTTACTGCCAGGTACAAACCTGGCAATGTGAGTGCGAAAAAAGCTGCCACATAACGAATCAGCCTTGCAAAAGTCGCCATATAAAAACGGTTATAATAATCGTCTGTCGTCTTCAAAAAGGAATTTACATCCGTTGGAAGCAAAAGCGCCACAGGCGAGTTATCTACCAGCACAACCACCTTCCCGTTTAATGCCTCCATAGCTGCACGGTCAGGTCTTCTGGTAGATTGAAACTGTGGAAAGGGAGACCTCCAAGACTCCTCTGCCAGTTGCTCTAATACACCGCTATCCATAACACCATCGATATCATATGCTGTAAGTCTCTTATGCACTTCTTCAATTAATCCTTTATCTGCTATCCCTTCTACATAAACAATTGCTACATTTGTAAAAGAACGCACTCCAACCTGAAATTCTCGAACCTTAAGCTGAGTATTACGTATCCGCTTTCTTATCAACGCAGTATTTGCTTTTTCTGATTCTGTAAAGCTTTCATCCGAGCCACGTACAACTTTTTCAGAATCAGATTTGTTAACCCCCATTTTCGGATAACCCTGATCTGGCATCTTAAGCGCAACTGCTGCACCATCTATAAACAACACAGCATCACCAATCAAGACCCCGCGAATGGCATCCTCCATATATTCATATGGTGTTGCATCTGACAAAACAAATGCATTAGAACGCACTAGCTCTGCAATCGCTTCCTTCGTGAGTCCTTCCATAAACATAAGCATTCTACCTACGACATTCATCAAATTGTTTCCAGCATTCACTTCAATGTAACAAAGAAAACCTCTCGTATCGTCTTCCTTTCCAATTGAAAATTTGCGCACTTTCAAATCATCACAATAAGAAAACGCATCTCTTACCGCCTGCTCATTTATTTGTATATCTGTTGAAATTCTCTGTTTTTGCATAAAAAAAGAACACCTCAATTTCTTAAGATGTTCTTAGTATGTGTAATTATTTTCCTTTTATTACTATCCCTGCTGAATGATTACTTCTTTTACTGCAATTGCCTGATTCTTTACATGTTCACGAATAGAATTAGTCGCCTCTTCCTTGTTATGTCTGCAAAGAGAGTCGTAAATTTCGTTATGTTCTTTGATTAGTTTAGGATAGTTTTCTTCTTTCTTTAGATATTCTACACGATAACGGTAAATCTGTTCGCGAAGATTATTTAACATATTTACAAGTTTTGGATTGTTGGTTGCATCATAGATAACATCGTGGAACTCCACATCTGTTTCTGCAATTGCCTTTACATTTCCTGTTTTCAAGCTGTTTTCAAATGCCGCTTTTTTCTCACCTAAAAGGGCAAGCTGTTCTTCTGTAATACGCATGCATGCAAGCTGGCAAGCAAGAATATCCAAAGTCTCACGAATTTCGAGTACATCTTCCATCCCCTTTAATGTCATCTTGGCAACTTCCGCACCCTTTCTAGGAACAGTCACTGCAAGGCCTTCCTGCTCAAGCATACGAATCGCTTCACGAATTGGTGTACGACTCACACCCAGCTGTGCTGCAAGCTGAAGCTCCATAAGTCTTTCGCCTGGCTTTAAATCGCCCTTAAGGATTGCTTCTCGAAGTGTATTAAACACTACATCACGTAATGGTAAAAATGCGTCCATATTTAACTTTAAATCTTCTGTCATCTTGTCACCTGCTTACTCTCTTCGATTGTTATAAATACTAGTTACATATATCTGTTTTGCCAGACCTGATTTCACCATATCATCATATGCCTTTCTGGCAGTCTCTTCATCTTCAAATAAACCAAATACAGTAGGACCACTTCCACTCATCATAGAATTGATTGCACCGGATTTCATCATCTGTTCTTTAATCTCTGCAATAATCGGATATTCCGGAATGGTTACGGATTCGAGCACGTTGCCCATGTGTCCAGCAATTGCGTGCAAATCCTTGCATTCAATATCTTTTATCAACTGGTCAATATCTGGGTGTACCGTCTCCTCATTGAGCTTTAAGTTCTCATATACAAACTTCGTTGAAACCGAAATTGCTGGCTTAGCAATCAGTACTGGGCATTTCACCATTGGTGGTAAACAGGTCAGTTTTTCTCCAATCCCCTCTGCTAAGGCAGTACCACGCATCAAGCAATATGGAACATCCGCTCCAATCTTAACACCGCGTTCCATCAATTCTCTACGCGAAAGCCCTAAGTCAAAAATCTGATTCATTCCATAAAGCATGGCCGCTGCATCCGAGCTTCCTCCTGCCATACCTGCGGCTACTGGAATACGTTTCTGCAAATGCACAGATACCCCTTCCTTGATGTCAAATTCATCCATTAAAAGTTTACCCGCTTTATACACCAGATTATTCTCATTGGTTGGTACATACGAGAGGTTAGATGTAATCGCGATTCCTGATTCCGTTTGTTTTTTGATATCTAGCTTGTCATATAGGTGGATTGTCTGCATAATCATGCGCACTTCATGATAACCATCCTCGCGACGTCTGACAACATCAAGTCCAAGATTGATTTTTGCCAACGCCTTTAAAGTAATATTGTCCATACCTTCACCTCTGCACTTTGTATACATTATTCATTATACCCCCTTTTGTATTTTTTTCAATACATAGTTCCGATAAATTATCCAAAAATTTTAGGTAAATTTTCATAAATTTTGAAAAAGGACTTCACAAACAGGAAAATATGTCCGATACTATTCATAGAAAGGCTACGTATGTACACAGGCAAAATAGAACGCCTCCACACGATGTTTGACGTCGGCTTTTCTATTTTACCTGTGTACATACTCGCTTAATGAATGGTTCGAACATATTTTATCACTATATCCAAGGAGGGATTATTATGAGTGTACAGTCAATTTACAACAATGTAGCTACTGCTAATGTAAATACCACCAGTAAAGCTACTGAAAACAAAAAGGAAGAAACAACCAATGCGGCTACTACTAATAAAACAGGTTTTGATGAGACAGCCGTAGTTTATGAAAAGTCAAAAGAGACAGAAACAGTAAAACCAAATAAAAACAATGCCGTAGATCGTGAAGCTATCATTGCTCAGATTAAAGCAGAAAACGAAGCTCGCATCAACCAGATGCAGGAATTAGTTCGTAAGATGATGCAGGGTCAGGGAAATGCTCTCGCGCAGAGCGATGACATCTGGTCATTCCTTGCAAGCGGTGACTATACTGTTACAGAAGCAGCTAAACTTCAGGCACAAGAAGATATTTCAGAAAATGGATACTGGGGTGTAGAACAGACTTCTCAAAGAATCCTTGATTTTGCAAAGGCTCTTTCCGGCGGCGATGTAAGCAAAGCAGACTTACTCTTAGACGCATTCAAGAAAGGCTACAAAGAAGCAACTGGTGCATGGGGCAAAGAGCTTCCAAGCATCTCTAAAGATACATACAAAGCTGTTGAAGAAAAATTTGCAGCTTGGAAAGCAGAAGCAGAAAAACCTGCCACTGACGAACCAACAGAAGAACCTGTTGCAACAGAAAAATAGAATCAAACAAAATGAAGGCTGTCGCCCCACAGACATTTTACGTCTATTTGGCGACAGCCATTTTTTATTCGAAAAAGATATTCAATTCACCGAAGTTGGATTCTGCTTTGATGATTACGTGTGGCGCATCCATATCACGGTTTGGCTCTCCATGGATACTTACATGACCAAAAGCACTTTCCTGGCTGATAGTTGCACGCCATGTTCCAGGAAGATAGATATTCATTCTTCCAAAATTATTCTCTAATTCAATGGTTGCTTCTCCATTGTAAACTGTTGCATTGTCAAAATATACATTTGCAGATCCAAAACTGTTTTCCAGTCTTGCAGAACTAAAAGCGGCTGAATTTACATACTTGCTGGTAGAGTTAAAAAGGTTTTCTAAAACTACTGTTCTGCCATCCTGCCATTCTTCTTTTTTTACTTCATCTATACCTCCTCTTATAACGTTTCCATTTTCATCTTCTCGACTGAATGTAATTATTGTTTGCTTCTTTCTGAATATCATGTTTAAGCCGATACCTACAAGTATCGCTGCTACAACCAGTGGAAATGGTGCGAGATGCTCTATTCCAAGTTCCTTTTCAAAAATCCATGCAACAATACTCGCTAACATAAGGCCCTGAAAAAAATCGGGTTTAAATAATGCCTTCACAGCTGATACTGTTAATACCGCTCCACATAGCAGCTTAAACCATGGAAGCTTTGGAATAAGTCCCATCGCACTTCCCATCATAATTGCTGCAATCAATATTAAAAACAAACCTGTTATTATGTTATTTTCCTTTTTCATTATCTCATCAACCTCTTTTCTTCTAATTTTGTCATCAATAATTTCAGATAGTTTCTAGAAACAAATACTTTCTTGTTAGAACCTGCAAACTCTACCTCACTAGCACCCGTGATATTCTTATTTATTGCCCGTACTTTGTTTGCATTTAAAATCGTAGATTTTGCTACACGTACAAAGTTGCCTGGGAGAAGATTCTCCAATTCATATAGACGATATTTCGTTTCATACATCTGACTTGCTGTGTGTACGACAACGCTGCTGTCTGCCGTCTCAAAGAAGAGAATTTCATCAATCGTTATGTAATACTCTTTCTCTCCTTTGGTAACCTCTAACTGCATTCTCGAATTGACAGCATCCGTGATTCGCTTTTGAATCAATATCACATCTTCACTTAAGGACTTGCAGCGAATGACAATTTCCTCTTCTGCAATTCCGTCGTCAATTTCAATCTTTATCTTCATAGCGTCTCCTGTATCTTTGATAATTGCATTATAAGAAAAGAACCTCTTGATGTAAATAGCTTTACACCAAGAGGTAAGTTTTTAAACTTAAGTGGTAATTATTTGATTTCTAACACTAGATACGTTCTAAAATCTCTTTTGCGATTTCAAGCTCTGTATTATCAATACTGTAGAACTCGCCCTTATCTGCAGCTTCCGCATAAGCAGGGTTAAGTGGAAGTTTACCAAGGAGATTTACACCAAGCATATTAGATACTTCTTCAATATTGCTTTCACCAAAGATATTAATCTTCTTGCCGCAATCTGGACATTCTAAATAGCTAAAGTTTTCTACAACACCAAGCACTGGAACATGCATCATGTTCGCCATATTGTATGCTTTCTTTACAATCATCTGTACGAGTTCCTGTGGAGATGTTACGATAACAATTCCGTTTACAGGAAGTGACTGGAATACTGTAAGAGGTACATCCCCTGTTCCAGGTGGCATATCTACAAATAAGTAATCGATATCACCCCAGAAGGTTTCACTCCAGAACTGTTTTACTGCACCTGCGATAACTGGTCCTCTCCACACAACTGGTGCTTCTTCATCTTCCATCATTAAGTTGATAGAAATAATTTTGATACCGTCCTTGCTTTCCATTGGAACGATACCACGTTCTTCACCATAAACCTGACCCTTTACACCAAACATCTTTGGAATAGATGGTCCTGTAATATCCGCATCTAAGATACCCACTTTATATCCTGCTTTTGCCATCATAGATGCTAAAGAAGCAGTTACAAAAGATTTACCTACGCCACCTTTACCACTTACAACACCGATTACATGTTTGATATTGGAATGTGGATTCATCTCCTCTAACATACTTGTTTTTTCTTTACTTGGACATCCTTCACAGCTACTTCTACCACAGGTAGATGCACTGCCACAGTTTGCATTTTCTGGCATTTTATTTTCCTCCTAAATCTATATCTTACACTGCGTTCTAGTTTACACCCTTACCGCAGGTTTATCAATCGTAATTACTACAAAATAATTTTTACCAAATCTCTCCCAAACCTTTTCCTGAATCATTTTAGTCGTCTCACTGTCTGAAAGATAAAATTCAAATGGTACAACTACATCAAAAATAAGATTGGTATGAGTATCTCCAAATACAACTCTAAAATCGTGAAGTGTAAGTTTATCACCAATTCCCTTCACCAATTCTACACACTGCTCCTTAAGCTCTGTCACACGTTCATCTGTTGTCACAACCGGATCCATATGTATCGTGGTAAGACAACCTAGCTCTTCACGCAGTTTCATTTCCAGATTATCGATCACATCATGGAGTGACATCATATTCCCTTCTGCTGGAACTTCTGCATGAAGTGAAATAATACGTCTGCCTGGACCGTAATCATGCACAATCAAATCGTGAATCCCAATAACAGATTCTTTATCAAAATTCATTACCATCTCTTCAATCTGGTCTACAAATTCAGGATCAGGTGCTTCTCCAAGCAACGGACTAAGCGTTTCCCTTGCAGCGTTGATACCCGCTACAAAAATTAGAATTCCTACCGCCACACCACAAAACCCGTCAATCTGAATATCTGTATAATATCCAACCACTGTTGCAATTAAAACAACCGTTGTGGATACGCAGTCACTCAAACTATCTACTGCTGTTGCCTTTAATGTACTTGACTCAAAACGTTTACCATATCGGTAATTGTAGAGAGCCATGTAGCACTTCCCAATGATAGATACGATTAAAATCACCAACACAACTGCTGAAAATTCCACACCCGTTGGATGCAAAATCTTATCAATAGAATCTTTTACCAGCTCAAATCCCATCATCAGAATCACTGCAGACACGATAAGACCAGACAAATATTCCATTCGACCATGTCCAAATGGATGATCAGAATCCGGTTTCTGTTCTGCAAGCTTAAATCCAATCAAGGTTACAAGGGAAGAACCTGCATCTGATAGATTATTAAATGCATCTGCCGTAATTGCAATGGAATTACTAATCAATCCTGCTACAAATTTCCCTATAAAAAGTAAAATATTCATAACAATGCCTACTACGCCACACAACTTACCATAGGCACTTCGCTTTTTATCTGGGGCAAAATTTTCTATCCCCATCACTTTTGCTAACATTGCTACCATAACAAATCCTCTTTGTACAAGCTATTCCACAAGTCCCCATCTTTCGATTGGGAAATACGTAAATATTGCCTTGCCTATAATCTTTTCTCTTGCTACGTATGGATTATTCCATTCGCGCGCATCCGCAGAACGATTTCTATTATCTCCTAGGCAAAGATAACTATCTTCTGGGATTTCAAACACATATGGCCCAGTTCCCCTTGTCCATTCTTCTTTTAAGTATGGTTCGTCTAAAGGGATTTTTGAATCATTGATATAGATTTTACCCTCTTCAATCGTAACCTTTTCTCCTGGAAGCCCAACCACACGTTTTACATACTTTTGTGTTTCATCATCTGGGAAATAAAAGAAAATAACATCCCCACGTTCCGGTCCTTCATTCAAATACGCAAGGCGATAGCCCAAGATATTGTCATCTGGCATAATGGTATTCTCCATCGAACCAGTTGGAACCTCTGCGTTGATAATGATATAATTCTTCAATATAATGACAACTACCAACGTAATAAGAATTGTAAGCGCAAAACTTACGATTTCTTTTTTCCAGTCAACCTTATCCTCGTCAACTTGTTTATCTTCTGTTTGCTGTTCTTCTATTTCCTGTTCTGGATTATCACTTGGAAACTCGATAATTCTCTCTTCGTCTCCATTTAAATCCACCATTTCTAAATCTTCAAACCTCATACTATCCCTTAGCCTGCTGGCACTAAATTTTTCTCAATTGCTTCAGCAACACGCGACCTAACCAATTCTGCAATTTCGTTGGTCTTTAAGTCCTTATATTCATCATAATATATTGGCTTCAAATAATGAAGCTGCACCTTAAGCGGAGCACATCCGTCCTGGTCTAACACTTTGAAACTATCAATAAAAGCAAATGGCACAATTGGAACCTTTGATTTTGCTACACATTTAAATGTCCCCGCGTGAAATTCGCCCATTTCATTGCCGTTCTTACTTCTGGTTCCTTCTGGGAAAATGACAATATTTCTTCTATTTTCCAAGTCCTTTGACACACTCTGAATAACCTTCATAGACTGACGCACATCTTCTCTGTCCATACAATAAGAATGGGTACACTGAATAATTTGTTTAATAAATGGTACTTCGCCCAATTCTTTTTTAATAACACCTGCAATCGGTCTGTCAAAACTATCTACAATCGCAACTATATCAAAAATGCCCTGATGATTTCCACACATAAGGAACCCATCTTCCTTTGGAATATTCTCTAATCCAGTTACCTGTAAATTAATATTTCCTGTTTTACATACATGCTGGATAATATAGCGAATGTGTTTATATTTTTCTTCATAGCTGTACTCATCTGTATGCTTCGCATATTTACAAAGCTTTACCCATGCAGCTGGTACAATCGCAAAATTTTTCAATACTACCATCAACAATCGATTCATAAGCCATTCCTCCCATCCTTTCTATTATAGTCTAATCAACTAGTTTTGTAAATAAAAAAGCCCCAGAGGCGTAGTCGCCCCCGAGACCTTTTGACATAATTTAGATTCTAAAATCCCTCACCAAGTGCTCAATGCCTAGAATACACCCTGTGCAAGCATAGCCTCTGCTACCTTCTTGAAGCCTGCAATATTTGCACCTGCTACAAGATTGTAACCCAAACCATATTCTGCTGCCGCTGCCGCAGATGAATCATGGATACCAATCATAATTCTATGTAATTTTTCATCTACTTCTTCTGCTGTCCAGCTGTAACGTTCTGAGTTCTGGCTCATTTCAAGACCAGATACCAATACACCACCAGCATTTACCGCTTTAGAAGGAGCTACAATTGTATTTGGTTCCTCTAATAAGAATTTGAGTGCATCATTTGTTGTTGGCATGTTAGCTACTTCGATGTAGTATTTTACGCCGTTTGCAACAATTTTCTTTGCCTCGTCCATGTTAACATCATTCTGAGTAGCACATGGCATAACGATGTCAACCTTCTGTCCCCATGGTTTTTCGCCTGGGAAGAACTGGCAGCCAAATTTATCTGCATAATCCTGTACTTTGTCACGACCAGAAGAACGCATTTCAAGTAAGAAATCGATCTTTTCATCTGTTACGATTCCGTCTGGATCATAGATATATCCGTCTGGACCAGAAAGTGTAACTGCTTTACCACCGAGTTCTGCAATTTTCTTAGCAGCACCCCAAGCTACGTTACCGAAACCAGAAAGCGCTACTGTCTTTCCTTCAATTGATTCACCTTCATGTTTTAATACTTCACATGTATAGTAAACTGCACCATATCCTGTTGCTTCTGGACGGATAAGAGAACCACCAAATGAAAGTCCCTTACCTGTTAATGTACCATTTTCAAAAGCACCTTTGATACGACGATACTGTCCATACATATAACCAACTTCTTTTGCACCTACACCGATATCCCCTGCTGGTACGTCTACGTCTGGTCCAATGTGACGATAAAGCTCTGTCATAAATGCCTGACAGAATCTCATGATTTCTCCGTCGCTCTTACCACGTGGGTCAAAGTCCGAACCACCTTTTGCACCGCCCATAGGAAGTGTTGTTAAGCTGTTCTTAAATGTCTGTTCAAAGCCTAAGAATTTCATGATGGATAAGTTTACAGATGGATGGAAACGAAGACCTCCCTTGTAAGGTCCGATAGCACCATTAAACTGTACACGGTATCCTCTGTTTACCTGTGTCTGTCCATTGTCATCCACCCAAGCTACTCTAAACTCAATAACTCGTTCTGGTTCGCACATTCTTTCAAGAAGTGCAGCCTTTCTATATACTTCTTCGTTTTTGTCAACGATTGGCTTCAAAGAAGATAATACTTCTTCCACAGTCTGTAAAAACTCTGGCTCCTGTGCGTTTTTCTCCGAAACTTTTGCAATTACCTCATCTACGTATGACATATTAAATTCCTCCTTTGTCATATTTGTATTCACATATTATTTGTATATGACTCCTTTTCTGTGCTTTATTGTAATCCCTCAAAGACCATATTACAAGAAAAAATTTCCTTTTAGACAATTCCAAATAATTATATGCACTATTAGATATAGTTATGGTAAATAATGCGTATCATAACAAAAGGGCGTGCATGCACACGCCCTCTCTTATTATGTATTAATCTAATAACATTGCCATACATCCATAGATACCTGCATCATTACCCAATGTAGCAAGCTCAAATCTTGTTTCCTTTAATGCATAAAATGCATTTTCTCTAAAGTGTTCCGCTACCGTATCAATAAGGATGCTGCCGGCTTTTGAAACGCCACCACCAATTACGATAACTTCTGGATTTACAACAATTGCCAAATTGGAAAGAGCAGATCCAAGGATTAATCCTAATTCATCTACCAGTTCCTTAGCAACTTCATCACCATTCTTTGCTTCATCAAAGATATCTTTTGCAGTAAGTGGTTCATACTTACGAAGAACAGTTTCATCGTCTGTTTTTGCAAGTTTTCTTTTCGCCATACGTACGATACCTGTTGCAGATGCATACTGCTCTAAGCATCCATACTGACCACAGTTACAAGCCTCGATTTCATCTGGGTTTACTGTTATGTGACCAATTTCACCACCTGCTCCATGGAAACCAGCTACGATTTTACCATCTACGATAACACCGCCGCCAACACCTGTACCAAGTGTCACCATAACGGCATCTGTACAGCCTTTTGCTCCACCCTGCCAAAGCTCACCTAACGCAGCAACGTTTGCATCATTACCAACTTTTACAGTAAGGCCTGTAAGAGCACCTAATTCTGCTGCTACATCCTTAACTCCCCAACCAAGGTTTACACAACGGTTAACAACACCAGAACCACGAACCGGACCTGGAACACCTACACCTGCCCCCTGCACTTCATCTTTACTGATACCTTCCTGTGCTAACTTATTATCGATGCTTTTTGCAATATCAGATAAGATTTCTTCGCCGCCATTTGCAGTATTGGTTTTAATTTCCCATTTGTCCAAGAGTTTTCCATCTGTTTCGAAAAAGCCCATTTTAATGGTTGTTCCACCAACGTCTACACCAAATCCATATTTTTTCATAACTTCGCCTCCGCAATATTTATATTATATTTATCTTATCATACTTCTGGTTCTTCTTCTAGTGGAGTTTCACCTTCTTGTGAATTTTCTTCTGGCAACTCCTCACTCTCCGAAGGTTCTTCGCTTTCTGTTTCTGGTGGATAATGCTCCTCCATAAACTCTGGCGAAAGTTGTGCATAAGGAAGGAAGTTCATCGGTGTCAAATCCGTATGAATCGTTGTCATGTAATCCTTCCAAATCTGTGCTGGATAGGTCGCACCTTTTAACCCTTCTACTGCCTTTGGCATATCATATCCGACCCAAACACTTGTGGTATAATACCTTGTATATCCTACAAACCATCCGTCCTTGTAATCATTGGTCGTACCTGTCTTTCCTGCACAAGGCATCCCTTCTAGTACGGCATCCTTTCCAGTTCCCTCTGTCATAACTGACACCAGCACGTCCGTCATCATTCTAGCTGCTGTCTCTCTATATATCTGACTTCCCTGCTGCTTAGACATATATACCACATTCTCTGATGCATCCACAATTTTTTTGATGCAGGTTGGTTGTCGATATACACCATCATTTTCTAGTGTCGCATAAGCTGACGCCATCTCTACTGCTGATGTTCCTCTTGTAAAACCACCAAGTGCCGTTGGTATTACATAATCCGTATCATATATTTGCGTAAAATGCATATTCTTAAGATACTGTAATCCTTTTTGCGGTGTGAGCTGGCTATATATCTGCCATGCTGGTGAATTTAGTGAATTTGCTACTGCATACCTTGCGGTAACTTCTCCATAGAAATAGCTTCCCTTTGGACCACCTTCTATTTCTTTATCCACTACAATGGTGTCCGGGGTATTTCCCTGCTCAAAAAATGGTGTATATACAATCAAAGGCTTTATAGAACTACCTGGCTGTCTGTGCGACTGGTAAGCACGATTGAGCGTATAGATTCCCAAATCCTGCTCTCTGCCACCAACTATCGCAACTACATACCCCGTATCATTATCGATACATACGGCAGATCCCTGCATCTCATATGCACCATCTTCCCCTACCTCAGTAAACTCACTTAACGCTTTGTTAAGTGATTCCTGTAACGCCTCCTGTTTCGTCAAATCAATGCTGGTATATATTTTGTACCCTTCTGCATAAATCTGTTTTTGGCAGTTCGAATATAATTCATCATATTCTTCGTAATATGTTTTTTTCTCTTCTTCGCTGGAAAAATATTCTTTAAACTCAAATCCATGTAATTCCATCAATGCTCTTGTCGCACAATAATAAACGTATGTATCTACGTAGTTATTTCTCTGCGACTTAGTTGCCTGCGATGGTTTCAATGTAATTTCTTCTTCAATCGCCGTTAAATATGTAGACTGATCTATCTTGCCATCTTCATACATATTAGAAAGAATACGGTCTCTTCTTTTTAACGTATTCTCAGCATTGACAATTGGATCATAGTAGCTAGGACTATTTGGTATTGCACATAGAAAAGCAATTTGCGACAAGCTCAAATCGTTGAGCTCGCAGCTGAAATAGCCATTGCACGCTGCCTGAATTCCATAATATCCATTTGCAAAATAAATATTATTGAGATAGTACTCCATAATCTTATTCTTGCTATATAACTTCTCTAATTCAGCAGCAATAAATATTTCTTTAATTTTACGTTCGAAACGCTTTCCATTATCAAGATATATCGTTCTCGCAAGCTGCATGGTGATGGTACTTCCCCCCTGCGAAAGTCTGCCACTTTCTAGGATAGCCTTCGCGGAACGTATCAACGCTGTTATATCAACTCCATCGTGCTGGTAGAATTTTTTATCTTCAATGCTGACCATTGCCGTTACGAAGTATGCCGGAATGTCTTCATATTCTACGTAGTCGGCTTCTTTCTCCCCTTTTATGAACGAAATCAGCTCGCCATTGGCATCATACACAACACTAGTCTGGGAAGGAACAAATGTCATCTCATTGGACTCCCTTACCAGACGAATCGCATCCTGACGAAGCGCCTGTATTTGATGCGCATATCCGCCATAATTGTAGTATAAAAGACCTGACAGGATTGCTACAATTAACAAAATCTGAAGTTTTACAAGAAACCAAAAAAGACGATGCTTTTTCTTCTTCTTTTTCTTCGCCATGTCCTTCTCCTCATTCGTCATTCTACCAGATATTGTATCTCTTTTTGCACATAAGCGCAAGAGCAGTATTTCTACTGCTCCATATGCTTCCCAAGAAATGTAGCTACTGTTTTTGCAATCTGAAAAAGAGCTTCTTCTGAGTTATTGTTTTTTTCCTTACTAAGAATGATTACTGAACCTATACTATCCCCATTGGATAAAATTGTTGCAACCGCTTGTCTAACATATACCCTCTCGTCCTCTGGGGTAATCTTGACAAACTTATCTTTATCTCCTGTAACAATTTGACTCATTCTCTGGTCAATTGCACTATGCATCTGCTCATCCAGCAAACGGCCTTCAAACTCCTTTTTCCCGCCTCCTGCTGCAGCAATAACATAATCTCTATCCGTGACACAAACAAGCTCGCCCAATGTCTGCGCAATACTTTCTGCTATCCCTATAGCAAATTCACTTAATTCTCCCACTGGTGAATATTTCTTTAAGAGGATTTCCCCTTCCCTGCTGGTAAATATTTCCATTGGGTCACCCTCTCTAATTCTCATCGTTCTACGAATTTCCTTTGGGATTACTATTCTTCCCAAATCATCTATTCTGCGCACGATTCCCGTTGCTTTCATATAAAAATTCCTCCATTTGCATCTACTAGTTGTAATCTAGTATCTGTAAATGGAGGCATTTTATACCTTAGAAAAATGATTTGTTAAAGTGTTCACTTTCTGCAATTAAATATTCTTTTTCTGCTTCGGTCATCTCATCTGTGACATCCAGGATAAATACGTAGAACATCTTTGGTCCATCAATATATTCAGAAGTCTCAAGGTGTCCTACATCATCAATCCAACGTATCTGTCCATCTTTTCGAATAATACGATAACGGATATAATCCATGTTTCGATCCGATTCTTTTACCTGACTATGAATTTCCCACTCAACACGTTTTACATCATCTGGATGTACAAGTCCTGGGAAGGTATTAGATGTAAGCTGCTTGAATTCTGTTGCGGTCTTGCAACCAAACAATTGAACAACACGAGGATTTGCATATAAGAGATGCTCGTCGCCATCTGCCATATAGACAAAGAATCCGTCCGACATTGTCTCTAGCATTGCTGCCATATTCTTGCGCTTACTACTTTCTTTTTCACGCATAATAGACTCAATACTACGGATTGTCATGGTAGCTGTTGTTGGAATTCCCTCTTTGCGCTCTGCTACCGAGAATGTAGTAATACACCATTCCAAACCACCATTTGCAACTCTTCTCTTATATTTATATTCTACACTATCCTTCTTACGCAAAACCTTATTTACATTTTCCAAAGAAAGGAACTCACGTACACCCTTCTCGTCATACAACGAAATCTGTCCTGCATCAAAATGTCGATTGATTACCTCTTCGTAATTGCCACGATTAATCAAACTATCTGCATCTGGGAAAATCATTCGACAATAATTTTCCGCAAGATTAATAAAATACACTTCGCGGAACGTCTCCATAATGTTATTGGAAACCTTCTCGTAAATATGTGAATGTGTTACATCTCGCATCATGCAGCATGCATAACCATGTTGATATTGATACAAGGTGATATCTAAATATCTGTTCGAAATTGAACTGTAAATATGGAGCTTTGTCGTTTCCCCAAGATATGCCGCTTTATAAACAGCATTTAAAAATTCGCCTTTTCTATCCTCAAAAAGTTTAAATATAAGGATACGAAGTCTGTCAACATCTCCGCCACTCATGCGGCTGAGTTCTTGATTGGCATAATTTACAATAAAATCTATTATATTTCCCTGCTCGTCCAACACCGGCTGACCAATTCCAAATGGACTTGGTAAATTACCATAGTACTGTTCCATTTGTGCACGCTGTTTTTCCGTTAATTCATCCATCTCGTATTCAATGGACGACGGAACTACAGTATCCGCCTTCACATCCGTCATATCCGTAAGAGATGCATAGTAAAGTCTGTGTCCATCTTTTTCACGAAGGAAAAACACCTTTATATTTACCCATAGGGAGACACCATCTCTTCTTAGGAAATTAATAAAACCAGCTGCACCCTCTGCAACATTGTCATATGCCTGCTCAAAAATGGAATACAAAAGCTGTCTGTCATCATCTCTTACACTATTCCAGAAACGCTTACGATAATCCTCTTCTTCCTGTCGTGGAATACCTGCCAGCTGGAAATACTGTTCATTCACACGAGTAATTTCTACATTATTCTCATATACATCATAGAAAATTGCTGGACCAATAATATTATTGATAACAGTATCATTGAATAAATTTGTATCTAGGAATTCTCTTAGATGCACAGACTCTGCCTGTCGATACCAGAATCCACTATAATCGAAATCATCGTCATTTACTAATAATTTTTCAAATGCTGCAATCGACATAGGCTTGTAATATAAATATCCCTGTGTATAGCAGCATCCCATTTTACGTAAAAGATTTTCCTGTACTTGTGTTTCTACACCTTCTACAACAATAGGAATTCGCATCTGTCTTGCCATATTAACAACAGACTCTAAAATACCAACACCTTTTTCCTCTTCATTTTCATTAATTTCAAGGAAACGCATGTCCATTTTTAAAACATCAACTGGTACACTCTTTAACATGTTAAGAGATGAATAGCCGCTTCCAAAATCATCCATCATAACGATAAAACCATAATCACGCAAACGCTCTACGGTCTCTACGATAGATTCACCTTCTTCTGCATAAGCACTTTCTGTAATCTCTATCTTTAATAAATCTGGAGTAATATCATACTTCTCCACGAGTGCTATTAAATACTTTGGTACATCTAAGGAAAAAATATCAATTCTTGATACATTTATAGAAATTGGAACTGGTTTATATCCACGGTCTATGCACGCACGCAGCCACTGGCACACCTTTGCCCATACAATTCGGTCTAAGTCTGCAATAAATCCGTTCTTCTCCAAAACAGGAATAAACACGCCAGGAGAAACCATTCCCTGGTCAGGTTTAATCCAACGCACCAAGGATTCACCGCCTACAATTTTTCCTTTTGTAATATCACACTGTGGCTGGATAAAAAACGTAAATTCATCATTATCCATGCCATGCTGGATATCTGTCAAAAGACGTATTTCTTCTTCCGCTTTGCCATCCATATCAGGATAATATTCTTTTACACGATTTGTATAATTACCTATAACATAAGACAAAGCAAGGGTCGCACGATGATACATTACAGATGCATCCTCGCCCTTATCTACTATGGTATAAATACCATATGCAGGTGGATATCCTGTTGTATTATTCTTATGTCGGATTTCTTCTCGAATTCCTTCTCGTAACTGATCCAAAGTCTCCTTGTTATATTCTGTCACCATGGCAAAGTTATCCCCACCAAGGTAACCAATTACGCCACCCTGTGCAATTCGGTATGTACGAAGCATATCAGCAATAAAGCGCAGAAGATTATCCCCCTCTTCCCAACCATGTAACTGATTGTAAAGGCGGAAATGTTCGACATCTATTGCCAACATACAATATGTTTTTTCATCCGCATTCTGAAGAAATCGTTCCACTTCCTCAAAAAATGCGGCTTCATGATATAAGCCGGTTAGTGGATCTAATTTTTCCATACCTTTTGTCTCCTAGAAAGCTACCAAAATATGCATAAACTTAAAATTTCACATATATGTAAATTGTATAATCAATTCAAAATATTGTCAATAAATTTGCATAAGCTCTTTGACAACTTGCTGTTTCGTTTTACCATCTACACAGATCGTCACATCTGCTGCGGATTCATACAATGGTAATCTTCTCCCCATCAGCTGTGCAATGTACTCCACATTCATATTGCCATTCAATAGCGGACGGTTCGTACTAAATCGCACTCTTTCAAAAATCGTTTCTGGAGATGCAGCAAAATATACTACCCTGCCGTTCTTCTTCATATTCAAAACGTTCTCCTGGCGCAGAATTGCACCGCCGCCACAAGAGACAACTGCTCCACCCTTTTTCATTATTCGCTCTACAAGTTGACTCTCTAAATCGCGAAAATATTGCTCTCCATGTTTTTCAAATATCTCATTGATAGACATACCAGCTTCCGCTTCTATGGTTTCATCCATCTCTACCAAGTCAGCCCCTGTTTTCTCTGATATTATACGCGCCATAGTGCTTTTTCCGCACCCCATAAAACCAATGAAAAAAAGATTCTTATTTGCCTCCATATAAAAGCTCCTTTACCTCTTCCACAGGCATCTCTTCTCCGGTATACAACTTAAATGCAGAAGCTCCCTGCCATATCAGCATGCCTTTACCACCTACACAGGTGCATCCAGAAGCTTTCGCATCACGTAAAAGTTTGGTCTCTTCTGGGTTATACACAATGTCAGCTACAACGAGATTTGGACGAAGCAAAGATAAATCCTTTACAATGCTTTGGTCCTCCATTGGCTTCATTCCAACGATTGTTGCATTAACTAGAATATCTGCAGAATTTAATTCTTCTTCCCATCGTTTTTCATCATCCATATCATATACATTTACGATGCATTCTGGCACTGCTGCCTTAATTCGCTCTGCCGTTTCCATGGTGCGGGCAAAAAAAGCATCCTTCTTATTAAAGATGGAGATTTCTTTTGCGCCATCCAATGCACACTGCACCTGGATAGCTGTTGCTGCACCGCCACCACCTGCGACAACTAATTTCTTTCCAACAATGGATACACCATGATCTTTTAAATTGTTTACGAATCCTTCCCCATCTGTCATATACCCGATAAGTCTTCCGTCTTCATTTACAATCGTGTTTACTGCACCAATAATCTTAGCTGCTGGAGATAATTCATCCATATGGCGAGCTGCCTCAAGCTTGTCCGGCATAGTGACATTCATTCCACGCATATGAAACAGACGCATTGCATCTAACGCGCCTTTAACACCATCTTCCTTAACATCGAACGCTACATACGCATAGTCCAATCCTAATTTATCAAAACAATAGTTATACATTGCTGGGGACCCTGAATGTCCCACTGGCGAACCTATCAACGCCAACAGTCTTGTATGACCCGAAATTCTTTTTTCCATTCCTTGCAGCCTCTCTATAAATATTCTAATAATTCTAGTGGTCGATTAATCATAATACCTGCTTCGTGTTCCATCAGAAATGCCTCATTGCGAAATCCCCAGGTTACGGAAACACATCGAATCTCTGCATTTTTCGCTGTCTGAACATCCACGTCTGAATCCCCTACATAAACAGCATGCTCTTTTCCCACTCCCAGAATACGAAGCGCTTCGTTAACAGAATCTGGAGCTGGTTTACGTCCTATCCCGTCTCTTTCTCCAATGGCTATATCTACAAACTCTGCAAAATGAATATTATTTAATTCCTTTACTCCTGCATCTATTTTATTTGAAACAATCGCCATCTTTACATCTCTTGCTTTTAGCTCTCGCATAAGCTCAAGAATCCCTTCATATGGTTCCGTTTTGATGTTACAATGTCCTTTATAGTACTCACGGAATTCTTCAAACAATTCTTCAAAACATGGAGTTTCTACTCCATGTGGTACCGCCTTTGTCATAAGATTACGTAGTCCGTTACCTACGAATTCTCGCACCTCTGCGAGACTACGTGTTGGATATCCATATTTATCCAGCGCCCAGTTTACAGAGTCTGTTAAATCATAAAGAGTATTTAATAGCGTACCATCCAAATCAAAAATAACTGCTTCAATATTGGCTCTCTTTTCAAAATATTCTACCATGCGGTATTCCAAATAGGACTTAATCGCAGACATGGAAGGCTGCTCCTTCCTTCCACTTTCATCCAATTCCAGTCTTGGTTCTGTTCCAATTCTGCGACAATACGCTTCATATGCTTTTGTCAGCAAATCCATCTGCAGGGTTCCGCCTGCCTTCACCTGATGACCACCGCCAGAACCGATATCCATACACAATTTAGCCGCAAGCTCATTTGCCTTTATGTCTTCATGACAGCTACGAATGGATAGCTTTACACCATTTGCCAGAACTGAAAAAACTACACACACATCTATCGCATCTACTTCCAATACCATATCGCTAATTAAACCAAGCACATTTGGATCACATGGTCCAGCCTTTACTACCGCAAATCGATATTGTTCATTATAATCACATCTTAACAATGCAGCTCCTGCGATCTCTAATTCCTCAATAGAAATATTGGCATTACGAAGTCTTGTAATCAGTCCAGCATCATATTTTGCACTGTCTCGAAGTTCCATATCCTTCTCGTGATATATTTCTTCAAGATTACCTGTGTCCGTATACAAACCATAATACAATGCTGTTGCTAAACGTTCATCTTCGTTTGGATCAATCCCTTCTTCTGTTAACATATTCCACAAAAGCGTAGAGCATGCTCCCAAACTACTCTGCACCTCACTTAGCTTTGGCAATTTTTTACTAACACGGTGGTGGTCAATAACTGCGACATTTTCTGCAGGATAAAGCGATACATTCCCCTCTCCATACTGGCAGTCTACTGTTACAAGCAACTCCGCAGGTGTTTCCATGCTTGCGTTGCGAACATTCTCAATTGGGATTTCCAGTTCCTTTACCAACATCACAAGATTACTCTTGCGAATAAGATTTTTTCCACTATAGATAAGGCGCACATCTTTGCCATTTTCTTTTAAGTATTTGTATACTGCAAAACCACTCGCAATTGCGTCTGCATCCGGATTATCATGACACTGTACGATAATTTGATTGTATTTGAGTAATTTACTTAACTTCATAGTCCGAAAAATTCCTTTATCTGTTCACTAATTGTCTTCATCAGGCGAGTACGTGCTTCTACACTTGCCCAAGCAATATGCGGCGAAATAATAAGCTTATTGCTATCCTTAATCTCACGAAGTGGATTTGTGGAGGCCATCGGCTCTACCGACAACACATCAAGTCCTGCAGCCGCAATCTGTCCCTCATTTATGGCATCTACCAAATCCTGTTCTACTACGATTGGTCCACGACCCACATTGATAAAAATTGCGGTTTCCTTCATTTTATGGAAGGCAGCTTTATCAAATAACGCTCTTGTATTCTCGTCCAATGGCGCATGTACCGATACGATATCAGATGCCTCTAGCAGCTCCTCAAAGCTTACCCTCTCATAATCGCTGTTGTTGTTTTTTCCAGATGTAGAATAATAGATTACTTTACATCCAAAGCACTTTGCGATATCTGCAACACGTCTTCCGATATTGCCAAGCCCTACAATTCCCCATGTCATGCCTGCAATCTCATGAAACACATTTGCAAAATGAGTAAATGTCACGTCTCCAATATATTTCTCAGACTTAACATAATCATCATAATAACGCAATTTCTCCAAAAGATAAAACAACAGAGCAAAGGTATGCTGTGCTACCGATTCTGTCGAGTATCCTGCTACATTTCTCCATTCAATTCCGCGTTTTGCCAGGTATTCTTTATCCAGATTATTGGTACCTGTCGCAGTTACGCAGACTAGTTTCAAATGCTCTGCTTCTCCAATAGAAGCTTCATTGATTTCTACCTTGTTAAGCACAATCACATCTGCATCCCTGGTTCGTTCCAGTGCCTCCGCTGGAGTAGAAAATGGATATTTTACCACTTCACCTAACGCATCAAAATATGATAAGTCAATATCTTCACCTATTGTTTTAACATCTAAAAATACTATTTTCATATTGCTTTAATTCCAATCCAATCTTTACATTTATCTACACGAAAATGCGTACATGGTCTTTGTTTCGTAAGGCACGCCTGCCTCCGTAATTGGACATACGAAATTGGTTTCGTTAATCGCATTTGGAAAATACTGTGTCTCGAGACAAAAAGCTCCACGCTTTACATATCTATGTCCATTTGGACCAAATTCCCCCTCCATAAAATTACCAGTATAAAGCTGCACACCAATACAATCTGTCCATACATCCATCTGAATACCAGTCTTAGGAGAATATGCTGTTGCAATTTTCTCGAATCCAGAAGTCTCTTTATCAATTGCAAAATTGTGATCGTATCCCAATCCATAAATCAGCTGATCGAAGTCAGCTTGAATATCTCTTCCAATTGGTTTTGAAATTCTAAAATCAAACGGCGTATTGTCTACCGGTGCAATCTCTCCTGTTGGTATCGCTTTGGCATCTATTACAGGTGTGTAGTGACTTGCTTTAATCCAAAGCTCCTGGTCTTCTACACTTCCTGAAAGTGCACCTGAGAGATTAAAATAGGTATGATTTGTCATATTAATCGTTGTCTTCTTATCACTAAGTGCGCAGTAAGAAATTGATAATTCGTTTTCCTCTGTCAGTACATATGTAACTTCATAATGAATATTTCCAGGGAATCCCTGCTCCAAATCTTTCGCATCATATGCAAAAACAAGTTTTGTATCTGTCTGCTCTTTTACCATCCAGATTTTCTTTGCAATTCCATTACAACCACTATGCAAACTATTCTCATTGTTATTCGCATCTGTCTCATAAACAATTCCATCAATCTCAAATTTGGCATTGGATATGCGGTTTGCATAAGGCGCTACAACTGCTCCAAAATATGTCGTCTGTTTCTCATAGGAAACCGGATTATCATAGGTTGCCGACACCTGAACACTTTTGCCGGCTGCAATTGGCACCCAGATTTCGTAAACGGCAGCCCCTAAATCGATGAAGCTTACCTTCATGCCATTTTTATTTTCCAATGTATATAATTTTACTTGTTCACCCTTACTATTTTCCCCAAATATTTTTTTCATAGTACTCCTCCATTTTTAGCCAGACTTCTCCGATTTTTGCTATTTTATTATTATACTTCTTTTCTTTTTATCAAGCAACGAAAATGTCTTCCATATATCGTTAAGTAGATTCTTACAAATGACGATATACTATATAAGAGAATTTATGATTTTATTGCATTGCAACTACAAGGAGATATGTTATGGCAAGTTCAAAAGTTTCTACTGGCCTCAACTTAACATCGAACTTTTTCTTACAGAATTTTTATAGACACAATCGTAAGGCTATGAAAGCTTCCACACGTGATGACTATACCCAAACAGAGCTTTCTTACGAAGATTCGCGTGCTTTAAAGCGTGCCGCTGCTAAGCTTGCCTCCTTTGAATATACCGAAGAGGAAAATGGGGATAATATTGTAAGTACAATTCAGGCTTTTGTTGACACCTACAATTATACTATGGAATCTAGCTCATCCAGCGATTCTGACACCTACCGTCAGAACCGCCAGTTAAAAGCTCTTACTAAGAAATATGGAGATGACTTGAAAGATATAGGTATCTCCATTGAAGAAAATGGAACCCTTTCCATAAGTGAAAATATATTAAAGGGATCTTCTGTAAAAGAAATCCGAAAGGTATTCTCTGAAGACTCTGATTACGTCCGAAACATCCGCACAATTGCAAAACGCATGAATACCTCATCCTACAATGAAATCTATGCACAAATGACAGGCGCTGGTGGACGAATCAGCATCGTATTATAACATTCCGTATTGCATCCGCCGTTGCCAGGAGAGAACCCTGGATCATTTGAGGTTTCCCACCACCGCGAGAATCGAATTTCTCTCGCAATTTAGCTGCAATATCTCGGCAGTCGATGGTTTTACTGCCTATGATGAAGTTATAGCCTTCTTCATCTGAGCCAACGAAAATTCCACATAGGCCTTCGTGCTTTTCCATAAGTTTGTTCACAACGTTTCGCATGACAGGAGTTTCCAATTCCATCTCGAACACGAGAACATCTGCCTGTTCTGCTGGAATCTCAGCAATTTTTCCTTCCATCATCATTTGTTTTGCATTAGAAAGCTGCGTCTTTAAAGACTGCACCTGTGTCTTTAATTTCGACACATGGTCCGCTAAATTTTCCTGATTAGTACTAAGAAGTCCTGAAATCTCTGAAACAATTTCGGATTTTCTACGATACTCTTCTAACGCACGAAAACCACACAGAAAACTAATTCTCATACCACCTTTATAATTTTGAGCGGACTGAATCTTAAACATACCGATTTCACCCGTACGATGTACGTGTGGCGCGCAGCAGGCACAGATATCATATCCTGGAATCTCTACAATGCGAATCGCTCCGTTAATTTCTATTTTGCTTCGGTAATCTAAATTCACTAATTCTTCCTTAGAAGGATAACCAGTCTTAATTTCTACATTGGCAACAATAGCCTCATTGATTTCCCACTCCATTTCCTTTAGCTGTTCTTCGGAAAGTGCTTTGTCAAAATCCATCGTTACAATCTGATTACTCAGATGAAAGCCGACATTTTTAAGACCATGTTTACGCCAAGCAAGACCAGAAAAAAGATGCTCACCACTATGCTGCTGCATGTTAAAGAAACGATGCTGCCAATCAATGCCTCCGCTTACTACTTTTCCCACTTCTATTGGTTGCATGACATAATGAATAATTATGTCATCTTTTATCTGAACATTATATACTTCTATTTCATCGATTTTCCCTTTATCGGGCGTCTGTCCACCTTCTTCTGGAAAGAATAATGTCTGATCTAAAATCACTGCATATATTTTCTCTTTATCCCCATAAGAATTGACATCCTCTATCTCTTCACAAGAAATTACGCTCGCCTCAAATTCAGTTGCATATGCATCGTAATCGTAAAGTTTCTTTGTTGCCATAACTGCCTCTTTCTATAACTAAATTCTAGTATTAACACGTTCCAAGTATAACAATTTTTCCACACAAATACAACTGAATGCGATTCCGCATATCTTTCGAAAATCTTAAGATGTATTTTCTTCAATTTTATGGTAAAATCTTCTTAATCTTCAAATAGAACAAAAACTGCTATTATAATGCAGAGAATATGGAGCGCACACATGAAAAAATATCGATATTTGATACTTGGACTTTCCATAGCAGTAATGGTTGGACTTACCCTTGCCTTATGGAATCCGATGATTAACTTTATAAATGATCCTGCAACACTTTCCGTATGGATTGAAGAAGCTGGCATCCTAGGACCGATTGTATTTATGCTACTAAATACAGCTCAAGTATTACTTGCGATTATCCCTGGTGGACCATTTGAAGTGGCTGCGGGTGCACTGTTTGGTCCATGGGTTGGAACCCTTATGTGTGACATAGCTATGACTACCGGTGGCATGATAACCTTCTTCTTTGTAAGAAAATTTGGCATGAGATTTATTGAACTTTTTGTTGATCGAGAAGAAATCGAATCCGTCAAATTCTTACACACAAACGAGAAGTCCACAAGCTTACTCTTTTTATTCTTCCTTTTTCCTGGAACTCCAAAGGATTTGATGTGCTATGTAGTAGGACTTACCGATATCAACTGGGTAACCTGGCTTGTCATTAACTTTGTTGGACGTTTCCCTGCTATTCTGCTTTCTGCATTAGGCGGAAGTGCACTTGGCGAACAAAAATACGGTATCTTTATTGCAGCTTTTGCAATTATTTTCGTGCTATATTTCCTTGGAACTTTTCTTTACAAAAAACTTAATCATTCACATGAAGACAAATAAAAAAAGGCTATCGTATAATGGACTTAATCATCCATGAGCGATGGCCTTTTTCACTTTTTTATTCAAAGAAAATATTATAAACAATAATCGCATCGAGAATGCCAAGAGCAATACCTGCCAATACCTGTGGCATCGTATGTCCCACCATTTCCTTCAACTTTACTTCTGCTACTTCATCAGAAAAAATAATATCTACACTTTCAATGATTTCATTTAAAATAATTGCTTGTTTTCCCGTTTCCATACGTACGCCCATTGCATCATGACAAACAATAATTGCTAAAATCATGGTAAAAGCGAATTCAAAACTATTAAGTCCATATACCAATCCTGTGATACAAGCTAAAGAAGATACAGTCGCAGAATGTCCGCTTGGCATTCCACCATCTCCAAACAAACGTCTCCAATCATATTTCTTATACACAACTGCATTGATGATCACTTTAAGCACCTGTGCTACAGCCCAACCAGATAAACTTGTCAGTAAAAATGGATTCGTTACAAAATCTACCAGCCATCCCATAACCTATCTCTCCTTTGTAATTATGCTAAATCCTTTATTACCTCTCCAGCCAAAATTAATCCGACCACAGATGGAACAAATGCTATCGATCCTGGTGTTGCTCTACGACTTCGTTTTTCGTCACTAATGAATTCTTCATCCTCAATCGGTTCCAATGGTATCTCTTTCGAATATACAACCTTAAGTTTCTTAATTCCACGCGCCTTTAATTCCTTACGCATCACCTTTGCCAAAGGACAAACGGAAGTCTTATAAATATCCGCTACTTCAAATGCTGTCGGGTCAAGTTTATTACCCGCTCCCATACTGCTCACAATCGGAACATTTACTTCCTTGCAGGATTCTACCAGAGCAAGCTTTGCAGTTACTGTATCTACTGCATCTATTACGTAACTGTATTTTGAGAAGTCAAATTGGTCCTTCGTTTCAGGCAAAAAGAAACAATCGTACACATTCACTTTCACCTCTGGATTAATCTCGAGCAAATGCTCCTTCATCACCTCTACCTTTTTATGTCCTACCGTTTTTGTAGTCGCAATCAGCTGACGGTTAATATTACTTTCTGCCACCTCATCGCTATCTACAATCGTGATTTCCCCAATACCGCTACGCACTAAAGCATCAGCGGCGTGGCCTCCCACACCGCCGATACCAAATACTGCTACATGAGAATTTTTAAGTTTGTTCATTGCCTCAGCACCTAGAAGGCGCTTTGTTCTGTCAAATTTATTTCCCATTATTTTATAATCTTTCTTCTATAATTCCTTCACGATATGCCTTAAGAAGTGCTTCTAAATCTTTGATTTCTTCTTTCAAACGCTTACCAATATCCGTATCCGCTACACGCTTACGTTTACTTACGCGCTGCACAAGTGTCTTGTGTGATACTACGTCATTTCCTTCTTCAACCGCTTTTTCAATTGATTCAAAAGGCTCATGCTCCGCAAGACTAAGCCCATACGAATTGTAAATCAAAGTGTATCCCGCAATACCGGTTTTCTCCTGATATGCCTTAGAAAAGCCGCCATCGATGATAAGCACCTTGCCATTACAATGCATTGGTGACTGACCTTCTTTTACGAGAACTGGAATATGTCCGTTAATGATATGCGCCTCATTTCCAGATAAACCAAACTCTTCTAAGATACGATCCGCTACTTCTTCATTCTCTATCAATTTGTAGTATGGATTTTTTGGCTCTTTATATGTGGTCTTATCTGCAACGAACTGTCTTTCGAAAGTAGTCATTCTTTCCTTTCCATATACAGGAGAATTCTTATTCAACCATAAGAACCAAAGGATATCCAAACCTTTTTGTTTTTCCAATGGATTCTTTGCATAATAGCCTTTACGTGCATATTCTTCGAGCACATCATAGAGTTCTTTTCCTGCATATTCCTTTCCAAAAACAGTTACCTTCTTGAAAGAGCCATCTTCATTCAAAGGCACACAACCATGGTATAAAAGGTTTCCATTGTATACCGTATACATGTTACCCTTTGTATAAAGGAATTTCACATGCTTCTGCAATTTCTCGCTATTTCGGAACGCAAATATAAGTCGATCCATAACCACCTGTTCTTCTGCACTAAGTGCATATGGATCATTCCAGTCTACTGTAGGGAAGTTTGTATCCAAAAGTGGGTAGTCTACACCATTTATATTTACCGTCCAGTTTTCTGGATTAATCTTATCCAAAAGAAGACGATCATCCATCTTAAAGTCTGGATTGCGTTTGATAATCTGCCCTTCTAATTTGAGCTGCATGATAGTAACAGCCTTGTGAATTTTCTCATCTGTCTTGATATCTCTTACATCATATGTCTCTTCACGGAAGTTTACACCAAAACGCTCACATGGATCATTCTCATATTGTTCCATCGCAAAACGCATAAGAGGAATCAAGTTGATTCCATATCCATCTTCGATAGAACTCAAATTACCATAACGAGCAGAGATACGAAGCACTGTACAGATAAGTGCTGGATTACCAGCTGCCGCGCCCATCCAGGATACATCATGATTACCCCACTGAATGTCTACGGAGTGATGCTTCATTAAATCATCCATAACCAAATGTGGATATGGTCCTCTATCAAAGATATCACCTACCACATGTAAATGATCCACGATTAAGTGACGAATCAAATCGCAAAGCGCAATTACAAGCTCCCTTGCTCTTCCCGTTCGGATGACAGAATGAATAATTTCGAAATAATAATCTTCCTGATCCAAAACATCCTGTCTGCCAGTCAAAAGTTCTTCTATGATATACGCAAATTCCGCAGGCATAGCCTTACGTACTTTGGAACGACTATACTTTGAAGAAGTTCTCTTGCAAATACATACCAAACGATACAGGTTTACTGAATACCAATCGTCAAGATATTTTTCATTTTCGAGAATCTGCTTCATTTTTTCTCTTGGATAGTAAATCAATGTCGCAAGATTACGCTTTTCTTTTAATCCAATTGTATTTCCAAATTCCTCTTCTATCTTCTGTTTAATTGCGCCCGATGCATTTTTGGTAATATGCTGGAACTGCTCATACTCTCCATGGATATCTGTAATAAAATGCTCTGTTCCCTTAGGCAGGCTAAGAATCGACTGCAGGTTGATAATTTCCGTCGCAGTCTCTGCAATTGTTGGATATTGCTTTGCTAAGCATTTTAGATATCTGATATCGTTCTCTACCATATTCCCCTCCTACTTATCAATATATTCTTTCTGAATCGCGCTATTCATAATTGCACGAACCACATTTGCGCAACAGCGTCTTACATCCTCTTCCTTAATCATACCTGATTTCACACCAGCCAGAATCTCTTTCTTATAAGCGCCGCCACCCGGCATAATTAAATCATTACCAGCTCGCATCGCAAGTGCATTGTGACCAAGACCCTTATTGGTTGAGAACCAATCTGTCATTACTACACCATCAAATCCCCATTCATTACGAAGCACCTTAGTACATAAATCGTGACTGTTTGGTGCATATACACTGTTGATACGGTTGTAAGAAGTCATAATACCCTTTGCATTACCCTTACGAACTGCACGTTCAAAACCGCGAAGATAAATCTCACGGAGGGTACGCTCGCTTAAATTACTTGATACCTTGTTACGATTATCTTCCATGTTGTTACAAGCAAAATGCTTCACGGTTACGTAGTAGCCTTCCTCCTGCTGAATGCCCTTAGTAAGAGCTGCTGCCACTTCACCTGTTAAGAATGGATCTTCAGATACATATTCAAAGTTACGTCCGCAAAGTGGATTTCTATGAATATTTACAGCTGGGGCAAGCCAGAAGGTACATCCGTACTCCTTCATTTCCACGAAGATTGCTTTTCCAACCTCTTCTAAAAGTTCTACATTCCAAGATTGCGCTAAAGCCGCAGTAACCGGAAAAGCTGTTGTATACTGATAAATTACAGTCCCCTTTTCTGGATCCGCTTTTAATAATCTCTGAATAAAATCTGGAAACATTTCAAATACCGAAATTGGAAGTTCTACAGGTTTTACAGATCCATCCTTCATCACAACAGAACGTTTTGTAATACGTAGTCCCGCTGGGCCATCACAAAGTGTTACATTCGCAAGTCCTCTGTCCCAGAATTTAGAAGTTGTATTGCCTACAGAACCCGGCATATTAAATCTGGTTTCTCCACCAAACATACCGATGCCAACCACGATTTCTACCATTTCTGGAAGAGTCAGGGTCTTCATAAATTTATCTACTTTTTCATCACTATAAACAGCTGGTGTTTCGTATGTGTATACTACCGTCTCAAAGTCCTCTGCTTTCACCGCTACACGAGGTACCCCAGCATTTACTTCTTCTGTCTCTCTCGTTTCTGATTTTAATTCCTCAAATCGTTCTACAACTGGACAAATATTACAGTGCTTTGAAACAACTACTTCTCGATCCAAAATAAGCACTGCAACTGGAACTGTATTCTTCGATGAATTACCAAGACGAACAATATATTCACCTGCATCTAATACGTAGCTTGCACAAGCTTCATCATAACTTGCAATCTCTGCCATATCAAAGGTAAGCGCAAGTGTCTCACTTTCTGCTGGAGCTAATACTTTCGTCTTTGCAAAAGCAGCTAAACTTTGATATTCTTTATCTAATTTTCCAGCTGGCGCACTGACATAAACCTGCGCAACCTCCTTACCACTATATTCTGAACCTACATTTGTAACCGTAGCATCCAAATGAACCTTAGTACCTTCTACACGAATACCTGCTCCATAAATTGAGAAATCTGTGTAGCTGAGCCCATATCCAAATGGATAGCATGGCTCCACGCCAAAGGTATCAAAGTAACGATATCCTACATAAATGCCTTCCTTGTAATACTCCTCTTCTACATTGCCATTTAAATAACTATACTCATCATGGAATGGAATATCTGCATATTGTTTCGCCCATGTATCGGCAAGCTTACCTGATGGTGTTGCCTTACCAGAAACAACATCCGCAAACGCATTTCCACCTTCTGTTCCCAACTGACAGATAAATAAAATTGCTCCAATTCCAGGAATCTCATCTACAAACGACATATCAAGAGAACATCCGCTATTGATAACCAGTACAAAATTTTTATAATTCTTTACACAGGTTTCAATTGCTGTTCTTTCTTCATCTGTAATAAACAAATCACCCTTCTCTGCTTTACGGTCTCCACCTTCACCTGCCTGACGGCTAAGTACATAGATTGCGGTATCTGTATCACTATCCGTAATATCCTTCTCCGTAATTGCTCTACCTGCTGGTGGAGTGTATCCTTTGAGCATCATTTCCATGAAGGATTTGGATTTTATCAACTTGATAATATCTCTCTGTGCTTTCTTATGCGCAATTTCGCCAACCTCATACGCATCTTCATAATCCGCAAGCCACTGCTTTGAGCTAACCTCAAATCCACGATTTTCCATACCTTCCAAAATCGTAACGCTATGGCGTTCATTTACTTCCCCTGATCCAGTACCTCCTTTGATGGTTCTGGTTACTCCAGGGCCATATAAGGCTACCTTTTTTGTTTTCAGTGGAAGTACATTCTCATTCTTCAAAAGAACCATACTTTCACATGCTGCTCTATATGCCACTTCAAGATTTCGTTTTTCTCTCTCTGAAACCTCGCCATTAAAACTTGCTTTTGTCAGTAATTCCATAGTAAAACCCTCCCCAGTTTGATTATCCTTATTATACCCAAACCAAACAAAAAAGTCTATGGTATTAGCCATAGACCTTTACAAGTTTTATTTCTTATTTGGTAAAGTAATCTCCACTCGAAAACTGTTGTCCGTAATTAGATAATCAATTTTCCCACCATATTGCTTTACTGCTTTTATAATATTCTTCGTGCCATATCCATGTGCATCCTTGTCCTGCTTAGAGCTTACCAATCCGGATGCATCCGTTTCCACCTTCCACTCCACGGGATTTTGTAATACAATCCGGCATTCCCCATTCGTCTCCATCGTCTGCATACGAATACGTGGCTCATGTATTTTTAATTTCTCACAAGCCTCCCTTGCATTTGAAAACAGGTTAGAAAACAGGGTACAAATATCATATTCCGTCATGATAAAATCCATTGGAAGCAGCCCATCCGACTCAAAAATAATATGCTCTTGACTTCTTCCTAGTGTATCACTAACAATCGCATTTACCAAATCATTTCCCGTATCCTTAAAAACAATTTGCCGCGCCGGCTGGTGCATTTTCATTTCACCTAGGTACGCCTTTGCTTTTTCATAATTCTCCGACTCTAAGTAATACTGCAACACAATGAAATGCGCCTGCATATCATGTCGGATACTCCTTATCTCATTGATATATCGAATCTGTGCATCATAATATTCCTTTTTCATAACGCCACCACCTTGAAACCTTATAATGACTTCACCATTATATATTTTCAGCCGGCAAAGGAAAATAGGACATCTTTGTCAACACTTTTAGAAGATATTGAACACGACTAAAATCACAAGGAAAAGCACATTTACAATGGTAAACCACTGAAAATATTTTCCTTTTTTGTCATTGTACTTATTCGCTAAAATTTTGTACGAAATCAAGCTTGCCATAGAAGCAATCAGTGTACCTAGGCCTCCCACATTTACTCCTGCAAGAAGTGCTTTGTAATCAGATGTAAATCCTGATAACAGGAGTGCTGCAGGCACATTACTAATCGCTTGGCTTGCCAGCACACCAATCAGCAATTCTCTTCCATTTACCAGCTCCTGAAGTGTATCACGAATCACTGGAATATTTCCCAAATTTCCTGTAAATATAAAGAAGCTAATAAACGTCAAAAGAAGACAATAATCGACTTTTTTAAGCACAGACTTATCCATACAAAAGACAACAATCAACACAATTCCCAAAACGATTTCGACAGCAATCATTTTTGCAACAACCAAAAGAGAAAGCATAAACAAAATCAGATAAACAGTAGTCTGTTTTACATCGACAACTGTCGATTCTTCTTGTGCCTGCTTCACCTCTTCCTGCTTTCCTTTAATAAAAAACAAACCAGCTAGTATAAGCCCAAACGATAATGTTGTGTTTGGCAACATGCATAAAAGGAAATCCCCCAGCGACATTTGTGAAATATTATACAAGTACAAATTTTGTGGATTCCCAATTGGAGTCAGCATGCTGCCTAGGTTTGCCGCAACCGTCTGAAGTACAACAACTGGAATAAGCAGTCTCTCCTGTCCCGATTTCTCCAAGGCAACAATCGCAAATGGCACAAAGGTAATCAGTGCCACATCATTCGTAATCACCATGCTTAAGAAAAAGCAGAGCATTACAAGTACTAGACTAAGCTGCCATACCTTTGTGGTTTTCTTTAGCAAAGCCTCTCCTAACCAGTCAAATAATCCACATTTTTGTAAGCCGGCCATAACAGCCATAAGACAAAGCAAAAGCTCAAGCACATGCCAATCAATATATTTCATATACCCCAAAGATGGAGGTACCACAAAAGCTGAGACAATTGCTAAAACTGTTGCAACAACTAGTACAACTTCTTTCTTTACAAACGCGAAAATTTTTTCTTTCATTTCTTTATTTTCCTTATCATCTGTATTTCATTTTTGATTACTTTTTATTAAACATAATTTAAGCGGGATTTTCATCCCGCTTACTCTTTCCTAATTATATTCTTTTTCCTTTTATTTTCAAGTTTTTCCTTAAATACACTTTCACGAAAACTCACTAGCCAAGCTCCCCTTGTAAATATTTGCGTGCTTCTTCAGAATATTCATCTGCATTTCTCATAATAGATGTCTTCTCTTCTTCCTTTAGTTCTCTCACTACCCTCGCTGGATTGCCCAATGCAAGTGAGTCCGCTAGAATCACCTTATTCTGTGTCACAAGAGCTCCCGCACCAATAATACAGTTATCCTCGATAACCGCTCCATCCAAAATAATCGCTCCCATACCAATTAACACATTGTTGCCCACAGTACAGCCATGCACAATTGCGCCGTGTCCAATGGTGACATTATCTCCAATTGTCAGTGCATGGCTATGACTCGTATGAAGCACCGCATTATCCTGCACGTTGGTATTCTCTCCAATCACAATTGAATTAGAATCTCCACGAATTACCGCATTATACCATACACTACTATCTTCTCCGATTTGCACATCACCAATAATTTTTGCCCCTTCTGCAATATAAACCCATTCTGCTATGTTTCTCATATCTTACTCCTATATCCTTTATTCCCTATGAAAACCGAATTCCTACTCAATCGAAAGCCTTCTTTCAAATTGTATAATACATCAGTATGACAGAATTTTATCCTGCTTATCGATTATCAACACACAATGAGACTTCACACGTTTCATAATCTCTCTCATATATTTTTCTGGTATTGCGATACACCCTGCTGTACCCCTCATATCCTTTGACGTGCAATGCAAGAACACCGCAGAACCCTTACCTGGAATTCGCTCTATATTATAGCTCGTTGCCAACACATAATGGTAGCTTTCTCCAAATTCTACAATATGCTCTGCTGAAGTCCAGTCCTTTGCAACCACCTCTGTTGATACAAATTGATTATAATAGTTTGAGCTGCTATCATCAACCCAATAATGATTTTCATTCACCTGCGTGTACTGCATATTTGTCCCAGGACTTTCTAGAATACCAAACGCCTTCTCAAAAAGAAAAACTCCTACAGGCGTTTTTCCATCCCCTTCTTTTGTTTTACCTAATCCATTTTTTCCAATAATAGCCTCTGTCTCAAGGATAAGCTGCCAGCTTGTATTCTCACGTTCTACCCTTTCATCCCTGTACTTAGACAGGTTCGTCTTTGTCCCTGCACCATTGGATTCTCTCTCATACAAGCACAGCTTCGCAATCTCATCAAATACCGCGACCACCATAATCTGATCTGTATACCGTGCAACCTCAAGCTTTGCTATCTTTTCTGTATCCTCAATCATCCATTTTCCATTTGTCCCACGCCAGATAATATCCAACATAAGTACTAGCCAGATAAAAGTCAGCAATCCAATTAAGATATTATTTTTCATCGTACCTCAATATGTTTTTCTACTAGTATATGCTTCTGCATAAAAAAAACTTTTATTCAAATACTATATAAAAATTTGAAATGGAGAAAATTATGGATAATAAGAAAAATGAAATGCGCTCCGAATTACCTTACGCAGCCTTAGACGAAGTTCCTAATCCCAAATCCGATGCCAAGGAAATCGTAGGACTTGTAAAATCCAGCGGGAAAATTTCTGGCTACCAGCTTTCCGATGGCAGTACCGTATCCAAAGAAGAGGGTGTCTCTATGGCTAAATCCGGTGATATCAAAGGCGTCGGCGTTGCCCATCGAAAAGACTCTGAGTATTTAAAATCCTTACCAGATGGCACAGAAAAAAACAACCTAGGCAACTTGCCTTCTATTACAGAATCTGAATTAACATCCCACATAAAGGGCTAAACCTTCTATAACTAAAGGGGCTTTCGCAACACAGACTCAAACGTCCATGATGTGATGCCCCTTCACAATTTATCCTATTCTGTTTTAATGCTTTTCTTTATCGAATAAAATTCGTATACTGTCCCTTTTCTCGTTCAGGTAAACCGAACTTTTCTTTTCCAAGCTCAATGCTCTTCATAAGAAAACTCATATTATGTGCAAGGGTACGCATGGTCTGCATACCTTCTAAATCTTCTTCTACCTGTCCCGGTTTTGCTCCATGCACACTATTCCAGTACTGACTAGAAGCAAGTGGCATACCACTAATAGTAAAATACTTATTGAGCTGATCAAATGTAGCAGAACATCCACCACGTCTTGCAACTGCAATACTAGCGCCTACCTTCATACGTTTGTCAAATCTGGTACTATAGAATAATCTGTCTAAGAACGCAGTAAGTGTTCCATTCGCCGAAGCATAATATACAGGACTTCCTACTACCATACCATCACACTCTTCAAATTTCTTTGCCGCTTCATTTACGATATCATCAAATACACACTGCTTTGTCTTGTAACAAGACTGACATGCACAGCATCCACGGATTTCCTTACTACCAATCTGAATCACTTCTGTCTCAATATTTTCTTCTGCAAAAATCATTCTCATTTCTTCCAATGCACGTGCTGTATTTCCATTCACATTTGGACTTCCGTTTAATAATAAAACCTTCATTCTCTATCTCCTCATCTCTTATAACTTTAATCGCTCACAAATTCATTATTCTAAAAAATTCTCATTTTATGAAAGCAATACCCTTGCGATATCTTCCATATTCTCTACAATATAGTCTGCTCCAGCTTCTGTCAACTCTTCCCTGTCACCAAAACCAAACAACACACCTATAGAATCCAGACCATTCTCTTTGGCGCCAAGAATGTCGTATTTTCTATCGCCAATCATAATTGCTTCTGACATGTTCTCTATTCCACTTATTTCAATTGCATAATGTATAACATCCGCTTTCTCCCCACGACTGCCGTCCATGGTCGCACCAGCTACATAATCAAAATATTTTAGCAAATCAAAATGCTCGAGTATCTTCAATGTAAACTCTTCTGGTTTTGAGGTTGCAATAATAAGTGTTTTTCCACTTTCCTTTAGCTGTTGTAGGAGATTTTCCACGCCAGGATATACTTCATTTTCATACAGTCCTTTTACCGAAAAACGCTCGCGATAATACTTAATCGCCTGCTCGCTTTCCTCTTCTGACAAACCATAATACGTCTGGAAAGAATAACTAAGTGGCGGCCCAATAAATGGATGTAATTCCTTTCTATCCTCTACCTTAATATTAAATTTCTCCAACGCATACATGACGCTACTTGTAATCCCAATCTCAGGATTTGTTAATGTTCCATCTAAATCAAATAATACATGCTTATACATTTTCTCCACCTCTATCTCCAGAATCCCTTCACCAATGGACATATTATACCATAGAAAAAAGCACCATGCTATGCATGATGCCTATCTTTTCAGTGAAGCATCGGGGATTCGAACCCCGGACAACTTGATTAAAAGTCAAGTGCTCTACCGACTGAGCTAATGCTCCATATTATTTTTTAAAATGCCCAGAGCCGGAATCGAACCAGCGACACAAGGATTTTCAGTCCTTTGCTCTACCAACTGAGCTATCTGGGCATTGAGTTGCGGGAATAGGATTTGAACCTATGACCTTCGGGTTATGAGCCCGACGAGCTTCCAGA
>JAZSCQ010000041.1:0-120627 GCA_045530745.1 Agathobacter sp.
GAAAAAATGTCTTTCATCACACGGATATACTTTCGCAGATTGTAAAATGTTTTGAAAGACATAAATAATCATAAGAGTAGAAAGCGTGATTCTTAGAAATTAAGCGTTTTTCTTAACGAGAGAAATTTGCAGAAATACATAAGGGCATATTTCTTTTGGAAATATTAAGAAAGGCTGCCACAAATTTATATTTGTGACAACCCTCATGTGTATATGGAAGAAGAAAAGCTGGTGGGACGAAGCCCACCAGCTTTTCTTATAAAGGAGTACATATAAATGAAAAGTTATTTGTCTAATAAATCCGTGTAGAAGTTGGTGTAATCAGTACGTTCTTCTTTCATATAATCAATGGCAGAAGAAGGGTGTTGATTCAATCTTCCGGTTAAAAGGTATGGGATATCATAGCCCCATACAAGACCAGATTCCTTTAAAGGAATCATGTATTCTTCAATAAATTTCATAACTGGGAAAATATTGTACTTAGGATTCTTCAGGAAGCTGATAAGAAGCTCCATAGCACAATTGCCTGCACCGCGTCCGATAGACATCATGGTAGCATCCAAGTAGCTTACGCCACGAGCAGTTGCCTCGATTGTATTTGCAAAAGCGAGCTGCTGGTTGTTGTGTGCATGCATTCCGACATATTTTCCATGTTTTTCTGCAATCTCAGTGTATTTGTCTGCAATATCACGAATCTGCTCTGGGTAGAGAGAGCCGTAGCTGTCTACGATATAGATGCCATCGGCACTGCTACTTGCGACCATTTCAAGAGCCTGTTCTAAGTCTGATTCCTTGGCGTTGGAAATTGCCATGATATTACATACAACTTCATAGCCTTTGGCTTTGCAGTCTTCAATCATATCAATTGCTGCTGGCATCTGGTGTACATAAGTTGCCACTCGAATCATATCGATGACACTTTCAGACTTTGGTAAGATGTCATTTTTATAATCACAACGACCTACGTCAGCCATAACTGCGATTTTCATATCTGATTTGTTATCGCCCACGATGGCACGGATATCTGCTTCGTCACAAAATTTCCATTTGCCAAACTTGTTTACATCAAAAAGCTCCTTAGCAGCTTTATAACCAAATTCCATATAATCAACGCCTGCTTTCACGTTAGTACGGTAAAGGGCACTCACGAATTCATCTGAAAAATTAAAATTGTTTACTAAACCTCCGTCGCGGAGTGTTGCATCCAGTACACGAATGTCTGGACGGGCGGTCATTAAATTACCTCTTTGCGCCATGTTTCAATCATTCCTCACTTTCGTGCTTTAAAGTGTTAATATGATGATACCACAAAAACGGAAAAAAGCAAGTATAACTTTACTTTTTTTTCAATGAAACCTATAATAAAGATATCTTACATAAAGGAGAACGAGCTATGATTAATTTGATTAATGGACTGGATTTTTCAATTGTAGCATTTTTCGGTGTATTATTTGCATTTGCGCTGACTTGTGTAGCGATTGCAAAGTTAGAAAAGTATTTACCAAGAGATATGGGACGCGCATTTGCACATGATGGTAAATTGTCTGCAGGTAAGCCAAGAGGTGCAGGAATTATCTTTGTATTTACATTTGCAATTGCAGCAGTGTTGTTTGCACAGATGAATGTAGAAATCGCGATATATCTGGTGCTTATTATTGTAGAAATGTTGACAGGATATTTTGATGATGCAGCAGAAACACCATGGGGAGAATATTTAAAAGGATTCCTTGATTTAGCAGTAGCAGTTGTAGTTGCTTTGGTATATCTTCATTATAATACCAGCACAATTGTAATCGCATTGCTCGGTGTGGTAATCGAGATTCCACCAGTTATTTTTGCAATCCTTACAGTTATTTTGGTATGGGCTGCAATCAATGTAACGAACTGTACAGATGGTGTGGATGGTTTATCGGGAACACTTGCAATTATTAGCATGGTATCCTTCTTTGTACTTAATAATATTTTAGGAGTAGAGGACGATTTCAACTTCCTTATTTTATTATTTGCAGTATCATTACTTGGATATCTGTGGTACAACGCAACACCAAGTAAACTTTTAATGGGTGATGCAGGATCACGTGCAATGGGCATTTTCCTTGCAATTGTTGCACTTAAGTCTGGTTCGCCACTCATGTATTTGTTATTTGCAATTGTATTCATCATTGATGGCGGTCTGGGACTTATCAAAGTTGCATTACTTCGTTTCCTTAAGATACATATCTTAAAGAATACGAGAACGCCATTACACGATCATGTTAGAAAGAATAAAGACTGGTCAAATGCACAGGTTGTATTCCGCTTTGCAATTATTCAGATTATCGTGTCTGTTGCTGCGATTTATGCGGTAATGATCTAAATGAGATAAAGAGAAAAGTAGGAAAATAAAGAAGACACAGAATCAAGCTTGCTTGAATTTCTGTGTCTTTTTTATTTTCTGTATTTGGCGATAAGACAAATAGCGAGTGTCGGCACATCGGAACGAGGTGCATGATTGCGAAGCAATCGACACGAGCTAGCTTTTCTCTTTATCTCATCTAAATCGTTATTTAGATCTTTATATTTACCCACTTTCCTTGTTTAAATCGCACACTGGCAAACAAGTATCTCGATACCTGGTCGGCAAGTATTCCCATCCAGATTCCGATAATGCCCCAATGAAGGATATAGCAGCCTACATAGGAGAATACAGTACGGATAATGGTAACACTAAGCATGGAGCATTTGGCCGTGTATTTGGTATCACCGGCGCCTCGCAGGCATCCCATATAGATAACCTGGGATATCTGGAAGAGGATAGTAACAATAATTACATAGGAGATATGGATACAAATTTGAACAATGTGTGGCTCTTTTGGGAAGAAGAGACCAAATAGAGCCTTTCCAAATATCAGGTATACAAAACCTAATATAATAGAAATGGTAAGTCCCATAAATCGACATGTAGAGCCATATGCTTTAGCCTGTTCAGGAAGCTTTGCTCCAAGGCTATGACCGATGAGTGCAACTGCAGCTGCCTGCAATCCATCCCCAAAGGAGAAGGCGAGAGACATTAGGTTCATGGAGACCTGGTGTGCTGCCATTGCTTCGGTTCCTTGGGCTGCTGCCATAAGAGCGGTTGCCATAAAACCGATACGCATTAAAATTTGCTCAAAGAAAATACTGTATCCAATTTTGATAATATGTCTAAATGCATCCAATGCTGGTCGGATTCTTTTTTTAACCATATAGGGAATGCTGATAAAAGTATCTTTACCCATAATGGATAAAATGCTCATTACGCTGGCAACGAGAGAACCAAATACGGTGGCTAGTGCTGCACCTCTTACCCCCAGTGCAGGGAAGCCTAGATGGCCTCCAATCAGCACCCAGTTGCCAAATACATTTAATGTATTGGAGACAAGATTGGTGCGCATGGTGATTTTGGTATTGCCGGAACCGCGCTGTGCAGAGTTGATGGACATCTGAATTACGTTAAAAATTATTCCGCTCATAATAATAGAAAGGTATGTTACCGCATCTGCATGTGTATCTGCGTTGGTTCCACAGAATTTCAAAATAGCATCTATATTTAGTAGGAAGATGCTACTAATGACTGTGACTGCAAGTAAAACAAAGACAAGTGCAGTCATTACAATTTGATTGGCATCTTCGCGTCGTCCTTCGCCACGTCTGCGGGCTACGAGAGCGGAGATAGAGACGTTGATGGCTATGAACATGGCAAGAGCAATAAACTTAGGCTGAGCAGTAAGTCCTACGGCAGCTACTGCCGATGGACCAAGTGAGCTTACCATCAATGAGTCGAGTAAGCCTGCAAATGCCATGAAAAAGGATTCTAGAATAGATGGCCAGGCCATGTTAAAACAGGTTTTGAAATGTTCTTTCTTGGGTAAATACATAGATGTTACACTTCCTTACTCATGCGAATTGTTTCTTCAATGAGTATATTTTCTTCCTATTTTTCCCTTTTGTCAATCATAAAGCAAAGAGGTTGGTTTTGCTTGCGAAATAGGGATATAGGTTGTATACTCAGTATAAGCTTATAATAATATAGAAAAGGTAGGAAAAAGTGATGAACAAAGAGAAACGAGTGAATATTATGTTAGCTGCGTGCATGATTGTAGGTGCAGTTATTATGGCAGTGGTTAGTTGGAATATTTTACCTGCGGAGGTAGCGACACAGTTTAGTGGTTTGGATACAGGTGCGCCTTCTGTTCCAAAGTTTGTTGCAGTTGCATTGCCATTTGGAATTACAACACTTTTTGCAATATATGGAATTTCATATAGAAAACAACTTTTGGTTGGATTGGTAGGATATGCATTAAATATATTGTTTTGGCTCTCAAATATGTAAGATGAGTGAATACCGCCGCTTGTATACAAGTGATAAGACTTGAGGAACATGAAATAATGCGTAGTTTTTGTGCAAACAATACAAAAGCAAATGGCTGTTATTGTCCAATATTATCAAAGTGACAAAAAGCACTTTACACTTGTATACATAGAGGAGTATAATAAAGTTACTATGAAAAATGTGTAAACATTTTATAAAATTTAAAAAGGAAAAGGAGAAAGATTTATGGCAAATTCATCTTCAAAGTTTTACGGTGAAAATGGTATTCATCGCGTTCCATTATGGCGTATCGGATGCTTCGCGTTGAATAACACCGCAACAAACATCTACATGTTCTTAATGCAATATGTAGCTTACTACCTCGCAGGTTGGGTAGGTGTTGGTACTGTATTAGCTGGTTCATTCTCAATGATCATGAGAATTTGGGACGGTGTTACAGACCCATTCGTAGGATTATTAGTAGATAAGACAAATGGTAAGTTCGGTAAGAACCGTCCATTCATGGTTATCGGTAATGTAATCTTACTTGTAACTTCATTTGTATTATTCAATGTGACACATCATTTACCAGAAGCTGTTAGATTCCCATTCTTCATCGTTGTTTCAGCGGTTTACTACTTGGGATATACAGCTCAGTGTGTAGTTACAAAATCAGCTCAGTCTTGTTTGACAAACGATCCAAAACAGCGTCCATTATTCGCTATTTTCGATGGTATTTACAATACTGTACTTTTCGCAGGTCTTGCAGTAGTTGCTACTAACATGGCAGATAAATACGGCGGATTCTTAAAAGATCCTAAGTTATATACAGACCTTTGGATGATCGCAGCTATTTGCTCAGCTATCTTTACAACTCTTGCTGTTATTGCAATTGCACCAAAAGATAGAAGCGAATTCTTCGGTACAGGTCAGACTGTTAAGATTGGTATTAAAGATTACATCGACACATTAACACACAACAGAGCTATCCAGATGCTTATCGTATCTGCTTCTACAGACAAATTAGCTATGTCTATGAAGGGTAACGCAGTTATGATGATCGTTCTTTGTGGTGTATTCGTAGGTGACTTCAAAGTATCTGGTACATTAACAGGTCTTATTTCAATTCCTACAATGTTACTTATGATGCTTGGTGTAGGTGGAATCGCTACAAAACTTGGACAGAGAAAAGCTATGCTTATCGGTTCTTGGGGTGGTATCATCACAAACGTATTATTAATCGCTCTTTGGGCATTTGGTGATTACAAATCATTATCAGCTGGTGATGGTGTAATTAACTGGGGATTCTTCGCAATCGCTTATGTAGTACTTAACATCTTACTTGGTGGATTTACAGGTATCTCTGGTAACATCGTAATTCCTATGACTGCTGACTGTGCAGACTACGAAGTATACCGTACAGGTAAATACGTACCAGGTCTTATGGGTACATTATTCTCAGCAGTTGATAAGTTAATCTCTTCATTTGCTCCAATGCTTGTATCTGTTTGCTTCGCAGCAATCGGATTTACAGAAGCATTACCAGACGTAGATGCTCAGCCTTCAACAGAAATGTTCTGGGTAACATTAATGCTTTTATATGGATCAGTTGTTATTGGTAACTTATGTAACGTAATCGCTCTTAAATTCTATCCACTTACAAAAGAAAAGATGGCAGAAATTCAGGAAAAGATTGCTGAAATCAAAGCAGCAGCTAACAACTAATTATATTGGAAATTACATAACAATATAAATTTGGGGCACCGGAGTTCCGGTGCCTCATTATTTGCACATAAAGGAGATTTGTGTTAAAATAATGAGGCATCGTAATTTTAAGTAATATGGTAAGGAGTTATTTACATATGTTTAATAAAGATAAGAAGAAAAAAGAACAGCCTACAAAGGAAGAGATGCAGGCATCTTTGACAGAGCTTATTGCTGCGGAAGAAGAACTGCGACAATTAAAGAAAGAACATGGAATAGAAGACGAAGAGGAAAAAAAGGGGTTTATACATGCTGTAGCTACTTTTTTTGAGCGTCAGGCAGATCGTCCAAAGGTAGCGGTGAGTAAAAAGAAATATCTCTGGCTGGCAGGATTAACAGGCTGGTTTGGCGGACACCGTTTCTATTCAAAACATTATAAAGTAGGTCTTTTGTATCTTGCTTTTTTCTGGATGGGATTAGGTTTATACAATACGATAATTGATGTATTACAGGTTATTCCAATGCAGGCAGACGAGAATGGAAATATATATCTTTAGAAATAAGAGAGGTTGTAAATACAATCTCTCTTATTTATTTTTCTCATAAATAGGAGTACAATAGGAAGAGAGGAAATATGCGTGGTGAGGTGCCAATATGCAGATAAAATATTTGGGAATCAAAAATTTTAAATCAATACGAGAATTGGAAGTTTGCGATATAGAAAATGCACTGATTCTGGTTGGAAAGAATAATACTGGTAAAACAGTAGTCTTGGATGCAATTCGTGCGGTAACAGGGGATTTTCAGGTCGCAGAAAGACACTTTAACGAGAGAAAGCAGAACATAGAGATTGCGATGACATTAGAACTTTCTGAAGATGATTTAAGAGCTTTTCATGCGCAGGGAATTGTGAGCCAGTATAAACGGTATGAATTGTGGGAGAAGGAGTTTGCTGAGAAGCTGCCTTCTTTTGTAGATGGAGAGTTGAATTTTATATGTACCTTTAACCATAATGGTAAAGTCTGCTATGAGGACGGCACACATAAGAATAATCGCTATATCAAGGAAGTGCTTCCAAAGATACATTTTATCGATACAACACGCAATTTGAGTTCTTTTCAGGAGGATTTGCTTCTGTTTCAGAAATCCGATGATTTGGTACAGATGAAGAATAATAGCTGCATGTTTGATGGAGCGAAGGTATGTAATCATTGCTTTAATTGTATTGGACTAATTAACAAGAAGTCACCAGAGAAACTAGCTCTACATGAGACGGCGCGTCTGCTGGAATACAAGATGTATCAAATCAATATGAGTGATTTCTCCCAGAAGGTGAATGACAATTATCACAAGAATGGTGGAGTAGAGGAGATTTCGTATCATTTGTCCTGTGATGTGGATGAGATGTTCCATGTAAATGTGGATGCGTGGCATGAACGCTCCAAGCATTTAAGTTCGGTGGAACAGCTTGGAAACGGTATGAAGAGTATCTATATGCTGTCTTTGTTGGAGACCTACATAGAAGACCAGACCTGCATGCCAAGTATTATAGTTGTTGAATATCCAGAACTGTTTTTACATCCTTCTTTGCAGAAAACAGCGGCAGAGATACTGTACAAATTATCTAAGAAGAATCAGGTGGTTTTCACTACTCACTCGCCAAATATGGTTGCTAACTTTACGCGAGGACAGATTTGTCAGATGGTACTGGATAGAGAGGGCTACTCCGTGGCGAGACAGAATGCGGATATTGATGACATATTAAATGATTTAGGTTACAGTGCAAATGACTTTTTAAATGTTGATTTTGTATTTATCGTGGAAGGCAAACAGGATAAGTCGAGATTACCATTGCTTTTGAATAAGTACTATTCGGAGCTGGAAGGAGAAGACGGCAAGCTGTCTCGCATTTCTATTATTACAACCAATAGCTGTACGAACATCAAGACTTATGCAAATCTCAAATATATGAATCAGGTCTATCTGCGAGATCAATTCCTAATGATTCGAGATGGTGATGGCAAAGATCCAGAGGAATTGGCGGGACAGCTCTGTAGATATTATAGTGAGCGCAACAAGCAGGATATCGATAAACTACCACGCGTAAAGCGTGAGAATGTATTGATTCTTAAGTATTATTCTTTTGAAAATTACTTCCTAAACCCAAGAGTTATGGCAGAAATCGGCGTAGTGAAGAGTGAAGAGGCTTTCTGGAGCATTCTTTGGGATAAATGGAAACAGTACCTGCATCGTATTAAAAGTGGTAGACGTTTTGTGGAGGCAATTGGTAAGAAAATTAAAACGGTGGAAGACTTAAAGAATCATTTTGAAGACTTTAAGATACATATGAGAGGACATAACTTGTATGATATTTTCTATGGTCGTTACAAGGAACAGGAGACGGAGGTTTTAATGAAGTATTTGGAGGTGGCTCCAAAAGAGGATTTTAAGGATATTCTAGATAGTATTGATAAATTTGTTTATTTTGATAGCAGGAAAAAATAAAGAAACTGTGTTTTGTTACTTATTTATGTGACAAAACACAGTTTTTCTTGATTAGTTATCCTGAAGTAGCCCGTGCATAGATATTTCAAAAATAGTAGAAATATATTGTTTGATTTTTTTGATATCGTAAATATTGGGATTTTCGATGCAATCTAGAATAGAAAGTACGATGATGCGTGTAAAAGCTTTGGTAAGAAAATCAATAAAATCCGTGTCAAAGTTTTTAGCGTTTGAGGTTTCTATTCTTTGGATAATATCAGTACACAAAGGAGCGATTACGCGACTCAATGTTTGTGTGACTTTTTCACGACCCAACGGGTCTTCGATGAAGCGAATAAGATAAGGGTGTTTTTGCATATATTCTGTAGCATAGCTAATGGTAGAATCTAGGTCATAAATCGAATGAAAGGAATTGATTGCTTGGTTTATTTCACCAGTTAGATACCATTCCAGTAAATCATATACATCGGTAAAATGATAGTAAAATGTTTTGCGATTGATATCGCAAAGTGCAACAAGTTCGGAAACCGTAATTTTGGAAAAAGGTTTCTTGGAAGATAAATCGATAAGCGCATCAGCTAACATTTGTTTTGTAGTCTGAGAGTTAAATTCATGTTTCATTATAGTTTCTCCTAATAATTAGGCTGGCTCTACCACAGATTTCCAATTTTGTGTATATAATGCACAGATGTAAAATCGTGACCATTTTCTTTATTTGATGATTTCAGTATACTTGGTTTTGTTAGGAAAATCAAACAATGAATCAAAAAAGTATAAGAATGGAGAAGTAAATATGAGCAATGAAATTAGAAACAAAGTAGATGTAGCAGTAGAAAAAGCGGATAAAGTATATGATGCAGCAGTAGAGCGAACAGTGGATCGCATGAAACAGGCAGAAGAAAATTACGAAAAGGATAAAGACACCGCCAAAAAAGTAGTAGAAGCAGCGGTTGAAGCGTCAGAGGTAGTAGTAGAATCTGTAGTAAATCAAATCGTGAAGCTGCTTAACGGAGAAAAGGTGGACTTAAAGAATCAGAGAGCACATGTGATTGAAGTGATTGACAGAGTAGTGGAAAAAGCAGATGTTTACTACGAATTAATTACTGAACGTGTTATGGAAAGAGTGGGACAGTTCGAAGAGAATGTAGATAAAGATATTGAGACTGCAAAGAATGTAAAGAATGAGTTAAACTCCAATTCCTAAATAAAAGTAATAGAGAAAGCTGGTACAGATGATGTACCAGTTTTTTCTTTTTTACAAAAAAAGATATATGCATATTGACATATAATATTATACGACGTATAGTATATGTATAATATTATATGCCGTATAGTATTAAGGAGGATATAACATGGTTTTTAACACAGGTGCAGCATTGTTAGATGCGATTGTACTTGCGGTAGTTTCTAAGGATGAGCAGGGAACCTATGGATATAAGATTACCCAGGATGTAAGGCAGGTATTGGATGTGTCCGAGTCCACTCTGTATCCAGTGCTTCGCAGGCTGCAGAAAGATGAATGCTTGGAAGTCTATGACATGGAGTTTGCAGGACGAAATCGCAGGTACTATAAGCTGACAGAAAAAGGAGAAGCACAGCTTCGCCTATACAAAATTGAATGGAAGAATTATGCTTCGAAGATTAATACATTATTCGAAGGAGGAAAATAGTTATGAATCGACAGGAATTTATGAAGCGATTGGAATATCTCTTGCGTGGGATTCCAGCAAGTGAAAGAGAAGATGCCTTGGCATATTATAATGATTATTTTGATGAGGCTGGGGCTGAGAATGAAGTGAGAGTGATACAGGAGCTGGGGAGCCCAGAAACTGTGGCAGAGAATATCTTGGCAGATATACAGAGGGAACAGGGGCAACACACCAGGCAGACTTATAGTAGTCCAGAGACAGAGTCTTATGAGGATGCTTACAAGCAACAAGAAACATATGCGAGTCATACCTCGGGTGAAAAACATAGCATGAGTAAGTCAAACAAGATTTTACTTATCATTCTCTTGGTACTTACATTCCCACTCTGGATAGGTGTGGTAGCAGGATTGTTTGGTACAGTAGTTGGATTAATAGGAGCGGCATTTGGTATTGTAGCAGGTATGATAGGTGCTGCGTTTGGTTTGATTGCGGGCGGAATCGCGTGTATCGTTGCAGGGGTTGTTCGTTTTGCATTTGCACCGATAGAAGCGTTAGCTAGTATTGGAGTGGGGGCTGTTTTAGCGGCAATTGGTCTTTTACTGGCATTGCTTGGTATCTGGTGCGTGGGCGTATGGCTTCCAAAATTAGTAAAAGCAATTGCAAGTTGGATAAAAGGCTTGATCCGCCGTAATGAGGGAGGTAATGAGATATGAAAACATTCACAAAGGTTATGCTGATTCTTGCAGGTGTGCTGGGCTCAATTGGTGTAATTTGTATGGTGGCTGCATTTGCCATGGGACTTACCACCACGCATTTATGGGATATGGTAGAGGATGGACAATTTTCTTTTGACGCAAGTGATTTGGGAATCTCAATTGGTGAAAATACCACCACAGAGCAAACCATAAACGAAACCTGTGAAAATATGGAGATTGATTTTGATGCTGGGTTGCTAGAGGTTTATTATGATGATGTGGAAGCGATCCAAATAAAATGTAAAAACATACCTCATTTGGAAGCGAAGGTAAAGAATGGTACCTTAAAAATTGGTAAAAAATCAGGCATTAATGTCCACTGGAAAAACAACGAAGAACGTAGATTGACCATTATTCTTCCAAAGGATATGCAGTTTGAATGTGTGGAATTGGAAGTCGGAGCTGGTCAGGCAAATGTTTCTAGTCTAATAACCCAGAAACTTGAGATGGAAGTTGGAGCAGGTCAGGTAAATGTGGAATTGAAAGGTGCCCAAACGGAGTATAATTATTATATTGAGTGTGGAGTTGGTAATGTTGTTGTAGGTGGAACATCTTATGCAGGTCTCGGTGCAGAACAGAATGTAAAGAATGAAGGTGCTACAAAAGAAGTTCATGTTGAATGTGGTGTAGGAGAAGTTCAAATTAAATTCGTGGAATAAATTTGAAATATGTGATATAATGGTTTCAAACCACTAGGTATTTATGGGGAAAGTATTTAAGGAGGGTGAAACTATGAAGTGTAGACGAGTAGAATTGTTGGCAGACGTGCAAAAGTATGAAACCGGAAAAGGTTTAGAAGATGGTTTTGAACTCTTTTCTGAAATTGTTACCAGAGAATGGATTGTGACAGATTCCTTGCTCAAAATCAATCGTGAAGATGGATATGTAGTATGTCCATTTATCTTAAACCGCCGAGGCAGGGAGTTCATCGGCGTAAATGATTACATCGTAATTGATGAAGATGGCACCAAGCATGTATGTGGTGCTGACAAGATTTGGAAGCGCTACCAGCAGGTGGAAGAATAAGCTATAAATTTTACAAAAAGAATATAGAAAATCCTGTGTGATTTATTGAAAAAAGCCACTTTTTATGAGATAATAAAAAGTGGCTATTTTTATGCTGCTGTGCAACATGAAATGCGGGCAAGAGGTCCACAAGAGGAACTCTATTCAAGGAGGTTATACGATGATTCCAACAAGATTACAAGCACTTAGAAATGAAATGAAAAAGCGTAATATCGCTATTTATATAGTTCCTACTGCTGATTTTCATGAATCAGAATATGTAGGGGAATATTTTACTGCAAGAAAATATATGACAGGTTTCACAGGCTCAGCAGGTGTAGCTGTGATTACTCTGACAGAAGCCGGGCTTTGGACAGATGCCAGATATTTTATCCAGGCAGCGAACCAGCTCGAAGGTTCTACTGTAACTCTTTACAAGATGGGCGAAGAAGGTGTGCCAACAATTGACGAATATATCGAAAACACTTTGGCAGATGGAGAGATAATCGGTTTTGATGGTCGTGTTGTAAATTCTGCGTGGGGCAAGAAATTAGAAGATATCGTTGCTAAGAAAAATGGTAAGCTTGCAGTAGAAGAGGATTTGGTTGATATTATCTGGACAGACAGACCAGCACTTCCTGCAGAACCAGTTCGCGTGTTGGATTTCGAATATACAGGAAAAGGTACCGTGACAAAGCTTGCAGACATCCGTAAAGTAATGGAAGAAAAGGGTGCAGATGTACATCTTGTTACATCCCTTTACGATATTGCATGGATTTTAAATGTGCGTGGTAATGATATTGCTTATGTACCAGTTGTACTTTCCTACCTTGCACTTACCAAGGATGAGTGTATCTGGTTTGTTCAGGAAGAAGTAATTACAGATGAATTATCTGCTTATTTAAAGGCAAATAATATTAGTACTAGACCTTATGACAGCTTCTATGAATATGTCAAAGAAATCAGCTCAGACAGCAAAGTGCTTATCAACAAAGCTACTGTAAACTATCGTATCTGTAGCACAATCCCAGAAGGAGTAGAGGTTATCGACGAAAAAGAACCATCTGTTCTTATGAAAGCACAGAAGAACGAAGTGGAAGTTAAGAATACAAGAATTGCACATATTAAGGATGGTGTCGCTGTAACCAAATTTATGTACTGGCTTAAGAAGAACGTAGGAAAAATTCCGATGACAGAGATTTCTGCTTCCGATTACTTAGAGGCTTTAAGAAAAGAGCAGGGAGCATTTGATTTAAGCTTTAATACGATCTGTGGTTATGCGGAGCATGGGGCAATTATCCACTATGGTGCAACACCAGAGACAGACGTAGAAATCAAACCAGAAGGCCTTCTTCTCGTAGACTCAGGCGGACAGTATTTAGAAGGTACAACAGACATTACCAGAACCTTTGCGGTAGGACCTGTGACTGAAGCAATGAAGAGTGATTTTACACGTGTGCTTCGTTCTAACTTAAATCTTGCAAATGCGAGATTCTTATACGGATGCAGCGGTATGAATTTGGATATCTTGGCTCGACAGCCGCTTTGGGAAGCGGGACTTGATTACAAGCATGGCACAGGCCATGGTGTAGGTCATGTGCTTAACGTACATGAAGGACCAAATGGTTTCCACTGGGGTAGAAAAGCATATACCACAGCTTTGGAAGAAGGCATGATTACAACAGACGAACCAGGTATCTACATCGAGGGTGCTTATGGTATTCGTCTGGAAAATGAACTTGTTTGTCGTAAGGGCGACAAGAATGAATATGGTCAGTTTATGTATTTTGAAAACTTGACTTTCGTACCATTTGATTTGGATGCAGTAGATGCAAGTCAGATGAATGAGACAGAAAAGCGATATTTGAATGCATATCATGCAGAAGTGTTTGAAAAGATTGCACCACATTTAACTGCGGAAGAAGCAGAGTGGCTTAAGGCGTACACAAGAGCTATCTAGTGGTGTGGGGATTTTCCTAAGAAAGGTAACAGATTATGAGCGAAAAGTTAGTCCTCATTGATGGACACAGTATTTTAAACCGAGCTTTTTTTGGTTTGCCAGACCTCACCAATTCACAGGGCTTGCATACCAATGCAGTATATGGTTTCTTAAATATTCTGTTTAAAATTTTGGAAGAAGAAAAACCAAATTATCTGGCGGTAGCTTTTGACGTAAAAGCACCTACTTTCCGTCATGAGATGTTTGATGGATATAAGGGGACTCGTAAGCCTATGGCAGACGAGCTTCGCCAGCAGGTTCCAGTGATGAAGGATATGCTTACCAAGATGGGAGTGCCAATCGTAGAGTTACCTGGATTTGAGGCAGACGATCTCTTAGGAACCATTTCTGTGATGGGTGAGGCACAGGGAATGGAAGTCTCTATCGTATCAGGAGACAGGGACTTACTTCAGCTTGCTACAGATCATGTACAGATTCGTATTCCTAAAACTAAGAAGACTGGAACTGAAATTGAGAATTATTACGCAAAAGATGTAGTTGAACGCTATTCAGTTTCGCCAAAAGAGTTTATTGATGTAAAAGCTCTTATGGGCGATACTTCAGATAATATCCCTGGAGTACCAGGAATTGGAGAAAAGACAGCGTCAGCGCTGATTGAGAAATACAAATCGATTGAAGAAGTGCATGCACATGCTGCAGAGGTGAAACCACCTCGTGCCGCAAATAATATCGTGGAATACTGGGAGCAGGCTGTGATGAGCAAGGCGCTTGCAACAATCAACATCAATGCTCCAGTGACTGAGGAGCCAGTTTCCTTTACCTTTGAGAAAGCTCGCTTAGAAAGCATCGAGGCACTTTATACGGAAGAAGCTTATCTTCTCTGTAAGGAATTGGAATTTAAAAATCTTCTCGGAAGATTTGCAGTAGATGCACCAAAGAATAATGCGGAAGAGCATTTTTCATCGGTTCGTAATACAAAGGAAGTAGACCGCATCTTTACAAGCTTAAAGGGCAAAGAGGTAGCATTTACGATTGTGCCATCAGAAAATGATGGAGAAAATATAGAAGCAGATGGACAGATTAGTCTTTTTGCTATACAGGAAGCCAATACTTTTTCTGCTTTGGTCTTGGCTTTTGGGGAAGAAGATATTTATTATATTTCTACTGGGCGCGAGGTAAGCAGCAGTTACCTGCTTGAAAAGATGAAAGTAGCAGAGGTAAAGACATGGATTGCCATGGATTTGAAATCTCAGCTTGCATTACTCCAGTACGGAGAAGATTTCGACTACACAAACCAGTGGGAGAATTATATTACAGACAGAAATCGCTACTTCGATGTAACGATTGCAGCATACCTTTTAAATCCTTTAAAGGGAGAGTATCCACATGATGATATCGCAAAGGATTATGTGGGACTTATGGTGCCAACAGAGAAGGATTTAAAAGACGATGAGTGCAAATTGGCTTGCTATAAAGCATATATTGCGTGGAAATCGATGCCCGTGCTTGCAGCAAACTTAAAAGAACAGGGCATGGACAAGCTTTTTTATGAAATAGAGATGCCACTTGTATTTGTCCTTTATGATATGGAAAAAGAAGGTATCTGTATGGATGCCGCAGCTTTGCAGGAATACAGCAAAGAGTTAGAAGGTTCGATTGTGGAATTGGAAAAGAGAATTCATGAAGCTGCAGGTGAAGCGTTTAACATCAACTCACCAAAACAGTTAGGGGTAATTCTCTTTGAGAAGCTGGGTCTTCCAAACGGCAAGAAAACCAAGACAGGTTATTCTACATCTGCAGATGTGCTGGAAAAATTAGCGGGTGAATATCCAATCGTTTCAGATATTTTAGAATACAGAACCTTAAGCAAATTGAAATCTACCTATGCAGATGGTTTACAGAATTTTGTGGGAGTAGATGGCAAGATTCATACCAGCTTCAACCAGACCATTACAGCAACGGGAAGATTAAGCAGTACAGAGCCAAACCTGCAGAATATCCCAATTCGAATTGAGTTAGGACGACTGATTCGTAAGGTTTTCCATCCAATGTCAGGAAATGTATTTGTAGACTCAGATTATTCGCAGATTGAGCTTCGTATCCTGGCGCATATGTCAGGAGATGAAAAACTGATCGAGGCATACAATAGTGGACAGGACATTCACAGCACTACCGCTTCACAGGTATTCCATGTACCATTTGAAGAGGTAACTCCATTACTTCGCCGTAATGCGAAGGCAGTAAACTTCGGTATTGTATATGGCATCAGTGCTTTTGGACTGAGTCAGGATTTGGATATCAGCCGTAAGGAAGCACAAGAATATATTGACCGCTATTTTGAGACCTATCCAAAGATTAAAGAATTTATTGATAATACTGTTGCAGATGCAAAGGAAAACGGCAAGACCACTACCATATATGGTCGCATTCGTCCGATTCCAGAGCTTTCATCCAGCAACTTTATGCAGCGTCAGTTCGGAGAACGAGTGGCTATGAATGCTCCAATTCAGGGAACGGCTGCAGATATTATAAAAATCGCTATGATTCGTGTACATGACAGACTCATCAAGGAAGGATACGAATCACGACTTATTTTACAGGTGCACGATGAACTTCTCATCGAGACACAGGAAGCAGAAAAAGAAGCAGTAATTGCATTGTTAGAAGAGGAGATGCATCAGGTTGCGTCCTTGTCAGTTCCGCTTGAAGTAGGAACAGCGTGGGGCGCAAATTGGTACGATGCACATTAAAGTATGAAATTTATAGGAATTACAGGAGGGGTAGGAGCTGGCAAATCAGCTATCCTTTCCTTTCTGGCACAAAAACCAAACACCAAAGTCCTTTTGGCAGATGAGATTGCACATAAGCTCATGGAACCGGGTACGGACTGTTATAACAAAATAGTTGAGGCTTTTGCAGGAGAGGATATTTTTGATATTCCGGTAAGTCTGGAGAGGATTCCTTTTGACAGGAAGAAACTTGCACAGGTGATTTTCTCGGATGATGACAAAAGAGCCATGCTCAATGCCATTGTGCATCCAGCGGTAAAGGATTATGTAGGTCAGGTCTATGCAGAGGAAAAGCAAAAAGGACAGACGGAATTTCTGGTTTTAGAGGCAGCTTTACTGATTGAAGAGAAATATGATGAAATTTGCGATGAACTTTGGTATATTTATACTAGTGAGGAAAATCGTCGTACTCGTCTTAAGGAATCAAGAGGCTATTCGGATGAGAAAATTGATGATATTTTTGCAAGTCAGTTGAGTGAGAAGGAATTTAGGGCGGCGACTTCCATTACCATTGATAACAATGGCGATTTGGATGAAACCTTCCGACAGATAGAAAACGCTTTAAGGAGTAAGCAGATGGAACACGTATTTGGTCTTGATATTGGTACAAGAAACGTAGTTGGTACCGTAGGATATCGTACAGAAGATGAAAAATTTACCGTAGTAGCACAGTACATAAAAGAGCATGAGACCAGAGCGATGCTCGATGGTCAGATTCACGATATCGCTCGTGTTGGACGTACTGTAAATGCAGTAAAGGCAGAGCTAGAAAGACAGATTGAAACACCTCTTTCTGAAGTATGTATTGCTGCCGCTGGTCGTGTGCTTAAAACGGTTACAACACACGTAGAGCTAGAATATCCAGAGGAGACAATTGTACAGGGTGAGGATATTCATACCTTACAGCTCCTTGGTGTAGATAAAGCACAGGAAGAATTAAAACAGAAAAATGATACAAAGTACAAATTCTACTGTGTAGGCTATTCGGTAGTGAAATACTACTTAAACGATGAAGTGTTTATCAGCTTGGAAGGACATAAAGCAGATTATATCGGCTGTGACATTATCGTTACCTTCCTTCCAGAAGACGTTGTAGATGGCTTATATTCTGCAGTTGGTCAGGCAGGCCTTACTGTTGGAAATATGACACTCGAGCCTATTGCAGCGATTAATGTTGCGATTCCAGAGAATTTCAGAATGCTTAACATCGCACTTGTCGATGTAGGCGCTGGTACAAGTGATATTTCGATTACCAAAGACGGCAGTATTATTGCATATGGCATGATTCCACATGCGGGTGATGAGCTTACCGAAGTAATCGTACAGCATTATCTTGTAGATTTTAAGATGGCAGAATCCATGAAACGTCAGTCTACCGAAGGCGATGAGATTACATACGAAGATATCATGAGTATTCCACACACGATTCCTAGTGAGGAGTTGTGGGAAGTGGTTGCTCCTACTGTAGATAAGATTGCAAAGGAAATTAGCGAGAAAATTCGTCATTTGAACGGTGATAAGTCTGTAAGTGCCTGCTTCGTAGTTGGTGGCGGCGGTAAAGTGCATGGATTTACAGAGAGTCTTGCGTCTCATTTAGATATTGTAAAAGAACGTGTTGCGCTTCGTGGGGAAGAAGTACTTAAGGAAGTACATTTTGAACAGGAAGATATCAAAAAAGATCCACTTCTTGTTACACCTATTGGTATCTGTATGAACTACTATGAACAGAGAAATAACTTTATTATGGTTCGTTTCAATGGTGAGTTGTTAAAACTCTACGACAACAACCATTTAACAGTAGTAGATGCTGCTTTAACAGCAGATTTCCCAAATGAACAGATTTTCCCTAAACGTGGTAGAGCAATCAACTTTACCGTAAATGGGTCTGCACGTATTGCAAGAGGTGAAGCAGGCGAATCTGCCGTAGTTACCATCAATGGCAGACCTGCAAGCATCAATTCACCATTAGAACCAAATTGTGAGATTATGATAGAACCATCCACATCCGGTGCGGATGCGGTGTATACCATTGCTGATTTGGAAGAATATAACACTGATACAGTGGGATTTATTGTAAATGGAAAGATGATTACCTGTCCTAAGTTTGTACAGGTAAATGGCAGTCTTGAGCCAAGCTCATACCAGATTCAGGAAGGTGATGTTATTGAGACTAGAAATTTCTATACCGTAGGTCAGGTTGCTGAGTTTATGGATGTAGAGGTTGACACAGACCGTGATATTCTGGTAAATAATAGGGAAGCAGATTTTGGAACACTTGTATATGAAAACTTCTCAATCGAGTGGACAGTGCTCTCTTTTGGTGTGGCAGATGAACCATATGAAAGACCAGCAATGAATATCCCGGATGCAGCAAGCTTTGTATCAGGTGAAGTGGAAGCTGAGTCAGAAGCAGAATATGTGCAGGAGGATACAGAGGATTTCTCAGAGAAAACTCTTGTACAGGAAAGCTATGTTCCAACACCACAGATGACAGCACAGCCTGCAACAACAGAAATTACTGTTTATGTAAATGGGGAACCAGTGCCTATGATGGGCAAAAAAGATTATATTTTTGTAGATATTTTTGACAGAATCACCTTTGATTTAAAGGCAGGAGGAGGACGTGCAATTGCGACACTTATTAATGGTCGTGAAGCTGCATTCTCAGAAAAACTCCAGCATGGTGACAAGGTGGAACTGTATTGGAAAGAGAATTAGTAGATTATGTTAGAATTATGCGCGATTGCCAGCGGTAGTAGTGGGAATTGTATCTGTGTAGGCAGTGACAATACCCACCTGCTGATTGATGCTGGTGTCAGTGGCAAACGTATCGAAGCAGGCGTAAATGAACTAGATTTAAAGACCAGTGAGATGCAGGGGATTTTGGTTACACATGAGCACATCGACCATATCGCTGGGCTTGGCGTGCTTGCAAGACGATATGGAATTCCAATTTTTGCCACAGAAAAGACAGTAAATGCAATACGAAACACCAAATCAGTAGGGAAAATAGACGAGAGTTTGTTTCAGGTAATTCGTCCAGGAAAGCGATTTTCTATTGGAGAATTAACCATAAATCCAATCTCGATTTCCCATGATGCGGCAGATCCAGTTGCATATAAGGTAATAAACGGTGACAAGACGGTAGCGGTAGTGACAGACCTGGGAAATTATAATCAGGCACTTGTGGATGAACTGCAGGGATTGGATGCCTTATTATTAGAAGCCAACCACGATATTAAGATGCTTCAGACAGGTATCTATCCATATCCGCTCAAGCAGCGTATCTTAGGAGATAGAGGTCACCTATCGAATGAGAGAAGTGGGCAGCTGCTGTCCGAGCTTTTGCATGATGATTTTGGAACCGTGATTTTAGGTCACTTAAGTAAAGAAAATAATTACGAAGAATTGGCGTATGAAGCGGTGCGTTTGGAAGTAACTATGGGAGATAACCCATACAAAGCAGAAGATTTTCCAATGTATGTTGCAAAGCGAGATGCTATCTCACCAAGGATTCGAGTTTAAAGGAGAACGATTATGGAAAAGAAGAAAGTAATCATTACAGTATTAGGAAAGGATACCGTAGGTATTATTGCAAAAGTATGTACATACCTTTCTGAAAGTGGAATCAATATTTTAGATATTTCACAGACTGTAGTTTCAGAATATTTCAACATGATGATGATTGTAGATTTATCAAAATCAAGCAAAGAATTTGCTGACCTTTCTAATGATTTAGAAAACGTAGGTAAGGATCTTGGCGTTTCTGTAAAATGTCAGCGCGAAGAAATCTTTGAAATGATGCACCGCATCTAAGGGGAGGTCGGAACATGATTAGTAACTGGGAAGTAATCGAAACCAATCATATGATTGAAAAGGAAAACCTCGATGTGCGCACTATCACCATCGGCATCAGCCTTTTGGATTGTATCGATTCTGATTTAGATAAATGTAATGAAAAAATTTATAACAAAATTACGACTGTTGCAAAAGACCTCGTAAAGGTTGGACAGGAAATCGAAAGGGATTACTGTATTCCAATCGTAAACAAACGTATTTCAGTTACACCAATTGCATTGGTAGGTGGTGCGGCTTGTAAGACACCAGAAGATTTTGTGACTATTGCAAAGACTTTAGATAGAGCGGCACATACGGTAGGTGTAAACTTTATCGGTGGATATTCTGCTTTGGTTTCTAAGGGTATGACGCCAGCGGAAGAGAATCTGATTCGTTCGATTCCACAGGCACTTGCTTCGACAGAACTTGTATGTAGCTCTGTAAACGTAGGCTCTACCAAGACAGGTATCAATATGGATGCAGTTCGCCTTATCGGTGAGATGATTAAAGAAACCGCAGAACTTACCAAGGAAAATGATTCCCTTGGCTGTGCCAAATTTGTAGTATTCTGTAATGCTCCAGATGATAACCCATTTATGGCAGGTGCATTCCATGGAGTGACAGAGGCGGATGCAATTATCAATGTTGGTGTTTCCGGTCCGGGTGTAGTAAAGACTGCATTGGAAAAAGTACGCGGCGAAAGCTTTGAAGTGCTTTGTGAAACTATTAAGAAGACAGCATTTAAGGTTACTCGTGTAGGACAGCTTGTGGCAAAAGAAGCTTCTGCAAAGCTTGGTATTCCATTTGGTATCATAGACCTTTCACTTGCTCCAACTCCAGCAGTAGGTGATAGTGTAGCAGATATTCTTTGTGAAATCGGTCTCGAATATGCAGGTGCTCCAGGTACCACAGCAGCGCTTGCGCTCCTTAATGACCAGGTAAAGAAGGGCGGTATTATGGCATCTTCTTACGTAGGTGGACTTAGCGGTGCATTTATTCCTGTCAGCGAAGATCAGGGCATGATTGATGCAGTTGTAGCAGGAGCCCTTACTCTTGAGAAATTAGAAGCTATGACCTGTGTATGTTCTGTAGGTCTTGATATGATTGCTATTCCAGGAGATACCAAGGCAACTACCATCTCAGGTATTATTGCAGATGAAATGGCTATCGGTATGATTAACCAGAAGACAACTGCAGTGCGTGTGATTCCAGTTGTCGGCAAGGGCGTTGGTGAAGTTGTAGAATTTGGTGGTTTACTTGGTTATGCGCCAGTAATGCCAGTAAATCCATTCTCTTGTGATGATTTTATAAATCGCAAAGGTCGTATACCAGCACCAGTACATAGCTTTAAGAACTAATAGTATGCCCCGCTTTATAGGCGGGGCTTTCTTGTATTATATAAGTTGGTTTGCCCATAGCGATGGGCGAAATTTTGGTGGCGAGGGTATATAGCAAATAATGGATTTGAAATACCCCGGTTTTTGTGTTTTTGAGGGTATAGCAAGTGAATTTCACTGTATATACCCTAATAAGTGAGAAATGTAGAGGAAATAAGTTGAAAAGGGGTATGGGAGAGAAATAATATTTCTATATACCCCAGAAGGGGATTTAAGATGCAGAAATATATACTTGAATGTTGTGTAGACAGTGTAGAGTCGGCGATAAATGCTGCAAATGGTGGTGCAAGTCGACTTGAACTATGTTCAAATTTGATTATTGGTGGTACTTCACCTGATTTAGCCCTTGTAAGGGAGATTAGAAGACATACGGACATCAGAATCCATGCATTGATTCGTCCAAGATTCGGAGATTTCTGTTATAGCCAGCATGAGATGGAAATTATGAAATCACAGATTCGTGCTTTAAAAGAAGCGGGAGTAGAAGGTGTAGTAATCGGTGTTTTAGATGAAGAAGGAAACCTGAATGTGGAAGCCATGAGAGAATTAATTGCAGAGGCAGATGGCTTATCCATCACCTTGCATCGCGCGTTTGATATGTGCCGTGATCCATTTCAGGCTTTGGATGAAGCAATTCAATTAGGGATCAACACGATTCTTACTTCTGGGCAGAAACAATCTGCTTGGGAAGGGAGAGAACTTTTAAAGGAACTTATTGAAAAAGCAGAAGATCGAATTGATATTATGGCAGGTGCTGGGATTGGTGCATCTGTAATTGAAAAACTCATTCCGGCAACAAAGGGAACCAGCTATCATATGTCAGGGAAAGTAACTTTGGATAGTCCAATGAAGTACCGCAAAGCAGATGTAAGTATGGGACTGCCATCTTTGAGCGAATATGAGATTTGGCAGACCTCGGAAGATGCAGTCAGAGAGGCAGTTGAGGTGTTGCAGAGAAACTGATATGCATAAAATAGATGAAAAAGTAGGAACGAGATATTGAGGGAGAAGAAGTGGAAGAAATTAGACTAGGTACGATTGGCTCAGGATTTATCGTACATAATATTTTGGATGCAGTAAAGCCAGTGGATGGAATACGCTGTGTAGCCGTTTACTCTAGAACTGAGGAAAAAGGGCGCGCATTAGCAGCAGAATATGAAGTGGAAAAAGTATATACCGATATAGATGCTTTTTTGGCAGATGAAGAAATCAACTGTGTATATGTGGCTTCCCCAAATCTATTACATTATGAGCAGACAAAGAAAGCTCTTTTGGCGGAAAAGAATGTACTTTGCGAAAAGCCTTTTTGTACCAAGCTAGAACATGCGAAGGAGCTTGTTTCTATTGCTAAGGAAAAAGGTCTTTTTCTGATGGAAGCAGTTCCTACGACTTATTTGCCAAATTATGAAGTGCTAAAAAGAGAATTAGCCAAAATTGGAAAAATCAAATTGGTGCAGGGGAATTTTAGCCAGTATTCTAGCAGATACGATGCCTTTTTAAGAGGTGAACTACCAAATGTATTCAATCCAGCGTTTGCAGGTGGATGTCTTATGGATATCAATTTCTATAATGTGTATTTGAATATAGCACTATTTGGAATTCCAAAGCAGGTGCACTATTTTACTAATATATCAGAGATTGCGAATATTGATACTTCCGGTGTTTTGATTATGAAGTATGATGATTTTGTTAGTACCAATGCAGGTGCAAAAGATACCTGGGGTACGAATTTCTTTCTAATCGAAGGGGAAAATGGATATATCTACGCTGAGGGCGGTAGCTGTAGTCTGCGTAATCTTAAAGTTGTGACTAAGGATTCAGAGGAAAGTTTCTGGGGGCAAGAGGATGAGGAACGCTGGAATTATGAGATGAAGCATTTGACAGAGCTTTTACTTGCAGATAATTATGAAGAAATTTATAAAAAATTAGAGATTACCCTGAACACCGTAGAAATCATTGAAAAAGCGAGAAAAGACGCTGGAATATATTTTCCAGGAGATAATTAAGGGTGGATATTTTTGGCTGTTTCGTGTAGAATATACAAGTGTGTCTTTTGTACACACAATTACAGCAACTAGGAGGACTTGAAAAATGGCGTGGTATGATGAGGCAATATTTTATCATATTTATCCCCTTGGAATGACAGGGGCACCAAAACAGAATGAATACGGAGAACCAGTGGAGCGATTGAATAAAATCCTGCCTTGGATTTCTCACATTAAAAATATAGGATGCAATGCGATTTACATCGGACCATTGTTCGAATCCGTAGGACATGGTTATGAGACTACCGACTATAAGAAATTAGATAGCCGTCTCGGAACCAATGAGACATTGAAAAACTTCGTGGCAGAGTGCCACAAGCAGGGTGTAAAGGTTATTTTTGACGGTGTATTTAACCATACAGGCCGTGATTTCTTTGCATTTAAGGATTTAAAAGAAAACAGAGAAAACTCCAGATATAAAGATTGGTACTGCAATGTAAACTTTTGGGGAAATAACTCGTACAACGATGGTTTTTCTTATGAAAATTGGGGAGGATATGACCTTCTCGTAAAATTAAATCAAAAAAATCCAGAAGTAAAAGATTATATCTGTGATGTAATTCGTTTCTGGGTAAAAGAATTTGATGTAGATGGTATCCGTTTGGATGCAGCAGATGTACTGGATTTTGATTTCATGAAAGCATTACGCCATGTAGCAAACGAAGTAAAACCAGACTTCTGGCTTATGGGTGAAGTAATCCATGGTGACTATATTCGCTGGGCGAATGCAGAAACTTTACATTCTGTAACAAACTATCACCTGCACAAAGCACTTTACTCTGGTTATAATGATCACAATTTCTTTGAAATTGCACATACTGTAAAACGCTTAAATGACATGTGCGGCGGTGTGTTTAAACTTTACAACTTTGTAGATAACCATGACGTAGAGCGTATTATGTCAAAGCTTTCTACACCAAAGGGCTTTGTGCCAGTACACATTTTACTGTATACTTTACCAGGTGTACCTTCTATCTATTATGGTTCCGAATTTGGTATCGAAGGTAGAAAAGGACATGGAGCAGAAGCTGATGCACCACTTCGTCCAGAAATGGTTTACGAAGACTGGACTACTGCGATGGAAGAAAATGCTTATGCCAAATTTATCACCGCTCTCGGAAATATGCGCCAGCAGGTAAAAGCACTTAGTTTCGGTGATTATAAGGAACAGAATTTGACTACAAGACAGTATACCTTCTCTAGAAGCTATGAAGGTGCTACGGTAGTTGTAATGGTCAATAATGACGACAACGCGTGCACGATGCATGGAGGTGCTCAGGACGGTACTTACACAGGTGTATTATCTGGACGTAAGATTACCGTTTGTGGTGGCGGATTTTCTGCAGAAATCGCAGGCAATTCCGGAGAAATCTGGGTGCCAGAAACAAGTGGTACAGTAGAAGTAGTGCCAGTTGAGGAGCCAGTTGTTGAGATGGTTGAGGTTGTGGTAGAACAACCAGTTACGGAAACTGAAGCGGTTGCTGTAGAGGAAGTTTCAGTAGAGCAGCCTGTGGAAGAAATGCAAGTTGAGGCAGCAAAAACTATCCTTGACGAAGTTGTAGAAGTAGCACAGGAACAGGCCGATGCAATGGAAGAAGTTGAAGAAGCTACAAAAGAAGAAAAAGTTCTCGATTTAAATAAGCCTTACGAGGAAATGTCGATTGAAGAACTTCAAGCTTGTATTTTAGCTAAGATGGCGAAAAACGGTCCTGTAACAGAGGAAATGAAACGTACCGTTGATATTAACGTACATCATGGTTCACTTATGAACTGGGTGAGAAGTTTTAATTAAATAGCAAACTAGAAAACCTTCACATATATACTATGTGAAGGTTTTTATTTATATATCTTACTTATGTTTGGTGGTTATTAAAGAAATAACGAAACCAATAATGCTGCCCACGAAACTGGTCATGATAGGGACAAATAATAATATAGCATAAGCATTTTGACTAATAAACATAATTGCGAAAACAGCAATTCCACCAATGATAGAGATAAGCATCGGAATGAATCTTATCATTTTGTGTGCAAATTTTCTGGCAAATAAAAATTGTAATACTGCAAAAATAATGAATAAAATAGTGGCTAAATCAAGTCGCATAAAATCTCCTCCTTTTCTTAGAGTATATTACAATGTAAAGTTGCATGTCAAAATAAATAATGATAAAATCGTTTCAAACGTTAGTAGAAATATGGAGATGCATATATGATAAAGCTGATTGTATTTGACCTTGATGGTACACTTGCCAAGCGAGGTCAAGGAATTGAGACAGCAGATATAGCTAAGTTGAAAAAACTGGAGGAGAGTGGCATAAAAATTGCCATCTGTTCCGGAAAGACAGTAGATTACCTTGGCGGATTTATGAGACAGGTGGGATTAAAGAATCCAATTCTGCTTGGTGAAAATGGTGCGATTTTGCAGATCGGAGTAGAATGGCCACCAGAGTCGCAGCAAATTCTTCCATATTCGAATCAGGCGAAAGATTCTCTTGCACTTATAAAAGCTGAGATTGATGCAAAAATACCGGGCATTTGGTATCAGCCAAATATGGTAGGCGTATCCCCATTTCCAAAGTGTGAAGAAGAGTTTGACATCATAGCAGCACTACTTCAGGAAAAGGAAGGGCAGTTACAGGATATTCAGGTGTATCGTCATCCAGACTGTTTCGATATCATTCCGGTAGGAATTGATAAGAAGGCGGGGGTGCATTTTCTTGCTCAGCAGATTAACCTTGTGCCAGAGGAAATCGCTGCGGTAGGGGATGGTGTAAATGACTATCCGATGTTTGAATATGCTGGAACAGCACTTGGTGTGAATGTAGAGGATGAAACGCTAGTGGATAAGAATTTTGGAGGGATTACGGAAGTGTTAGATTATTTAGAGACAATGAGCGAGGAAGAACGTAAGGAAAAAAACAAACCAGGAAAGCCTGAATCGGATGACTGGTACACCCTGGCGTTAGAAGATATGGAAGAGTTTATTGAATCTCAGGGGATTTATATTCGACAGTGAAAAGAGGGGAAAAATTAGTGACACCGACCAATTTGGGAGGTGTCATTTTGTTTACATTTCATAAATTTTCTTGTTATAAAGAATTGATATTGATATTTCGGCAATGCGTATTTATTATAATAAATAAACAACAGATTGTACTTGTGAGAATATCTGTAGGAATTGATCGAGAGTTTAGTATTATTATAGAGTGTCGGATGCAGGCAGCATCCATGTCTAGCTAAAATATAAAAGCTAGATATCAGGTGGTCAGTATCTAAGAGGATTATTAAATCATTTAGATATCGTTTTCAGTTCAGAGAAATTTTCAATATTATTTAAAATAGAGTTTAGAAGTTATTGGTTGTATATGTGGTATGTAATTCTTACAGAGAACCTTACAAGAGAAAGGAAGGTTTATGGGACAAAAGGATATATCAGAGAAAATCTTAGTCGATTATAATGATGTATTCGCAGACATCGTGAATGTATGTGTATATGAGGGGAAGGAGGTCGTAAAGCCAAAGGATTTAGAAAATACATCGGTACATGCACAGTATAAGGCGGAGGATGATAAACTACATGAAGAAGAACGTGATGTAGCAAAATACTGGAGGAAAGAGAATGTTGCAATCGCAATGTATGGAATTGAAAATCAAATCAAGATAGATAAGAATATGCCATTTCGTATGATTGGATACGATGGTGCATCCTATAGAGGACAGCTATTAGATAAAAGAAAAAACATTGTGCCAGTAGTTTCTCTTGTGTTATACTTTGGTATAGACAGAAGATGGAATAAATACAAGTCCATCAAAGAATGTATAATGATTCCAGATGGGCTAGATGAGTACATAAACGACTACAAAATTTATATCATTGAAGTAGCATGGCTTACTGATGAACAGCTAGCGATGTTCAAAAGTGATTTTGGAATTGTGGCAAATTTCTTTGTGCAGAAAAGAAAGAATAAAGATTATAAACCAGATGATCCAAGAACGATCCAACATGTAGATGAAGTTTTAAAACTGCTATCTGTTATGACTGGAGACAGAAACTATGAATTGGTATTGTGTGAAATGCAAAGGGAAAGAGAGGTAGCAAATATGTGTGAAGTTGCACAGCGTTTGATAAGAGAAGGTAGAGAAGAAGGAATACAACAAGGAATACACGCCTCTGTTAATATGCTTCGAAAACTAGGGAAAAACGATGAAGAGATATTATCCTTAATTATGGAAGAATACAAGTTAGATACGGAAGAGGCAAAGAGATATTTGTAAATAGGTGAAGTAAGAAAAGCAATTCTGCGGTATATGCGGAATTGCTTTTTTCTGATTAGCAAATCTTATAACAAAAAGTAGTTAATTTCATATTTCTAATAAACTGTTCCATGTTGTAAAAAAATGTCGCTCGTGCTAGAATATACTCGACTTGTTGTTTTTACTTTTTATAAAGAAAGAGGTATGCAAAATGAACATGTTATCTTTAAGAGAAGAATTAGCTGGAAACACATATCCAGGTAGAGGAATTGTAATTGGCCGTTCGAAAGATGGTAAGAAAGCTATCACAGCTTACTTTATCATGGGACGTAGTGAAAATAGCCGTAACCGTGTGTTCGTGACAGAAGGTGAAGGCATTCGTACAGAAGCATTTGATCCTTCTAAATTAGTTGACCCAAGTCTTATTATCTACGCACCAGTTCGCGTACTTGGCAACACAACTATCGTTACAAACGGTGACCAGACAGACACAATCTACGATGGTATGGCAGAAGGAAAGACTTTTGAACAGTCACTTCGTATCAGACAGTACGAACCAGACGGTCCAAACTACACACCACGTATTTCTGGTATCATGAATATCGAAAATGGCAACTATGACTTTGCTATGTCAATCTTAAAGAGCAACAATGGCAATCCAAATTGCAACAACCGTTATACATATACATATGACAACCCAATCGCTGGTGAAGGTCGTTTCATCCACACATACGCACAGGATATCAATCCACTTCCAAGCTTTGAAGGCGAACCAAAATGGATTGAAATCGGTGATGAAGACATCGATACTTTCACAAACATGGTTTGGGAAAACTTAAACGAGGACAACAAGGTTTCACTTTTCGTTCGTTACATCGATATCGAAACAGGAAAATACGAAACACGTATTGTAAACAAAAATAAATAAGAAGGACACGAAGTGTCAAGGGTCGAGCCTGCATGGCTAGATACATTTAAAGGAGAGAAAATCATGAGAGAATACGAATTAAAATATGGATGTAATCCAAATCAGAAACCATCTAAAATCTACATGAAAGACGGCGAACTTCCAATTACAGTAGTAAACGGACGCGCTGGATATATCAACCTTCTTGATGCATTCAATGGTTGGCAGCTTGTAAAAGAATTAAAGAAAGCAACTGGTCTTCCAGCAGCTACATCTTTCAAACACGTTTCACCAGCTGGTGCAGCAGTAGGTCTTCCTCTTACAGATGTAGAAAAGAAAATCTACTGGGTAGAAGATTTAGATATTGAATTCACACCAATCGCAAACGCATATATCCGCGCAAGAGGTGCTGATAGAATGTCTTCTTTCGGTGACTTCATTTCTCTTTCTGATGTTTGTGACAAATCAACAGCATTAGTAATCAAGAGAGAAGTTTCTGACGGTGTTATCGCTCCAGGCTACACAGAAGAAGCACTTGAAATCTTAAAAGCTAAGAAAAACGGTAACTACTGTGTAATCCAGATTGACCCAGATTACGAACCAGCACCAATCGAGACAAAAGAAGTATTTGGTGTAACATTTGAACAGGGTAGAAATGAACTCGTAATTGACGAAGATTTCTTCAACAATATTGTAACAGATAACAAAGAACTTACAGAACAGGCTAAGATTGACCTTGCAATCGCAATGATTACACTTAAATATACACAGTCAAACTCTGTATGTTACGTAAAAGGCGGACAGGCAATCGGTATAGGTGCTGGACAGCAGTCACGTATCCACTGTACACGTCTTGCAGGTAGCAAGGCTGATAACTGGTGGTTACGTCAGTCTCCACAGGTACTCGGACTTCAGTTCGTAGATGGCATCAAACGTGCAGACCGTGACAACGCTATCGATCTTTACATGGGCGAAGATTACATGGATGTACTTGCTGATGGTGCTTGGGAAAACATCTTCAAAGTAAAACCAGCAGTATTTACAGCAGAAGAAAAACGTGCTTGGTTAGACAAGAACACAGACGTAGCACTTGGTTCTGACGCATTCTTCCCATTCGGTGACAACATTGAAAGAGCAAAGAAGAGTGGTGTTAAATATGTAGCACAGCCAGGCGGTTCAGTTCGTGATGATCATGTTATTATGACTGCTAACAAATACGATATGGTAATGAGCTTTACAGGAATTCGTTTATTCCACCACTAAGAAAAATTATAGGCCCTGTCCAAATGGACGGGGCCTTTTATATTTATCTAGAAAATACCCTACTCGTGTAGTATGATTATAGATAGGAAAAAAGAAAGGTATACGTCAAATGAAAAAGATATATGATGTAGTTGCACTAGGGGAAATATTAATTGATTTTACACTATGCGGAAAGTCGGAAGCTGGACAACGCCTGTTTGAACAGAATCCAGGTGGAGCACCTGCCAATGTGCTGACTGCACTTAGCAAGTTTGGCAGAAAAACCGCCTTTATTGGTAAGGTGGGAAAGGATATGCACGGTAGCTTCCTAAAAGATGTACTTGTAGAGAATGGTATATCAACAGAGGGATTAGTGGAGGATGAAAATGCCTTCACCACACTGGCTTTTGTGGCGTTATCCGATGAGGGGGAACGAAGTTTTTCTTTTGCTAGAAAGCCAGGTGCGGATACTTGTTTGACGGAAGCGGAGCTAAAGAAAGAACTGATATCGGCAAGTAAGGTCTTTCATATCGGTTCTTTATCACTCACGGCAGAGCCGGTAAAAAGCACCACTTTAAAAGCACTTGAAATTGCAAAAGAGTCAGCTTGTATTATCTCGTATGATCCAAATTACAGAGCTCCGTTGTGGCGATGCAAGGAAGATGCGATAAGAGAAATGCGTTTGGTACTTCCATATGTAGATGTGATGAAGCTGTCAGATGAGGAGACAGAATTGCTGACGGATATTGCAGATCCCGAGGAGGCAGCAAAGAAACTCCTAGATCAGGGCGTGACACTAGTTGCAGTAACCTTGGGTTCCGATGGTGCCTTGATTGCCAGTAGAGATGGTTGCGTACATGTACCAGGTTATTCAGCAAAAATGGTAGATACCACAGGCGCTGGAGATTCTTTCTGGGGTGGATTCTTACATAAGTTATTAGAATCAGACAAGTACTTAGAAGAAATTACATTAGATGAAGCAACTGAATTTACAAGATTTGGGAACGCAGTAGCGAGCCTTTGTGTAGAAAAAAGAGGTGCAATTCCAGCAATGCCTACATTAGAGGAGGTTAAGGAAAGATTATGAAACGTTCGGAAGTAAACAAATATATCAAAGAAATGGAACAGTTAGCAAAGGACAATGGTTTTCATTTACCACCATTCTGTAATTGGACACCAGAGGAATGGCAGGAAAAAGGCCACGAATACGATGAGATACGTGACAATATGCTCGGTTGGGATATCACAGATTATGGTCTAGGTGATTTTGAAAAAGTGGGGTTTGCCTTAATTACCTTACGCAATGGAAATCAGCATAATCCAAAATACAAAAAGGTATATGCAGAAAAATTACTGATGCTCAAAGAAGGACAGCACTCTCCAATGCATTTCCACTGGGTTAAATCCGAAGATATCATCAATCGCGGTGGTGGTACACTCATTATTCACGTGTACAATGATGATGGAAATGAAGAATTGGATATGGTAAACGATGTATGTGTCAATATGGACGGACGTTCCTTCTATGTGCCTGCGGGTACAGGTGTAGAATTAAAACCAGGAGAGAGTATTACACTGTGGCCACATCAGTATCATGACTTTGATGTAAAGCCAGGTACTGGCGATGTCCTCATTGGAGAAGTATCCATGTGCAATGATGATAATACGGACAATCGTTTCAATCCACCTGTAGGCAGATTCCCTACGATTGAAGAAGATGAAGCGCCATATCGTTTGTTATGCAATGAATATCCGCTAGCAAAGAATGAGGAATAGAACATGCAGATGATAATAGGAGTTTTAGCTGTGGTATTTTTGGTTGTTTTCCCCATCGTTACCATAGTGATATACAACGGAGAGTTTGGTCACCGTTATGAAGAGCGAAGATACGAGTCCTATTGCGTAGAAAATTTTGAAGGATTACAAGTTGAGCGCTGTTCAATCGTTGCAAATAAAGGACATCGTCTTGCTGGCTATAAGTATAACAGAGAAGGGCAGAACCCCAAAGCCTTGCTGGTTTTTGTGCACGGATTGTGTGGAAGTCATCGAAATTATCTGGATGTGTGCAACTATTTTGTATCATGAGGTGATAAAATGATTATAAAAATTAGTTTAACCATTATATATGCTTAACAAGAATAAACTAAACATGTTTAACATTCGTATTATAATAAAAATAAGAGTGTATGACTTTAGATTGTACTATCAACAGATGTTATTAATTAGAACATGTAGATGGCGGAATAGTATATATAGTTTGCACAATTGTGAATTGTCAAACAAAGTTGTATAAAATGTATTAAATTAATACAATTGACAATATTGTTTGAAAAATATTGCATAATGGTTAAAAAATGGTAAAATTTATAGTATAATGATTTCTTTTCATAAAATAAAGCGAAGAGAGGTATAGAAATGGGAAAAGATAAGAATGAAACAAAGAACAGTGGATTATTTAATTTTAAGGGATTGCGTATTGAAGCTCGTTTAAGGAAAGCATTCAACCTGATTATTGTGATAGCTTCTATAGGTTCCGTAGTTGGTATCATTTCACTTATGGTAGTTATTGGACAGTTTAAGAATGCTATGGATAATTATGCATTGCCACAGGGTGACATTGCTTTGTTTATGAACGAATATGCAGAATGTCGTTCTAATATGCGAGGTATTATTGGTTATGAAGATCAGGAACTAATCGATAGTTTGATGAAAAAACATGATGTTCGTAAAAAGACTACATATGAGAGATTGGCTACGATTAAGAGTACAATGGTTACACAAGAAGGACTTGCTTCTTATGCAAAAATTGAATCAGCACTAGAAGCATATTTTAAGAAAGAAGCTGAGGTTATTGCACTTGGTGCAACTACAGATCAGGAACTTTGTCGTCAAGCTCAGGAAATGGCAATTGAGGAGATTACACCATTATATGAAGCATTAGACAATGCAACCCTGGATTTAATGAATGTCAATATTGAAAAAGAACATGAAGCAGAAGCTGTTTGCTCTGCACTTGAAATTGGTGCTATGATTCTTATGGGTGTATTGCTTGTTTGTGCAACAATTGTAGCAAAACGTATTGCTGTTATAATTTCAGATGGCATTGCAAAACCATTAGCAGAATTAGAAGATAGAGTAATTGCTTTCTCAGAAGGTGATATTCATAGTCCATTTCCACAATCAAAAGAAAAAGATGAAATTGCAGGACTTATGAATGCATCTCATGCCATGGCTGATAGACTTCAGATGATTATTTCTGATGTAACTCGCCTTTGTGAGGAGATGGGGGCTGGCAATTTTGCAGTTAAATCCGATTGTGTTGATTCATATGTTGGTGACCTAACTGGATTATTAGAAGCACTTAAAACCATGAATACAAATGTAAGTAGTGCTTTAAAAGAAGTAGAGGAATTGGCTACACAAGTAAATGTTGGTGCTACAAATTTAGCAGAAGCCGCACAGGATTTAGCAGAAGGCGCAACAGATCAGGCTGCTTCAGTACAAGAAATGCTTGCTACTATGAATACTGTATCAGATGGTTTAAAAGATACTTCTACAAGTGTAGAAGAAGCTTATAAACAAGCTCTTAGATGTGCAGATGATGCACAGGTTAGCCGTACAGAAATGGGTAATATGGTTGAATCAATGAATCGTATTACTGAAACATCAAAGAAGATTGAAAATATTATTGCAGAAATTGAAAGTATCGCTAGCCAGACAAACTTGCTTTCACTTAACGCTTCTATTGAAGCTGCAAGAGCAGGTGAGGCAGGCAGAGGTTTTGCAGTAGTAGCAGATGAAATTCGTAACTTGGCTGACCAGAGTGCGAAATCAGCAGTTGATACAAGAGAACTTGTAAGCAACACCTTATATGAAATCGAGCAGGGTAGCAAGATTGCATTTAAGACAGCAGAGGTATTAGATGGTGTAGTAAATGCGATTCAGCAGATTGCACAGACTAATAATGTATTAGCTGATAATTCAAAAGATCAAGCATATGCAGTAGAACAGGCAGATGAAGGAATTGCCCGTATTTCAGAAGTAGTACAGTCGAACTCGGCAGCTGCAGAAGAATCTTCTGCAACAAGTCAGGAATTATCTGCACAGGCTATGTCTATGCATGAGTTAGTTTCTAGATTTAAATTTAATTAAGAAAAATAGTAATTTGGGTAGTACATAATGAGTGAGAATCTAAATAAGATTAACATGGGGCATTATAAAAATGGTGAGATTCAATTAAAAGGTGAAAATGCTGATAAAATTGTCTTAGTCATAAAGAAATTTTTAGGTAAGACAGAGATACCTCTGGATAGGACAACAATTAGAACTTTTAAACACTCTACATATGAACATTCAAAACATGAGATTATAATAGAATGGAATGATGGAAAGCTTAGTCAGGCAATAATTGACGAAACTCTCTATTCAGTGCTTTATCTTAAGATTAAAGGAAAATGTTTGTAAAATATTGAGGAATAAAACTATACGTTGATAAACAATAAAGATGTTTTGTGATATCACATAGGGGGAGTTTGTTAGCAAAAGCAGACTCTCCCTTTCCCATAAAGAGATAAACATTGGTATAACAGTAATAGGTTAAAAGCAAAGATGCTTAGAATATAAGAATAAATTTACATTTGGAGAAGTTTAATTTCTTCTTTCTAGAAATATGTTTTTTCATTTCTATATTTGAATGACTATCTGTAGGAGGATATTGTATGAGTATACATGATGAAATAAATATTTTAGAGATTATTGAGTTTGTGTTATGTAATAATCGCTATGGAGTTTCTACAAGTTTAATCAATGAGATATTAGCATATCAAGATGTAACACCTATCCCAAATGCACATCCAAGCATAGAAGGAATATTTATGCCAAGAGGTAAAATGATAACAGCAGTTGATTTGGGGAATATTTTACAAGTTGGGACACCAAGTAATCATGGTTTTTTTGTAGCATCACAAGTGGATAATATTGAAGTTGCTTTTCATATCGATAGTGTAGTAGGGATTCATAAAGTAGAAAAAAAAGAGATAAGAGATGTTGGAATTTTTGCACCACGAGATGGATATATAGATGGTGTTGTAAGAATAAAAGAAAAATTGGTTATGTTACTTAACCTTGAGAACATTGTACGAGATATAAGCATAGAAAAGCTTTCTTTGCAAAAAGAAAATTTGGTGGAAAACTTAGTAATTGAGCAGAAAGAAGATTGATTTATGCAATAAAGGGGTGAAGTGCTATGGCAAAAAGTATATTAATTGTTGATGATGCTGCTTTTATGCGAATGATGCTAAAAGATATTCTGACAAGAAATGGCTATGATGTTGTAGGAGAGGCTGAAAATGGAAATATAGCTTTAACAAAATATATGGAATTAAAACCTGACCTTGTGTTAATGGATATTACGATGCCAGAGTGTGATGGAATAACTGCACTTAAAAATATTACCAAAGAAGATAGTAAAGCGAATGTAGTTATGTGTTCAGCTATGGGTCAACAAGGAATGGTTATTGAAGCTATAAAAAATGGAGCGAAAGATTTTATTGTAAAACCATTTGAAGCAGATAGGATTTGTGAAGCTGTTAAAAAAGTAATTGGATAGTTTTTTTAAAAATTTTCTCAAGTGTAAGGGAGATACTATAAGACAATCTTATTTCCATGTAGATTAAATTTTGAGTAAATATAAACAGTAAGAGGTTTGTAATTAGACCCTAGATATTTGGGATGAAAAAAGTAGAATTTAAAATTTCACTTTACGGTGATACACAGGTCTTTTTTTATTGCAATGAAATATAAATTTATTGAGATTCGATAAAAATATATTGACTTTCAATTCAACTGGTAGTATTATCCAGATAAAGAGAGGAGATTTCAAGTACTCTTTTGGAAGGGAAAATAGGATATGAAAAAAGAAACTTTAATAAAATTTACAAAATACTTATTAGATTTTATGTTTTATAGCGGAATAGTAGTGACAGCAGCTATGCCAATCACAGTTAAGATCTTGAGTGCATTTTCGGAGAAACTGCATGCACATTATATAGAAGGCGTAATTATCTATTTTGTACTCGGAATTGCAGCAATTGTGATTTTGCGTGAACTTCGTAGAATTTTCAAAACGGTAGTAAACAAAGACTGTTTTGTACGAGAAAATGTAGTGAGCCTTGATAAGATGTGCAAATGGAGCTTTTTTATTGTACTGATGTCAATTGTGCGTACTATTGTCTATGTGACACCAGCTATGCTGGTAATTATTCTGGTATTTACCATTGCAGGCTTGTTTAGCAAGGTACTTAGCTTCGTATTTGAAGAAGCAGTAGGATATAAAGAAGAAAATGACTTTACAATCTAGGAGCGTGTTACGATGGCAATTCAGATTAATTTAGATGTAATGATGGCAAAAAGAAAAATGGGACTGACAGAGCTTGCAAAAGAGGTAGACATCACCTTAGCAAACTTATCCATTTTAAAGAATGGAAAAGCAAAGGCGGTGCGATTAGAGACTTTGAATGCAATTTGTAAGGCGCTTCAGTGTCAGCCTGGAGATATCCTCGAATATGTGGCGGATGAGGAGCCTATTCCAGATGAAAATTAGAAAGATAATTATGGAAAGAGAGGGAAGTAAACATGAATGAAGAAAATAAAAGTGTGATGCAAGATACTATGACAGAACCACTTAGTTTGTATGACACTCACATCAAGGAAAATTTCCACATCTATGGTGTAGCATCCATATTGTACGGAATCCTCTATGTGTTTTGCATGTTTAAAAATGATGCAGGCATTACCTATCCGATTTTTGTAGCAAGTACAATCGGTTATATCATGTTTGTGTTACGAAAACTGGAAATGAAACTAAAAAAAGAAAGTAGATTTTATATTATTGCGATTTTACTTTTAGGAATTTCTACATTCTGTACAGATGATTGGAGAATTATATTTTTTAATAAGACGTGTGTGTTTTTACTTACCATCTGCATGATATTAGGTATTGTCTATGATACGACCAAATGGAATTTGGAAAAATATTTAGGTGCCATTGCTCGTGTTTGTGCGATGACGATTGGCGAAATAGCTACTCCTTTTTACGATGTGTCCTGGTATATTAAAAATAAATTGGGCAAGAAGAACAGCAAATACCTCTATCTTTTAATTGGTGTGGGAATCACAATTCCAGTATTTGTAGTTGTGTTTGTTCTTTTGACTAGTGCAGATGCTGTGTTCCGTGATTGGGCGAGCCATTTGGTAGCAGATATTGATGGATGGGATTTATACTTGATGGTGCTGATGTTTCTTTTTATGGCACTTGTAAGCTATTGTATGGTGGCATATGTGAGTAAAAAGGATATCAAAGAAGAAGTTGCAGATACTAGAAAATTGGAACCGCTTATTGGGATTCCAGTTGCATCGGTGTTATCGTTACTGTATCTGGTATTTAGTGGAATTCAGATTGTGTACTTATTTATAGGAAATATGCAGCTTCCAGAGGGCTACACTTACGCAGAGTATGCAAGAGAAGGCTTTTTCCAGCTTTTAGCAGTAAGCATTATCAACTTAGTGATTGTATTAATCGGATTGTGTTACTTTAAGCCAAGCAAGGTCTTAAAAGTAGTGCTTACGATTATGTCACTTTGTACCTTTATCATGATTGCATCCAGTGCGATGCGTATGGTGATTTATATTCAATACTATTACCTCACTTTTTTACGAATTTTCGTGCTGTGGAGTTTGGCGGTACTTACCTTCATTTTTGCAGGAGTGATAGCTTACATTGTAAAGAGCAGCTTCCCATTGTTCCGCTATAGCCTGGTAGTGTTTACCTGTTTTTATATTGCACTATCGTTTAGCCAACCAGATTATTGGATTGCAAAGGTAAACTTGGCAGGAACAGAAGCTACGAGAAGTGATTTTTTCAAAGGTGAGGCGTATGATGATTATCATTTCTTAAGTGAATTGAATGCAGATGCGGCACCGGTGCTCGTGAAGTGGATTGTTGAAGAAGGGTACAATACAAATGTTTATTATAAAAATGATACAACATTAGAGAATTATATGATAATGAATGGCTGTATTGTAAATGCAGAAGGCAAGAATGAGGTGAATCAGAAAGTAGAATGTGCATATTGGTATCTGAGTAATTTACAGGAAGTATGCGGCGATATGAGCCCACGTGAGTTTAACCTATCCAGATTTTTTGCAGATTTTGAAGTACTGTATCAATCGACCAAGGGGATGTAGAGGTTGATACATAACATTCCAGAATTTTCATCACAATAAGATATTGACAAAATACGCGAGTTAGTTTAGACTAACTCGCGTATTCATTTTTTTTACAGAATTTTAGAAAGAGGTATTTATAATGAAAAAAAGAACACAGATTTTAAATTGGACAATGATGATTTCACTTGTTTTAGTATTTGCAACAGGCATCTTACTCAAGCCATTTCCAGGGATGTGGATGGGCATTACACATGGTGTATCAGGATTTGTACTCTTCATCAGTGCGAGTGTACATATTTTAAAACATATGAAAAAATAGTTGTTTTTTACCCAAGGGTTAGTGTAAACTAACGCAAGTGAGCTAATGCGAACAAAAGTTAGAAATAGGATTGCATGTCAATTTGGAGGGAATATGAAAAGAATTATAAACGGAATTTGTGTAGGATTTGCATTTGTGTGTGTAGGATTAGGTGTAATAGGAATCGTGCTTCCAATTTTGCCTACAACGCCACTTTTTATTGCAGCAGCATGTTTATTTGCGAAGGGGTCAACACGATTCCATAATTGGTTTTTAAATACCAAGCTGTATAAGACATATATTGAAAGTGCAGTAAAAAATGGAACGATGGAAAAACGTGCCAAGAGAAAGATGATGCTCACACTTGGGATTGTATTTGGTATGGGAATCTTTTTCTCACCAGTGATTGCCAAGATGATTATCGCTATTGTGGCAGCAATCCATTTTTATGTACTTATTTTCCGTATCAAGTCGGTAGAACCAGCTGTGTAAGAAATAGAAGAGGGGTAATATGTTTCACAAGAGATTGTTAAAAGAATTTCAAGATAATATAAAATATGTAGTTGGTATGGTGGCGACACAATGGGTATCCTTAGTTGCCAATGTGGTGTTGATGCTTATGATTGCGAGTATCGTGGCATCATTTATAGAAAAGAGCTCCTTTAGCTGGAGTAGCGAGAGTGCACTGGTATTGTTAGTGATATTTCTTGTTGTGCTTCTAGTTCGAGGGCTTGCAACGACGTACAACACAAGATTCTCATTTGCGGCATCGGAAAATGTAAAACACCGTTTAAGAGAAAATGTATACGAGAAGCTTATGAAGCTCGGTCCAAACTATAGAGATACTGTTTCTACGGCAGAAGCAGTACAGATTAGTACCGAAGGTGTGGATCAGTTAGAGATTTATTTCGGAAAATATGTACCACAGTTTTTCTATAGCTTGCTTGCACCAGTGACACTATTTGTTATTGTGGGCAGTATGAGTATAAAAGTGGCAGTAGTGCTTCTTTTGTGTGTGCCACTTATTCCGATTTCTATTGTTGCGGTGCAGAAGTTTGCAAAAAAACTTCTTGCAAAATACTGGGGCACCTACACAGGTTTGGGCGATACCTTCTTAGAAAATTTACAGGGCCTTACGACACTTAAGATTTATCAGGCAGATGAACGCTATGCCAAGAAAATGGATGAGGAAGCAGAGAAGTTCCGCAAGATTACCATGAAGGTTCTGATTATGCAGCTTAATTCCATCAGTATCATGGATATGGTTGCTTATGGAGGAGCTGCAGTTGGTATCATCTTAAGTATTTTAGAATTGCAGGCGGGCAATATCAGCCTGGCGGAATGTTTCTTTATTACGATGATTTCAGCAGAGTTTTTCTTGCCACTTCGTCTCTTAGGTTCTTTCTTCCATATTGCAATGAATGGAAATGCAGCAGCAGATAAGATTTTCCGTTTGTTAGATACAGTGGAACCTGAGCAGGGAACTATAACGAATATTCCTTCCGAAGAAATAGTGTTTGAACATGTAGACTTTGGTTATACAAAAGAAAAACAAGTACTAAAAGATGTATCCTTTACCATTCTTCCAAACAGCTTTGTAGCACTTGTTGGGGAGTCAGGATGTGGAAAAAGCACCATTGCATCCCTCATTATGGGAGATAATAGTGCAGACGAGGGTGTTGTTACCATTGGCGGTGTCAATCGAAAAGAGATTGCAGCAAAAACACTCTATCAGAAAATCACCCGTGTGCGCCACGACAGCTATTTGTTTAAGGGCACGGTGCTCGACAACCTCAGAATGGGTAAGCCAGATGCCACCCAGGAAGAAATCTATGATGCACTGCACAAGGTAGATATGTACGACACTATCATGGAAAAGGGTGGTCTGTTGATGCAGATTGAAGAAAAGGCATCCAATCTTTCTGGCGGACAGAAACAGAGACTTGTACTCGCTCGTGCGATTTTACATGACAGCGACATTTATATTTTTGACGAAGCAACTTCCAATATTGACGTGGAAAGTGAAGATAGAATTATGCAGGTAGTTCAGGAGCTTGCTAAGACTAAATTGGTTATTCTCATTTCACACCGTCTGGCTAATGTAGTAAAAGCAGATCAGATATATGTGGTTGAGAAAGGTACAATTGTAGAAAGTGGAAAACATACAGCACTGTTAGAAAAGAAAGGTGCTTACCACGCACTATATACTGCCCAGCAGGAGTTAGAAAAGTACGCGAAAGGAGAAGTAAATGGATTCTAAGAAAAGAAGAAGTGGTCTGGCTGTAATGGCTGGACTGATTGGAATGATAAAGCCATTACTTGGATATATGCTGATTGCAATTGTAATGGGCTGTGCGGGGAATCTGATGGCTACGTTTATTACGATTCTTGGCGGATATGGATTCTTGAGCGTGACAGATGTGATGGAAAACATAAATCTTACACTAATTTTTGCACTCCTTATTGTGTTTGCAGTGCTGCGAGGAATTCTTCGCTATGCAGAACAGGCATGCAACCATTTTATTGCATTTAAACTTCTGGCGCGTATTCGTCACAAAGTGTTTGCTGCTCTTCGTAAGCTTGCACCAGCAAAATTAGATGGCAATGAAAAGGGGAATTTGATTTCTATTATTACCAGTGATATTGAATTGTTAGAAGTATTTTATGCGCATACCATTTCGCCAATCTGTATTGCAGTACTGACTTCCATTTTCATGTTGCTTTATTTTGCAACCTTACATCCGATGTATATGGTGGTTGCAGCTGTGTTTTATGTGTTGGTTGGTGCTGTGATTCCACTTTATAATGGGAAAAAAGGGAGTGAAAAAGGGCAGAACTATCGAAATGCTTTCGGTAAGCTCAATACCTGTGTGCTAGACAATCTTTACGGTTTAGAAGAGATTAGAGAGTTTGCACAGGAGAAAGAACGATTAAGTGAGCTTCAAAATCACACCAAGAAACTAGAAGGTTTTTCAGGTGCACTTAAGAACGATGAAAACGGACAGCGTATTACTACAGACGGAGTAATACTTTTTGCAGGTGTAGTGATGACCTTGCTAGGTATGAATTTGGTAAGTGCAGGGCAGATAAGCGGAGCAGATGCGCTTATTGCAGTTATTGCGATGTCCAGCTCTTTTGGTCCTACTGCAGCATTATCTGCACTTTCCAACAATCTGCATCATACGCTTGCATCTGGCAATCGTGTGTTAGATATCTTAGAGGAAGAACCAGTAACCTGTGACATTACAGATGGTGCCTCACAGATGGAAGGAGATATCCGATGCGAGGATGTGACTTTCACCTATCAAACAGAGAGGTCGGAGCAGGAACGAACGGAAGAACAAGAAGAATTAACAGTATTGAGGAACTTCACAACAACTTTTGAGACAAACAAGATTCATGGAATTTTAGGTAAAAGTGGTTGTGGAAAATCGACACTTTTAAAGCTTCTGATGCGATTTTATGAAACAGAAAAAGGCGCAATTTTTTATGGAGAAGACAATGTAAACGGGGTTAATACATCGACACTCAGAAGTAATGTGTCATACGTTACACAAGAGACCTTCCTTTTTACCGATACGATTGCAAACAATATTCGTATCGCGAAGGAAGATGCGACACTAGAAGAAATCATAGAAGCGGCGAAAAAGGCTTCTATCCACAACTTTATCATGTCTACACCACATGGATATGATACCGTGCTGGCTGAGCTGGGCGACTCCATTTCAGGAGGAGAGAAACAGCGTATTGGTATAGCTCGTGCATTCTTGCATGATAGCAAGATGATCTTCCTAGATGAGCCAACCAGTAATATTGATAGTCTAAACGAAGGTATGATTCTACGAAGCTTGGAACAGGAGAAAAAAGATAAAACGATTCTGTTGGTTTCTCATAGAAAGTCGACCATGGGAATTGCGGACAAGGTGCTTGCAATGTAAGAAAAGATAAGTAAAACTGCGGTATAGCTGATGCGTCATCAGTTGTATGGCAGTTTTATTGTTTTTTATGAAAAGAATGATGCATATTTGCTTTAAAACGTGTAAAATAGACATAGATTATTATTTAAGGAGAAACTCGATGATTTGTAAAAATTGCGGAGCGGAATATGAGGATTCACTAGTAAGCTGTCCGTTTTGTGGGGCAGAAAATGTGGAAGAATCTTATCGTAGACAGGCCTCTTATGTGAACAGCTTAAAGAAGAAAAGCGCATTTATGGAGAAACTGCCAGAATGGATTGTAAGATGCTTGGGGAAGGTGATGAAGCATACGGCAATACTTGCAGTGGGGATCTTTTTAGTGGTTCTACTTTTGGCTTTCGTGGGAACGAAAATATATAGCTCAACGGCAATTTGGCGAATGGAACGTAATGTTGCGAAACTTGAAAAAATATATCAGTCTGGTGATTACGAGCAATTAAAAGAAGTGTATTGGGACATGGAAGATACATATGGTGGCAGCTATGAAAAATATGCTCGAACAGTTGATGTTTATTGGCAGACGGACTGGGTTATGTATAATATGGAGAAACTCTCCGATAAGTATGTGCAATATATCAGTGTGGAAGAAGTAGAAGATATGTTGGAGGATTTGGTGTCTGTATTGCATGAAATAGATGAGCTAGAGGAGTCAGGCTTTCCTTATGGCGAAGAAAAGGCTATGTTGGAATTTCGAAATATCCTCGAAGAAGGCAGGAAGGAGCATCTTCCATTGGATGAAGATGAGTTTCAGGCTGTTTATGAGAAATATGTAGAAGATGGCGAGAATAATTATACGGAAGAAGCGGCTCTAATTTTAAAGAGAGCGATAGGAGAACAGTAAAGTGAAGTGTGAAAACTGCGGTGCTGATTTTAAAACAGCAGATTTAAGATGTCCATATTGTGGCACACAAAATGTGATTGGTGAGGAATGGCAAAAAGAACGCAATTGGTATGAGAAACAGTACCAGAAAATTTTGGCGGAACTAAAAGCACATGGCTTTCCATATGTTGCGAATCGGATTATGAATAAAGCATTAATTATTCTGGGGATTGTGTTTGCAGTGCTGATATTGGTATATGCATTGCCAGCTATCATAAGTGATGCTTCATTACAGGCGAAAAAGACGCTTCATAAGGGGACGATAGAGAAGCAAATGAAGGAATATCACGAAAGTGGACAATGGGATGAACTGCTTAAAGTAGTTGACGAGTACGATATGTACAGCTCAGATACCTATGTATATACACAGGCCGCAATTATGCAAAGACATTATCAGGACTATCTGATGAATAAAATGGCTTTTTTGGATATGACAGAAGAAGAAAAACAGGAGGATTCTTATTATCTGGAATATGCTATTCGTGATTCGAGAGAGGTTTATTGGGTGGATTGTGGCATTTATAGCGATCTGGATCCGCAAAATGCTAAACAGCATGCAAAGTATCAGGAAGAAATAGTTGCATTTTGGGAAGTGACCTTAGGTTTGACGGAAGATGAGATTCGCTATTTCTCGGAAGAGGAGTATATTCGGTATGAAGAAATGGATGCTCTTATTTTAAAAATAAAAGAAAGGAAGGCATGGCAATGAGACAAAAGAATCCAATGATAAAATTGGTGGGTAAAAGCATCGTGCTATTCTTTCTTGTGACTTTTATAATGTCTTCCGTTTCTTTGTTGTGGGAAACATATACAGAGGATGTTGCATGGGATAGTGATGAGGCAAGAAGAGTAAGTAGATGTGAGACATATCTAAAAGAAAAACAATATGGCAAGCTTTGGGAATATCTGGAATTATACGATCTTGAAGATAAGAGATATGAAGTTTACTGGGATGCAGTAGATCAAAGGTTAGAAGAAATCCAAGAAGAGCAGAATAAAAGAATGCAAAAGTAAAGAGGAAAACAATGGCAGTAAAGCTGATTTTAGGAAACTCAGGTGGTGGCAAAACAGAATATATGTATCAAGAGGTAGTAAAGGCAGCGGAAGCAGATGTAAAGCGCAACTACCTTGTTGTCGTGCCAGAACAGTTTACCATGCAGACACAGCGTAAGCTGGTAGATTTGTCGACCAATCATGCCATTATGAATATCGACGTGCTGAGCTTCCAGCGTTTGGCGTATCGTATTTTTGATGAATTAGGGCAGACGGACCTTAAGATATTAGAGGAAACGGGTAAAAATTTGGTGTTGCGTAAAATCGCACAGGAGAAGGAAGCGGAGCTTATGGTTCTTCGTAGAAATATGCATCGAATGGGATATGTTGGAGAGGTGAAGTCCTTTATCTCTGAGCTGATGCAGTATAATGTCACGCCAGAGCAGCTGCAGTCGACCGTGGAAAAAGGGCAGTTCGAAGGCTCGCTTACAGCCAAATTACAGGATGTGGCTGTAATGTATCAGGCTTTTACGGATTATTTGAAGGGCAACTATATCACGCAGGAAGAGATTCTTCATGTGCTGATTCGTATAGCAAAGGATTCAAAAATCCTAAGAGACAGTGTGCTTGTATTGGACGAGTTTACAGGCTTTACACCGGTACAGGTGGAGCTTTTACGTACCCTTATGCCTATTTGTAGTGATATCTGGGTGTCCCTTACCATTGATGCAAAGGAGAATTTCTTCCATAGCAGAGGTGTACAGGAACTATTCGACATGCCAAAGAAGACGATTCGCACCATGATAGATTTGGCACAGCAGACGAAGACGGAAGTGCTTGAGCCAGTCGTGATTACAGGTGGAGATAAGAAGCGATTTAAGGATGCACCAGCTCTTTTTTTCATGGAGCAGAATTTGTTCCGTACTAGCTATCAGAGGATGGCAGGACAGATAGAGGAAATTCAGCTGTATTCACTTAAGACTCCAAAGGAGGAATTGATTTGGACAGCGCGAAAAATCAATGAACTTGTGCAGAATGGTGGATTTCGATATCGTGATATTGCTGTGGTGTCTGGAAATGTGGAAACCTATGCCAATTATGTGGAGCAGGTGTGCACCAAATATAAGATTCCATACTTTTTGGATACGACCAAGGAGGTTTTGTTCCACCCATTTATTGAGTTTATTCGTGCAACCTTAGAGGTCATAAATAGCGATTTTTCATATCACAGTATTATGCGTCTGCTTCGTACAGGATACTGTGATTTGGAGCAGTCAGAAATTGATAAATTAGAAAACTATTTGCTCGCAACAGGAATTCGTGGGCAAAAGAATTGGAGCAAACGCTGGCTTCGTATGCCTAAAAATGAAAAAGCCTATGATTTGGAACAGTTAGATGCAATTCGTCAGAAGTTTATGGAAGCCATGGAGCCAGTATGTAAGGCGTTTCCAAGAAGCAAAGAACAAATGACAACGGTAACCCAGATGATACAGGCTCTTTACAACTATATGGTGGGCTTGCAGGTAGAGCAGAAGCTTTTTGATAAAGAAAAAGAACTGCTTGCAGCAGGCGAGCAGGCGAAATCCAAAGAATACGGACAAATCTATCGTGTTGTGATGGATTTGTTCGAAAAATGTGTACAGGTTCTTGGAGAAGATAGAATTTCGATTCAGGAACTATCTGAAATATTAGATGCAGGCTTTGAGGCTGCCAAGGTAGCTGTCATTCCACCAGGATACGACAGTGTAACAATTGGTGATATTGAGCGTACTCGTTTAAATCATGTAAAGGTATTGCTTTTCTTAGGGGTAAATGAGGGTATTGTACCAAAGTCTGTAAACCAAGGTGGCATCATCTCCCAGTATGAGCGTGATGCAATGGAAGCTGCAGATATTGCCTTGGCGCCAGGAGCCAGAGAGCAGGCATTTATCCAGAGATTTTATTTGTATTTGAATATGACCAAGCCATCCCATCAGCTGTATTTGACATATAGCAGAGTGGATAGTGAAGGTAAGGCACTTCGCCCATCTTATCTGGTGCGTAACATTCTTCGTATGTTCCCAGATATACAGGTGCAGGAAGTAGGCGCTTTGGAGCAGATACTGGATGTTTCTACTCAAGAAGCAGCGCGTGAGTACTTTTTGGCAGGAAATCGAAGTCCAGAATGGTACGCATTAGCCAAATGCTTTATGGAAAGTGAAAACGAGCAGGTTAGAGAGAGCAGTAAGCGAATTTTGGATGCCTTCTATCATAGCTATAGGCATGATCCAATCAGCCATGTGCTTGCGGAAGCTGTATACGGTAGAAAAATCGAAGGTAGTGTAACGAGATTGGAAAGCTTTGCAAGATGTGCATATGCACATTTCTTATCCTATGGTTTGAAGCTTCGTGAACGTGAAGAAAGTGGTTTTGAAAGTGTAGATATGGGCAATCTCTATCACACTGCAGTAGAAATATATAGTAAGAAATTGGCAGAATCGGAATATGACTGGTTTGATATTCCAGATGATACGAGAGAACATTTTGCGCAGACTGCGATGGAAGATGCGATTTTAGCATATCCAAACCTTAGTATCTATGCGACTGCAGAAAATGCGCACATGGCAGCTCGTATGAATCATATCTTTAAGCAGACGATATGGGCACTTACGACCCAGGTGAGAAAAGGACGATTTGTACCAAATGATTTTGAGGTATCCTTCTCCAGAGCTGACCATTTAGAAAGCTTGCAATTTGAATTAGAACAGAATAATCGAATTGAGCTTCGTGGTCGTATCGATCGTTTGGATACCTGCATAGACGAGAATCGAATGTATGTAAAGGTCATCGATTACAAATCAGGAAGTACTAAGTTTGATTTGATTAAGCTGTATCATGGTATGCAGTTACAGCTTGTCGTATATATGAATGCAGCCATGGAGTTAGAGAAAAAGAAGCATGGTAGCAAAGAAATCATACCAGGCGGCTTGTTCTATTATCACATTGATGACCCGGTAGTCGAAGTAACTGGTGAAGTCAGTGAGGCAGACATACAGGCCGCTATTTTAAAGGAACTAAAGCCAGATGGGCTTGTAAACGCAGAAGAAGCGGTATATCGTGCGATGGATGATGAATTTGAACAGAAATCGGATGTAATACCAGTGGAACTTAAGAAAAATGGAGAGATGAGTGCACGTTCTTCGGTTGCAAGTGCAAAGGAATTTGACATCCTCACGGAATATGTCAACCATACGATTGTTAAGGCTGGCAACGATATTTATAATGGCAATGTAGAGGTATCTCCTTTTGTGGAAGGCCAGGTATCAAGCTGTGATTACTGCCCATATAAGGCAGTATGCGGATTTGATATCAAAATTGAGGGATACAAAGAGCGTAAGCCACAAAAGATGGATAAAAAAGATATTTTTGAGCGTATGGAATCAGACAATGCAATTGTCAGAGCAAGAAAATAAGTAAAAGGACGACAGTAGCGTTATGAAATGGACCCAGGAACAGCAAAATGTAATTGATTTTCGAAACCGCAACATACTTGTTTCAGCAGCGGCAGGTTCTGGTAAGACCGCAGTTTTGGTAGAGAGAATTATAGGGAAAATTACAGATAAAACGAATCCAGTCGATATCGACAGGCTCCTTGTGGTGACTTTTACAAAGGCGGCAGCAGCAGAGATGCGTGAGCGTATCGGCAATGCGCTAGAAAAGCTTTTGGAAGAGTATCCTGAGGATGAGAATATAAGAAAACAGCAAACCTTGCTTCATAATGCACAGATTACTACGATTGATAGTTTCTGTTTATTTGTCGTGCGCAATCATTTTGAAGAGATTGGATTAGAGCCCAATTTTCGTATTGCAGATCCGGGGGAAATTAAGCTCCTAGAGATGGATGTATTAAATGAGGTCTTTGAGTCAGAATACAAATGCCATACGTCTGACTTGGATAAAAAGATGCATCAGGACCATTTTCTAGAACTTGTGGATGCTTACTCTGATAAGAGAAGCAACAAGGCAGTGAAGGATATGATATCCAAAATCTATACACAGTCTGCAAGCAATCCTTGGCCAAAGGAATGGGTTGCATCCCTGATACAGCCATATATGGTAGACTCAGTTGAAGAGCTTATGGAAACAGAGATGATGCAGGGGATTTTTTCCTATGTGAAAAATATCCTGTGTGATATGCCTGTGCGCTTAGAACATTACCGAGAAATGGCTATTTTAGAGACAGGCCTTGAAAAATATGCGCAGAATATTGCGGATGATATAGCAGCCTTTACTGGTTTGGAAGAAGTGTCAGATTACGAGGAACTAGGCGAATTTTGCAAGAAAATCATTGCCTGTATGGGCAATTTGTCTGCCATTCGTGGCTTCGAAGGCAGTGTAGAGAAGAAAGAAGCGGTTTCTGGCGGTAGGAATGCAATCAAGAAGGAAGTAAAAGAAATATACGAGCGCTACTTTGCACTTCCATTGGAAGAATTAGTAGAACAGCTTCAGCGTATGCGGGGCATTGCAGAAGAGATTCTTAGATTGACGCTTTTATATATGGATGCACTCGAAGAGAAGAAAAATAAGAAACGTATTATGGATTTTGCGGATATAGAACATGCTGCACTACGTATTTTGGTTGATGAAAAGACAAAAGAACACCGTTCAAGTTCGTATGAATTCAAAAATCAGTTCGAAGAGATTATGATAGATGAATATCAGGATAGCAATCAGGTGCAGGAAGAGATTATGTCTGCGATCTCACGAGAATCTCAGGGTGAATATAATATGTTCATGGTAGGTGATGTCAAACAGAGTATTTATCGTTTCCGTTTGGCAAGACCAGAGCTGTTCATGGAGAAGTTCTCTACGTATGATTTAACCGAAAGTAAAAAGCAGCGTATCGATCTGCACAAGAACTTCAGAAGCCGTAGCGAAGTATTGGAGTTTACCAATGATATGTTCTATAAGATTATGGCAATGGATCTAGGTAATGTCGCATATGATGCGGATGCAGCACTTTATTATGGTGCAAATTATGTAGAACGACCTGATATGAAGGCAGAGGTGCTATTGTATGAAACAGATAGCATATCAGAAGAAGCATCGGATGAGACCGACAGTCTAAGCAAACGTCAGCTTGAGGCTCGTATGATTGCAAAGCGTATCCATGAGTTAAAGGAGAATATGCAGATTACGGACAAGGAGACAGGAAACTTACGTCCGCTTCGTAATAGTGATATTGTAATATTGCTTCGCAGCCTGACGGGATGGGCAAACGAGTTCGTGACAGTACTAGCAGATTGTGGGATACCGGCACATGTTTCTACTTCGACCGGGTATTTTTCTACGATAGAGGTACAGACAGTACTTAGTTTTTTAAAGATATTAGACAATCCATATCAGGATATTCCAATGGCAGCAGTGCTCAAATCTGCGATTGTAGGTATGGACAACGAAGAATTAGCAGAGCTTGCTCTTACGGAAGGTGCAAATAGCTTTGCAGAAGCGGTTATGCAACAGATGGAGTCTGCGACAGAAGGCAAACTTTATACATTTGCAGCTCTTTATAAAAGACTTCGAGGTAAGGTTGTGGATACGCCGATTCATCAGCTGCTTGATATGATATTAGAAGAGTCCGGCTATGGTGATTATGTAAAAGCTTTGCCGGCAGGTGCTCAGCGAAAGGCGAATCTGGATATGCTGGTGGAAAAAGCAGTTGCTTATGAGAAGACCAGCTATAAAGGCTTATTCCATTTTGTAAGATATATTGACCAATTGCAGAAATATGAGATTGATTTTGGCGAAGCAGACGTTACGGGTGAGAATGAAGACGTCGTAAGACTTATGACTATTCATAAGAGTAAGGGATTGGAATTCCCAGTTGTATTTGTATCAGGCATCTCAAAACAGTTTAACGAGAGTGATTCGAAAGATAAGATGGCGATACATCCAGATATGGGCTTAGGTTTAGATGAAGTAAGCATTTCTCCACGAGTGAAACGAAAATGTCTCATTCGAAGTGAAATAGCAGAAAGAATTCGAAGAGATAATTTAGGAGAAGAGCTTCGTGTACTTTATGTTGCACTTACTCGTGCGAAAGAGAAATTGATTCTGACCGGTACGGTAAAGAATCAGGAGAAACTCTACGAGTCGTATATGGGGAATATGCTTCCAAGAGTCCCACTTAGCTTTAGTCAAAGGGTAAAGGCAAAGAGTTATTTAGACTGGATTGCACCAGCGGTATTGTCTTATCCCCAAAGCTACGCATTTACATTTGAAAATGCGGAAGATTTAATATTGGATACGGCAAAGGATATGGCAGAAAAGTCAATTGAAAAGTCGGTATTAGAGCATCTTATTCAGCAGGCAGATGAGACACTTGTAGATGAATACAAAGATAGATTTGCCTATGAATATCCATATAGACAGGAAATGGATAAGAAAAGTAAGTATTCGGTATCAGAGCTTAAGCATGATTCTATGGTAGAAAATTATGATAGGATGGAAGGCGAAGTAGAGGTGCCAGATTTCCTCTTGGAAGAGAGAGAATCCTATGTGCCAGAATTTGCCAGAATGATTTCTGTACCAGATAGTGAGGTATCACAGCAGAATACTGGGGTAAATCGTGGTGCTTTACGAGGTACGGCGGTGCATCGTGTGATGGAATGTATGGATTTTGCAGCATTTTTAGAAGTTGATGGAGATGATACGCATGAGGTACAGGCATTTGTGATGCGCGAATTAGAACGTATGGTACCAGCGCTATTAACCGAGGAACAGAGAGAACTGATAAATCCAAATAAGCTGGTGGCTTTTTTTCAGTCTAAGGTAGCTCGACGTATGGCAGAGGCAGATGCACGTGGAGATTTGTTCCGAGAGAAACCATTTGTCATGGATTATGAAGGTGTTTTATTACAGGGAATTATCGACGTATTTTGGCTGGAAGGAGAACGTGTTGTACTACTGGATTACAAGACAGACCGTGTACAGGCCGCAAAAGAATTAGAAGACAGATACAAGACACAGCTAGATTTATATGCACAGGCACTTTGTCGTGTGTTTTCAACGAAAGAACGCGCGATAGAACGTACAGAGAATCTGATATATTCATTTGCATTTGATGAGGTGCTTGTGTTAAATACCCCAGAGTAAGTATAGGTTGAGATGGAAGGAGAAACTTAGATGAGCCAAATCATATTAGCATCGCAGTCGCCTAGAAGGAAGGAGCTTTTAGAGCAGATTGGATTAGAATTCGAAATTTGTCCAGCAAAGGGCGAGGAGATTATTACCAAATCCATTCCAGAGGAGGTGGTAATGGAGCTTTCCAAACAAAAAGCAGAGGAAGTAGCTGCAATGGTATCATCTTTTGGGGATGCGCATAAAGATATAACAACCCCATCAGATATTTTGGTAATTGGAGCAGATACAGTAGTAGCATATGATGGCAAAATCTTAGGGAAGCCTGTCGACGAGGCAGATGCCAAACGCATGCTTACTATGCTTTCTGGTAACACACACAGTGTATTTACAGGTGTAACACTCGTGCTTATCGATAAGAGTGGGCGCGCTGGTGAGCTTGTGTTCTATGAAAAGACAGATGTTAAGATGCATGTGATGTCAGAAAACGAAATAGATCGTTATATTGCAACAGGAGAGCCTATGGATAAAGCTGGTAGTTACGGAATCCAGGGGAAATGTGCTATTTATATTGAGAAAATAGATGGTGACTATAACAACGTTGTAGGACTTCCAATTACAAGAATCTATCAGGAATTAAAAAATATTGGCATTGATATTTATTTATGGTAAACTAGCCATAACACAATTATATTAGGAGGGTTTTCTATGTATAATTACGATGATGAAGTGTTAGAGGTGTTTTTAGAGAAGCAGCTACAGCTTTTTCCAGAAGAAGTTGCAGAGACACCAGAAGAAGCAGAAGAATTTTTAGATGACTGCATGGCTGTTGTCTGCAAGAATTTGTGTGAAGTAAAGGAATATTTCGACGAAGCAGGAACAGATATTTCAGGGATGACAGATGAGGATATTTTAGAGGCGAGTGAAGTCTTTGCACTTCCAAGTGGTAGATTTTTAATTGTAGAAGGATAAAAGATGAAAAGAAAATTAGTAACGTTATTCATTACTGTGGCGTTATTATCCAATACCTTGACCGGCTGTACCATTGGAAATACCGAGTTTGTATGGAATACCAATTCCGTTGGACGTAATCATGTATTTTCTATTAATGGTAGCAAATGTACCAAAGAAGAAGCTAGATTGTATTTATGCAATTATCAGAATATCTATGGATATGAGTATGGAGTGAATCTTTGGGAGTATGATTATACTCAGGTAGAAGAAGGTAAAACACTTAAGGATTATGTCAAAGCGGTGACATTATCAGAGCTTTCTAATATCATGTGTATGCAACAGCTGGCAGAGAAACAGGGGCTTTTGCTCACTGACGAAGAGAAACAGCGCGTATCACAGGCGGCAGATGAATATTATGAAACACTTAGTAAAGCAGAAATAGAATATATTGATTTAGATAAATTGGAACTGAAAGAATTTTATGAGAAGTATGCCCTTGCAAAGAAGCTTTATAAGACACTTACTCAGGGAATTAATGAAGAGGTAAGTGATGATGAAGCTCGTGTGATTCGTATTCAGCAGATTTATGTTAAGAGTGAAGAGGCTGCAAAACAGGTAGAACAGAAGCTTGCAAAGGGCGAGAAATTCGATTCTCTTGCCAGCAATTACAACGAAGCAGGCATTATCGAAAAGGATTTGGCTCGTGGAGAGTACCCAGAAGCAGTAGATGAGGTGGCTTTCCGTCTGGATGATGGAGAAGAATCAGGCATGATAGCCACAGATAAAGGCTATTATTTCATAAAATGTCTCAACAAGTTTGACAAAGAACTTACAGAAGCAAACAAAGAGAATATCATTGTCAAACGTAGAAAAGAACAGTTTGAAGATAAATTTACAGGATTTATTGAAGAATCAAAGTTTGAATTAAACGAAGAGGTATGGGAGAGCATCGAGATAGATACATCTGGTGCAATCAAAACAGACAGTTTCTTTGCGATTTACGACAAATATTTTACAGAATAAGAGGAAAAGAGTATGGAATGGGAATTTTCGATTCTTTATGCGTTACAGGAATTACATAACCCAGTACTAGATGCGATTATGTTGTTTATTACATCATTGGGAGATGATGGCTGGTTTTGGCTGGCAATCGGTGTAGTATGCCTGGTATTTAAGAAATACCGCAAGATGGGTTTACAGCTTCTATTATCTATGCTGTGCACATTTATCATCGGCAATTTGATTATTAAAAACCTTGTTGCTAGACCAAGACCATGTGATATTGATGCAGCAGTAAGCCTGTTGATTTCCCGTCCACATGGACATTCCTTTCCATCCGGACATTCCATTAACAGCATGGTAGCAGCAGTTGCCCTTTTCTTAAACAACAAGAAAATCGGTATCCCTGCAGTTATCATTGCAACCTTAATTGGTTTCTCCAGACTATACCTGTTCGTACACTTCCCAACCGATGTACTCGCAGGCTTCGCACTTGCAATCCTCATTGCCATCGGTGTAGACTTTGGCTTTCGCAAGTTTGAAATTTGGAGAGTGAAGAAAGTATAAAAATTTGTAAAGAAATGATATTATCTTGTTTTACATAGTATATAAAAAATCCCGTGTATCATATATAGAAAAGCCGACGTTAAACATCGTGTGGAGGCGTTCTATATATGATACACGGGATTTTTACGTGATTATTTGGTTAACAACAACATAATATCATTGCTTCTCTTTACAAATTTTGCCATTGCATCAGTCGAAAGTGGCTGGTTGCTAAGAAGCGCCAAATCGTAAAGCTGTTCTGCAAACATTGGCACATGCTCGCTGTCTTTGTTTTTCAAGATGAACTGAACTAAAGCATTATTAGCATTTAAGGTAAGTGTCTGGTCAGCTGCAAACATGCTCATATCCATGCCGCCCATACCATTTGCAGCATACATACGCATCATATCTTGCATACGACGGCCTTCTTCAGAAAGTGTAATTACGGAGGCAATGCCATCGTTTTTGAGTTTTTCGACTTTGACATTTAATTTATCATTGTTTAATGCACTTTTGAAAACATCACAAAGAGTAGCAGTGATTTCTGTCAAATCTTCTGTATTTTCTTCCTTCAACGAATCGGTAAGGTCTGCGTCAATACGCATGAATCGGTAATTTTCATTTCTCATTTCAAGCTGAGAGATGAAAGAAGTGTCGATATTGTGATTTAAGATAACAGCATTCATGCCCTGCTCTCTAAAGAGTGCGATGTACTGACCCTGCTGATTTACGTCAGTTACATAGTAGACGATCTTGCGTTCATCTTTTGTATCTGCTTCTGTATCGACATCTACATCATCAGCAACGACTTCTGCTTCAACAGCATTACCTTCTTCATCGGTAGCAGCTTCTTTCTCTACAGGAGCAAGAAGCTCAGGTAATGTCTGATACTTGTCGTTGATATCCTTAAACAGGATGTAGTCATTCATCTTATCACAGAATTTCTCATCTCTTAAGCAGCCGAATTTGATGAATGGACTGATGTCATCCCAGTACTTTTCATAAGCTTCTTTTTCTGTCTTACACATACCAATAAGCTTGTCTGCAACCTTCTTAGTGATGTATTCAGAGATTTTCTTTACGAATCCGTCATTCTGTAATGCACTACGGGATACGTTAAGTGGCAAATCAGGACAGTCAATGACACCCTTTAATAACATAAGAAATTCTGGAATAACTTCTTTGATATTATCTGCAATAAATACCTGATTGTTATATAGCTTAATGGTTCCCTCGATGGAATCGTATTCGGTATTGATCTTAGGGAAGTAGAGGATACCCTTTAAGTTAAATGGATAGTCCATATTCAGGTGAATCCAGAATAATGGTTCCTTGTAATCAAGGAAAACGTGGCGATAGAATTCTTTGTATTCGTCTTCGGTACAATCCTTAGGAGCCTTTGCCCACAATGGATGAACGTCGTTCAATGCAACAGGACGTTTCACAATTTTTGCTTTGTGATCATCACCTTCATGAATTCTTTCGACTACTTCATCTGTATCGAGTACATCTGCTTCATCGATGGTTTCGTATTCAACAGCTGCACCAGCCTTGCTAAGATAAATTTCCGTAGGCATGAAAGAGCAGTATTTCTGGATGACTTCACGTGCGCGGTATTCATTTGCAAATGCGAGGCTGTCTTCATTTAAGTAAAGAGTGATTTCTGTACCTACGCTGTTTTTTACTCCATCTGCCATGTCAAATTCAGTACCACCATCGCAGGACCAGTGTACTGCAGTTGCTCCTTCTTTATAAGAAAGAGTGTCGATGGTTACTTCGTCTGCAACCATAAATGCAGAGTAAAATCCAAGACCGAAATGACCGATAATCTGGTCATCACTTGCTTTGTCCTTGTATTTTTCGATAAAGTCAGTAGCACCAGAGAATGCAATCTGGTTAATGTACTCTTCAACTTCATCGGCTGTCATACCAAGTCCGTTATCGATAAATTTGATTGTTTTGTCCTCTGGACTTACGATAACTTCAATTTTTGCCTTGTAATCAGCTGGAAGAGCGTATTCGCCCATCATATCGAGTTTTTTAAGTTTTGTAATTGCATCGCAGCCATTGGAAATAAGCTCGCGATAGAAAATATCATGGTCGGAATACAACCATTTTTTAATAATAGGAAATAGATTTTCACTGTCAATAGACAGGCTTCCATGTTTGTTTGCCATGTTAATATACTCCTTAATTCATAATCTGTTAAAAATGATATTACCGTAATATGGAAAAGTCAATGAGTTCATAAAAAGTTAATAAATCACTTAATGCTAGACAAATTGGGAGATTTTGTTATATAATGCTAAATGTCAAAATTTCGTTTATAGTACATACATGGAGGTTTTATGTATAAATTGAGTAAAAAACACCTGGTGCTCTTATGTCTTGGTGTAATGCTACTCAGCGTGACTTCCTGTGGAAAAAATCAAAATGAGGATACACAGAATAGTCAGACGCAGTCACAGCAGCAGACAGAGAATACATCAGAAACGGAAACAGAGACAGAAGTACGAATTGAGATTGCAGATGCAAATGATATTCTGACAAAAGTATGGGACACCTATGAAATGGAGGATTCCGACGGCAACATATATAATGATAAGTTTGCGGTTATGGGTGGACATTTTGAGACAGCGGTTATGGACAAGCCAGCGAAGTATGATTTGACCAAGACCAGTGATTTGGAGCTGATGTATTGTGTTCCACAGACAGCGATTGCGCAGATTGACGATGCAGCTACGATGGTACATCTTATGAGGGCCAGCACATTTACGGTTGGAGCGTACCATGTAACAGATGTGGCAAATGTCAAAGCAGTTGTGGATGGAATCAAGCAGCAGATGGTAGGCAATCAATGGCTGGGTGGATTTCCAGATGAGTATTCAATTATGGTAGTGGATGAACAGTATGTGGTAGCAATGCTTGGAGAGTCGCAGATTGTGGAGAATTTTGAAGCCACACTCATAACAATTTATGGAAAACAGGCTGCTGTATGGGTAAATGAGAACATAAGATAAGAGTATTATAATTTAGGAGGAACAGATGGATATTTATTCTGTGATTAAATTAGTCGGAGGCCTTGCTTTTTTCTTATATGGTATGAATGTAATGTCAGATGGTTTGGAAAAAAGCTCTGATGGAAAGATTGAGAAATATCTTGGAACCATTACAAAGAATAAATTCTTTGCACTTATTTTTGGTGCACTTCTTACGATTGCAGTTCAGTCTTCATCGGCAGTAACTGTAATGTTAGTAGGTTTGGTAAACTCAGGTATGCTTGAGTTTGGTCAGACCATTGGAGTTCTGATGGGCTCTAACATCGGGACTACACTTACCGCATGGATTCTTAGTTTGGCGGGGATTGATAGTGATATCCTTTGGCTAAACTTACTCAAGCCAGCAAACTTTGCGCCTATTTTTGCTTTAGTTGGTGTTGTCATGATTATGGCAAGCAGCCAGCAGAAGAAACAGAGCCTTGGCAATGTATTGGTAGGTTTTGCAGTACTTATGTCTGGTATGACATTTATGTCGGATGCAATGAAGCCACTTGCTAATATGCCAGAATTTGCAAGTTTGCTCACAGCATTTGAGAATCCTATTCTTGCAGTGCTTGTAGGTGCAGCATTTACTGGTGTCATCCAGAGTTCTGCAGCGTCTGTAGCGATTTTACAGGCACTTTCCATGACAGGTGGAGTAACCTATGGAATGGCGCTTCCTATTATCATGGGACAGAACATCGGCACCTGTGTAACTGCAGTTTTGTCTAGTATTGGTGTAAACCGTAATGCAAAGAAGGTAGCAGTTGTACATTTATCATTTAATATCATTGGTACTACAATTTGTCTGATTCCTTTCTGCATTGCGAGCTATTTCTTTGAAGTTGCGGCTCTTAAGATGTCAATTACACCATTTATGATTGCGGTAATGCACAGTATTTTCAATGTATTTACTACACTTATTTTACTCCCATTTACCAAACAGCTGGAGTGGATTGCGAATAAAATATATCCTGAAGTGGAAGGTGAAAAAGAGCCAGACTTTGTATTGGACGAACGCCTTTTCGCAATGCCAGCATTAGCAATTAAGGATTCCAATGATGCGGTAGTACAGATGTGTTATTTGTCGAAGAAAGCATTTAAAAAAGCGGCTGGTATGCTCGGTGAATATACGGAAGAGGCAGCAAACAAGGTACAAAAAATGGAACGCAAGCTCGATAATTGCGAGGACCAGCTCGGTACATACATGATGAAAATCACAAAGCTTGGTATTTCGGATACAGATTCAAAGGCTGTTACCAGAATCTTACATACCATCAATGACTTTGAACGTATTGGTGACCACGCAATTAATGTCATGTATGTTGCAAAAGAACTACATGACAAGAAGCAGATGTTCTCAGATGAGGCAATGAAAGAAATTGAAGTTTTAAATGAAGCCACATTTGAACTTTTGGATATGACTGCAGAAGCCTTTGAAACCAATAACTTAGATTTGGCGATTATGGTAGAGCCATTAGAGCAGACAATCGATAAGCTGGTATATGAGATGAAACGTAATCACATCATTCGTCTCCAGGCAGAGGAATGTACCATTAAGCTTGGATTTGCGTTTAATGACCTGCTCACAAGTTACGAAAGAGCAGCAGATCACTGTTCCAATATTGCAATTGCCGTAGTGGAAGCTGCAAAGGGTACATACGAACCACATGAATATTTAAAGAATGTAAAGTATGATCACAAGGAAGATTTCGAAAAGCTGTATAGACAGTATCGTAATCGCTACAATTTAAAAGGATTAGGAAAATAAAAAACATCCGGAAGGCATTAGCTTTCCGGATGTTCTTCTTTTATTGTTTTTTCTTCATTTTTGATTTCCCAATGAATGAGGAAGGTGAGAAGTCCTCTAAGCAGGATTACTGCACCTAAGATCCCAAGTTCTTCCCAATCACGTACAACTACGGTACGGAGAACCTCACTACCCATCTTAAATTCCAATGAAAGGGCAATGCCTTCTGCAAGATTGAGTCGCAGGTGGCGATGGTCTTTGCTAATCCACTGAATAAAACATTTTATGGCTGTATATACAAGTACAGCGATACCGAACAGTTCCATAAGGATGGTGCATATCTCTACGATATAGGTTAAAACCATATCCATGTTTTCAATAAATACGTGCATAGCTTGTCCTCCAAATCATTTGTATAAGTCTATTATAGTATGTAAATGTCCGAAAGGGCAAGTGGAAAATTGTATGCGATGAAATGTATAAAAATTCTATGAAATAAGTTCTGTGCGTTGACAAAAAAGCGCATATAAACCTATAATAAGTTTATATGTGCAGCATTCATGATGTGGTGCGATAAACCTAGAAAAGGAAGATAAATAGATATGAATTTTATGGATAAATTACAGAAGAAATTTGGCAAATATGCCGTTTATAATTTGCAGAAATATTTGATTCTCGCATACACCGCAGGTCTTGTATTACAGATGTTTGGTGTGAATGTGGCTGCTTGGTTTGGATTTTCCATCGATTTGATTCTACGAGGACAGATTTGGAGATTGGTGACATGGGTATTTTGTGCAGATGGTGGTAGTCTCATTTCACTTATTTTCCTATACTGTGTATACAATATGGCACAGGGACTCGAACAGATGCTTGGAACCTTCCGTATGAATGTCTACCTGATAGGTGGTATGATTTTGAATCTCGTAGGAGGTATTCTCGTATATGTGATTACCTTGCTGCTTTTAGGCGAGGGAATCAGCATCGGTTTGAGTAATTATGAGGTGCTGTTTACCATTTTTATGGCATTGGCTCTTTGCATGCCAGATGCCACGGTATACTTAAGCTTCTTGTTCCCGGTGAAGATGAAGTGGATGTTCCTTATTTACTTAATAAGTTCTGTTTATCAGTTGTATACCTATTTTTCATATGGAAATACTATTGCTGGTGTAGCGTGGGGACTTTTAACAATGCTGGTAAATGGTTCACAAATCTTGTTTGCACTTATCAACCTTTTCCTGTTTTTCCATCTCTCTAAGATTCGTCTTACCAGAAAGCAGAAAAAGACGCAGAACGAATTCAGACGCCAGATGGCAAGTGGACCAAAGCAGGGGGCAGGAGCCTACAGACATAAATGTGCAGTTTGCGGACGTACTGAAAACGATGACCCAAATCTTAGCTTCCGTTACTGCTCAAAATGTACGGGAAATAAGGAATATTGTCAGGATCATCTCTTTACACATACCCACAAATAGTGATATAATAATATGTCGCTCGACGCGACATTAGGAGGAATAGATTATGGAAAATGAAGCAGTAGTTTCAAAGAATTTCATTGAAAATATTATCGAAAAGGATTTAGCAGAAGGTCATTGTGATAGTATCTGTACCAGATTCCCACCAGAACCAAACGGATACCTTCATATCGGACATGCGAAGGCAATTCTTATTAACCATGGTTTGGCGCAGAAATATGGCGGCAAGTTTAACATGCGTTTTGATGATACCAACCCTACAAAAGAAAAAATCGAATTCGTTGAATCCATCAAGGCTGACGTAGCTTGGCTTGGTGCAGATTGGGAAGACAGACTTTACTTTGCATCAGAATATTTTGACAAGATGTATGAAGGCGCTATCGAGCTTATCAAAAAAGGTAAAGCTTATGTATCGGACCTTACAGCAGACGAGATTCGTGAATATCGTGGTACACTTACCGAGCCTGGTAAAGAAGATCCATATTCAACACGTAGTATTGAGGAAAACTTAGACCTTTTCATTCGTATGAAAAATGGCGAATTCGAAGACGGTAGCAAGGTACTCCGAGCTCGTATCGATATGGCATCAAACAATATCAATATGCGTGACCCAGTTATCTACCGTGTGGCACACATGACACATCACAGTGCTGGAGATAAATGGTGCATTTATCCAATGTACGACTTTGCGCATCCAATTGAAGACGCAGTAGAAGGCATTACACATTCTATCTGTACTTTGGAATTTGAAGACCACAGACCACTTTATGACTGGGTGCTTATCGAACTTGGATATAAAAAGACTCCTGAGGATTCACCAAAGCAGATTGAATTTGCAAAATTATATTTAAAGAACGTGGTAACTGGTAAACGTTACATCAAAAAGCTCGTAGAAGAAGGCATCGTAGATGGCTGGGATGATCCACGTCTTGTATCTATTGCAGCTCTTCGCCGTAGAGGTTTTACACCAGAATCTATCAAGATGTTCGTAGAGCTTTGTGGTGTATCAAAGGCAAACAGTATTGTAGATTATCCAATGCTTGAATACTGTATCCGTGAAGACTTAAAGATGAAGAAGCCACGTATGATGGCAATCCTTGATCCAATCAAAGTAGTGATTGATAACTACCCAGAAGGACAGGTGGATTACCTCGAAATCGACAACAACTTAGAAAACCCAGAACTTGGTAAACGTACTGTTCCATTTACAAAGGAACTTTACATCGACCGTGAAGACTTTATGGAAGAACCACCAAAGAAATATTTCCGTATGTTCCCAGGCAATGAGGTTCGTCTCATGAACGCATACCTTGTAACCTGTAACAGTGTAGAAAAGGATGCGGATGGCAACATCGTAGCTATTCACTGTACCTACGATCCAGAATCAAAGGGCGGCAACGCACCAGACGGTCGTAAGGTAAAAGGAACCATTCACTGGGTATCCGCAGAATACGGCAAGAAAGTAACCGTTCGTCTCTATGAAAACATCATTGACGAAGATCTCGGTGTATACAATGAGGATGGAAGCCTTAACTTAAATCCAAACTCACTTACAGTACTTGACAACTGTATCGTAGAGCCAGCACTTGCAGAAGCAAAAGCATTTGAAAGCTTCCAGTTCGTACGTCAGGGCTTCTTCTGTGCAGACTACAAGGATTCGGTAGAAGGTCAGCCTGTATTCAACCGTATCGTATCATTAAAGAGCTCATTCAAATTACCTACCAACGCGTAGGACGATGGCGCTAAGCGCCAAATACATAGATAAGGTGTAGATTATGGATAAGATTTTATCAGGATTAGCCAAATTCGGTTTGGATGAAAATTTAGTAAACAGCCTTTTTGAAGAAGAAGGCTCATCTCCTAAACGTGGTGGAGAGCCAGGCGCTGCAAAGGTTGTGGAGCCACCAAAGGAAACAGACTTTTTATTACTTAAGTCTGTACGTTGTCCTATTTGTGATGGCACTTTCCGTACCCCAGTTATTAAGACTGGCAGAGCAAAGAGAAAAGAGCCAGATTTGGACTTAAGACCACGCTTTGAGGGTATCGACACCAACAAATATGATATTGCATCTTGTCCAAAATGTGGATTTACTGCAATGCACCGTTATTTTGGGAATCTTGCTCCAGTGCATGCCAAGCTTATCAAAGAGGGCGTTCTTATGAAGCTTAAGAATCCTCCTGCAAAGGCTATTACAGAGTTAGAGGTAATAAGCTATGATTCTGCAATCGAACTGTACAAAATTGCACTCTATACATCCGTTGTAAAGAAAGCAAAAAACAGTGAAAAAGCATATACATGTCTTAAGATTGCATGGCTTCTTCGTGGCAAGATAGAAGAGTTGTCAGTAGATACAGAGAAGAATAAAGAAGCAATCGCAGCATGTCAGAAGGATTACGATACCTTCTACAAACAGGCATTTGATGGTTTTGTAAAAGCGATGTCTTCAGAAAATTATCCAATGGCGGGCATGGACCAGAGCACGGTAGATTTGCTTATTGCAGCGTTGGCTTATAATTTAGGTCAGTACGAATACGCATCCCGTTTCGTATCCAGCCTTATCGTATCCCGTACCGCAGGTGCAAACATCAAGAATCGTGCACATGATTTGAAAGAGAAGATTGTGGAGAAATTGAAAAAATAAGTGGAGAAAACGTATCCTACATAGGCGACTATCGGGATGCGTTTTTTCCTTTTTAAACGTGGAAAATATTGTATAATTATGCGTTTTTTGCTATAATGAAAAAAGATTGCAAACGGGAAACTATTCAAGTGTACCAAAAAATAAATTACATAATGGAGGATGAAAATGGATAATGAACTGAAGCAAGAAACTCAAGTAAAGGGAGAAGACGTGATGAAGATCGTGAAACAGCCTTTATTTATTGCAGGTGCTGCGGCAATCGTACTTTCAATTGTAATCGCAATTGTAGGCTCTGTGATAAATCCAGCTCAGCCAGCTGTTATAGGTAAATATGTAAAAGCGATGGAAAATCAGGACGCCAAATTATTATCGGAATGTTTTAGCCCAACAGCAGGTGTGGACAGTAATCAGCTCGCTATGGCTTTAGGAGTTTTTAAACTTGGCCTTGAGTCAGAGCAGATAACAGGTAAGGTTGAAATGGAGTATTTAGTTGGCGATGAAATCGTAGATACTTTAGAAGACGGACGTGAAATCACACGTGTACCTATGCTCATGGTTATCAAATCAAATGGACAGGTTAAACTCGTTAAATTTGATACTCAAAGCATTATAGAGATTGATGGAAAAGAATATTTGTACACAGGAAAAGAATAATAGTACGAGGAGAAACAAATGAAAAAGTGGTTTAGCAAGATTAAATTTATTGTTGTTATGACCATGCTGGTAGGACTTCTTACAGGTTGTAATGCAGGTTCTACAGTAGAAACAACATTAACAATTAACAATGACTTATCTGGTTCCAGAGTAATGGAATTAGTAATTAACCAGAGCGTATTTGATGAAAATTTCTCTGGTACAATTGAACAGTTAAATGAAGCAATTACAGGAGCATGTCCATCACAGTTGAATTGGGCATACGATGATTCAACAGGATCTAAAATTTATAAATTTACTTTGGATTTCTCAAGTCCAGATGACTATAAGACAAAAGTAGATGCTCTTTTAGGAGAAGGCTCTGATGTAAAAATTGATATTACTCAGGCAGAGAGTGTATGGGCAAGTGGTGTTAAGGTAGAAGAAAGCTTCTCAAGTTCAGATATTCTTGCATGGTTAAAAACATTGTTGGTAGAAAAAGGTTTTGTATCTTCTTCCAACTCTTCTAAGATTTTCCAGTTAGGCAACAGTAAGGTGATTTATCGTGGAGAGGAATATTCTTCAGGTAATACAATTTACGTTGACAGAATGGAATACTTAGATATCGACAGAATCGAATTATTAACAGACGTAAATGGTTATGATTCTTATAATAAGACAATTGTTTTAACCATTCCTGAAGATGCCATGGCTAAAAAAGGGGAAGAAATTAAAACATGGTTAGCAGAAAGAGTACCAACAGGTGCTACATCAGAATGGTCTCAGAAAACAAGAGATGATGGTGAAGTATATGCTTCAGTATTTAAAGTTAGCAAACAGGCTATGACAGGTGAAGATTTAGCTAATTTCTTAAAGCACTATTTCAATTCAGAATTATGTGCAGTAGAACAGAACAAGGTGAAAGAAAACATGTCACCATTTGCTTTTACCAATTCACTTGTTGAAACAATTGACTTTACAAATTATGTACTTAGCGATAGAGCATATCGTACAGACATTTACTCTTATGTAATCGGAACAAATGGTTATGCAGCAGGTCGTTATATTGATGAATTAAGCTATAATAATGAGGATGAATATAATGACTCTGATGAATATCCAGGATATAAGAGAACAAATTACACACATATGGAAGATTCCCTTCGTCAGTATTCTTCATTCTCTCAGAAGGTATACAGAGTAAAAAATGTAAATGTAGAAACATCAGTTGGCTTATTTGATGATATTAGTAAAGAATATACATTTACATTGGCTGGTGTACCAACTGAAGCTGAAAGAGAAGAAATCTTAGGCAACATCAATGCGTATGGTCTTGTTTATGCTGAAATCAAGAAAGCTGCAGAAGCAAAAGACGAAGCAAACACAGAAGAAAATGGTACAGAACTTTCTACAGAAGAGAATGAAACAGAACTTTCTACAGAAGAAGCTGCAACAGAAGAGGAAGAAGTAAAAGTAGATTGGGAAGTTGAAGTCGAAGATAAAGAAAAAGATGGTGTGTACACAGTTACAATCAAACAGGAAGGCGATAAAGAAGAAAGAGAGTACTCATCTAAAGCATTGTTTGGTAGCTCAAGAGCTTCTTATGTTACTAAATCATATGGTTTTGCAAGTTTAAGCTATCCAATTGCAATTTATGATGGATATTCACTCGGACACTTTGTAGATTATCGTGTAGAAGATGCATCAGGTACATATGTACTCAATGCGGGATTAGGAAGCAGTATTGAATACGCTAACCAGGAAGGTGCAATTATTGATGGCTCAACAGTAACTATTTCTGGACCATCTGTATTAGGTGGAACAAGTATTATCGTATATGGTTCTCAGTTTAATATTTGGGCATTACTCTTCTACATCTTATTAATTGGTGGCGTTGTATGCGTAGTGCTTGTATTAAAGAAAGAAGGTATCATTGATCAGTTACTTGCAATGATTCCAAAGAGTGCACCAGCGGCACAGACAACAGCTGCTCAGGCACCAGTTGAAGAAACACCTATGTTCTGTGAAAATTGTGGTGCACCACGTGATGCAGATGCATGTGTATGTACACAGTGTGGAACTAAATTTAGTGAATAAAGAGAGGTAATGAAAATGGCATTTTGTAAATATTGTGGAACCCAGCTCCAGGATGGAGAATTATGTAATTGTGAAAAAGCAGTTGCAGCAAGAACAGTAGTTGAAAATCCAGCACCAGCACAGCAGGCAGCACCAGCACAGCAGGCAGCACCAGCGCAGCAGGCAGCACCAGCACAGCAGGCAGCTCCAGTAGGAACTAACATTGATTATAATGAAATGGTTAACAAAGGAAAAAATATCGCAACTGGTTTATGGGGACAGTTCCTTGCAATCTGGAAAAAACCAGCAGATGAAAGTGCTGCATTTGTAAAAAATGGAAACCAGATGGATGCTATTCTTTTCATGGTAATTCAGGCTGTATTATCAGGACTTTTAGTGCTTGTACAGATTAGTAAGATTGAATCAGCAATCTCTGCAGCACTTGGAAATTTATCATCGTTATTAGGTGGAGGACAGAATACTGCAGTTGAACTTCCATATGCGGAAGGTTTCTTTACAGTATTAATTTGTTCTATTGCAATTTCAGCACTTTATGTTGCATCAGCATTTGTTGTAACTCGTGTAGTGAAAGCAAGCGAAACAATTAAAGAAGTTCTTTGTTTTGCAGGTTTAAGATCTGTTATTGCAATCCCATTTACATTAGCTGCAGTTGTAATGAGCTTCTTAAACCAGTGGGTTGGTCTCCTTATCAATTTCGTTCCTCTTGCATTAGGATTAGTATATCTTGCTGAAGCGATGAACGGATTTGAAAGTGTTGAAAAGAACAAGAGAGTACATCTTTTAGCAATTATTAATGTAGTTGCACTCGCTTTAGTTATTTTTATTGGTACATCTGTAATGAATGAAGCTATTACAAACTTAGTATCACAGTTAAGTGGATATTTCAGTTATTTATTCTAGTTTAGGAGTAATTTGTGAAAAATAGAAATCTTTTTATGGGAAGTATTTCGGCTTTTGCCGGAATACTTCTTGTAATTTTATTATTAATTAATTTATTTGTTGTACAGGATGACTTCCTGAAGTATACGAATCATAAATATCATGTGGAAAAGAATTTATCTATGTCTACAGAGGCGCTCGATAGAGTTACAGAGCAAATGGTTGCTTATGTAAAAAGTGCAGTAGATAGTCCACAGATTATAGTAGAGATAAATGGTAAGGATACAGAGTTCTTTAACCAGAAAGAAATAGGGCATCTTTTGGATGTAAGAGAGTTGATTTCTAAGCTATATATTACAATGTTATGTATGTGTATTGTATGTGTAATAGGAATGGGAAATCTTATAAGAAAGAAAGCGTATGATGCGGTAGTAAATGGAATAATTTTTGCCTGGGGAATACTTGTTTTCATAGTTGCAGGAATTGGAATTGCCGCATTAGTGGATATAAATTTGGTAATAGATGGATTCCATGAAATGTTTTTAGGAGACAGTACATGGGTATTAAATCCATCGCTGGACAGAAGTGTTTGGATGTTTATGACTAACATGTATGAAGATGTGCTAATTGTAATAGGTGGTATTGTGGGAGCAGTGGCGCTTATTAGTATAGGTACGGCAGTGATAGCAAAAAAACGGATAAAAGAGGATAAGAAACGTGGAAAGTAAAATCAGTTTTGAGCAAGTTTTAGCAGAATATAAAAATGACAATGGAATGTCTGCTCACACAATGTTAAAAGAGCTTACGGAAACTGCATCTTGGGAAGAGAAATGTAATTTTGCAGAATATGTATTGTTTGTTGAAGCAAAGTACAAGGATAGCTTTTTGGAAGATTATGCTTTGGAATACATTGTGAATGGTACGGATGCGGGATATCAAGCTGCCATAGAGTTGCTAATTAAATATGTTTTGAAAGAAAAACTTGCGAATCAGATATTAGAAAAAGCATATACAGAATGTCTGAAATTGTTAGAATCAACAGAAGATGACAAGGAAAGAGAAAAGTATAACAAGTGGAAAGAGTTGCTAGAACAGCAAAGAATGCCAGTCAGTGTGGAGCAATCTGTTGTACAGGAAGTGACAACTGCACCACAAGAGGTAGCGCCAGCGCCACAAGAAGTAGCACCGGTCTTACCAATTAAGAAATTACCATCGGTATTGCTTATGATTTCATCTGTGTTGTGGATTGTTGTATATACATATTTTTTGATAGATATACATAGTGATGTGTGGTCAACAAGTTTAGCACTACATTGGATTCCGAGAATTCCAGAGGTAGGTCTTTTAGGAATTCCATTTTTAGAAGATTATATTGGAATAAATGGTTTATTTGCATTGATACTTGCGGTGGTTGCGTCCACTTTATCGGCAATTGGAAAATGGAGCGAGAAGATAAAAGCTGCAAAAAGAATACAGGTTTTATCAGATGTGTTATGTGCATTGCTTGTTCTTTTACATGCTTATTTGCAGTATTTAAATGGTTTTTCTATTTATGAAAATATAGTTGAGTATGCGATTATGCTCGTCGGAGCAATGCTTATAGGCAGTATTCTGGGTTCTATAGGTAGAAAAATTTTAAAGATGGAAGAAAAAAATAATGTACAGTAGAATACTCATTTCTGGAATGGATTTACCGACGTATGGGCTACTAATCCTTACCGGTGGGGTTTTAGCCAACGTGTTTGCAGCGGTAGTTGCAGTAAGAAGAAGGTTAAGTTATGAGACGTTTTTGTTTTTAGAAATATTAGCAGGGATTGGTGCTGTTTTTGGAGCAAAATTATGGTATGCATTGGAGCATACGGCAATCTCAGAATTAAGTCTCGACCGTATCTTGCAAGGTGGCTGGTCCTTTTATGGCGGTTTTCTATTTGGAATTTTAACAATAGTCATTGTCTGCAAAGCAAATCGTATCGACAGAACATTATATGCATCTAACTATATTTTTTTAGTACCATTTATGCATATGATGTGGAAGCTTGGTTGTTACATGGCAGGGTGTTGCTATGGAATCGAATACGAAGGAATATTTGCGGTGCGATTTCCAGAGGAATCAAAAGCTTTGTCTGGAGTTTCGCTTTTTCCAGTACAGCTTTTAGAAGCAGGCTTATTAGGTATTCTATTTATTGTTTTTTATATAAAGGGGAAAAAACAGGAATTGATAAATCCAATATCATCGTATGTTTTTTCTTATGGGTGTGTCAGATTGGTCGTAGAGTTTTTCCGCTACCATGAAGATAAATCGACAATATCAATGGCACATATTGTATCGGTTGTGTGTATTTTGGGAGCAGGCGGATACTTATATTATGCAAGAAACTCTAGAAAACACAGGGGGAAAGAGTTGTGAATAAAGATGCACAAAGGAGAATAGCTTTAATTATTATTGTTGCAGTTATTTGTTCTATGTTTGGGTCAAGCATTGATAAAGAAAATTTAAAAGAAAATCCAGCAATTAGTGTAGGAAAATGGAATCAGATGATTGCAGCGGCATTTCAGACAGAGGTGCAAAAAAATACAAATGAAAAACAGCCATTGACAGGTGAATATATTGCAGAAACTCTTATGGATAATTTTGAAGAGGATACGATAAAGATTCTTTCAGATGAGAAAGGATATGTCAATGGAGTAGAATTTGCTGTTGCCAATGGTATTATTTCTAGAAATCAGGTGCAGAGTGAATTTTCGCAGGACGCAGCGGATAGAGCGTTATCCATCGCGATGGATTTGTATTCTTCTGAAATAATGTATCCAGAATACAATGAAACAGTATATAGAGAGAATGTCGTAGAGGCATTTGACTGGGATATTGTAAGTGGAGACGAGGAGTTCTCATCAATAGTAGTAAATACGACGGGAGAAGCACCAAAGGAAGGTGAAATTCTGTTGTTACACGATGAAAAAGGAATTGCAAAAGCGAGAAAGGTAGTATCAAGTCAACAGAATGATCAGGGTGGATATGTATTAAGTTTAGCTAGAGTTGAACAGCTGTCTGAGATTGCTGAGGTTATCTCCTTTTCAGGGGTTGCGGAATTTGATTCACCTGTAGAACAAAAAATGTCACAAACAGCATATATCCCAATGGCTCATACTGCAACAGCAGGTTTGCCTATGCCTACACACACATCAGCCTTTATCGTAGATGGAGCCAAAAATTTGTGGGAAGGTGCAAAGAATACATGGAATAATATTGTAGAGGGTGTAGATGATTTCACAGATGATGTTTTTGGCTATAATATAGACAATCATGGTGGTAAGCAAACAGATTTTACAATTGGTTTGGCAATAGAGATTGATGATGAAGGTAAAAAAAGTATTGCAACAATTGTAAAACAAGATGGTGTAGAAACAGAATTTGGTATCGGTGAAGATGGTGAATTAGCTGCTTCTATTAGTTTTGATAATATAGAAGTTGAAGTAGAAGAAGACGAAGAAGAGGAAGAAGAGGAATCCTCAGATGTAGAAGAAGAAGCAAAAGCTAGGATTGAGGGAACGGTATCGTTGAACGATTTCCGTGTGGCAACCAAAGGATTTTTAGTAACGACAGACTGGCTGGATGAAGATAATTTCTTTGATGTAATTGTAGATACTGATGTTGCATTTAATCTTGCGGTATCAGGAGAATTTGAAGGGAAATATAAGCTGTCAGATTCCATCGAATGCAGAATTCCTATTACAGCAGGTACAGTTGCAGTTGAACTCGTTCCATATCTAGTTATAAATGCAGAGGGTAAAGTCTCTCTTACCTGGGAAATCGAAGGGATAAAAACAGGTATGAATGTTTCTGTAGAAGATGGAGTAAAAACCAGATTTAACGTAAAAGATAAGAAATTCAGTGCCGAGGCTAATATTGAGATTCAAACAGGTGTAGCAGCTGAGGTCGCAATTTCGTTCTTAGAATTTGACTTAATTGATCCAGGCATTGAGATTCTGCCACTTACAATAACAGGAAGCGTTTTACCAAAGAATGAAGGATTTGAGAACTACCCTCCATGTATGGAACTTGGAATTAGAGGAATTGATCTTTCATTATCGGTAAGCTATGGAGATGATTCAGCAACCTATCATATCTTAAAAGCATTAAACAAAAATTTCAATCCAACATTTACTTTGATTGATTCAGAAGAAACTCCATTATTTGAAAAGAAAGCGCATATCGAATTAAATGAAAAAGGAAAACCTATAAAGGTAGAGGAATGTACACGTGTAAAGCACGATCCGTTAGGTGATCTGGTGGAGGATGCGATAGGAGATGCAGTAGATCAGATTGAGGATGAAGCAACTTCATATTTTGAAAGTATGATAGAAGATATGATAGAGGATATGTTATTTGAAAGCTGTGGAGGATGCTACTAATTTATATGTCTTCGGAAAGGTGGATTGAATGAAGAAAGCACCAATTATATATATAGTAATTGCAATTATTGGTTGTATATTAATCGGAATGTTATTTCGTCCGAAAGAGGTTCAAACACCGAAACCACAGGTGGGAAATGAACTATGGAATATACTACAAACATTTCTAGATGCAGATCATCAGTCCATGAAGGTGGATGCAAGTATATGTATAGGAGAGGAAGAGATAGAGCTATCATCTAAAATATATCATACGAAGGTGAATGACGTAAATTATCTTGTGTTTGAACAAGAAGATTTTCCTATTTATGTGGTTGACAATATGCTGCTGCTTGAAAATGGCAAAGCATTTAAAATAACCGATCAAGAAGTTCTTCCTGAAGAGGATGCAGAGAAAAGTCCTGTTGAAACAGATAATCTGTTTCAACAGGTTATTAGCGCATATAAAGAGTTTAAGTTTACAACAAAGCAAGTTGGGGAAGAGACATATTTTGATGTTGTTGTAACAGGTAAGCTTGTGGATGAATTGTTAGGTAAACTCATTCCAATGGAACAAGCGATGATTGGAAAAGTAGAGAGCTTACAGATGACTCTTGTAATAAAAGACGATAATATAACTAAAATGGAGCTTAAGAGCGATTCGTTAATAGATGAGAAGAAACTCAAAGTAGATATTGAATTATCAGATTTTCAAATCATGAAGGAAGGGGAGTATTCAATTCCGGACGCTGTGAAGAATAGTGTAAAAAACGTAAATCAAGATGATTTGTTTTGTATAAGCAGGGATTTGTATCCGTTATTGAAAGCGAGTAAGTCATTCGAAAAGCTGGCGGACAAAGAAGGCACTGTTAGAGTGGTAGTTAATTTTGGAGAGATTCAGATTGACAATACTTCAAGTATAGAAGCGTTGCGGACGGGGACAGACAAGGTAGAGAATTCTACAGAAGTTCAAAAAATGCCAGAATGGATTAGTACATTGTTCATGGAAGGCGAGATTAAATGTGAGGTTCAAGAAGAAAAGTATAAATATATACTTAGTCTGGATAAAGCCGCTACAAAAAAAATCTCCCAAATACTGGTTCCAAATCTGGAAAAGTATCGTGTTCGTTTCACGAAGGGGGAGACGACATTGACAGTACATGAGGATGAGGTAACTACAATAACAATTGCAATTGATGGAATGGTTGACATATTTATTAAAGAGATTCCAATTGGAATAAAAATGGAATATAACTTTCAATAAGCTGTGTGGAGATACAAAAGATGATTCGAGTTTTTGGATATTTAGTAGCTACATTAGTATGGCTGGAAGCGGTATATCACATTGGAGTGTATGGGATGAACGGTGTTCAACCAATGTTTATGCTCGCATTTGTGATTGCTGTAGCTGCATTTGAGACTTTGTTTGTAAAAATATCAAAGAAGAGAGCTGTAAATTTAGGAATCCTATGGACTCTCCAGGGTCTTAATGTATTCCTGTTTGCGGTACAGGTGGTATATCATAAGATATTTACGCGTCCACTTCTGCTGGAGCTTGCATTTACCACAGGTGGAGATGCCATCACAGATTTCTGGATGGTTGCATTAGATGGAATCGTGAGAAGTATTTTACCAATTCTTTTTATGGCAGTACCACTTGTTGTGATGGCAATTCTTTTAAAGAAGAATATTTTGGTGCTCGACCAGCACAAGGGAATTGAACTTATTGGCAATGGGTGTGCTTTTGCAGGCGGGATTCTATTGATAAGCCTAGTTCTTGTGCTGTCCTATTATTCAGAAGATGAGTTTTATGCGGAGTATCAGGAGTTTTATGCACCAGACGAAGTGGCAAAGGGGTATGGCGCGTTGGCTCTATACGGACGCCAGCTGATGTTTGATATTTTGCCTGAAAAAGAGACCGATGTATGGCAAGGCGGAATTCCTGTTGTAGATGGCAATGAATCCTTGAATACAGAGAACTCTGAGAATGCAGATGTAACTGAGGGCACAGAATCAACAGAGAGTACAGAGTCTACAGAAAATACAGAGAACACCGAGAACGCTACTGAGTCAGAAGATGATACGGTGGTAATGGAACCAGAACCAGTTGTCGATACATCACCAAATGTACTTAATATCAATTTCGATACATTACGTGCCAGTGGTGACAAGAATATTGATAAACTTGCCAACATTATGCAGAATATGACTCCAAGTAAGAAAAATGAGTACACAGGCATGATGGAAGGCTATAACTTGGTGTATATTACAGCGGAGGCATTTTCACCATATGCGGTAAGTGAAGAATTGACTCCAACTCTATATAAGATGATTAACAGCGGTGTAGTGGTCAAGGATTACTATGTTCCACTTTGGGATACCAGTACCTCCGACGGAGAGTACGTCAACCTTATGGGTCAGATTCCAGATAGTTTACACAGCTTCCGTCGCACGCTGAACAATAATTATCCGTATGCATTGCCAAAATACTTTGAGGCAGAAGGGGTTAAGAGCTATGCGTACCACAATAATTCGCTTTCTTATTACAATAGACATAAGACACATCCAAAATTGGGATATGATTTTAAAGCGGCACTTCGTGGAAAGGCGTCAAAAGAAGAGTATGGCGATAAAATCTTTAAAATGAAAGATCCTGGTATTTGGCCTAGCTCAGACTACGAAATGATGGTAGCAACAGTACCAGAGTGGATTGATGATGAACGTTTCTATGCATATTATATGAGCTTGTCAGGTCATTGCAATTACAACTGGACAGGTAATCAGATGTGTGCGAAAAACAGAGATTTGGTAAAGGACTTAGATTGTTCGGAACAGATGAAAGCATATATTGCATGTAACTATGAATTGGAACGTGCGGTGACTTATCTGGTAGAGCAGTTAGAGCTTGCCGGAAAACTGGATACCACACTAATCGTTATCAGTGCAGACCATCATCCATATGGTATGAAAAATGTAAAGAGCGAGATGGAAGCATTAAACGGAACTGAGATGACCGATTTAGATGTTCAGAGAAACTGTCTCGTTATGTGGAATAGTCAGATGGAGCCGGTTTATGTAGAGAAAACCTGTAGTTCGATTGATATTCTGCCTACGATAATGAACCTATTAGGCTTTGAGTACGATTCACGTCTTTTTGCCGGTCGAGATATCTTATCGGATAGTCCATCTATGGTCGTATTTTCGAACCGAAGCTTTATCACAGATACCGTCATCTACGATGAAGCGGCGGATGAGGCAATCTCCCGAACAGGAGAGGAAATTTCAAAAGATTATATCAAATCTATGAAAGCATATGTCAAGACAATGTTCCAGTATTCGAAGGGGATATTGGATTATGGCTTTGATGAAGCTGTGTATAAGGCACAGGTGCAGGAATAGAATTGTCATATGGATTATAAAAACGGAGATGCAGTTGCATCTCCGTTTCGTTATAGATAAATTTATTTGTTATTCTCAACCTCAGCCAACTTCATTGCTCTTACCTTAAGTGGTAAACCAAATAATGTAATGAAGCCATCTGCATCATGGTGGTCATAAAGGTCACCAGTTGTGAAGCTTGCAAGTGATTCACTATAGAGTGAGTATGGAGAAGTAGTGCCAGCTTTGATGATGTTACCTTTGTAAAGCTTGAATTTTACTTCACCTGTTACATATTCCTGAGTAGAAGTTACGAAAGCCTGTACAGCTTCGCGAAGTGGTGTAAACCATTTGCCTTCGTAAACAATCTGAGCCATCTTGTTGCCCATGTCTTTCTTAACATCCATAGTAGCACGGTCGAGAACAAGCTCTTCGAGCTGTTTCTGTGCCTCCATAAGGATAGTTCCGCCTGGTGTTTCATATACACCACGAGATTTCATAACTACTACACGGTTTTCTACGATCTCTACCATGCCGATACCATGTTTTCCACCGAGTGCGTTAAGTTCACGGATGATATCAGATACTTTCATTTCTTTTCCATTTACTGACTTTGGAACACCTTTTTCGAATGTCATAGTTACGTATTCTGGTTCGTCTGGAGCCTTTTCAGGAGATACGCCAAGTACGAGTAAGTGGTCATAGTTTGGTTCCTGTGAAGGATCTTCGAGTTCAAGACCTTCGTGGCTGATGTGCCATAAGTTTCTATCACGGCTATAGCTGTTGTTTGCTGAGAATGGAAGGTCGATACCATGTGCTTTACAGTATTCGATTTCTTCTTCACGAGAACTCATTCCCCAGTTGTCCATACGCCATGGAGCGATAATCTTAAGGTCTGGAGCGAGTGCTTTGATACCGAGCTCGAAACGAATCTGGTCATTTCCTTTACCAGTAGCACCATGACAGATAGCAGTAGCGCCTTCTTTTCTAGCTACTTCTACGAGTCTCTTTGCGATACCTGGACGAGCCATAGAGGTTCCGAGTAAGTATTTGTTTTCGTATACTGCACCTGCCTGTACACATGGGATGATGTATTCATCGCAGAACTCATCTGTGATATCTTCGATATAAAGTTTAGTTGCACCAGAAAGCTTTGCTCTTTCTTCAAGTCCATCTAATTCTTCGCCCTGTCCACAGTCGATACAGCAGCATACTACATCGTAATCATAATTTTCTTTTAACCAAGGGATGATAGCTGTTGTATCAAGTCCTCCTGAATATGCTAAAATAACTTTTTCCTTTGCCATTGTTTGTACTCCTTTAAATATGTATTTCCGCAAAGCGGATATCTCACGAATCGAATAACACTACTATACACCTATATTTATACATTGGCAAGTGAAAAAATATACAAAAATGTGAATAAATATACAGAAATAATGTATAAAATATAGAAAAAATGTATATTCATGCAAAAACAAACAAAAAAGTGCTTTACGAATGAACCTAGATGTACTATTATAAGTAGCAAAGGTTTTCTTATTAGAAAAATGGAAGGTGAAATTTATGATTAAAGTAGGTATTATCGGTTCCACCGGTTACGCTGGTGCAGAGCTGGTTCGTATATTATTAAATCACAAGGAAGCAGAAATTGTATGGTATGGTTCCCGTAGTTATGTAGACCAGAATTACGCAGCTGTATATCGCAATATGTTTGAATTGGTAGAAGACAAATGCTTGGATGACAATATCGCAGAGCTGGCAGAACAGGTAGATGTTATTTTCACTGCGACACCACAGGGCTATCTTGCAGGCGTGTTGACAGAAGATATATTAAATAAGGTAAAAGTAGTCGATTTAAGTGCAGACTATCGTATCAAAGACGTAGCTACCTATGAGAAATGGTATGGCATTGAGCATAAGAGTCCACAATTTATCGAAGAAGCTGTTTATGGTCTTTGTGAAATCAATCGTGAGGATATCAAGGGCAAGCGCCTTGTAGCCAACCCAGGCTGCTATACGACCTGTTCCATCTTAACCGCATATCCAATGGTAAAAGAAGGCATGATTGATGTAAATACTTTAATCGTGGATGCCAAATCTGGTACTTCGGGAGCAGGACGCGGTGCGAAGCTGCCAAATCTTTTCTGTGAAGTAAATGAGAATATGAAGGCATATGGAGTTGCAAGCCACAGACATACACCAGAGATTGAAGAACAGTTAGGCTATGCTTGCGGCGAAGAAATTCTTATCAATTTTACGCCACACTTAGTTCCTATGAACCGCGGTATTTTGGTAACTGAATATGCGACGCTTAAGAAGAAAGCAGATGGTACCTATCCAACCTATGACGAAGTAAAAGCAGTTTATGAAAAATATTATAAAGAAGAAACCTTCGTACGTGTGCTTCCAAAGGGCGAGTGTCCAGAGACCAAATGGGTGGAAGGATCCAATTTCGTAGATGTAAACTTCGTTATTGATGAAAGAACAGGCCGTATTATTATGATGGGTGCACTCGATAACCTGGTAAAAGGTGCTGCAGGCCAGGCGGTTCAGAACATGAACCTCATCTTTGGACTGGAAGAAACGGAAGGCCTTATGATGGTGCCTATGTTCCCATAGTATAGATGTCAAACGCATGACATGTATGCACAGGAGATTGAAGTTAGCTAGAAAAAGGAAATTTTTATGAATAAAGAAACCAATTTTCATCTGCGTGTTATGCAGATAGAGGATTATGACAATGTATATAAGCTTTGGATGACGATTGACGGATTTGGAATTCGCTCAATTGATGATTCCAAGGAAGGTGTAGCGAGATTCTTAAAGAGAAATCCGACTACCAGTGTTGTAGCAGAAGCGGATGGTCGAATTGTGGGAGCGATTCTTTGTGGACACGATGGCAGACGAGGATGTTTCTATCACGTGTGTGTGCATAAGGATTACCGCAAGCATGGTATCGGCAAGGCGATGGCGGTTTTCTGTATGAAAGCGCTTAAGGAAGAAGAAATCAACAAGGTTTCTCTTATAGCCTTCCAGACCAACGAAGGTGGCAACCAATTCTGGCGCAAGGTTGGCTGGACCTTCCGAGAGGATTTAAACTATTATGATTTCACCTTGAACGAGGAGAATATCACGAATTTTATACATTTAAACTAAATCGGTTGCATCAGACAGAGGTGCACAGAAAGAAGGAATACATATATGACAGAAATTCACGCATTACAGGACAAAGCAGAGGTTTTAATCGAAGCCCTACCATATATCCAGAAGTTTAACCGCAAAATTATTGTAGTCAAATACGGCGGTTCCGCAATGGTAGATGAACAGCTCAAAAAGCAGGTAATTCAGGACGTAACACTTCTCAAATTAGTAGGATTCAAGCCTGTTATCGTACATGGTGGTGGCAAGGAAATCAGCAAATGGGTGAAGCTTTCTGGCAAAGAGCCTGAGTTTATCAATGGTCTTCGCAAGACAGATGAAGAAACCATGGAAATTGCTGAGATGGTATTAAACAAGGTAAACAAATCCCTTGTCCAGCTGGTAGAGCAGCTCGGTGTAAATGCAATCGGTATTAGTGGCAAAGATGGCGGTCTGCTTAAGGTAGAGAAGAAATATTCCGATGGTCAGGATATCGGCTTTGTCGGTGAAGTAAAAGAAGTAAATACCAAGATTATCTACGATATGTTAGAGAAGGATTTTCTTCCAATCATCTGTCCAATTGGTATGGATGATGATTATCAAAGCTACAACATCAATGCAGACGATGCAGCATGTGCGATTGCAAAAGCACTTGGCGCAGAAAAGCTAGCCTTCTTAACAGATATTGCAGGTGTATATAAGGACCCAAGTGACCCAAGTACACTGATTTCTACCCTGACTGTAGAAGAAGCCAAAGAACTCTGTGGCTCCGGTTTCGTAGGAGGCGGCATGCTTCCTAAGCTTCATAACTGTATTGATGCGATTGAAAATGGCGTATCTAAGGTGCATATTTTGGATGGAAGAATTGCACACTGCCTGCTTCTTGAAATCTTTACCAACAAGGGTATTGGTACAGCCTTCCTTTCCGATGAAGGAGCAGAAAAATAGTAGACAAACGAGGTATACATTATGTCGAAAATGAATCAGAAAATAGATGCAGCAGAACAAGTGCTGCTTCATACCTATAATCGTTCCCAGGTGGTATTTGATCACGGGAAAGGTGTGTATTTATATGACACCGATGGCAAAGAATACTTAGATTTTGCGGCAGGGATTGCAGTATGTTCCCTAGGATATGGTGACCCAGCCTATACAAATGCATTAAAGAATCAGGTGGATAAGCTGCTTCATGTATCCAATCTCTACTACAATGAGCCAACCACAGATGCAGCAGCAAAGCTTTTAAAAGTATCTGGCATGGACAGAGTATTTTTTACCAATAGTGGTACAGAAGCAATCGAAGGTGCGCTAAAAGCTGCCCGCAGATATTCTTATAACAAATATGGCGCAGAGCGTTATGAAATTATTGCGATGAATCATTCCTTCCATGGAAGAAGTATGGGAGCACTTTCTGTAACAGGTACAGAGAAGTACCGTACACCATTCGAACCACTAATCGGTGGTGTAAAATTTGCAGAATTTAATGATTTGGATTCTGTAAAAGCAGCCGTATCCGATAAAACCTGCGCGATTCTCATGGAGACCGTTCAAGGGGAAGGTGGAATTTATCCTGCAACTTCTGAATTTATTCAGGGTGTAAGAACACTCTGTGAAGAAAAAGATATCCTTCTTATTTTAGATGAGATTCAGTGTGGAATGGGACGTACGGGTGAGATGTTTGCATTCCAGGGGTATGACGTATTGCCAGATATCATGACTTCTGCCAAGGCCTTAGGTTGTGGTGTTCCAGTAGGAGCATTCCTTATGACAGAGAAGGTTGCAGAGAAATCCTTAGAGCCAGGGGACCATGGTACAACGTATGGTGGTAATCCATTGGTAGGTGCAGCAGTTTCTACCGTGCTTGATATTTATGAAGAAAAAGACCTTCTTACTCATGTAAAAGAGGTTAGCGCATATTTAGAAGAAAAGCTGGAAAAATTAGTAAAAAACTACGATTTTATCACAGCTTGCCGTGGTAAAGGTCTGATGCAGGGGCTGGTAGTGACGATGAAACCAGCAGATATTTGCAAGAAGGCATTGGAGAATGGACTTGTGATTATTTCCGCAGGTTCGGATGTGCTTCGTATTGTTCCACCACTTGTAATCGAAAAAGAGCATGTGGATGAGATGATTTGCAAATTAGAACACACATTTTCTGAAATATTATTGTAATATAATCTTGTAAATTTTGTAAAAATTCGTTAAAATAGTAAAGCAACATTGAGACTCCTTCCGAAAAGGAAGGAGTAATTTATGAGAAAAATTGATACTTTTTTAAAGGGTGTGCTCGTGGGCACACTTCTTGTCGTGTGTTTATGCGGTTGTGGAAGAAACGCTGCATATTATGTGAATAGTGAGATGTCATCCCAACAGATGTCACAAACCGAGTCAAGTACGTCGGAAGTATTTGAGGACGAAGAGTCGCAGATGTTCCAGACACCAGCGCACATGATATATATTTATGTGTGCGGACAAGTCAAACATCCGGGTGTATATACTTTGCCAGAAGGCAGCAGAGTGTATGATTTATTCGAACTAGCGGGTGGATTAACAGACTTAGCGGCATCCGAATACTGGAATCAGGCAAAGGTACTTACAGATGGAGAGATGCTGTATGTTCCGACTATGGAAGAGGCAAAGGATAGGGAATGGACAGATGGTGCGACTAGTCAAATCACGACAGATGACCCTGACAAAGTAAATATCAACACAGCGTCCAAAGAGGAGCTTATGACCTTGCCAGGTATTGGAGAGGCAAAAGCGGAAGCCATTCTGGCGTATCGGAAAGAGAATGGACCATTTTCTACGATAGAGGAATTGAAGCAGGTAGAAGGAATCAAGGACGGCGTGTTTTCCAAGATGAAAGAGTATATAGAAATTAACTGAGGTGTAAAATGGCAAAGAAAGTTCTTGTAGTAGATGATGAAAAATTGATTGTAAAAGGAATCCGTTTTAGTTTGGAACAGGAAGGCATGGAAGTCGACTGTGCATATGATGGGGAAGAAGCATACAACATGGCAAAGGCAAAAGAGTATGATATGATTCTTCTTGACGTTATGCTTCCTAAGATGGACGGTTTTGAAGTATGTCAGGCAATTCGTGAGTTTTCTGACATGCCTATCATCATGCTGACTGCAAAGGGCGAAGATATGGACAAGATTCTGGGCTTAGAATATGGCGCAGATGACTATATTACCAAGCCATTTAATATTTTAGAGGTAAAGGCACGTATCAAAGCAATTATGCGTCGTACAACAGGTACAACCAAGAAAGAGGTTGTAAGTAACGTAATTGAAAAAGGCGATTTGAAGCTCGACTGTGACAGCAGAAGACTCTTTATTTTAGGCAAAGAAATCAACCTTACCGGTAGAGAATTTGAACTCTTAGAGCTTCTTGTTAAGAATGAGAACAAGGTGTATAGCCGAGAAAAGCTGCTTGAAATCGTGTGGGGCAAAGATTACCCAGGTGACGTGCGTACTGTGGATGTGCATGTACGTCGATTGAGAGAAAAAGTAGAAAGTAATCCAAGTGAACCGAAGTATGTTCACACGAAATGGGGCGTAGGATATTACTATATTCAGAAATAATAAAGGGGCGAGGAAATGAAAAAGACTTCTAAGTTTTTGGATTTCATCAAAAGTTTAAAATGCCGCTTAATTGTATGGTCTGTTTTGCTAGCTATTGTTCCAAGTATAATTGTTGGATCAACGATTTTGCTTTCCTATGAAATGCGTGCGCTTGACATTCGACAGAGTGAGGTTATGAGTCAGGCTCGTATTATTGCAAACCAGATTGCGACCAGCAATTATATGAATGGCAATAAAGATACTTCTGATACATTGCTATCGCAGATGAGCATGCTTACAACCATATATGATGGTCGAGTACTAATCGTGGATGGAAATTTTCAGATTGTCTATGATACCTACAACCTGGATGATGGTAAGACGATTATTTCAGAAGAAGTGCTAAAGAGTTATAAAGGGGAAAGCACCCAGAGCTACGACGGAGTGAATAAATATATTGAAATGGCAATTCCAATTACCAATCCAAATGATGAGACACAGACAGTTCTTGGTGTTTTGGTAGTAAGTGTATCGACCGATAACATTGCGCTCAACTTAAGCTATTTGTCACAGATTGCCAATGTAATTGTGTTTATCGTGATTCTTGCGGTAAGTTTTGGCGGTGTATTGATGTCCATCCGTATGACACAGCCATTTACCAAGCTTTCAGATGGTATTGCAAATTTGCATGGCGGTGTAGGTGATGAAGACCTGATGGTAAACGACTACACAGAGACGATGGTTATCTGTGAGAAATTCAATGAAATGATGGGTAAAATCAAGGTGATGGATGAATCCCGTCAGGAATTTGTTTCCAATGTGTCACATGAGCTTAAGACACCACTTACTTCGATGAAGGTATTGGCAGATTCTATCAACAGTATGCCAGATGCTCCGGTTGAACTGTATCAGGAGTTCATGGGAGACATTACCAATGAAATTGAACGTGAGACCAAGATAATCAACGACCTATTATCTTTGGTAAAAATGGATAAGACAGCGGCGACTCTTAATATTGAAGCTGTAAACATGAATGATTTGATGGAACAGATATTAAAGCGTCTCCAGCCTATAGCGGACAAACAGAAGGTACAGCTTGTGTTAGAATCCTTCCGACCTGTCACAGCAGAAATTGACGAAGTGAAGCTTACGCTGGCGATTTCCAATTTAGTAGAAAATGCAATCAAATATAATAGAACAGACGGCGAAGGCTGGGTACACGTGTCACTCAATGCAGACCATCAGTATTTCTACATCAAGGTAGAAGACTCAGGTATGGGTATTCCAGAAGAGGATTTAGAGCATATTTATGATAGATTCTATCGCGTAGATAAATCACATTCCCGTGATATTGGTGGTACAGGACTTGGACTTGCGATTACCAGAAATTCGATTTTGATGCATCGTGGTGCGATTAAGGCACATAGCGAATTGGGTGAAGGAACGACCTTTGATGTACGTATTCCTTTGAACTATATCGCGTAATTTATAAGAGGAAATAGTATGAGAAAAAAGCTATTATGTTTGCTGCTTTCTCTATTTATGTTGCTAACCTTAACAGGGTGTGACGAAGAAGCAGAGAAAAAGGGCGAATATCAAATATATTATATGAATATGGAGCGCTCCAAGATTGTAGCAGAGGAATATGACAGTACGGGCGCAGAAGACGAAGAACTGATACAGGAATTATTGACAAAGCTTAAGTCAGCGCCAGAATCGTCCAAGCTTCGTCAGACGATTCCAAGCAATGTAGAAGTTAACAGCTTCAAGATAAATGGTGCATATGTTTATGTTGACTTCAGCAGTGAATACAAGGCATTAAAACCTACGGAAGAGGTGCTTGTGCGTGCGGCGATTGCCAAAACATTGCTGCAGACGGAGGTGTGTTCACTCGTTGCTTTTACGATTGATTCTGAGCCTCTTGTGAATCCAGATGGAAGTCTGGTTGGAAGTATGTCGGAGGACAGCTTCGTGGAGAATCCAGGACAGCAGATTAACAGTAGTGTAGAGACGAAACTCACACTATACTTTGCTAGTAAGGATGGTACAAAGCTTGTAAAAGAAAACAGAACCGTACATTACAGTTCCAATATTTCTATGGAAAAACTGATTATGGAACAGCTGATTGATGGTCCAAGAAAATCTGCACACTTGGCTACGATGCCATCTGGAACAAAGCTTATTACCGTATCTGTGGTAGAGGGTGTGTGTTATGTAAACCTTGGGGAGTCATTCCGCAATCAGAATGCGGAAGTAAATGAAGAAATTGTTTTGTATTCGATAGTTAACTCGCTCACAGAGCTTCCAGGAGTTAGCAAAGTACAGATTTCTGTAAATGGAAGTACCGATGGCAAGTTGCGTTATACCTATGACTTGTCCAAAATGTACGAACGTAAATTGGATTACTTAAAAGAGGAGTAATATGAGAAAAAGACCGCTTGCTTATATAGCGTGCGTCTTTTTGACAGGCTTATGCTATCAGAAATATCAAATTCGGCTGTTAATTCTTGTGTTAGCAGGAGTAATGCTATGGGAGATATGGTCAGGTAGAAAAGCAAAGAACTTTCGAAAAATGGCAGGAAGGAGCATGGCTCTCCTTTCTGCTTTTCTTCTAGGAATCTTTCATATGTATCACGAAGAAGCATATCGTGATGCATATATGTCAAAAGTAATAGACGGGAGTCAGGTAACCGTCTGGGGAGAACTTATCAAAACAGAGACCACGGATTATGGTGTTCGTGGAATTCTAACGGACTGCTATGTTAGTCTAGGGGAAGAGAATATGCCATGCAATGATATCATGGTGTATTTCGGGACAGATGACTATCATATAGGACGAATTCACAAAATAACAGGACAATTGAATCGCTTTTCAAATGCAAGAAATCAGGGGAATTTTGATTCTGAAATCTATTATCAGAGTCTAAAAATTGATTTTTCAGTAAAAGAAGAATCGTGTGAGCATTTTGAAAGCACATCACAAGGCATACGGCGAGGATTACTGCAGATAAGGCAGAGGATGGCAGCAGTATATAAGGTGTGTCTGCAGGAAAAGGCAGCAGGCTTCTATCAGGCAATGGTGCTTGGAGACAAGACGAATCTGGATGAAGTCTTAAAGCATTTGTTTACACTAGGCGGAATCTCTCACATTCTGGCAATATCGGGCTTGCATGTATCCATTATTGGTCGTGGCTTTTATCGTCTTTTGCGCCAAGGCGGAATTAGCTTTTGGGTAGCAGGAGGGTTGGGCAGTATTGTTTTGATTCTATATAGTACGATGGTGGGGAATAGTACTTCGACTGTACGTGCTGTAGGTATGCTGCTTCTGTTTTTTCTAAGTCAGGGATTAGGACGAAGCTATGATATGTTAAATGCATTGGGTGCCATGGTCATATTTCTACTATGGGAGAATCCATTTCTGATTGAAAATACAGGTTTTTGGTTTTCCGTTACGGCCTTGCTGGGCGTGGGAATCGTGGGAGCAGAGCTTTCTCATGTAGAAAGGGCGGGGGTCAAAAAGAAATGGACGAGTGGATTGTGGATGAGCTTTGGTATCACACTTACTACATTGCCGGTAACGGCGCTATCGTATTATGAGATACCACTTTATGCCCCGGTAGTAAATTTTGTAGTGTTGCCGCTTTTGACTCCAGTATTTGTACTGGCAGTCATTGGAGGATTGCTAGGTTGTTTACTGCCGATATCAGGAGCGCTTGTAGTTTTATTAAAACCTTGTGAGTGGCTCCTTGCGTTTTATGAATGGATTTGCGAGATGGTCGCAAATCTGCCAGGGGCGGGCATTCTCTGCGGCAAGCCGGAAATGTGGCAGGTGGTGCTGTATTATCTGCCGCTATTTGGAGGCGTATATCTGCTCCGTTGTATGAAATCAGATGGTGGCATGCGAACATCCAAAGCAATTAAGGAGTGTAGGAGAAAAAGAAGGGTCATATTAGCTGGGACAATTGTTAGCTGCGTTCTTTGCATTTTCTTCCCCAAGTCCCATGATTTTGAAATTACCTTCCTTGATGTAGGTCAGGGGGATGGAATCTATATCAGTGCGAGAGATGGGACGAAGTGTTTTATTGACGGTGGAAGCTCCAATGTAAATGGAGTCGGAGAATACCGTATCCTACCATTTCTTAAATCCAAGCAAATCGCAACGATTGATTACTGGTTTGTCTCTCATTGTGATATGGATCATATTTCGGGATTGCTCGAAATTTTGGAAAATAACTACAAAGTGGAGCACATAGTACTATGTGAACGGCGTTCAATGGAAGAAAACTATTTGTTATTGCTTGAAAAAGCCAAAGAAGTGGGGACAGATGTCATTTTCATGAAAGCAGGAGATAAGGTGCAGTCAACAGATATGGAGATTACATGCATTGCACCAGATGTTCAAAATGCAGGGATGAAAGAGGGAGATGTCAATGAGAATTCGCTGGTTCTGCTAGTAGAGTACAAGCCGACAGACGGGCGGCGTTTCAAGGCCTTGTTTGCAGGAGATATCTCAACTAAGGTAGAGCGGGAATTGTGTGAACGAGATTTGCTTACAGATATAGATTTATTTAAGGCAAATCATCACGGCTCTAATTATTCCAATGGAGAGCTTTGGCTTAAGACAATTACACCTGAATATATCGTGATATCGTGTAGTGAGAAGAATATTTATGGACATCCCGGAGATGAGGCGGTCGAGCGCATGATAAACTCTGGTGCAAGAATTTTTTATACCATGGAGAATGGACAAGTCACCTTCCCTTTGATACAATAGCCGTATGAAAACAATTGACAATGATATCAAACGACAGGAATTTAAAAAAGTATATTTGCTCTACGGGGAAGAACGTTATCTGATTCGCCAGTACCGTGATAAGCTAAAAAATGCATTGGCCGATCCAGATGATACCATGAATTTCACAAGCTTCGAGGGCGATGACATCAATGTAAGAGAAATCATTGATTTAGCAGAGACTCTGCCTTTTTTTGCAGAGCGACGTGTGATTCTTATAGAAGACAGCAAGCTGTTTAAAAAGGGTGGCGATGAGTTAGGCGATTATATGGAAGAATTGCCAGAGTCCACATATTTTATCTTCGTGGAAGAGGAGATTGATAAACGCTCCAAACTGTATAAGGCGGTTCATAAATGTGGCAATGCAATTGAGTTTGGAACACAGACAGATGAGACGTTGATGAAATGGGTAGGTGGTCGTATTAGCCGTGAAGGAAAGAATATCACACAGGCTGCTTACCAGAGCTTCATTGCAAAGACTGGAACCGATATGCAAAACATCGAAAAGGAATTAGAGAAGCTCATTTGCTACACGATGGATAAGGACGTCATCGAGCCAGAAGATGTAGAAGCGATTACGACAGAACAGCTTAGCAACAAGGTGTTTGAAATGGTGGATGCTATCGCAAGCCACAGGCAGAAGCAGGCAATGGATTTGTATTATGACCTCCTGGCTCTAAAAGAAGCTCCAATGCGTATCCTTTTCCTCATCACCAGACAGTTTCAGATTCTTCTTACTGTAAAAGTCATGGGAAACCAAGGTTTTTCTAACAAGGAAATTGCTACAAAGGCAGGCTGTCCGGAATGGACTGTGCGCAAATATCAGGCGCAGTCAAAGGCTTTTTCCCTCGACCAAATCAAACAAGCCATCGTCGATGGCGTAAACTACGAGGAAGCAGTAAAAACCGGACGCATGAATGACCAGATGGCAGTAGAAATGTTTATCGTCCAATACAGTAAATCCTAGACCGTCATTACGGCTGTGCGCAGTTTTCTTTCTGCGTGCAGCCTTTCTTTATATACAGTATTACTCACATCTCCTTACCTCTTATCCCCTCTTTGTATTTTGAAGTCTTTCGAAAAAACTTTGCATTTTCTTGAAACTTTCCTTGTCCCTTAAGGTTTATGTCTTCCAACGCTTCGACAATCCGCGTAGTATGTTCCGTGTGGAAAAGACACCTATACTCCTTTTTCTATTTCGCTAAATGGGCGGATTTATAAAGTTGATATTACATGTGCCCTGCAAAAACTCCGCACAAAAACAGTGCGTCAAACAATTTGCATGGGCACATGACATTTTATAAATCCGCCCATATAAGCGAAATCACGAAAAACTCGTAATGGTGTCTTATCTCACACGGATATACATACGCGGATTGCTCGAACATTTGGAAGACTTAAATAATCAAATAAGGGACAAGGAAGTTTCTTAGAAAATACAAGTTTTTTTGAACAACGGAGAAATACAAAGAGGGGATAAGAGGTAAGGAGATGTGTGCAATGGGAACGACAAAGAAAGGCTGCACACAAAAAGAAAACCCACTAGATGACGGTCTAGTGGGTTGTATTTTTAGGGTGATAAAATTGTTTGTGCTAATTAAGCGATTCCGTTTACAAGTTTTGCTAAACGAGAAACTTTTCTAGCAGCATTGTTTTTGTGGTAAACACCTTTTGAAGCAGCAGCTTCAATAACAGAAGTAGCAGCTTTTAAAGCTTCTACAGCTGCAGCTTTGTCGTTAGCAGCAACAGTAGCTTCTACTTTTTTGATAGCTGTTTTAACTTCAGATCTGATAGATTTATTTCTTGCTGTTCTAATTTCAGCAACTAAGATTCTTTTCTTTGCAGATTTAATGTTAGCCAATTTGTACACCTCCGAATTATTGTAAGTTAAAGTTATTTAGGTCTGTGAAGCAGCTGACACGGACGCCACGTCACAAACGTACTAAAATAATATAAGCTAAGAAGTGTTGGTTGTCAATATCTTTTTGTAATTTTTTCTCATACATGGAAAAAAACTAGCATACATTTTCAAGAAGGTGGTGATGTAATGCGCAAAAAAGTAATATTCCTGATTATTTGCAGCCTGATTTGTGTTGGTGCATATCGTTGGGGGGATGCAAAATGGGAAAATGCCAAGGTGACTGCGATGGAATATATGTACATGGAGGTTGCAGAAATCATGGCACCTTATAGAACGATGTATGAGATTGAAACAGGTGAGATTATGAAACAGGATTTGGAGCGGCTGTTTATGCCGATTATGAGTGTGTTTCGTTCAACGAGATATAAGGCAGTAGTAGAAAATACAGAGAATACAGAGAATAAAGAGAATATAGAAGTGGAGCCACAGCCAGAAAGCCAGGGGATGGCAGGGGACCAGAGTGTTATGGGAGATACTCTGCCACAAATTAACATTACAGATACAACCTTTAAAATGGAGAAAAAGGTTGTGATTAACCGTACCAAGCTGCAGGAGTTTGACTACCTGCGTCAGAATTTCTATCAGGTAGACAACACGACTACAGTAGACAGTTCACTTTTGGATGCAAACAAGCTTTTGAGTAAGGATATGAGAATTGCAAAGGAGGGCAAAGGACCACAGATACTTATCTATCATACCCATTCGCAGGAGGCGTATAAGGATTCTAGGCCGGGTGATGCCTCAATGTCCATCGTAGCCGTTGGGGATTATCTAGAGAAGTTGTTGGAAGAGAAATATGGTATAGAGGTTCTACATCACAAAGGGCAGTATGATGTAGATACAAGGGATGGAGCTTATTCCAAGGCGCGTCCCGATTTGGAAAAAGTATTAAAAGAAAATCCAACGATAGAAGTGGTAATTGATTTGCATAGAGACGGGGTGCCAGAGAAATTACATCTTGTAACAGAAATAGATGGCAAACCTACCGCCCAGCTTATGTTTTTTAACGGACTAAGCTATACGACGGCTCGCGGGGAACTGGCCTACCTTGCAAATCCCTATATTGAAGACAATCTGGCGCTTTCTTTTCAGATGCAGCTTGCAGCAGCAGAATATTATCCAGGTCTTACGCGAAAAATATATTTAAAGGGATATCGGTATAACCTGCATATGAAACCAAAATCCATGCTGGTGGAGGTTGGAGCACAGACAAATACCTTTCAGGAGGCATTAAATGCGATGGAGCCGTTAGCAAATATTCTGGGGCTCGTTTTGCTTGAAAATTCCTCCGAATAAAATGAATTGGATACTCGACGAATAACTACATCTGTTTTATAATAGGAATAGGTAATGAAAGAACGAAAAGAGGGGGAGAAAGAAATGATTGACTATGCAGAAGGTAGTGGAAAACAGTATCATACTGGCGTGGGGCCAGAGGATATCGGACAATATGTAATTTTGCCAGGGGATCCAAAACGTTGTGAAAAGATTGCGAAGCATTTTGATAATGCAGTTTTGGTTGCTGATAGCAGAGAATATGTAACCTATACAGGATACTTGGATGGTGTAAAGGTAAGCGTTACCTCAACTGGCATCGGTGGGCCATCTGCATCAATTGCGATTGATGAATTGGCAAAATGTGGTGCACACACCTTTATCCGTGTAGGTACCTGTGGAGGCATGCAGGAGCATGTTATGAGTGGGGATGTTGTTATTGCAAATGGAGCTGTTCGTATGGAAGGAACCTCCAGAGAATTTGCGCCTATCGAATACCCAGCAGTAGCTGACTTTGACGTGACTAATGCATTAGTAGCATCTGCTAGAGAACAGCAGATTCCACATCACGTAGGTGTGGCGCAGTGTAAGGACAGCTTCTTTGGACAGCATGAACCAGAAATTATGCCAGTCAGCTACGAGTTAGAAAACAAATGGCAGGCTTGGATTCGCATGGGCTGTCTTGCTTCTGAAATGGAATCTGCAGCACTCTTTATTGCAGGTAGCTTCCTTAGAGTAAGGGTAGGTTCCTGCTTCCTTGTGGTAGCAAATCAGGAACGCGCCAAACTTGGACTTCCAAATCCACAGGCACATGATACAGAGCTTGCAATCCGTACCGCAGTTGGTGCACTCCGCAAGCTTATCGCAGCTGACAAGGAGAAAGAAAAATAGGAGAAAATGAGGGGAAATTATGGGCAGATATGAGGATTTAATCGAAATGGCAATGGATGCAAGACGTCTTGCGTATGCACCATATTCCAAATTTAAAGTAGGTGCAGCACTTTTAGGCAGCAACGGCATTATTTATATGGGATGCAATGTAGAAAATTCCAGCTATTCAGCGACAAACTGTGCAGAAAGAACAGCCATTTTTAGTGCGGTTGCAGAAGGTCAGAAGGAGTTTGAAGCCATTGCGATTGTTGGCGGTAATGAGAATGCATCCGAATTAGAGTTCTGCGCTCCATGTGGGGTGTGCAGACAGGTAATGCGTGAATTCTGTAATCCAAAAGAATTTGAAATCATTCTGGCTAGAAACACCAGTGATTACAAGGTGTTTACTTTGGAAGAACTGCTTCCTATGAGCTTTGGACCAGAGGATTTAGGAGGACAAGCAGATGAGTAAAAAATATAAAAGAATATTTACCATTGTAGTAGACTCACTTGGTATCGGACCACTTCCGGATTCACCAGCATTTGGTGATACCGATGTGGATACCTTCGGACATATTGCAGAGCAGATGAATTTGCACATTCCAAACTTACAAAAGCTTGGTATGGCAAACTTAAAGGCATTAAGAGGGATTGCGCCAGTAGAAAAACCTCTTGGTTACTACTGTGCGATGAATGAAGCCAGCAATGGAAAAGATACGATGACAGGGCATTGGGAGATGATGGGTATTCACACAACCAAGCCATTTGTTACATTTACTGAGACTGGTTTCCCACAGGAGCTGATAGATGCGCTTGAGAAAGAATTTGGAAAAGAAGTCATCGGTAACAAATCAGCCAGTGGCACAGAAATTTTAGAAGAACTTGCAGAACAGGAAATCTACGAAGACAAGGTAATTGTATATACCTCTGCAGACTCAGTGCTTCAGATTTGTGGCAATGAAGAGACGATGGGACTTGAAACCTTATATCGCTATTGTGAATTTGCCAGAGAACTTACGATGAAAGACGAGTGGCGCGTGGGACGTGTCATTGCCCGTCCATATGTGGGAAAGAAAAAAGGCGAATTCAAACGTACCAGCAATCGTCACGACTATGCACTTAAGCCAACAGGAGATACAGCTCTCAATGCATTAAAGGATGCTGGCTTTGATGTGATTTCTGTAGGCAAAATTAACGACATCTTCGTAGGCGAAGGTATTACCGAAGCCCACAAATCCAAGACATCGGTACATGGTATGGAACAGACCATCGAAATCGCGGGTAAGGATTTTAACGGATTATGCTTCGTAAATTTAGTAGACTTTGATGCACTTTGGGGACATCGTCGTAATGTCGAAGGCTATGGAAAGGAAATTGAGAAGTTTGATGAGAAGCTAGGCGAGCTTCTTCCTCTTATTACAGAAGATGACCTGCTTATTATCACAGCAGACCATGGCAATGACCCTACTTATACCGGTACGGACCATACGAGAGAAAAGGTGCCATTCCTTGCATACTCACTAGCATTTATAGGCTGCGGGGCATTGGAAGAGCCAGATACATTTGCAATTATCGGGGCAACCATAGCAGAGAACTTTGGTGTAAAAATGCCAGAGGGAACGATTGGAAGTTCGATTCTAGACAAATTAAAATAAGAGGATGGATATCTATATGGAATGGTTGTTTATAGCGAAGGTAATACTTAGGCTGTTTCTGGCAGTGGTTATGGGCAGTATTATCGGAACAGAACGTGCAAAGAATGGACAGTCGGCCGGTGTGCGTACACATTTACTGGTGTGCTTAGGTTCTGCACTTTCCGCTTTGATAAGCGTTTATTTGTACGAGATTGAGGGAAGTGCTGGAGATATGACCCGTATTTCAGCTCAGGTTATCTCTGGAATCGGTTTTCTAGGTGCCGGTATGATTATGATTAAAAATAACAACATGATCAAAGGCTTGACGACAGCAGCGGGCGTGTGGACGACAAGTATCATCGGTATTGCGTTGGGATATGGTTTTTATAGTGGTGCAGTTGTTGCTTTTGTGCTGTTTTTAGCAGCCATTATTGCCTTCTCCAAATTAGAGCATAGCCGTATATCCAGAGTAGCTGCTTATATAGAAATCGATGATATGTCGGTTGCCAACAAAGTCATTTTGCAGATGAAGGAGATGTTTGGAAAAACCTTTACATACAAAATAACCGCTGCAAGAAGTGGTAATGTTGAGCATCTCGGAATCGACATAGAGATTGATAAGAAACTAAACTATGATGTGTTAAATCTGTGTGAGATAGAGCATGTCGTTTATGTAGATGAAGAATAGAAAGAGAAGGAGCAGTCGCAAAATTGTTTTTACCATTTTGCGACTGCTTTTTTTGATGTTTGTATACTTACTTGTATACATGAGAAATGAGGGGAAAAGCTATTGCAACAGAATAGGACGCATGCTAAAATAGGATGATTCCTAAGAGAGGGGACTAAAAACCGTATAGGGGGAGCGTCATGGCAAGAAATATTGCAGACAATACAAGAAAAGAAATTATTCAGATAGCAATGAGAATGTTTTTGGAAAAAGGATATTCCAATACATCGATAAAAGCCATTAGTGAGGAATTAGATATAAGTACAGGAAACTTAACCTTTCATTATCCTACGAAGGAACATTTACTAGCAAAGTTAGTGAATTTGCTTTGTGAGTTTCAATGGGAGATGATGGACAAAGCAGTTGATGAAGGAGGAACTACTCTTTTGGCGCTTTGCATGGAATTAGCAGCAATGGCTGCCATTTGTGAGGAAGATGAGGTTGCGAAAGACTTCTATTTAGCTGCTTACAAGCATAGGATGTCATTGGATTTAATTCGAAAATCAGACGAAAAACGTGCAAAAATGGTATTTGCGAAGTGGTGTGGTGATTGGGCAGATATTCAGTTTCAGCAGGCGGAGACAATTGTATCTGGGATTGAGTATGCTACATTGATGAAAACAGATGACATACCAATGGAACAACGGATTTCTGGGGCGCTAAATGCTATTATGATGATTTATAATGTGCCGGAAGATATACGAAAGAAAAAAATCCAGAAGGTTTTAGCTATGGATTATATCCATATAGGAAGACGAATTTTAAAAGAGTTCAGGGAATATGTAACAGGAGGAACTACTTATGTTTAAGAGAAAAGGAATAGGAAAACGTATTGCGGCACTTGCTTTAACAGGTGCTATGGTCATCACTTTATTGCCACAGATAGAGTTGGTTGCCAGTGGTGTAACGGTGAATGGTTATCCTATTTATAATGATGAAATATTTGAGGCAATTAAATCAGATAAGATTACAAACACATCTGTTGCCCATAGAGATACCGTATATGGCGGTATTACGTCATGGTTTTATTTGGATCCAGAAAGCCGTATTAATAAGACTCATATCTATCATAATAACACCTATACCTCAACTCGTAAGGTCAATCTTGGTCCAGCAATGAGTGTAATCAGTGTAAATGATCAGAATTGGAAGGCTGAGTATAATGCAGCTTTGGGAGATGAAATTACGGAGAATCCAGATGTATCACTGAAATTTGGAGCTACCCTAAAAGCCACAAAATCAAAGCCTAGTATGACTTTAGGTAGTGTAACAATAGGTGGAAGTAGCTTGACCCAAAAGAGAACGGCTGCAGTAGAAGGCATTCTTAATTCACCAAGCCCTGCGTTAAAAGTAACAGTGCAGGGAGCATCAGGCACAGAGGCAGGCGGTATGTGGGTGGCTGCTATTGATAATTCTCCAGCAGAATATGCTGGGCTTTCTGTGCGTTTAAACGGAAATCAATTGTATTTTGATATCAAGATGGATGAACAGCTTCGTTGGGCAAATTCCACTGCAGATCAGTATAAGGATTCCATGTATTTTAAGTTTTATTTAATGGATTCCTTAACCAATGTAGAAAGTGCGGAGTTACAGGCGAATTTTGAAAAAATGGATGGGGATACATTGGTATTTTGTTGCCCTAACATAGGCGATAGATTTGCAAAAGGGGAATTCCAGGTTACCCGTATTACTAAGGTAAGCTTCCCTGTTATTACAAATATTGATTTTGCAGTCTATGGTGTAAGAGCCTGCTATGATTATCAGATTAGTTATGATAAATGGAATAAAACAGCCACATATCAGCATGTTGGAAACAATGTTACTTACATGCAGGACGTGTCTTTAGATACCACACCAATTACAGACTTAGCAGGCAACCGAGTAGAGCTCAAACCTATGAGCCTTTTGAAAGAAAATATATGCTTCGATGAATTAGCACCATCGATTGATTCTATCAGAATTGAAGATGTAGGTGGCGCAGGCCGTGAAGATGCATCTAAGATTACTAGTAATGAGGAATCCAGCTGGCCAGAAGATATTAATCGTGAAGATATCTTCTTAGGCAATAAGCAAGGTATTAAGTTCTCAGTTGTTACGACAGAACTGATTGATAAGTCTAAGGCTTCAAATGTTACTGCAAAACTGAATGTAAAGGATCAAAATGGAAATCAAATTGTCTTACAAGCGGTTGAAATCAAAGAAGAAGCGCCTGGCACTTATGGGGAGCGTACCAAATCAGTAATTCAGTTTGAGGATTTTTTGGCTGCTACAGGGATGTCCATGATGTCAGGCTATGAAGGTAAAGCAATTCAGATTGTAGAAATAGCAGGCACAGTGAAAGATAAAGCAGGAAATGGATTGACTTCTACGATTCCAACGCCGGACAAACAAATATTCCTGGATGCAGAGGCTCCTGCTACAACAGTAGAAAAGAACACAACTGCCTCAAATGGCCGTGATTTGGAACTGTTAGTTACAGTAAATGACAAGAGAGAAGTGCTTGCATCAGGCATTTTGGGTGAATATGCAACTCTCAATCTGACACCAAAGAAGTTGGCCGATAAGGGATATACATATAATTATACTTATAAAGTACTATCTACAGAAAACAAAGAATTGACTTCTGGAACAGGCTCTATGAGTGCTGATAAAGCGGGCATTATCCGTTGGCAATTGCATGGTGTAGATAGCTATGCTGCCAAAGTACAGCTTCATTTTGCAAATGGAGAGGATATTACCATAGATGGTATTCAGGCTTCGGTAAGTGTCGAAGACATTGTTGGAAACAAAAATACAGATGCAGCTACATCCCTTGATTATCTTGTGGATGAATTAGCTCCAGTTATCACCATTCAACCAGTGGACTATACCTATGATTCTACAAAAGCAGACGTTTCCGTTACATTTAATGCAACGGACTATTCTAAGATTGCTTCTGTACAGTATCAGTGGACAGATATAGCAGTTACACAGCCAGAAGCAAATGCATGGTCTGCTCTTGAAATAGAAACAGGAAAGAGCATTCAGAAAACGATTACGAAGAATCAGGTGGGAACAACTACCAGCTATAAATTGTGGGTTCAGGTAGGAGATGACAAGGGAAATACAGCGCTTGCTTTTACAGAAGTAGTAGTAAAGCTTGATAAACCAAGCATTTACTATGATGCGAGTAAAATCACTTTAGAACCAGACCATGCTCCACAGCTTATGGTCGTTGGGCCAGCAGAAAAATCAGATGGAACACAGGCAAACACACGCGTCACAGTAACGATGGGCGATAATGTCTATGTTCGTATTGTAAAAACTGGCGAAACAGTGAATGTATTTGACTTTAGCGATTCTGTTAAATGGTATGAGATAGAATTTAATGAAAATAAAACTGCTTATACGGAAGCAACACAGGTAACAGATAATTCCGTTCTAAAGAATTACTATGGAGAGGTTAGAGTAAGCTTTGACGCAGCTTATGCAGATTTGACTCCAGAAGTAGGCGCTATAGATAAGAATGTTGCAAATAATGGTTCTTATACAACAGATGCTGCAGAAATCAAGGTGTTATATGCATCTACAACTGTAAAGGAAAATCCAACTGATGTTCACAATGTGACATTTGGAGAAGTAAAGGATGCAACAGGAAGTAATGTTCTTGCAGCAGATGGTACAGCAGGAAAAGAAGCTGTTTTATTGCAGCAGATTGCAGGTAAGGACTCTGTTATCGCCGGAACACAGTTTGCTTTTACATTAAGTAATAAGTTGATTGAAGGATGGAGAATTAGAAATATCGACTTTGGTAGATCTTATGTAGCATTGGTATATACCAAAGGGAATACAGAAACAGTCCTGGACACAGAATTATTACAGAATGCAGCCAGCCAGATATATACATTACCATCTGCTCTGAAATATGAAACAGGTAGTTACTCTATCAAGGTTTATGTATATCAGAATGGTAGTGATAGGGCAGCAGAGTACAAGTCTCTTAATCTTGTATTAGATGCCGAGACGGTACAAAATGCTGGACTATGGCAATACAATGTTTATCCTTATGATGACTGGTCGGATAGTGTAATTACACAGACGGGAAATACAGCACCTTTAGAAATGGTGGGTATCAGTATAGGCGCTGAAAAGGAAATCGAGCGCGATAATGTATTTGCGTATTATACTGCTGGTGCTTATGAATTGGATATTTTTTTGGAAGCACCGGAAACAGTTGAGGCCTATGATGGTATTAAGACGGGTGAGGTAGTAGGCTTCCGCATGTGGAATAGTCTGAGCAATATGACAGAGGCTGATTTAGCAAGCTATGAATTTACTAGAGACGCGGGAACAACGGAAAATGGTCGCGCAAAGAGAGCGTATAGATATTTAAAACCTGTTGTGTATGAAACCAATACATTCCCAAAAGGAACTGCAGGATTTATTGATGGAACAAGTTTACCAGTTGTAAAAGGAATCAATACCTTCTATTATCAGGTAAAACTTTCCAACGGTACCGTTTCTGAAATCAGACAGTTTACCTTTGTAGTGTCTGATATGACGCCAAGTCTTAACATCACGGTAGATAGTTTTGAAAATAGCCTGAAGTCATCTGCAGTGGCAGGCCAGGCTCGTGTTAAAAATATTACGATGAAGATAGCCGAAGCGTACTCTATGAATGGTAATGGAAATACATATGTATATTTACATACACATGGTAATATGGACATTACGCGTACCGATGGTAGTACAGAAAGCTATAGATCAACTTTTTTTACAGAAGAAAATGCTGAGTTATATGTAGGAGATTTGGTACTATTAGATGATAGTAGAGACAACTCTGTATCTTATGAAGGGTATTTCGTGGATCGATATGGTTATACAGATCTTGGTTTTATCATTTACGATGAATTCGGTGGTGCCATGGTAGTTGCCCCACAGCTGGGTAATGAAGGAAATAAGTATTTGATTGATGATACAGAATGGCAGATTGCACTGTTTAATGATTCAAACTCATATACTGATACACGCTATGATGAAGAAACAGATAAGTACATAGTGAACTCAACTTATACAGAGAGCTATCTTTTATTTAGGGATAAAGGAGATAATGTGAAATATCTACCTGAATTCGTAGATTATGATAGTATTACTTTTACATTCCATTATACGGTGGAAGAAAATAGTGAAACAGTAGAAAAAGACTTTACAGTACCGATGGTGGAAAATTATGCAGATCCAAATCCTGCGGGATACATGGGGGCAAAAAGAGACGCAAGTACGGGAATAATCACGGTATACATTGCTAATCAAGTGGATGTGGCAAAACAGTCGGGGTGGATTAGTTACGATGTAAATTATAAGGACATATATGGAAATTCGTATTCTGGAGTAGCTGGATACTCTGCTGCAACGGTTTCTAGCGCTGTAATCTCTGCCGACATGACGGATAAAGGAATTGAACTGAATATTGGTGCAGCAGTAGCAGGTGGTCTAGACGCACAGTATATTGGTAGTGGTGGATCTACAAGTCGTGGTCTCATACAGACAGGTGTATTTGCCAACGGAACCTATCGTGTTTCCTATACAGATATGTTCGGTAAATTACATGAATATGGCTATGAAATAACCAATGGTTGGGACTTTGGCGTAGATGTAGAATATAGTACATTAGAGCCTACGATGAAGGATGTAACTGTTCTTTTGAAAAGCACAGGAGGGATACCAATTACGGTAGCCGAAGAGAACGGCATTACAATAAAGAGTAATGGTACTAATGCAGTAGAAGTAACTGCAAGTAATAATTTGACTTTTGGCTTCACTATGGAAAATAGTAATGAAGTTCATGAGATTACAGTAGATAACATTTATAAATTCAAACCTACCATTCAGTGGAGCTATGATGCGGAACAGGTTCTGACAGATGAGGACGGAACCGAGTACATATATGGTCCAGTGACAGCATATATCATTGACGAAAACTTAGACGTAGTGGATAGCTATACTGGTCTTGAACCAAGCTATACCTTCTATCCAGGTGAAGAGACTAGTTATACCTTTAAGGGAGATAGCTACCATGCAGTGCTTGGGTCAGAAACAGCAAAAGGCTCCGACCTGACTGTAAAACTTCCAGTAGAGCTTCGCAATGAGAGCTTTGAAGTAGCAAACCCAGAGCTTCCAGCAGGAGATACGGATGCTCCAGCCATTCAGCTTCGTGCATATGCACAGAGAAATGGCGTGTTTGCAAACGAACAGCTGGCTCTTCAGGTAGAACCGGGCAAATATGGCGAGATGCTAAATGATTATGTAGGGGATACGATTATAGAATGCTTCGAGAATCAAGCAGACACAACAGAATTCTTAGAGGAAATCGGATGGGCAAGCACATATCGTTTTGAAATCGAACTGATTGATGACAGTGATGTGAAGCTCTTTGTAAAGAGAGGTCTTTATACAACTGTGCCAAATTATGCGATTGGTGGCAGTGATACCATAGATGGCGTAAGCCTAAATGGTCGTGTATTAGAGGTAACAGAGACAACAGAATTTACATTGTTCGCAGTGGATGAACAGGGAAATGCTACAGCAATACCATTTAATGTAACGAATGTAGGTAAAGTACCAATTCCACAAATGGAAGCAGTATATGCTGGAACACAAGCTTTTATATATGTGCTTCCTCCAGAAGGTAGTGACCCTTCCGATGTTGCAGATTTCAAACTGACAGGACCTGCAGGTGTAGCAATTGAGACTGATGCAAATAGTAAATATTACGCAAAGTGGTATGCAAACTATAAGAAAAATGGTATCTATCAGATTAATTACAGCTATACTTACAAGGGCAAAGAAGTAATCGGGGTATTGGAAGTAGTGGTAGACGAAATTGATGACGTACAGATTCTAAGCGAAGTCATCAAATGGTCTGAGAACAAATCCAAGGTTGCAACCAATCAGGACGTGACTGTACAGTTGACCTTTAATAAGAATGTAAAAGAGGTTGTAGTTCCTTATGAATTCAAGGATCAGGTAAATGTCTTGATTACAGGTAGCCGTGTAACAGTTCGTTATGAAGAGAATTTAGAAGAAAAACTTCCACTTACTGTAGTGGCATATAACGATACCAATATTACTTTGAACTTGGATGCCGTAACCAATATTGATAAGGCTGCGCCAGTTGTGACACAACCAGTGATTACACTTGCAAAAAACGGCAAGAGTGCAACCGTAACCATCAAGGCAGATGAAGATGCTCTGTTTAGTGAAGAAAACTGCTATGGTACAAAGTCAGATGATGGTTACGAATACACTACAACCGTAAAGAAAAACGGAAGCTATACCTACAAATTTATGGACAAAGCTGGAAATATCACACAGATTAGTTTTACCGTAGATGTGATAGTAGATACAGCATTAGAGCTATTGTTTAATACAACAGCATCTGATACAGGTGCTGTTGCAGATCCAAGCGATTTTAATTTACGTGTAGATGACATTATTTATGTAAAAGCAAACCGTGCAAGCAAGATTAGCTTAAACAATGGTACAGCGGAAGATGTAGCGGCAAATACCTGGCATGCATTCGAGATTACCGAGAATGAATCAGGACTTTGGCCAATTGTCTTTGCAGTGGATGACTATGGAAATACAGATTCGGCACTTTTGGGTGGTGTAATTCCATTGGATAAAGAAGCGCCAGTGATTACTCTTATCAAGGATTGTGTATATGCAAAGGTAGGAACTGATAGCGCAGATATCTTAGCATTACTGAAAGCAAACATGACAATAAGTGATGCAGATACAAATGTAACAGTAGATATTGACTTTACGGATAAGTTAAATGCAGAAGGAACCACAGCAGTTACCTATACTGCGGAAGACAGTTCTGGAAACGTATCCACAAAGACAGGCTGGCTTCGTCTTACAGCAGCCACAGAACCTGAAGTAAAAGTAGATGGGGAAGCAGTAGGCAGAGACAGTGTATATCTTGGCAGTCTTGAAGATAATCTAAACTTAAGTGTAGATACCGATGGCGAACCATACAGTATCGTATTTAAAAAGGGTGTATATACAACTGCCCAGATGAAGATTGGGGCAACTGTTCTGGTAAGAGACGCAGAAACGATAACCACTACGGAGCTTCCATTTACAGAAGCAGGATACTACACCATTTGTATTAGAACCCAGAGTCGTGATGAGTATTTATTCATCGTTTATGTAGATTAATGAGTTGGAGGAAAAGGATATGAGAAAAATGATGAAGAGAATATTTGCAGTCATTCTCAGTGCAACCCTGTTGTTGGGAAGTTTTCCTGTTTCAACTCAGGCGATAGAGAAAAAAGACAGTAAGGGTTATGTAGAATTGAATGATGGTTACCTTTCCGTAAAGGTTTCCGAGAAAAACGGCGGTTTCTTAGTAGATACCGTAGAGGGCGATAAGCTAAACAAATCGGATAACAATAAGTTTTTACTGTATCCAGATGAAGCATACGATACCTCATTTACATCTTTCCGTGTCACATGCGACGGAAAGACAAAGGATTACATTTTTGGTCGTAACTATACTTTCTTAGGTTTAGGACCAAATGACATTACCGTGACCCAGACTTCAGAAAGCGAAATCGTTTCTACCTGGAGTGTGGATGGCCTGGAATTCACCCAGACACTGAGTTTGGTGGATACCAAGGCGCAGCAGCACGGTATGGTATACATTACATACTCTGTAAAAAATACTACAGAGAAGAAAATTGAAGATATCCAGGCTCGTATCATGATGGATACGGCCCTGGGTTATCAGGATTATGCTGTGTATATGGCTGGCCAGGCAGATGGCAGCTATACATCAGTGAAAACAGAACGAACCATGAGCGGAAGTGAATATAGCAATTATTTCTTTGCTTATGATGATGAGTATTCACCAAGTATTACAGCCTATACCCTGAATGCTACAGTAGGTGGCAAAACGATTGTTCCAGAGAAGGTAACCTTTGCTCATTGGAACAACCTGGCTTCTAGTGTATTTGATTATGAACCAGAGGAAGACTATACACAGAGTCTTAATTTTACAAATCCATACAATGAAAAATACATGACTGCAGATAGTGCGACTGCATTGTATTACGATATGGGTGCTGCTGAGGCTGGCAAAGAATGTGCACAGTCCATTGGTATGTATTATGGTGTATATTCCAATGCAGAAGCTGGAGATACCAGTGTTGCGCTGAATTTTGCTGGTCCAATGGATATGATTTTAAATGAAGACAAGACAGGATATGTGGATTTGAATGGGGATGCACCAGGTAACTTTACATTGACTACTAAGGTTCAGAATACCTCAGACAAAGTTTTAGATTATGTAGCAGTAGCATTTAGTACACCAGAGGGGATGGTTTCTTTTTCCCTTGATGGTTCACAAAATACCACATCTACAGAAGGCGATCCATATTATATCCTGATTCGTAATTTGCAACCAGGTGAAGTTAGAGATGTAACATTAAATTATCTGGCAGCTCCTACTCAGGTATCAGATTATCGTAAAATTTCTGTACGTGTATTTGATGTAAGTAAGCAGGTAAATAGCAACAATATTACACTGTTAGAAGAAGATAAATTAGTTTCTCGTGACAGCTATGTATTGTGTCCAAGTGTGGAAGGTGAATCCTTAAGCTTTATCAGTGCAAACCCTGAGGTGATTTATGTCAGTGGCACGAGACATCTTTATCTTGCTGGAAAGAACTTTGGTTTACTACGTGATACAACACGTTATCAGGTTTGTTTACGTCCAGCAGATGGTTCTGCGGATGTGGTAGTACCAGCTTCCAATGTGATTATCAATGCTGAAGATAATACAGCAGATTTGATATTAGACCAGTATTTAAGACCTGGCACATGGAATGTAATCATTGATTGGAATGATACAGGTATTATGGATATTACCAGTGATGCCTTACGCTTTGTAGTTAGTGATAAGGAAATGTATCGCGGCGGTACCTTTGGTGTCATCACCATGACGATTTCAGGGGATGGAACAGATGCATCACCTTATCATTATGAAATGGATGTATATGCAGACGAAGAAGCGTACAAAAAGAAAACCGGCGGTGTAGCCTCTAATGATGTATTGTTAGTATTTAGAGGAGATTTTACCCTTAAATATGACGAAACCAACCGATTAATGGGAGCAGAAGCTGTAGCCCTAGAAGGTGGAGATGCGATTTCCATTAATGAGTGTCTGGATGTGACAAAAGGACGTCTGACCATTTCTATTGAATACGATGAACAGGGTAAGCAGACCGCTATTAATACAGATATTGATGGTAAGGTATATACCACGGGGGCAGATACTATAGTATGGGATGGTGTTTGTGCCATCACTTCTTTGGAAGAAGGGGATTTAGTTAAGTTCCCAGTCTATAAATACGACGGTGAGCTTTCTGGCTTTGTGGAAGACCAGACAGCAAACACCAATATGCTTCTTTTAACATGGCCAGGTGCAGCTAGTACAGCACAGACCTTAGCTGGAATTGTTATGGAGCTTCGTTATGCACAGTTTGGTATTATGGCAACAGAAGCAGGTGCTACACCGGACAAATATGTAGTAGCCTTTGGTGCGGAAATCTCACCAGACTTACTGGTTCCAAATAACTTCGATTATAAGAAAGTGGAAACCTCTGCGCTAGACCAGGTGCAGTTAAAGATTGCAAAGAGCAACTATACAGCAGATCAGCTTCGTCAAGTAGAAGCAACCCACAAGAAAGACTTGGAAAACTGGGGCAAAGCAGATGGTGGCGGATTAAATCTCTGTATCAAAGACATTCTCTTTGGCGGTGGTTTTATTGGCTTTAATACTACTATGGAAATAGAATTACCATCCTATGTAGAAGGTATGCCAAAGATTGAAGGGACCCTGTATCTAAAGGTAATCAATGGAGAATGGGGATTCGGTGTGAATGGCAAAGCCGACCTTATTGCTATGAATATGGAGGCTGAATTTAAGTATTATAGCCATAATGGAATTCCAGTGCCTGACAAATTACGCTTCTTTGTAGGTGGATTTGTACCGGGTATTCCGATTGACCCTATGGGAATCTTTTGGGTTCGAGGCGCAGGCGCAGGAATTGATAAGATTTATGAAACCTTCTTTGTGGCAAGTCAGATTCCGCCATTGACGCTGATGCTCAGTGGTGAGTTTGCTATCTTCGAAGTACTTTCAGCCAGAGCAGATGTCAGTCTGTCGGGAAGAGGTATTAGTGGATATCTAAAGGGAATCAAGGTTGCGAATGTTGAAGTTATGGACTCCATCGGCGGAAAAGTATACTGGTATCCACGACTGGATATTGGGCTTGGAATGAAACTAAGCATTTTAGATGTGATTAAAGGAGAGGGCTCCATTATTCTTCAACAGGTTCCATATGATGGCGGAAATGAATTGTTCTGGCAAGCATATGCTATGGCAGGAGTCGAAATCCCAGCGAAGTATCCGGTGATAGGTGGAATTCAAGTTGCTTCAGCAGAGATGGGATTAGATGCAGAGAGAGTATTTGGTGTTATCCATGTGCTCAAGCTAGACGCAGGTGTTTGTTATTACTGGGGTGGAGATGTTGACTTTGCCTTAGGTAAATATGACGTACCAGAATCCACCATGCCTGTAACGATGGCATTATACAAAGATGCAAAATCAGGCCGTACACTATATATGTCAGCCTCTAATATGAGATTATTAGGTTCTAGTGGTGCAACAGCCATTGCAGATACAGAGATTACATCTTCTAAAGATATGAAGCAGCATAGCTTTACTTTGGATGATGCTGCAGATGAAGATGCTATGATTTATATAACCTTCCCTGCAGAAAATAGTGTAGACGCAGAGCTTTATAAGAGACAATTTAGTGTAACCTATGGCAGTGCAGGTAACGAAGCTGTATATGTACCTAAGTGGTTGGATAAGAATGAAAAAGCAGATAGTGATGCAAATGAAGATGCAGATGCGCTCTTCAACTATGATGAGCAGTCTAAAACGGTTGGCATTACAATCTCTGTAACAGAAAGCGAATGGTTTGGTGTACAAAATAAAATTACAATCAAAACGCCAGTAGCTTCCCAGGTAACATTGTACGGTCTTGATCGTATGACAGATCTTACAAAGATTGAAGTTTCCAATAATACTGCGATGATTACAGGTAAGAAAATGCAGGAGTTAGACGAGTTAAAAGTCTATGCGGTTGACGCAAATGAGGATGCCTGGTTATTGGCTGAAGTTGATGTAGCAACAATCAGTAACACCAGTGCTTCGGTTGCATTAGATTATCCGGATAATTTGCCAAGTGGTGAATATACCATAAAGGCAGTCGGCGTCGTGAGAGATGAGGATGGGAACGGTGTAGCTAACCCAATAGTTGAGACAACACTTGAATATGTTAATCCAAATCAGCCAACTGCCCCTACAAGGGTAACAGCAGTACTTGGTGGAGATTACTCCATCGATGTAACACCAACAGCAAGTGGCGATTTTACGGGCTATTCTGTAACTATTTATGAACAAACAGGTATTTTTAACCCAGAATTGACACCAACTATGTACCAGAACCTGATGATGGCAAAAGATGCTTCCGTACTTACCGTTGGTGGACAGTATCAGGTTCCTGTAATGGATGAAAAAGGAAATCCAACAGAAGCGACCAAGATTGTTGGGTTAGAAGCAGGCAAAAAATATGTAGTAGGTGTGAGTACCTATAAAACATTAGACGACGGAAGTGTTATTCTCTCCGAGGAAACACGTAGCACTGCTCTTACTATGGTGAAATCAGAGGATGTCGATTTGACCTTTGATATTGCCGGCTCTGTATCAATTGAAACTGCAGGCGTAGGAATCGACACCATAGGTGCAGAAGACGTCACAGTAATTATTAAAGGTGCAGATACTGTAAAGAATGGCAGCTACACCTTAAATGGCGGAGAAAAACAGGAATGGACTGGTGGCAACATCAGCTTTACAGACCTAGAGAATGGAGTTTATCTTCTGTCTGTAACAGGCGAAAATGCAAATGGCGATAGCTTTGGTGAGAAGTATCAGTTTGCAGTGGATGTAAAAGAGCCACGACTTATGATTTCATCTCCTCAAAATGGATTCTTCAGAGGTGAAAAGCAGATTATCACAGGCCTAAGTGAAGCTGGATCAAAAGTAACCGCAATGGTGAAACGTGATGCAACACTTGGAAGAACTACGACTCAGTCTGTTACTGCAACAGTAGGTGAAGATGGAAGATTCACATTAGAGGTTCCAATGGATATAAGCGTTTATCAGCAAACGGTTCAGCTTTATGCTGTAGATGCGATTGGAAACAAGAGTAGAACTATTACCTTAAATCTTGTAAATGGATTAGTTGGTAGCGAAGCTGTAGAAACCATTCTTTTGGCAGATGGTAAAGAGGTGACTGATATTCTTGCTAATGGAGAAGATATTCAGCTTGAATTGGCACTTAAGGTAGACGAACAAATTATTCGTTTTAATGACAGTAGTATGGCTGCCGCATTAGTTGATTATAAGTTGACCGTTTACGAAGGAAGTGCAGAAGTAGATGAAGATGGTATCTTTAATGGAACAACAGATACTGTAGGTATGGTTCGTGCTACCTTAGAAGAGTATGAAGTTGCCGCACGTATCGTAGGTGCAAGCCTGGAAGATGCTACTGTAACTTTGGATATTCCAGAAGGTGGATATACCTATGATGAGACTGCAAAGAAACCATCAGTGGAAAGTGTTGTATTAAATGGCAAGACTTTAGTAGAAGGTAAGGATTATACAGTTGCTTATGCAAATAATATCGCTGCAGGTACAGGTACGGTATTAATCGAAGCTACTCCAAATAGTGGCTACAAGGGAATTAAAACAATAGAATTTTCTATTGCAAAGGCAAGTATAAGTAAAGTAAAACCAACGGTTAGTGTTCCTGTGGAAGGCAAAACACCACAAAAGACTGTTAATGTATCCGGTTGTAATACAGCTGAAATTAAATGGACTCATAATGGCAAAGCTTTCCAAGATAAATACGTTGCAGGAAAAGATTATACTGCTACCATCATTCTTACAGCGGATGCAAACCATGTATTCGCAACGAAGGTAACGGTAGATGGCTGGAAGGTAACTGTAAATGCAGATGGAAGTCTGACACTTGTAAAAACCTTTACTGCTTTGACCAAAGAAGAAGCAAAGGATGAACAGGTAGATGATAGCCAGAAGGAAACGCATCTGATTACTTTTATCGCAAACAATAGAGTAGTTGCAACCAGAGTAGTAAAACATGGGGAAACTTTAACAGATATTCCAGAAATTCCAGAGAAGATTGGTCATATGCAGACTGCACCAGTATGGAGTATAACGGATTTTAAGAATATTCGTGAGGACATGACGGTGCATGCGATCTATACACCAGATGTATATACCATCACCTTTGTAATTGATGGGGAAATAGTTAAGACCATGAAAGTAGGATATATGGAGACTGTAGAAGGTAAGGACTTCCCAGAAATTCCAGAGAAGAAGGGGTACACAGATACAGCACCTAAGTGGGATGTAAGTGCAGTAAGAGACGTTACAGCAGATTGTACCGTAACTGCAATTTATACGGCAAACCACTACACAATAAAACTTCCTGATAACATGAAGGGATATATTTTAACCTTCCCATATAATGAAATCTATTATGGAGAGGATTTAAGTTTTACAATTACACTTGATGAAGGTTATTCTGCTGATGAAGCTGTTATTACCATTAATGGAGTAGAAGTAAAAAAACAGTATCTGACTGTAGAAGGGAATACTATTATTGTAAACATACCAGCCAAAGAAATGGATGCATTCTATGGAGAAGAAGGTAGAGAACTTAGTATCGACGTATCTGGCATCATATTAGATTCTGAAAGAACAGAAGATAGTAGCTGGATGATATGGATTATCTTATTGGCTTTAATTGTGATTGGAGCTGTAATATATTATTACAAGAAAAAGAGAATAGTAAGATAAGAAATACGAATTGAGGCGCCACCCTATGGGTGGCGTCTTTTATATTGTATACATGAAAAGTTTTTTCTTAAGCTATTGCGACATAATAGCATGCATGCTAAAATAGAACGAATACTAAAAGATTATAAAGAATATAAGCTTTGAAAGATATAAAGGAGGAAAAAATAATGAAAGGAAAGAATATGAGATTATACAAAAGAATCGCAAGTATCGCTCTTGTGCTGTTTATGGTAATAGGGCTTGTACCTATGATGCCGGCAGAAGTGAAGGCAGCAGAGAGAGAAATTCCAGCAGGTTACACAGCTATCAATATTGAAGAGCAGAATGTAGTGTTTGATGGAAGTGTAATCATTACTGAGAGTGGAAAATACTATATCTATGGCACGAATACAGAAGTGGCAGGAAGAATTTGGGTAAAAGGTGACATTGATGTAGAGCTTGTTTTGGATAGTGTTACAATATCAATTGCAAAAAGCAGACCACAAGCAGCATTAACACTGGAAGATGGTGCAGATGTGACACTAAAACTGGTAGGTGAGAATAACCTTTCCTCAGGTTTATTGAGCCCAGGTGTATTAGTTGATGCAGGAAATACGATTACAATTACCTCTTATGAAGGGGATAATAAGACATCAGGTGTTTTAAATGCAACCGGATATTGGGCTGCTCAGGCTGGAAGTGGCGGTGCTGGTATTGGTGCTGCGAGTCGAGCAAATGTTAGTATGCCAATAGAGACAGTAGGTACGATTGTAATTAAAGGTGGTACCATCAATGCAACAGGTACTGGTGGATGTGCTGGTATTGGTGGATCCGTACAGGGTATGACAGGAACCATTCGTATTGAGGGTGGCATTGTAAATGCAAAGACCACATCGATAGATTCTAGCGGAGCTGCAGCCATTGGTGGCGGTCTTGCGGGCTGTGTAGAAAGTATCGAAATCACAGGCGGCGAAGTATATGCGACCAGCTATAAAGGAAGTAAAGCGGCTGCAATTGGTAGCGGCTATTGTGAAGGTGATGGTGACGCAATTGGATATGGAGATATTAGAATTACAGGTGGTTTTGTGTCTGCAAATGGAGCAGATGGAGTGGATGACATCGGTCGTGGTGGCGGAAACTTAAATACGGGATCTGGTAGTGTGTATATTAAGGGGGCTAGTGTAAAGGCAGAGAGCATTACCAATCCTACCAATGGAGAATATGCAGTATCTTTATACGAAGTAGAAGTAGCAGGATTGACAGAAGGTACACCTGTAACTTATACAGAATATTATTCATTTGATGGACAGACATCAACATCTCATAGTTTAAATAATGTAGTAACAAAGGATACAAATAAGGTATATCTCTGGCTGGAGGAGTCGACACAGCATGGTGTATATGCCAATGAAAAGTGGTACGTACGTCCTTTCGGGTCAGATACTAGCGTGCTCTGTTCCCATGAGGATAATGCGGCATTGTGGCAGGAAGCGAATTGTCTCGCACCAGAAACATGTTCTGCATGTGGTGCGACAAAAGCCTTAGGACAAAAGAATCCAGAGAATCATGTAAGTGATGACTATATCTATGAAGTAAATGCTACAGATAAAACCAAGCATGACAAAAAACATGCATGCTGTAAAGAAATCGTAGAAACAACTCAGCATGATTATTCCTCTGTTGGAATATGTACCATTTGTGAATACAGATGTAAGCATATCAATGTAGTAGATAACATTTGTCAGGAATGTGGAATAACAGGAAAGTCTTATATCCGTAGAGAATGGGATGAGGAACAGAAAAAAGTAGTAGAGAATTATGCAGTTACAGATGGAACCATTACCATTGTTGGTCCTAATACCACTACATGGACAGGTGGAACGGGTGGAGCTGCCAATTGGTATGTAGTAGAGGGTGACGTATCGATAACAGAACGAATCACGGTAACAGGTACTGTAAATCTGCTCCTTTGCGATGGTGCACATCTTAATGCGACGTTGGGCATTACAGTAAATGTAGGAAATTCTTTGAATATTTATGTACAGTCGTCTGATAATGATACCATGGGAAAACTGACTGCTACAGTACCTGACATAGAAGGTATTTCAGGTGGAGAGATAGAAAACAAAGCTGCAATAGGAAGTGATAATAGTGGAATACAGGCATGTGGTACAATTACCATAAATGGTGGTATTATTGAGGCCAATGCTTGCCGTGGTGCAGCAATTGGTGGCGGATGGAACCAGGCAGGTGGAACTATTATTATCAATGCAGGATTTGTGACTGCAACAAATACTAGCGGTGGAGCTGCTATTGGTAGTGGCGAAAATTCAAATGGAAAAGCAGTAGGCACTGTTATGATAAATGGAGGCACTGTAATAGCCAACAACACAGACGATTCTGTAGATTCTTGTGGTGCAGGAATTGGTGGCGGTTATAAAGGCTCAGGATATGATGTCATTATCAATGGTGGTAATGTACAGGCTTCTTCAGTGGGCAATGCCATTGGTGCAGGAGCAGCTGCGGGAAGCGCAGAAGGTGTAAATGGAAGTTTAAAGAATTCTGCAGGAAACACCCTTGTTTTGAAAGAGATTAGCTTTGATGGCATGACATCAGAAAGTGCGATAACAGCTTTAACAGGTGTGGGAGCGTATGGTTTAATTGATGCATGGACATTAGATACCGACAAGCTTTATCTGTATCTTCCAGAAAGTAGTGTGCCTAGTACGATTACCGCAGGTGATGCAGAATATATCTGCAATGAGAACCTAATATATTATGCAAGTCACAACCTTGGTAATGCAAGCTGTGATACAGCACAGACCTGTTCACGTTGTGGTGCGGTATATGGAGAAGCACTTGGACATTCGTGGATCTATAAAGTTGAGAATAATGCGATTATAGAAGCATGCCAGAGCTGTAGCACTGCAGGCGGAAGCCTGACGATAAATGTTCCAGAAGAAAACAACCGCGTTTATGATGGAACTATAAAATTAGACCAGTATATTACAAGTACGCTTGTTGATACAGAAAACTTACAGGTTGAAGTTCGAAGAAATGGTATGCTTTTGACAGATGATGTAGAGATTATATCTGCAGGCGAATACTTTATCGAGGTATCAATCGGTGATGCATTGTTGACAGAATCCTTTGAGATTGCAAAAGCAGTGCCAGAGATTGGTACTGTTGTGGCAAATCCTGCTACCTTAGAGAATACTCTTGACATTTCACAGATTCGTTTAAGCTGTGACAATGCGCAGGGAAAACTTACGGTTGATAAGGATCAGACATTACAGTTAGGTGCAAATAATATTGCTTATACCTTTACACCAAATGATACAGTAAATTACGCAACAGTACAGGGAACCGTAGCAGTAACTGTTGCAGATACCTTAGCACCAACACTTAAGTATCAGGTGGGTACGAATGGTTGGAAAGAATTTATCAATACAATCACATGGGGTACCTTTGCCAAAGATTATGTAGAAGTTACAATTCAGGCAACCGATAATATAGCTGGTGTAAATACTTTAAAATACTATGTTTCAGATGTAGCACTTGATGCGGTTGCACTTGGAAATGTAGAATGGCAGTCTTATGAAGAGAAGATTGCATTGAATGCAGGTAGCAAAAACTATGTATATGTAATCGCAACAGATAGAGCAAATAATACAAGCATCCTTGGACTTGTGACAGAAGGCATTGTTGTTTACAAGGATAGTGTTGTAGAGGATGTAGCTTCTCGTGAGTACAAAGCAGGCACGGATTTGCATGTTGCATATACTGCAAATGGAAATACACTAGTCGAGGTTCGTTACAATGGTCAGCCATTAAACATGGGCCTGGAGGCAGATTATGCTGTTGCAGCAAATGCAGAAGTAGTTACTTTTACTTCGGCATGGTTGGATACCTTAGAGGCGAGGGCACATGAGATTACATTTGTGTTCCATCCACAAGGTGTAGAGACAACAGAAGTTTCCTTGACGGAAACACTTACTTTGACCATCACTCCAGCTTCACTTACTGTAGTGGGTGCTACTGCAACGGATAGAGACTATGATGGTACAAAGAATGTGGCAATCACAGAACTTACTTTCAGTGGTGTGAAAGACGGTGATCGCGTAGGCCTTTCTTTTGAGAATGTAGCTGGTACGCTTTCTAGTGCAAATGCTGGCACTTACACAAGTGTTACCTTAGGTGATTTAAGCTCTTTAGTTACTTTAACTGGAGCAGATAAGGATAATTATAAGATTGTTTTCACTGGTGGAAACGTGACAACAAATGTGACAATTGACAAGGTTGTTGCAGCTGTTGGCACAGCCCCTGTAGCAAATAGTTTAGTTTTCAATGATGTAGCACAAGCACTGGTAACAGCAGGAGCTACAAACGACGGTACATTTATGTACAGCTTGTCTGAAGATGGAGAATATACAGCATCTATTCCTACGGCAACCGAAATCGGCGAGTACACCATTTGGTATTATGTAGCTGGCGATGCAAACCACACAGATAGTGCGAAAGCATCCGTTCAGGTTGCAATCAAAGAGGGTCCACATATCGAGAATGAAGAAGGCAAGATGGGCTGGGATGCGATTCTTGATGAAGTAGAAGATGTATTAGCAAGCGAAGAAGAACATACGGTTACAGTAGATATGAATGGACAGACAGTAGTTCCAGCAGACGTTTTGGAAGAAATCAAGGGCAAGGACGTTGAAGTAAAATTTGACCTTGGTGACGGTATTGTGTGGACAGTAAATGGAGCAGATATCACAGGTGCGACCTTAGAGGATATCGATTTTGCAGTAACGATCAGTACAGAAGAACATCCAATCAATAGAATTCCAGTAGAGGTAATCAACAAGGTGACTGGTGAGAAATCTCATACAGAAATCAGTCTTGCACATGATGGCGAATTTGGCTTTGCTGCAGTACTTACATTAAACCTTAAGGCTGAAAATGTAGGTCTTTTTGCAAACCTTTACTATTACAATGTGACTAAGAATGCACTTGAATTTATCTGTGCAGATGTAATTGCAGCAGATGGTTCCGTTGACCTTACATTTACACATGCATCGGATTACACCATCGTAATTGATGAGAAAGCAGCAGATGATGTAGAAAATGAAGGTCCAAAAACAGGTGATGATTCGAATGTATTACTCTGGACAATGCTTCTTATGACTGGTTTTGCTATGATAGCATTTGGTTATAAGAGACGTGTAAGATAGTAGAATTTATAGAAATGAATAGCATGAAAGGACACTGCCGATAAAGGTGGTGTCCTTTTGGTGCTTTATCACCTGAAAAAAGTGTTGCTTAACTGTTGAGAAACCGATATAATAACTTGGGACTATGCCCTTTTGATGGGCATGTTATATATTTGGCTATATTTTAGTAAGTGAGAAAGAGGACAAACTATGTCAGTTGATCAGAGCAAAATTCGTAATTTTTGTATTATCGCCCATATCGACCACGGCAAATCTACTTTGGCAGACCGTATCATCGAAAAGACAGGTACATTGACCGAGCGTGAGATGCAGGCACAGGTTTTGGATAATATGGACTTGGAGCGAGAGAGAGGTATCACTATCAAATCGCAGGCTGTTCGTATTATTTACAAGGCAAAAGATGGCGAAGAATATATTTTTAACTTAATTGATACTCCAGGACACGTAGACTTTAATTATGAGGTTTCACGAAGCCTCGCTGCATGTGATGGAGCGATTCTTGTTGTAGATGCTGCACAGGGGGTAGAGGCACAGACCTTGGCAAACGTATATCTTGCCTTAGACCATGACCTTGATGTATTCCCAGTTATCAATAAGATTGATCTTCCATCTGCAAGACCAGAGGAAATTGCGCAGGAAATCGAGGATGTCATCGGTATTGAGGCTATGGACGCACCACGTATTTCTGCTAAGACAGGTCTTAATATTGAAGATGTATTAGAAGAAATCGTAGCGAAGATTCCAGCTCCAACAGGAGATGCGAGCGCACCGCTTAAGGCACTTATCTTTGATGCACTTTATGATCAGTACAAGGGCGTAATGGTTTTCTGCCGTATCAAGGAAGGTACCATTAAAGTTGGTGACCCAATCAAGATGATGGCGACAGGTGCATCGGCGCAGGTTGTAGAAGTTGGATACTTTGGCGCAGGTCAGTTTATTCCATGTGACGAGCTTTCAGCAGGTATGGTAGGTTACTTTACTGCCAGCATCAAGAATGTAGCAGATACCCGTGTCGGTGATACGGTTACCAATGCCAGCCGTCCATGTGCGGAAGCACTTCCTGGTTACAAGAAGGTAAATCCTATGGTTTACTGTGGTATCTACCCAGCAGATAGTGCGAGATATCCAGACCTTAGAGATGCTTTGGAAAAATTACAGATTAACGATGCATCCTTACATTTTGAGCCAGAAACATCACTTGCGTTAGGCTTTGGCTTCCGTTGTGGTTTCTTAGGACTCCTTCATTTGGAAATTATCCAGGAGCGTCTCGAGCGTGAATTTGACTTAGATTTAGTTACTACCGCACCGGGCGTTATCTATAAGGTATATAAAACCAACGGAGAGATGATTGACCTTACTAATCCATCGAACCTTCCAGATCCATCGGAAATCGATTACATGGAAGAGCCTTATGTAAGTGCAGAAATCATGGTAACAAAGGATTATGTAGGTTCTATTATGACACTTTGTCAGGAACGCCGTGGTATCTATATCGGTATGGAATATATCGAAGCTACCCGTGCACTTTTGAAATATGAATTACCATTAAACGAAATTATTTATGATTTCTTTGATGCTTTAAAATCACGCTCCCGTGGTTATGCATCCTTTGACTATGAATTAAAGGGTTACCAGCGTTCTGAACTTGTGAAACTGGATATCCTTATCAACCACGAAATGATGGATGCATTATCCTTTATCGTATTCAAGGACAATGCGTATGAACGTGGTCGCCGTATGTGTGAACGCCTCAAAGAGGAGATTCCAAGACATTTGTTTGAAATCCCTATTCAGGCAGCTGTTGGAGGCAAAATCATTGCACGTGAAACGGTTAAGGCTATGAGAAAAGACGTTCTTGCGAAATGTTACGGTGGTGATATTTCCCGTAAACGTAAGCTTCTGGAGAAACAGAAGGAAGGTAAGAAACGTATGCGTCAGGTGGGCAATGTAGAGATTCCACAGGAAGCATTTATGAGCGTTTTGAAATTAGACGAAGACTAAATAATTTAAAACAAAAAAGGTCCGCTGGGCCTTTTTTGAACGTAAAGTAGCAATATAAAATGAGGCAAAAACGAGAAAGGAGAGGAAATACATGAAGAATCTGGAATTGTATGTGCATATTCCATTTTGCTTTAAAAAGTGTGCATATTGTGATTTTCTGTCCTTTTCTTGTGATGAAAAGACGCAAGTTTCGTATGCAGATGCGTTGATTCGAGAGATAGAGTTTTACGGTTCGCAGATGAGAGATTATCTTGTAACCACGATTTTTGTGGGTGGCGGTACACCTACCTGGTTAAATGAAGATAAGATGGTAGAGATTTTCGATACCATTTACACGTATTTTAATGTGTCAGGTGATGCAGAAATCACGATGGAGTGTAATCCGGGGACCGTTACGATGACCAAACTTGAGAAGTATCGCAGGGCAGGTGTGAACCGCTTAAGTATCGGTTTGCAGTCAGCAGACGATGAGGAGCTGGAGATTTTGGGACGTATCCATACCTATGAGAAGTTCGTCAAGACCTATGAAATGGCACGCAATGCTGGCTTTGCCAATATCAATGTGGATTTAATCAGCGGAATCCCATATCAGACTGCGGAGAAATTCCTGCATACCTTGCAAAAAGTAGTTCGTTTAAAACCAAATCATATTTCAGCGTATTCGCTTATCATCGAGAAAGGGACTCCATTTTACGAGAAGTACAAGTTTGATGTGGTAAAACAGGAAGCTGGCATGCAGACAGAAGTCCTTCCAACAGAGGATGAGGTATATCGCATTACGAAGCTGACCCAGCAGTATTTGGCACAGGCGGGCTATGAGCAGTATGAGATTTCCAATTTTGCCCAGCCGGGCTTTGAATGTGTACATAATATCGGATATTGGACCAGAGAGAACTATTTGGGCTTGGGATTGGGTGCTGCATCGTTGTTGAACGATGTTCGATATGCCAATGAGACAGATTTGGATACTTATATTCAGGCTACAGAAGCGATACAGCCACTTGCATTTGAACAGCCAGATGGACATATCGAATATGGGACGAATCTCCATATCGCGGCGGATGCGGTTTCGCGCAAGGCGCAGATGGAAGAGTTTATGTTCCTTGGACTTCGTATGAAGGCTGGTGTGACAAGACAGCAGTTTGAAGAAGTATTTGGCATTCCAATTGACGGGATTTACAAAAACGCTTTGGAGCATTTGAAACAGGAAGGATTATTGGATACGAATGCTGGTAGAATTGTGCTTACAGAAAAAGGACAGGATTTGTCCAATTATGCGCTGGCACAGTTTTTGATATAAATATGAGAGAGGTATCTATATAGTTATAGGAAAAGAGGAGTACGTATGTCGGAAATGATACAAAAAGAAAATAAAATGGGTGTTATGCCCGTGAATAAGCTTTTATTTAATATGTCTATCCCAATGATGATATCTATGCTAGTACAGGCTTTATATAATGTGGTAGACAGTATATTTGTTGCGAGAATCAGTGAAAATGCATTGACAGCTGTTTCCCTGGCAAATCCAATTCAGATGCTTATGATTGCGATTGGTGCAGGTACAGGTGTTGGTATCAATGCACTTCTTTCTCGCTCTTTAGGAGAGAAGAATTACGAGAAAGCAAGCGAAGTGGCAAAAAACGGTATTTTCCTAGCATTTGCAAGCTCTCTGTTGTTCGTATTGGTTGGATTGTTTGTGGTAACTCCATTTTTCCATGCACAGACGGAGGATGCAGAGATTGTGGTTTATGGTATTGAATATCTCTCGATTGTATGCTGCTGCTCCATTGGTATTTATGCGCAGTTTGCTTATGAGAGAATTCTACAGGCAACAGGTCGTACCTTCCATACCATGATTACCCAGACACTGGGTGCAGTGGTTAACTTGATTTTAGATCCGATTTTAATTTTTGGTTTGTTCGGGCTTCCTGCGATGGGAGTACGCGGTGCAGCAATTGCAACAGTTATTGGACAAGGTGTAGCAGGTGTTACTGCATGGCTTATGAATATCTATCAGAATAAAGATGTAAGTGTGGCGATGAAAGGCTTCCGTCCATCTATGGATATTATCAAACAGATTTACAAGATTGGCGTTCCTTCCATCATCATGCAGTCTATCGGTTCTGTGATGATTTTCTGCCTTAATAAGATTTTGATTGTGTTCTCGACAACTGCAACAGCAGTGTTTGGCGTATATTTCAAATTACAGGGCTTTATCTTTATGCCAGTATTCGGTATGAACAATGGAATGGTTCCAATCGTGGCATATAACTTTGGCGCACGAAATAAAGATCGTATGATGCAGACATATAAGCTGGCACTTGGCACAGCAATTGCAATTATGTCAGTTGGAGTACTATTATTTGAGTTAATTCCAGAACATCTTTTCTTATTATTCGATGCGTCGGAACACATGCTTAGCATGGGCGTACCAGCACTTAGAATTATTGGCTGGCATTTCCCAATGGCAGCATTTTGTATCGTAACAGGCTCCGTATTCCAGGCCGTAGGCAAGGCGGTTTACAGCATGATAAACTCCATTTGCCGTCAGCTCGTAATTCTGCTTCCAGCAGCATTTTTGCTTGCACAGTTTGGTAATGTAAATTATGTATGGTTTGCATTCTTGATTGCAGAAGGAATGTCTATGATAATGACAGTACTTTTCTTCCGAAAGGTATACAAAGAGGTTATTCAGACTTTATAACGAGATAGTTTGTAGTACAAACCGCCGCGGCGAAATTATTATTATAAATCAACATTTTCCCCGCGCGTCTATTTTTGCACTTCAAGATAAAGAGAAAAGCTAGCTCATCTAATCTAGTGAAATAGTAATAGATTGATTGTCCACACCATCTTCTGCTAGCATACTTTGAATGTACTTATAAAAGAATCCATTTTGATTCTTGCTCCATAAGTCGATGCCTTCGGATAATGTATCCGTATCTATATCGTCGCCTGCAAAATAAGCAGAATTTATTTTGGCAAAGGTATCTGCGAGTAGATGGATGTCTTCTGTAGGTAATTCACTGTCTTCATATCCTGAAATGGTTTGTAAACGACCGACCTCTTCAAAATACCACGTAGAGTAGTTGTTGAAATCAAGCAGGTTTTGGTCAGTCCAGCCTTGACTTGCTGCGTAAGCAGATACATCCGTTTTCATGGTATTGTACTGGATGGTTTTTCCATCATAAACTATTTCACCATAAGGCGTGCCGCAAACAGAGAGCGCGCCGACCGCTACTTCTGGAATAGTGGTTCCAGGTGTAGTGTCTTCAGAGACGATGCTTTGCACATGAATATGACCACTTAAGCTAAGCTTTACATCATATTTTTCATATAGTGCAAGAAGTTTATCTGCATTATAGATTTGGTATGAAAAATAGAGCAACTCACTATGTATGTGAAGATTTTGATGAGTGACAGCAATAACATCGATCCCTGCTTTGTCGGCTTCTTTTAATTCGGATTCTAACCAGAGCAGGGTACTATCAGATACAGAGCCTTTGCTTAGACTATTGGTATCTAGCATAAGGATACGCAGATAAGGCGTTGCTTCATATACATAGCTGAAGGTTTCCTTATCACGACTGATTGCTTTTGCAGGACCAAATTCTTCATAAAGTTCCATAAAGTATAAGGGATATGCGCTATCCACGATAACGGGTTCCTCTGGTGTATAGTCCCCAGCAGGAGAAGATACATCATGGTTGCCAGGTATAACTAGCACATCGATTCCTGCTGCTTGTACAGCTTTTAATTTCGCAACAACCTCTTCATGACTTTTGACAGAACCATTTAAGGTAATGTCTCCGCTTAATATTAGTACCTGCGGATGTTTTTCTATTACTTCAGCTAAAAAAGCATCGAAATATTCTGGTGAATAATGTGTTAGTTTACCATCAAAAATTGCAGAGGGTTCTTTGAAATAATCGCCGCGATAATCTGGAGATAAGTAGTGTATATCTGATGCAATAATCATGGAAATAGGCGTTTGTGATTGTTTTTGAATTGTTCGATACAGATGGATTCCTGCCAGCATTGTGACAGCTACGAAAAGGGTCAGTAATCCGATGGTTATTATTTTCTTTTTCATACTTGAATTCCTCGTACAAATTGTATAAAATTCTATAGTTATATTATGAATGGATAAAATGTTTTTTGCAAGAACATGTTATTCCTTTTGCAGGACTTGTTTCAAATTGTGAAAAATGTTATGCTAAAAATGATTAGAAAAATAAGGAGGGTATATATGTTCCAGAGAATAAAGAAATTATTTGAACCTATGGACATGACAGTGGGTTCACCATGGAAAAGTATTGCTGCTTTTTCTGTTCCAATGATCATCGGAAATGTAGCTCAGCAGCTATATAGCACCGTGGACAGTATTGTAGTTGGCAAATATGTAGGAGACAATGCACTTGCAGCAGTAGGTAGTGCTTCTCCTATTTTAAATATGTTATATGTGTTGTTTATTGGTATCTCCGCAGGGGTAGGTATCATGGTTGCACAGTATTTTGGTGCAAAGTCGAGAGAGGACCTGTCTGAGACGATTGGCAATAGTATTACAGTTACAGCAATCTGTTCGTTGTTTTTGGCTGTGATTTCGCCAATTATCATTCGACCAATGCTGGAAATGCTCAATACCCCAGCCTCAATTATTGAGTGGTGTGATTCATATCTTTTCATTTCAATGGTTGGTGCAGCAGGTATGGCCTTCTATAATATTTTAAGTGGTATTCTTCGTGGAATGGGAGACTCCTTTTCGGCGCTTCTTTATTTATTGGTTGCAACAGTTATCAATATTGTGTTAGATATCGTATTTGTAGCAGGATTTGGAATGGAAGTGCCTGGTGTAGCCTTGGCTACGGTAATCGCTCAGTCAGTGTCAGCGGTTCTTTGTCTTAGAAAGCTTACAAAAATGGGCGATGTGTTCGAGCTGAATTTCGAACGATTGAAACCAAAGAGCAGATATGTAAAACAGCTTGTCAGCCTTGGACTTCCATCTGGTGTAACACAGGCAATTTTCTCATCAGCGATGATTATCGTTCAGTCACTTACCAATAGCTTTGGAGAAATGTTTATTGCTGCCAACGTAATTATCATGCGTGTGGATGGTTTTGCTATGATGCCAAACTTCTCCTTTGGTACTGCTATGACGACCTATGCTGGACAGAATATTGGTGCTGGCAAAATCGATCGCGTTACCAAAGGTGCAAAACAGGGCACACTTATGGCAGTTGGTGTATCTGCAACGATTACAGCTATCATTTTGATTTTCGGCAAATTCCTAATGGGTATCTTTACCGAAACAGCAGAATTGGTAGAAATGAGTAGATATTTAATGGGTATTCTTGCGGTAGGCTACGTGGCTATGGCGGTAACACAGAGTTTGTCCGGCGTTATGCGTGGTGCAGGGGATACCGTAACGCCAATGTGGATTTCTATGTGTACCACAGTTTTAGTTCGTGTACCTGTTGCATACGGAATTTCATTCCTTACCAGAACACCAGAGCTTCCATTTGGACGTTTTGAATGTATCCACATTTCGCTCCTTTGCTCATGGTGTATTGGCGCACTTCTTACTGCTTTCTTCTATAGAAAGGGTAAGTGGAAAAATAAAGCAATTCGAATTCATAGATAACGAGATAGTTCACTAATTTAGTTTATCTAAATAATACGAAAAGGGGACTATGTATATATAAAAATATGGACACGTTTCCACTCATATCGTTCTCGTTGCGTTACTAAATTCGCACCACAAGGTGATGCTCATTAAGTAACGACGGAGCGCTAAAGGTCCAATTTTTTATATATACATAGTCCCCTTTTCTTACACATTG
>JAZSCQ010000046.1:0-67543 GCA_045530745.1 Agathobacter sp.
GATGCTAGGAAAGGATGTACAGGCGTCTTTCTCATACGGAGCATACTTCGCAGATAGTAAAAAAGTGGAAAGACATAAAGCTTAAGTGGAATATGCACTTCAAGAAAATATAACGTTTCCCTTAAATGTTCGAAAATACACTTGATATATAGTGGGACAAATGTCTTTAAGAAATAAATTAAGGGGCGCCGACAAATTGATATTTGTGCGCCCCTCTATTTTATTGATAAGAATCATATAATTTTTTGAATGCTCTAAAGCTTCTCTTTATCATATCTTCGTCCACACAGTAAGAAATTCTTACATAACCTGGGCATCCAAATCCGTCGCCCGCTACAATAAGTAAGTCTTCTGCCTTTGCTCTTTCACAGAATGCGCTCGCATCGTCTTCCAATGCTTTTACAAACATATAAAAAGCTCCCTGTGGCTTGAAACAATGATATCCGATTTTGGTAAGGCCTTCATATAAAAGGTCACGGTTCTTTTTATAGAGCTCCACATCCCCTGTTTGTCCCTGACAAAGGGTAATCACCTTCTGCATCATGCTTGGTGCACATACATAGCCGAGTGAGCGACCTGCACCTGCAACTGCAGCATATAGCGCTTTACTTTCAAATGCTTCCTGTGGGACAAGAATATATCCGATACGCTCGCCTGGTAAGGAAAGTGATTTACTGTAAGAATAGCATACTAAAGTGTTTGCATAATACTTGGTCACAAATGGCACTTCCACTCCATCATAAGCAATCTCACGATAAGGCTCATCTGCAATGATAAAAATAGGATGACCATATTCTGCTTCTTTTCTACCAAGTAATTCTGCTAACTTCTCAATTGTCTCAGTGGAATAAACCGCACCAGATGGATTGTTTGGCGAGTTGATAATAATTCCCTTGGTATGAACGTTTATCATTTTTTCCAATTCTTCAAACTGAATCTGGAATGCAGTTGTATCTGCTGGCACTACTTTTAACGATGCTCCTGTTGCTTCTACAAACACCTTGTACTCTGGGAAGAAAGGTGCAATCGCAATATACTCATCTTCATCCGCTGTCGTAAGTGCATGGAATGCAATCGACAATGAAGCGGCAGCGCCCATCGTAATATAGAAATCATCCGCTGTAAAATGTGTGCCATGTGTCTTATTTAAGAAATCTGCAATTGCAGCTCTGGTTTCCGTATCACCCTGTGCAGAAGTATAGCCATGCAATTTGATGCAGTCCAATTCCTGCGTAAGACGGCGAATCGTTTCATCGACACAGTCTGGCGCTGGCACAGTAGGATTTCCGAGAGAAAAATCATATACATTTTCTGCACCTACAACCGCTGCTCTTTGTTTGCCATATTCGAATAATTCTCGGATAGCAGAACGTTTGCTACCCAGTTCATAAGCCTGTTTATTATAAATCATAGTACACCTCCAAAAATATGCTTCCATAGTAGCACTGCTACAAATCAAATTCAACAATTCTACCTATGAAATTTGTTCATACTAATTATAATTGCTTCACTCTTTCCAGCTCCTGCACCAGCATGCTGGCTGACATTCTAAGTGCCCCTTGGCTTAAAATCGTAAGCTGTTCCAAATTGTCATTGGTTGCAACCGTAATTTTGTACTTGCTTACCAAGTCATGTACGGTTCGCTCGATATAGGCATCTGCCGTCTCATCCTGCTTGGTGTGAATTACCTCTAAACTGAAATACTTCTCTACCGAACCTGGATTTCCTTTCTTACGGTATCCATCGAAAACAACCATAAGCCGACAGCCCTTGTAACCCTGGTAATTTGCCAACATATCCTTTAAGGCATCTTTTGCTGAATCAATATTTACCCTGGAAAGCTCTTTTAATTCTGGCAATGCAAAAATAATATTGTATCCGTCTACAATCAAAAGTTCCTCTAGGATTGGTTTCTTAGGATAAATTGGATTGCCTTTTTTATCTATTTTCAGATGCGGTACAGATTCCTTTTTCCCTGCACCATCTCCTGCTTTCTTTGCCCATTTCTTGCGCTCATAATCTAGCATATCATCTTTATTCATGCCAAATTCTCTCGCATAAATCTGCTGTAGCTCTTGATCCAATTCCCATGAAGAAGCACTTGCTGATTTTGCCATTTTGTCTGCCTCACGGCGTTTGGCAAGCTCACGCAGTTGTTCTGCCTGCTGCTCCAAATCGTAGGACAGACCGCCCATCTGCTTCACATGTCCATCTGCATCACAGGCGTACTCGAGATGCATATAATTTGGCACTTCATTCCACGGTACCACAAAACCTGCTCCATGTGCACAGAAGACGCTTCCCGTAGGATTCGCTGTATCCTCTTCACTATCATATGCAATACGTTCTACTACTTCTGCACTATTGTGACACACGTCATACCCTTTGAGTTCCAAGGTCAGCTGCCCTTGCCCCTTTGTATACGCATATACTTCTGTCATATAATCCTGCATGGTCGCAACCGGTGCAGTTCCTGTCAAAATCGCCACATCTCCGTCGTCACGAGTCACATATTCTGGTGCCTCGTGCTTACCATAACGCCCACGAATATCCGTCATCGCACGACCGATTTGCTCTGCTGGCACTTCCAATGTAAATGCATAATATGGCTCCAACAACACACTCTCTGTCGATTTCAGTCCTTGTCGAATCGCACGGTATGTCGCCTGTCGGAAATCGCCACCTTCCGTATGCTTTAAGTGTGCACGTCCTGTTACAATCGTAAATTTGATATCTGTAATGGCAGAACCTGTAAGCACTCCCGGATGCTCTCGCTCCAGGATATGTGTCGTAATGAGTCTCTGCCAGTTTAAATCTAATACATCCTCGCTACAGCTAGAGAATACGCTAATACCACTTCCTGGTTCCCCTGGCTCCATCCAAAGATGTGCCTCGGCATAATGACGCAGCGGTTCAAAATGCCCTACTCCTTCGACAGGTTTCGCAATCGTCTCTTTGTATACAATATTGCCCGGTCCAAAGGTCACGCGCACGCCAAAGCGTTCCAATATCACACGCCCTAAGACCTCCATCTGCACCTGCCCCATCAGCTGTGCATGGATTTCCTGTAGCTGTTCATTCCACAAAATATTCAGCTGAGGATCTTCTTCCTCCAGCTGCTTCAAGCTTCGCATCAGCTCCACAGGATTTACCCCCTGTGGCACGATAATCTGATAGTTTAGTACCGGTTCTAAAATCGGCATGGTCTGTGTTTGATTTACGCCCAAGCCCATACCTGGATAGGTCTGGTCCAAACCTGTTACCGCACAAATTTCTCCCATCTGTACTTCATCTGCCGTCTCGAATTTTTCTCCCGAATAGATACGAATCTGGTCAACCTTTTCTTCCAGTCCGTTGTAACTAATTTTATCTTTTACCTTAAGACATCCGCTGGTTACTTTTAAATGAGTAAGGCGTGCACCTCTCGCATCACGACCAATTTTATATACAAGGGCTCCAAAATCCCTGTTCTTTTGATGCGACAACTCACCTAATACAGCCTTCTCATAATCCCCATGCGCATACGTCCTAATTCCTTTCAAAAGCTCCGTTACACCCTCTAATTTGAGCGCAGAGCCATAGAAGCATGGAAAAAGCAAACGAGTGTCGATTGCCGCGCGAATCTCCTCTTTCGATAATGCACCATTCTCCATATAGGAATCTAACAGATTCTCGCTACATACAGCAATTTCCTCATAGAACGTGTCATCCATGCTGTCAGCCTTCGCCCAATCTACATGTGAAAAATCTACACATCCATCCGATAGCTGTGCCTTCAACTGCTTTTGAATTCTCTCCTGACTCGCTCCCGACAAATCCATTTTATTGACATAAAGAAAGGTTGGAATCTGGTAGTGATTCAAAAGTCGCCACAAAGTCTTGGTATGTCCCTGCACGCCATCTGTACCACTGATAACGAGAATCGCATAATCAAGCACTTGTAATGTTCGCTCCATCTCCGCGGAAAAATCAACATGCCCAGGAGTATCCAAAAGCGTAATCTTCATTCCATCACTATCAAGCTGTGCCTGCTTAGAGAAAATGGTAATGCCACGTTCTCTTTCCTGATTATCTGTATCAAGGTAAGCATCTTGATGGTCCACTCGACCCAGTGCGCGGATTTTCCCTGTCTCATACAACAAGGCTTCTGATAAAGTTGTCTTTCCCGCATCTACGTGGGCCAAAATTCCAAGTACCATGTTCCCTCCTCTTGATACACAATGCCACCCTAGTAAAGGATGGCATTTCGTTGTTTCAATAATTCCTCCAGCTCATTTCTCCCCTGCTCATAATTTTTGAATACAATTCCATGTAATCCATATTCACGAGCTGCGATAATATTTTTCTCTGTGTCATCCAGGAAAACGGCTTCCACTGGATTGATATCATAACGCTTACAAATGATATCATATATCTTCTCATTTGGTTTAATGACAAGCTCTTCATAAGAGAACACTACACCATCCACAAGTGGCAGGAAGCTTAGCGCTGTATTCTGACAGGAATCGTACGCTGGTTTCGACCAGTTTGACAAAATATAGATACGATATCCACGTTCTTTTAACTCATTAATCCAAGGGATCGCATAATCAAATTGCACCAGCATCTTATCCATCTCCTGGTAAATGCGGTCAATGTATTCACGATATTCTGGAGCCTGCTTTGTATAAGCTTCCTTTGCTTCTTCTGTTGTAATAATGCCCTGGTCCAGATCTACCCAGGCCTGATGTCGAACAGTAGCATCTGCTAATGTTTCTAATGCCTCACCTTCTAATCCAAACTCTTCAAACATTTTACGCCAACGGAAATCCACCAGCACATTTCCGATATCAAAGATAATACTCTTAATCAATCCTGTCACCTACACTTCCCAACTGCACTTTAGCAACTCTGCTTTACAGTGTCGTATTCACACCATTGATAGTTGCCTGCTCGTTGTCTTCCATTGGAATTACGATACATTTCTTGCCATCGATTACAGAAGAATGAATCTTGCTTGCCTTTTCTGGCTTTACATGAAGCACCACGTCGTAGTTACGTGTTTCTGCCATATAGTTTTCGATTTCTTCTTCCTTTTCCTTTAACTGAACCGTGCGTTCTTCCAATTCTGTATTCTTATCATCCAGCTGCTTGTTCAAGGATACAATCTGGTTTTCCATCTCCTTCTTCTCAAGACGGATTTCATTCTGTACAAGTGCCTTCGCATCGATGACATTTTCTGCGATAGGTGCTTTGTCACCAAATGCCTCGTCTACAGATTTTTCGATGCGGTTTGCCTTATCCTCTGGCACATTACTCTCTTCTAAAAGCTTACCAAGTGTCTCCTTATCCAATACAAACGCATCTGCTGTCTCATCGTGTGTTTCTTCGTATTCTTCTATCATATCGGAAAGGTTCTGCTGAATATCCATAAGGATATCTTCAGTATGCTCGTCCTCTGCGCCGAGCACATTTCTGACGATAGAATGGAATGCCATCTTCTGTTCGGTTGCAGTACGTTCTACGCCACAGCCAAGACCATTTGCCATAAATTCAGAATGTGGCTCCTTGGTGTTTTTGGTATAGAAAAGTGTCGCATGAATATCGGTGCTTCGATCTGTGAACGCAGGGAAAATAAATGCGGTATCTGGTGCACCTACTACCCAGTCACGAATACGAGAGCCAATACGTCCTTCTGCTTCTAAATAACCCAAACCTGGTTTTGATAACGCCACAGGACAAATCGCACAGATTAGGTAATTGTATACTTCTTCTGACTCATCAAGATTATCATTATCGCTGGTACGAGTCATAACGTCATAGCTATCATGGTAAAGCAGAATCAGATAATTGCCTACTTCGTCATATGTATCAATAACTAAATCATAATAAGCATCTAAAAGATTCTCATCCTCTAATTTACTTTCACGAAGCGCCATAAGAATCTGCTGTCTTCCACCTACTTCCTCTTCCTGAAGTGGGAAAGAAAGCTCTAACAAATTATTTCCCAAAGTACCAGAAAGCGATTTATTTGCAATCTCCAGATACTTATGGAATTCTTCTTCCTCAAGGTTTAAAAACTTGCCACCAAATTTACAAATCTTATTTTTATTACAGTCTACATAGCAGCCCACGAGACGTGTAAAGCTTGCCTCTTCCTTTTTAAAACGGCGTTTGATTTCTAATATTTCTTTCTTGTTCATAGTCTTGTTCTCTTCCAATAATATTTCATTTTATACTCATCGTTGTATGTGATTTCTCGACCAAAGTAACTTGGCACAACAAAATTCTTGGCGTCTTCTTCCGTTGGAAACTCAATTTCGCCATAATAAAATTCGCGCTCTGTCCCTGGGTCTACACAGGCAACTTCAAATTTCCATGGACCAAGTTTATACTTCTTGTAATCCTTGACAATCATGTTGACATCCAGAAAATCCACTGTGTCATAATAGAAGTCACTCGTGATATTTGTCTCGATTTCGTTACGGATCAAATCACCATCCCCTTTTATGGTCATGCGAAATTCCTCACGTCCCGTACGCTTATCGACCGCCTTACGAATACGTACCTCTGGCTCAATACTCACATACCCCTGTTCAATCTCGACCTCACTGATGATGTCCAGCCCTTCTGGAAAACCATCCATCCAAAATTTACGTTCGATTTCTAACATACCTTATTCCTCCTGCGCATTTAAGAAAATATCGAGTACATACTCCACCTGTTCTCCTCTGGTAATACTCGATTCTCCATCGCCATCCTGTGCACCATAATGTGCATAATTTGCATGGTTTCCGCCATCAATTATCGCTTCAATGACATCCTCCGGCAGATTGCTTCGATATTCCTCGTATTTCTCCATATTTAAAACCTTATCTTGTGTCCCATAAAAAGAAAATACTTCAATATCTTTTTCCTTTAAATCTTCTGTACTATATGCTGCAAGCAGTACCAGCTGGTCGATTTCTTCATCGTGTCCCGCGCTAAAGCTTGCTGCCATAGCTCCACCCAAAGAGTGCCCCATCATCGTCCATTCTTCAATGTATTCAGCTTCTTTTATAATATCTTCTGCAGCATTCATCCCAAAAATTGCAAGCTTCGCTGGCATCTTTACAAGATACACTTCATAGCCCTGTTCTGCTAATTCCAAAAGCATTGGTGCATAAGCCGTCTCTTCTACCTTGCCACCTGGATAAAATATAATTGCCTTATCGCTTTGCTCTGTTCTGTGGGAAAAATGAAAATAATTCTCTGCTTCTTTTATTTGGATACTATCACTTCCCTGCATCGCCGCACGCGCTGATGCAGTGGCTTTATAATAATCATTCGCATAAAGAAGCCACGCAAATGTAGCAAATGCTATGACTGCAGTTATCACCATAATGCGAATGACGTTTTTCTCAGCTTTTGTTAAAACTCTCTTTTCCTTCGACATCTATCTACCTCACTTCATGTCTCTATCTTACCAGCAAAGCACCTCTGCTCCTTCTTCTGTTACGAGAACCATAATTTCCCACTGCGCAGAAGGCTGTCCGTCCGCTGTATATACTTCCCAGTCATTCTCTGGATCAATCTCGATTTCTACTCCGCCCATGTTAACCATTGGTTCGATGGTAAATACCATACCCGGTACCATAAGCATATCCGTACCACGTTTGGTGTTATATCCCACCCATGGCTCTTCATGGAATTCAAGCCCGATACCATGTCCGCCAATTTCACGTACTACAGTATATCCATTTGCATACGCATGGTCATGTACTGCCTGTCCCATGTCGCCTAAGAAGCCCCATGGTTTGACTTCCTTGAGTCCTAACTCTACACATTCCTTTACGACTTCAACCAATCGTTTCTTTTCAGAGCTTACCTCGCCGATACAGAACATTCTAGAAGAATCGCTAAAGTATCCGTCAAGAATTGTAGAACAGTCTACATTGATAATGTCTCCTTCTTTTAAAACTACATCCTCTGATGGAAAGCCGTGACACACCTGTTCATTTACAGAAGTGCACACACTGTATGGATAACCATTGTAATTCAGTGGAGCAGGAACACCACCCATTTCTGTCGTCATATCGTATACGATTTTATCAATCTCTGCGGTATTCATACCCGCATGAATATGCGCTTCAATATAATCAAGTACCGCCATGTTAATCTTGGCACTTTCTTTCATCTTTGCAATCTGCTCTGGTGTCTTAATAATCTCCCTTGGAGGCACCTTATGACCTTGTGCTGCAAAACGTGCAATTTTCTCATCAAATGCTGCATGACACGCCTTATATTTTTTTCCACATCCACACCAGCATGGATCATTTCTACCTATTTTTGCTGCCATCCCTCTACTCCTTTATTCATGTGTTATGGTAATATCGCCAAAATCCAGGCGATTTAAAACCTTGTCTTTTACTTCATATTCATAATCGCTCAAGAAATCATGGAAAACTTCCTCTGCAAATTCGAGCTCCTCATAATCGACTCCCCTAATTCCTGCGTACACATGCTGTGCTTTTTGTGCACACGCAATTTTGTACATCGAATTCTCTACATCTTCCCTCGTAATTCCAAGCTTCTCTATCTTGTTTTCTCCCTCCAGATCCATCCAGAAATCCTCAACATCATTTGCCAAAAGCATCCTCTCTTCTTCTGTCAGCTCTAGCTCCTGCTCAAGAAAAAGCTGATAAAAAAGCATATCGTGGATCGCCATCGACATCGCTTCGTTACGTGCAACCTGGCTAACAAACCCCATATCCGTGCGGATGTTCCAGTACTTTCTCGTATTGTCGTCATCATAGGCAATTGCCTGCTCCTGTACGGCTGCCTCCTGATGTGCCACATAAATTGCAAAATCTCGCAGTGTCATCTCCTGCTGTTGTACTGTTGCAACTACCATATCAAGCGACTCAGGATATACGATTTTGGCCCTCATCAAGCGGGTTTCATTTGCAATATAAATCAACCCAGCAAATATCAGTACCGCAATCCATATCACTTTATATTTTTTCATGCTATTCCAAAAAGTCTGCATTTTTTCCTCTTTCATGCTCTATTTAAATTTGCGCATACTACTGTATATTTTGGCATAAAGCGTCCAAAAAAGCAATAAAAACAGACCTGATTTCTCAGGCCTGTCATTCCCATTATCCACGCACTTGTTTTACCACCAAAACCTTATTTCCGACCTCTATCATATTGTCTGTTGTCGCATGATAACGTTTTGCTACGTCCCACAGGTCTTCTCCATCACGACGTACATACCCTATCATACCAGGCTGTTTCTGGATTGCATCCATATCCATCTCTTCTTCTTCCATATCTACAATATTGGAGATATAATCTTTCCTTATTGCCAATACTGCAATCAAAAGCACAGCCTTAATCTCATATTCTGTACTATCCAAGAGATTAACCTGTAACTGTTCTATACTTTCATCTATCCAGTAGCTTGCATTTTCATCAAATCCTTCTATCTCGATAAACTGCTGAAATGGGAGCTGACTATCTGCATGAGCAAATGGCATTGCATCATCTGTCGTATTATAAAGAATATGTACATTTAAAACACCTTCCACTTCGATTCCATTTTCCCTTTTTGAAATACTGTCGATGGTGATGCGCCCGCTACTCCCGCAAATTTGCAATATTTTCTGCTGGTTTGGTTCCAATGTCTCCTGCTCTAGCAAACGTATCTTAGATATATTCTTCATAAGTAGCTGACTGATTGGAATATTTTCTCGTTCCACAATCAGCTCCTTATTTAATGCATACGCATCCTGCAACAGCTCCACATTTTCTTCCCTGTAAATCTGCACCTCAACGCCTAGAATTACATCTAATCCAAGCATCCGTGCTTCTCCATCATAGTCCCCTCTCGGCTCTAAGTCCACCTCTACCGGTGTAATCTTTGCCCAGAAAATCTCATCCCCCTGAAGTCCTCTTACATCAATCTCTCCAGTAAGTGGAACCTGCGTTTCATAACATTCATACTCTCCAGTACTTTCACTTCGATACAACACCCAAATCTGAGCATCCGTTTTCACCTGTACCCCCTCGTCCTGTAGCAGCACTTCTACGTTACGAAAATCCACCTGATAAAAGGTCAGCTGTCCAATGTTCGACCTTGCATTTGGAAGCAGCAGTTCTTTTTGCATACGCAATTGGTCCCTATTATTTTCCACCAAACAAAGCATCGGCATCTCCGTCGTCTTCTGTTCATATCCAACCTCAAAGACCTCACCGGTGATTCCCTCTTCATCCTCTTCTATGCATCGTGCCGATGCATTTACTACTGCACGAATCGCAAGCTTTCTAGAATTGATAATTCCGACTGACAAATCCTCTATCGACATATCGACGAGTACCTCATCCCCGTCCTCTACCTCATCCATAAATACCTTCTCTTGAAAAGGAACCTCTCCACTTATGCTCTCTAGACGGTGATTCTCATCATCACTTTGATACAAGGTGGAAAACCGCAGCTTTCCACTAATCCAAAGCACCTGATTCCCCACCTTGGTATCTTCCACGAGGATATCTCCTCTTGAATAAATCACACGAACAACATCTGGTTTGTTATCACGTACGATAAAATCATCATCCAGTGTAATCTGTGAAAAACTTTTTGCCCTTTCTATTAGCTGCGTACATATATGCTTGTTTAATTCCATAGAATCCCCCTTGTCATTATAAAATACCTATGAAATACATATTCATTTGCATGTGATTTTATTCTTTTTTAATTGATTTTCCATTTTTTGTTTTGTATAATATCTTGGGATTATGAGATTTTACATAAGATTTGAGGTATATATATGAGAACAATATTGACATTTGGATCTATCTTTTTATATTTATTAGTCGGATACATACCACTTGGAATACTTTGGCTCTATGGCAAATTAGTAAATCAGGAGAAAGCTGATTTGATTCAGCTTCGCATGGTTCAGTGGGAGTTTCGAATTCTTCACAAGATAGCAGGTATTCACCTTACCGTTATCGGCGAAGAGAATGTGCCAACTGACGAAGCTGTCCTTTATGTTGCAAACCACAGAAGTATGGTCGACATCGTAGTTGCTTATGCAAGATGCCCTCGCCTTACTGGTTTCGTAGCAAAAGATGTGGTAAACAAAGTTCCTGGACTTCGTGCCTGGATGAAACGTCTTCACTGCGAATTCTTAAACCGCAAGGATGTCAAAGAGGGAATGAAAACTATCTTAAGCTGTATTGAAAAAGTGAAAAAAGGCATTTCGATTTTTATCTTCCCAGAAGGTACTCGAAATAAGAACAAAGAAAACCCTACCGATATCGGCGAATTCAAAGACGGAAGCTTCAAGATTGCTTCCAAAACAGGCTGCAAGATTGTGCCAGTAGCTATCACTGGAAGCAACAAGATTTTTGAAAATCACGTACCTTTCATTAAGGCAGCAGATGTCATCATTGAATATGGCAAACCTATCACATTCAAGGAACTTGCACCAGAAGACCAGAAGCACATAGGTGCTTACTTCCAGAACCAAATCCAGCAAATGCTGATTGGACATCAAAATATGTAGAAAGTATAAGGGCTGTCGCTCCTATCACGGGGCACAGCCCTTTTAGAATGTGTTTTCGGAATTTTCAACTTTTTAAAGTGGTGTTTTTTGTACAAAATAACCATAAAATTTATTATTTTTTTCGAAAATCCGCTGATTTACATTGAATAATTTACGATAATTTCATATAATAGATAAAGATACATCGTAATTTCACAAAAAGAGGGTATATTATGGCAACAATTAAAGATATCGCAAATCACTTGGGCATATCCATCAGTACTGTTTCCAAAGGATTGAATGGCGCCAGTGATATCAGCAACGAACTAAGACAGTTGGTACTTGATACCGCTGTAGAGATGGGGTATAGTACAAAACGCTCAAAAAAGATAGAGTTCCGCAAGCTTTGTTTATTTGTAACAAATGTAGAGTATAAAACCCTTGACACCTTTGGTTACGACATCGTACTTGGTTTTAAGCAGAATGCTTTTAAACACAAATGGGACGTTACTGTGGTAGAGATCGACGTAGAGTTCCAGGAACAGAACAAGTATGATACATACCTATTACAACACGGATATTGCGGGGCTTTCATTCTAGGTCTTGCATTGCACAATCCTTGGATGGAACAGGTAAAAACCACTACCATGCCTACTGTTTTATTTGACAACTTTGTTGATGGCAACCAGAACGTGGGCTACCTCGGTACAGACAGTCACGAGGGCATTCACATGGCTGTAGAACATTTGGTTAACCTCGGTCACAAGAAAATCGCTTTCTTAAATGGTTCTCCTGGTTCCCTCGTTTCAGACGAACGACAGGAAGCCTTTGAAAGCGCAGTAAAAGAATACAAAATTGATTGTAATGAAAAAATGATGGCAAAAGGTTTCTTCGTTGCTGATAGTGCACATTATCACGTGCCTACCTTCTTAGAAGAAGGAGCAACTGCTATTGTTTGTGCTAACGACCTGCTCGCACAGGGTGCAATTGAAACCTGTGTCAAAGCTGGTTACCGTGTCCCTGAGGACATCAGCATCATCGGATTTGACAATATTCCTATTGCTGCAACCACAGAACCACCACTTACCACCATTTCTCAGCAGAGAAATGAGCTCGGTCGTTGTGCATATACTACACTCCGTTCCTTAATCAACCACGTATCTATCAGTAAAACGATGCTTCGTCCTCAGCTGATAGAAAGAGAGTCGACAACTGTAGTAAAAAGATAATAAAAAGGAATATCATGGTCGCTGTATTGACATAAGGCTTCCCATGATATTCTTTTTTTATAAAAAAATAAGAGAAACGCCGAAAATCAACGTTTCTCTCTTAAAAGTATAATGCCGGCGACCGGAATCGAACCGGTACCGTATTGCTACGACAGGATTTTAAGTCCTGCGCGTCTGCCAGTTCCGCCACGCCGGCATTTGTAAGTTCCGCCCGCAAGATATCACATCAAACGAACAAAACTTAATGGGCGGAGGTGGATTCGAACCACCGAAGCAATTTGCAGCAGATTTACAGTCTGTCCCCTTTGGCCACTCGGGAATCCACCCATATGTGTCAGAAAAGCTCCTGACAAGGATAGAGTATAGCATACTCCTTTTGTTTAGACAAGTAAATTTTCGCTTTTCTTGTCATTTTTTTGTACATACAATACTTATTGCTTACTAGCTAACATCATACTAGAATATCCATTCTGCTAAAATGGCGTACAACTCTCTTATATAGTACGTAGGAAACAGCCATATTGCCGTATGCCCTGCTGCAGTACCATAAGACAATCCATTCTTTTCCGCAAGCACGGTTGCGCGGTAGCTATGATATTCGCTAGTCACAATTGCTACAGTTGGGTTTAATCCATTTTCTTCAATCACCACTTTGGAAAAAGTGATGTTTTCTTCTGTCGAGGTAGACTTATCTTCTTTATAGATACGCTCTGCGTCTATCCCTTTTGCAACAAGCCAACGATACATGCATTCCGCCTCAGAGATATCCTCGCCAGGCCCTTGTCCGCCTGACACCACGCATGCTGCTTCTGGATTTTCTTCCAAATATTCATATGCAGCTTCCAATCGCTCTACCAAAGATAGACTCGCGCGTTCCCCATATACCCTGCAGCCTAAGACAACTGCTGTGGCATTCTCTGCAGCTTCTTTGGCATTGGCATTTATCATAAATCCCGTCTCAATTATCGCAAGCAGAGCAATCAACGCAATAAGTATCGCACAACCACTCAAGATTCGCCTTTGGATTTTTTCCTTCCACAATGACGCAATCCACTCATGTATCATTGGAAGAAAAGACAAATACAATATAAGAAGTATCGACAACACAATCCCAGTTATATTTCCAATATTCAGGATTCCCGCAACCGCAAGTGGTAACAAGAACCATAAAAATAGGATTGTTCCGATTACTATACCTATAAACCTCAACACTCGACTTTCTACTGAATTCTTTTTCATATTACAACTCCATCCCATATTTATCGACAACCTTAGTATTCTCTCTAATGCTAAATGTTTTTCCTTCTTGTCATGCATTGTATCAAGAGCTTGTCATTCTTACAATATGTACCAAGCCGATTTCATCTTCTCTTACTGCAATCTTTCGGTTTTCTTAATACTTTATAACAAATATTCCTTTATGACATTCTCCACCGTTTCTAAACTTAATGGTTTTTTTAATGTTTCATAGGTAATGGTATGTGGATGTCGAATCGTGAAATCTGAGTAAAAAATATCATATCGATCCAAATACAAGTGCAACACTGCCAGCATACACAAGACAATACTTCACGCGCGAAAAAAGCTTTTCAAAGAGCCGATTATCACTCCGCGTGTCTATTTCTCATATAAAGTAAAAAAGACAGCGCTAGCTGTCTTTTTAGGAGAAGGTATTTTTACTATGGGGTTAGTAAAAACTATATATAATGTATTGGGGGGTTTTTACATGGATTATAATAGCACTAACGCCACAGAAAGTGTGCACAAACTTCACAAAACTTTGCAAGTTTTTTTGTGCACTTTTTCATCTCCTATTTCTAATATGTCCATTTTTGGTAAAAATATGCATAAAAAAACCAGGTTTTTTACACCTGGTTTTGTTTTCGTAAATTTTCGCAGCAAATTATATCTCATTAGCCGCATCTGCGTCAAACAACGCTTCGAATTCTTCTCTGGATATCTTTTCTTTCTCCAAAAGAAGCTCTGCACAGCGGTCTAATATATCACGATGTTCTAAAATGATGCGTTTTGCCTCTGCATAAGCATTATCAATAATCGCTTTTACTTCACTGTCAATAGTCGCAGCCACACCTTCGCTATAGCTTCTGGTGTGTGCGAGGTCACGTCCGATAAATACTTCGTCATCATCATTAGTATAACAAATCATACCAATGTTTTCTGACATACCGTATTTGGTTACCATATCGCGTGCCGTTCTGGTGCACTGCTTGATATCCTGAGATGCGCCTGTTGTTACATCATCAAAGACTAATTCTTCTGCCACGCGTCCACCAAGTCCTACGATGATATCCTGAATCATACGCCCCTTAGAGTTGAACATTTCATCTTTTTCAGGAAGTGGCATAGTATAACCTGCTGCACCTGCGCCAGTTGGGATAATTGATACCGTATATACTGGTCCCACATCTGGAAGTACATGGAACAGGATTGCATGGCCAGCTTCATGATAAGCTGTGATGCGCTTTTCTTTGTCTGAAATCACCTTGCTCTTCTTCTCTGCACCGATGCCCACCTTAACAAAGGATTTACGGATATCTTCCTGTGTAATATAGGCACGTTCTTCTCTAGCAGTTACAATTGCAGCTTCGTTTAAAAGGTTTTCCAAATCTGCTCCTGTAAAGCCTGCAGTAGTCTGTGCCACCTGTTTTAAGTCTACATCATCACCAAGTGGTTTATTCTTGGCATGCACATTTAAGATTTCTTCACGGCCTGCTACATCTGGACGTCCTACTACAATCTTTCTGTCAAAACGGCCAGGACGCATAATCGCTGGATCTAAGATATCCACACGGTTGGTCGCTGCCATTACGATAATTCCTTCATTGACACCAAAGCCATCCATCTCCACAAGCATCTGGTTTAAGGTCTGTTCACGTTCATCGTGTCCACCACCCATACCGGTACCACGACGGCGAGCTACTGCATCAATTTCATCAATAAATACGATACATGGTGCATTTTTCTTGGCATCTTCAAACAAATCTCTTACGCGGGATGCACCTACACCGACAAACATTTCCACAAAATCAGAACCTGAAATACTAAAGAATGGTACTCCGGCTTCGCCTGCTACCGCCTTTGCGAGAAGTGTTTTACCTGTACCCGGAGGGCCTACAAGAAGCACACCCTTTGGAATACGAGCGCCTAAATTAGTATATTTATTTGGTGCACGAAGGAAATCCACGATTTCTTCTAGCTCTTCCTTTTCTTCACGAAGACCTGCAACATTTGCAAAGGTCTTCTTACCATTTTCATCAGTTGCAAGCTTTGCACGGCTCTTGCCGAAATTCATCATCTTACTGCCGCCGCTCTGCTGTGCTGCATTGTTGTTCATAATCATAAAGAAGATAAACACAATTCCAAATATAATCAGATATGGAAGAAAACTCTCCAACCAGGATTTCTGTGGTACATTGGTACAATAATAATTCTTAAATCCATATCCATCCATCATCTGCTGTATCTCATTTACATCAGATACATACATCGTTTTCCTGGTCTCATCCTTTAGAAGAACGGTCACACTTCCCGTAGGGACTTCCGCATTCTGCGAAATCTGTACGGATGTAACTTGGCCCGCCTGTAATGCTAAATCAAATTCTGCTTTTGTCATCGAGGTGCGCTGGTTATTATCGCTCATGCTCCACCACAGAATGATGATTGAGAGAATAAAAATCAGGTACAGACCCCATCCTCCCATATTACTGTTTCTTTTCTGTTTTGTATTCAAATCTCTGTCTCCTTCTATTCTTCCACAAATCCAATATATGGGAGATTGCGGAATTTCTGATCCCAGTCTAATCCGTATCCAACAATAAATTTATCTGGAACCACGAATCCTGTGTAATCTACATTTACTTCTACCTGACGACGTTCTGGCTTGTCCAAAAGTGTACAAAGTGTAAGTGTCTTTGGATTTCTACTCTTAAACAACTGAAGCAAACGGCTAAGCGTATTACCTGAATCAATAATATCTTCTACCACAATTACATTCTTGCCTTCGATATCACCTGACAAGTCCTGCTTTACGTTGATAACACCAGATGATACTGTCTGCGCACCATAGCTAGAAACTGTCATAAAATCAATTTCTACTGGAAGATCAATACGTTTTGCAAGCTCTGTTGTAAAAAAGATGGAACCTCTCAAAATGCAAACCAAGTATACCGATTCCCCTTTAAACCGTTCTGTAATCGCAGCACCAATTTCAGCAACGCGTTCATTTATCTGTTCTTCAGTCAAATAAACCTTGATATTCTTACCATTTTCTCTATTCATCCCTTTTTCCTCCATCATAAGTAATTTCAAAAACATAGTTTGTCTTTGGTGAAACCTTTATGTCTTCACTAATACGTCCACCTACAAGCCATAGAACCTTACTCTCCTGTGCAATAAGCCATTTCTTATCACGTTCTGATAACGGAATCTTCTCATCAATAAAATAGCTTTTTAGTTTCTTTCTATGTCCCAGGGTATCACTAATAAAATAATCCCCACTTCTTCGTGTTCGTATACAAAATCCATCCTTTATCTTATCATAATCGAGCCATTTCGTATATGTTTTTCTTGGAATTTCCAAAGTTTCCTCATCTCTTAGAAACACACGCAGCGTAATTCTCTCGTTTGAAGAGCCAATATTCAGTGAAACTAGTTTTTCCTCCTTCAGACATTCCTCTAAAAGCTCTCTCGAAACCCCAATTTCACATGCATCCTCTCCGTCTGCAATCAAGCGTCTATCACTCTGTTCCATATACACTTTATCAAATTCCTTGCTCGCCATAATATCATAAGGCAAGGATATCGCTTTGCCTGATTGTCCTTTGCATAAATCAAGCAGATTTTCCACATGCACAGAGGTGATATCCTTACTACGCCCCGCCACATGAACAATCGCCTTATGCGCCACCTGTCTTTGTAAAACTTTTGGGAGCTCTAGCAGCGCCCCTGTCTCCAAAATAAGTCTATCTTCCTCCTGCACAAGCGTTTTCCATACGCGCTCTGTCTCAGCATCCAGATAACATTTCACCTCTGCCAAATGTTCCGCCGTCTGATTGATGTGCTCTACTGCACGTGCATTTACCTTTGTCAAATCCGGAAGCACCTTTGCGCGAAGGAAATTTCTACTGTATATGATGTCTGCATTGGTGCTATCCTCACACCACTTCTCACTCTTCTCTCGTAAGAACATTTCTATATCCGCTCTTCGCATAGACAAAAGCGGGCGAATATATTGCACACCACTTTCTGCATCTCGAATCGGCTGCATCCCGCATAAACCTGTAAGAGAACTCCCCCTTACCATCTGAAAAAGGATTGTCTCTGCATTATCCTCCTGATGATGCGCAAGTGCAATCTTAGCCGCTTTCTCAAGCGCCAATCGTTCAAATACCTCATAGCGCAGAAGCCTTGCCGCCTCTTCGGTTCCAATCCCCGTCTCTGCACAATAAGCTGGTACATCCACTGCTACCATATGACAAGGAATTTGATAACGACGACACAGGCCTTCGACAAAAGCTGCATCCCCTTGGCTCTCCTCACCACGAATTCCATGCTCGACATGAATCACCTCAAGCGAGAAGCTCATATCCTGTTGCAGCATCGACAAAAGGAGTAATAAGCAGACCGAGTCTGCCCCACCAGAAACCCCTACAAGCACCCTGTCTCCAGGCTCAATCATATGAAGTTCTTCCATTCTCTTTTGCACTTCTCTTTGCATTATTTCTCCCAAAGTCCTGTTACAAGTACTGTCATATCGTCCATGGCATGTCCACCCGTACGCATCAATACCTGTTCTAATATCGTCTCCGCCAAAACTCCTGCATTATCAGTTTTTGCTGCACCGATAATATCCGCCAGAATTTCCTTTGGATTTCTTACATGAAGATATTCTATCACACCATCCGTCACCATTACAAGGAAATCACCATTTCCCATTTGTTTTTTCACACTTTCTATTTCCATATGAACATCAGCCCCCGCTGGCAGTGTCCCATCGCAAATAATCTCTACCTGACTGCCATGCTTGATAAAGGTAGCTGCTCCACCTATCTTAATCAGCTCCACCTGTCCCGTATACAAATCAACCGAAGCATAATCCAAGGTCGAAAAGCTATTCTCTTCTCCCTGTAGTACCATGGCGGAATTCATCAATTTTATCGCAATTTCTTTACGAAAACCTGCTTCTATAAACTTCTGAAACAGGTCTACTACCATCTCACTTTCCTGATTTGCTCTCGCACCCGAGCCCATGCCATCCGAAAGGCATACATGATAATTCCCATCATCCATTGCAAAAAAAGAAAAACTGTCCCCACTGATAAAAGAACCATTCTTTTTCTCTGTCGCAATTCCCTGTAGTCCATAGAACTTGGTATCCTCATACAGAGTAATCAACACAGGTTCTTGTGTTAGAATATTTTTTCCATCCTTACCTATTCGCATAGGCTTGCGAATTGCTTTCTCTACTGCAGCCAGATAGTATTTCACTGGTATTCCGCCATTCCACTTGCTATGTACATATGCTTCGATACAAAGTCTTTTGTTTTCCTCAAATATGTGCATATTCGTGGCTATCAACCCTTTTTCTTTTACCTGATATACGATTTCTGGTAAAACGCTACTGTATTTCTCATCTACATTCACACGTAGTTTTGTCCACTCTTCCACCACATCCGCCATCGCGTCCAGCTGCTGCGCAATCACATAGCGGTTTTCCCGGAGACGATTATACCAGGCACGATTCAGTTCTAAACGACCAAATGCCTGAAGTGCCTCTTCCACCATCCCCTCGTATCTATGACAATTTTCTACATAAGGATCCAGCAAAAGCTCTTCCTTGGTACTGTGATTGATAACCGCATGCAAGAGTGCACGTATGCCTCCCTGTCGTCGCATGCGGTTCTCATTCCAACAAATAGCACATCCATCACAGCTGGCACACAGTTTCCCCGTTAGTTCCTGCTCCAATAGACTAACTTCCTCTGTTATCCTTTTTTCTTTCGGCTGACTCATTGCAAGAAAAGCATCCGAAAGGCCATTTACTGCATATGCAAATGATTCTATCCGCGGATTATTCTGTCCGATTCGCAGAGTCTCAACTGTACCATCTTTTTTTCTCTTAAAACGCAAATAATATGCCAGTTTCAACATTTGGCTTACAAAATAGTGCAAAAACACAATGATTGCAAAAGCAAGTAACCCTCCTGATGCAAACGCTACCATGCCGCTTATCCATTCTTTTCCCATTTTATCTACACCTCCACAAAAAACATATTTGTACAGGCCCAATTATAGAAAAAAACACATGCATTCTTTGTCATAAAAGGAGAGCCTTTTTTGCTATATTCTCCACAAAAAAAACGACGAATCTACACTATTCGCCGCTTTCTTTAAAAATTATTTCGTTTTCAAACACAAGACCAAGCTTATGCGCCATATCTTTTATGTACTCCGTCGACCTTGTATATAAATCCAGCTCCTTTAGCTCTTCTGCTAGCTCCATTTGCTCCATCAGCTGCTGCGTCAGGTTCTCTTCGCGTTCGGCCAAAAGCTTATCTTTCTCTTTAAGTTTATAAATCTGAATAGACATTACCGCTACAAATACTAAAACAATAAAGATAATCGTCACTGTTCCAGCATTGTTGCCGTTCTTTCTGCGTTTTCCCGCCATAAAGTACCTCTTTCTTTCTATATCTTTGGTATTATATCACATATGGTGCCCTATTTAAACCACTTTCCAAATATATTCTCGGTTTTCTTTGCCACCGATGGCACCTGTGAATATGACAGTACATCTATGATACCCTCAATGTCCACTTCACCTTTTTCCAGATTCAATCGATTAACATGCAAATCCTTTCCCTTTACATTTAACATCCCCTGTTCTGTTTCCAAAAGGATTTCTGCTATATCAAAGGATATCACATCTAACACACCCGTAAAGTTTCCTGACTTACGGTTGTTTAAAACAATTTTGTGAACCTTCGTCAACTTATTTTCTTCCATACAAAAACCTCCTATATAGAAAGTATATTAGGAGGTCCTTATATTTATGATATATATTCAAACAAATCTTTTGCTTCGTCCTTTTTGGTTGTATCCTGGATATCAAGGACTCGCACCTTTACTGTTTTCTGTCCAAATGCAATCTCTATCACATCTCCCACTTTGACATTAACAGATGCCTTTGCCTCTTTTCCATTTACGCTGACACGTCCCGCATCACAAGCCTCATTTGCAACAGTTCTACGCTTGATTAAGCGTGACACCTTCAAAAATTTATCTAATCTCATATTATCCTCACCTTATATAATGAAAAAACTGCCGCACCTTAGGGTACGGCAGCCTTAGTCTATAACTTCAAATTAGTTTAAAGCGTCTTTTAAAGCTTTACCAGCTTTGAATTTTGGAGCTTTAGAAGCTGCGATTGGCATTTCAGCACCTGTCTGTGGGTTTCTACCAGTTCTAGCTGCTCTTTCAGAAACTTCGAAAGTACCAAATCCTACTAACTGGATTTTTTCACCTTTCTTTAATTCTTCTTCAACTACTTCTGTGAATGCTTTTAATGCTGCTTCAGCGTCTTTTTTAGAAAGCTGAGCTTTTTCAGCCATAGCTGCAACTAATTCTGTTTTGTTCATGTTATATTCCTCCTCTGGATTTCGTTTATCATAATTTGGGTTCGTCCCCCGAATTACCTGTACTAATAGTTATACTTCCTTTTAGGGCTTTTGTCAAGGAAAAAACCCCATATTTTAGGCATTTTCTGTACTTTCAGAGCCTTGCTCCTGTGTTTCTTCCTGTTCTTCTTTCTGAGACTCTTCCTCTGTCTGCGTTTCCTTTTCTATCTCGGTATCTTTCTCGTCTTCAGTATCTTTCTCAATCTCAGTTTCAGTTTCTTTCTCAGTCTCAGTTTCCTCTTTCTCACTATCTTCTTTCTGAGACTCTTCTTCTGTCAATTCAATCAAAATGGTTGCTTCTTCCGAATTCACAGACAAATACTTCTTCCACGTTTCATATCCTTCGGCTTTAATTTGCAACACATGTAATCCATAAACCAGTTCAACAGGATTTGTATGGTCAATCAGCTTATGGTCTACATAGACCTTGACATCCTCTGCATCAATTTCGAATGAAACCATACCCTTTTTCTTGCCTTCGCCCTTTAGTGTTTCCAAATCAACTCTGGTAGTTTTTCCTCTTATAATTTCTATTTCCGTCGTACCGCCCCAGCCATCATTTGCCACTTTCAGGGTATATGTGCCTTCCGGCACTTCCAATTCCATATTTGGAGTAATCATAGCAAAGATATTGCTGTTAAGCTGTAGGAAGCTGTCTTCAAACAAACCTGTATTATTGAGCGCCAAAGTTCCATGTCCTGTTGTCACCACAATGGAGAGAACCTTTCTATCCTTTCCTATCACGGTTAAGACATCATCCTCTGAAATATCAGAAAAAGTTATCTCTCCTCCATTTGAGAATATCTTAACCTCATCCCGTATTGAATATTTGGTATCCCCGATGGTAAGTATTCCCCTCTCTTCCTCTATCTGGAAACGATGTACTTTCTCTTGCTCCCATACCTGGTCAGATAGCTGTACGCCTGTCAAATATCCATCCTTATCTCTCGGATCAATCGTCACAAAACGACCTTCCGTAAACTTAGATGCTGGCACCAAATTACCATATTTATCCTTAAACTGTGTGGCGAATCCGTATTCAAAATACTGCTCCATTCCATTCGCATAGGAATACAGGGTAAATGACTCCTCCTGCATATCATGCGCTACAATCAGATACAGATATTCCTTCTTTTCGATTTCGGACTCCGTCTGCTGCGTCTGCGTATCTGTATTCCCCTGTTTTGCGCATCCACCAAAACACATTGCTATCATCAAAGCAATTACAATATTCAAATAAATCCTAGGTATCTTTCTCTTTCTCATAGGTCAAGTATACCCCATTATCTTAGAAAAGAAAATATATTTTCCATGAATTTTAAACGCTTTTCCTCTAGCTCCATTACCGTCTTTAGCTTCTCCACATCCTTCTCGGATATCCATGTTTTGCGAGAATTCATATAGTGATTTGTCACCTTCCAAAACTTCTCCGGAAAAAGAAGTAGACCATATAGCTTTGCAGACTCTTCCCCTTTTAACGGCCGATAGGCATCATAGGTCATAATCAACTCCCGTCCAAGCTGCTCATTCCATTCATTTTTTTCTAACATTTTACGCAGGAAATTTACCAGGTCCAGAATCCCCCAATTGTAGCTCAAATTTTCATAATGTACCAATCGGCATTCTCCTCCCGACCAAAGTACATTATGCTGATTGAAATCACCATGACAGAACAGACTCCGTATCTTCTCACCTTCCGTCTCTTCTAAGAGCACTAGCGACTTCTCCGCTGAAGCCCTATTATGCTCGAAATTCTTCATATATATCTGCTCGAATTCGCATCTTTTCTTTCGATTTCTTATATAATTTCTTGCTTTTATCAATTCTCTATAGTGGCGCCGATAGTTCTCAACTACGTTTTCTCTTGTTTGTCGCTCTGGAAACTGTACCTCTATCTGTTCAGATGCATTATGAAAAAGAGCCAGCACCTTTACTGCCTCCTTCATATCCTCTACTCGCTTCGTACTTATCTCCGTTCCTTCGATATAATTTTTTAGAATAAAACGCTCTCCTGTATTCTCATCCTCCGTTACCGCTTCCTGATTGCAATTTAGTTCAATCCGTTCCGCTACAAAACCGGTGCGATTCAATTCTTCTAAAAACTCCTTAAGTAACATCCCTTTTTCTTTAGATCCTCGGAAAGGTACTAATAGCTTTAGCCCCTTATTCGTATCACAAAGAAATGCGCCTCTTCCTTTTGTTGTTTCGCGAATCTCTATTTCATACTGTGCTAGTACAAGCTCTGTTTGATTATACAAAAAACCCCTCCATAGATATCAGATTACATCTGTTTATCATATGAAAGGGGTTATCAACTTATTCGCACGTTCTAACAACTTTTCACGATCATTTAATTTTGGATCATTGATTACAATGTCAAACAGTAAATCGAGTACAATTCCCATTTCCTCTCCAGGTTTCATGCCCATAGCAATCAGATCCCTGCCATTTACCGACAAATCCTTCTTGTCGACACAATAATTCTTTTCAATGACCTCTTTGTATGCTTTTTCCAGGTCATCCACATATGCCATCTTGGACTCAAAATTATAATCGCTCTGCGCCAAAATATCCGCACGTTTAATCTCTATCATCATTGGCATATTTTCCAAACCAATTTCACTAATTCTTCTACGCACCAGCGCCATATTGTCCATTGGTGGTCTATCATCATGATGCTTTACCATGCGATAAACAAAATCAATAGTCGCATTATCAAATTTTAATCGACGAAGGATACCTTTTGCCATATTAGCCCCCGCCTGCGTATGACCTACGAAGTGATCATACCCTTTGTCATCTGTGGTCAAAACAACTGGCTTCGCCAAATCGTGCAGGAACATAATGAGGCGAATCATTTTCTCTGGACGAACATGTTGCATCGCTACAATAGAATGCTCTCCAACTGTATACTTGTGATGATGATTGTGCTGTATCGTCTCCATCGCCACATCAAACTCTGGCATGAAGACCTTGGTCAGGCCAAGCTCGTATGCCGTGCGAATTTCTTCTGGATGGTCGGAAACAAGTATCTTAACCAGTTCAACCGCAATTCGCTCCTTGCTCACTTTTGCAAGGGTTGGGGCAAGCACTCTAATTGCCTGCTTTGTATCCTCTTCAATTGTAAATCCAAGCTGTGCAGCAAAGCGAACTGCACGGAGCATTCGGAGTGCATCCTCGGAAAAACGTTCCATCGGATTGCCGACACAACGGATAACCTTATTCTGCAAATCTCCAATTCCATCAAATTCATCCACGATGCCAGCTCTATCATTATACGCCATAGCATTGATGGTAAAGTCACGGCGCTTTAAGTCCTCTACAAGATTTGGAGTAAAGATAACCTCCTTCGGATGTCTTGCATCTTCGTACTCTCCATCAATTCGGTAGGTTGTAACTTCATATCCAACATGGTTTTTCATAACAGTCACAGTGCCATGCTGTATGCCCGTATCAATAGTATGTGAAAAGAGAGCCTTTACTTCCTCTGGCTTTGCAGAGGTAGTAATATCCCAGTCGCCTGGCACACGAAGAAGGAGTGTGTCTCTGACACACCCTCCTACAGCAAACGCCTCATAGCCATTTGCTTCCAACGTCTCTATGATATTTTTCACATCAACGGGTAACTCTACTCTCATGCAAATATATACTTTCCTTTTCCTGCTGCCTTTACACTATAAAGCGAATCATCTGCTACTTTAATCATGTCATCCACATCATTTTCCGTAACAAAAGTATCACAAACCGTGATTCCGATAGAACAGCTGATCTTATGTTTGTCTGCAATTTCAACCTTCATATTCAGCGTCTCTTGAATCGTCTCTGTAAAACCATCCGCAGCTTTTATTCTTTGATAGATATCTTTTGCAATTGACTCTATCTCTTCCTTATCATTGGTATAAACGATAACGATAAATTCATCTCCGCCGTAACGACTTACAAACCCTCTATCACCAATCGCCTTATCAAAGATATGGGCCATTCCTTGTAGGACGATATCGCCAATTTCATGTCCATACGTATCATTATATGGCTTAAAGTTATCTAAATCAATAAACATTACACCCAATCCGTGTATTACCTTATCTGCTTCCAACCGCTGACGTAATCTCTCATACATTCCCATTCGGTTCGTAATGCCAGTGAGTACATCCGTCGTAGCTGCTTCCTGTAAACGCTGGTTCATCTGGGAAATTTTATCATAGTATTCCTGTCGGTGAACCGCATGCCCTAACTCACGGAAAAGAAGTTGATACATCTTCAAGTCATCTTCGTTCAAAAGATAACGGTTAACGGAATCATGCCAGTTATCCTTCATCTTAATGTACGTTACCAGATAGCTTTCTAATTTTCCATCTTTAAAAAACGGAATTGCAACGAACGAACATACCTGATCAATATCAAAAAACTTTATCATCTCCTTGTGCTCTGAGAAGCTATTACTAATTTTGGACACTGCGACTCCATTTGGATATTCATGGAGACATTTCTCAAAATTGGCTAATTTCTCCTCCAAGAAAAATACACCTGTGTCATTATACAACACCTGTGACCCCTCTTCCCCACAACGAACATACAAGGCACAGTCATTATTAAAACGATTTAAGAACAGACGAATCGAGCTTTTGACCATCTCAAGCACACGTACATCACTTTTATCCAACAGATTCTGCCAGGTAGAGATAAACTCCAGCTGTCTCTTATTGCGCTTGTTTTCTTTGTCCAATGCAATCTGGCGAATCAATTCTTCAATCTGTGTCCTTGGTATTGCCTGAAGCTTGCCTGTCATCTCGCGCACTTCCACAAGCATATCTTCTGAAACACTTGCCGCAATCTGTTCTACAATCTCCATACGCTGTAACAGACTGGTGCGTTCCATCTCATATTTCGCATCTCTGCCAAGCTTCTTAAAAAGCTCCATACGTGCTTTACGGTACAAGGTCTGAATATAAAATAGGTTTCCTTCTGCAAGCTCGAAATATTTCTCTGTCTTCTCAAAATTTTCCAAAGCAGCGGCTTCATTCCCCATATGCAACTCATGCATCGCTTTTGCAAAATGGTACAGACAGATATCATCATCGCTTCGTGCATAATCGTGCACAACATCCTCTGCCTGCTTTTCCAAAATATAATTCATAAACTGTGCACAGCTCATCAGATAGCGTTCGCTGTCAAAATAGTTTTCCTGCATAACGCTTAATAACGCCTGAATCGCATAGAGCTTCGCCAAATTACATACTCGAAGACTGTTCAAGTGTAGTTTATCTACTGTCTTAATCGCAATCTGAAGCGACTCTTCTGCCAGTTTATAGTCTTCTTTTGCAATACAGGTAAGTGCAAAATTGTAACACACCTCCGCAATATCTTCTGGAAGACGAAGTTCATAAAATAGCGCAATTGCCTGTCCGTAGAACCAGGCAGATTCATCCAAATGTCCCAGCGCACTTAAGTTATATCCAATCGCGGATAGCATTCGTCCCGCTTCCATAGAATGGAGATCTGTTATATATTGTAATGTACGAATGGAATACAAAAGTGCAATCTCATTCATACCATTTGTAGATGCAATCATCGCATTTTTCTGATATGCAATACATACCAGCATCTCATTATCAATCTCTTTTGCCAGTTTAACGCCCTTTGAAAAATGAATCAGGGCAGCTTCTGAACGATATGCCTTGGCAACCACTTCTGGTCTGTTATCATAAGCATAAATATAAACATGTGCAAGATGATTGCGATAATTGTAATGCATCAATTTCTCTATAATAGACGAATCTATTTCTACATCCTTTACGCAGAAGAAAATATTATGCCAGCCTGACATCTTGATGCGCATCATAAGCACTTCTGCCTTAAACACATACTCCCTCTGTCCGATATTTTCTGCTTCCGCCTTGGCCACTTCTGCATAACGTTGTGCCTGTTCCAGTTTTCCCTGATACATATAGCAGGTTGCCAGGTCCATGGAACACTGGTATGTAATAATGCTTTCTCTGCCTGGCACCTCAAGCTTGGAAATATCCTCAATAATATCGAGTGCTTTCGATAAGTCTCCACGCAAAATCGCCACCTGAGTATGCATGAAATAAAGAGACAACATAACACCTTCTGGCAGCTTGGCTTCTTCGAACTTAACCTGTCTTTCTATATCGAGGAAATAATTATTCGCCTGATCATAATCCATAAGCTCAATTACATTGTTAAGTTGAACGAATAACTTCTTATAATCTTTAAATTGTGTGCCAATGCTCTGATAACTGCTGTTACGCGCACGTCCACTACTTCCAATATGGTATACCTGTCTTAGGTCATTGAGTTGTTCCGTCAAAGTCCCCCATGCCTGTGCTCTATGATCTTTTCGAATACGAGCCTCATTTACACCCAGCACAATTCCGATTCTATCCGTAGAATCCTCTACCAGCATCTGCATTAACTGAATCGTACTTTTGCTCGCCAGTTGAAAGCGGTTAACTACAATAACAAGTGGCTTGTATTCCGCCACTGCCTTTAACATAAGTGCTATGGTTCTGGTCATACGGCCCTGCTCATATTCTACCTCATCCAGAAGTACATTCTCCTGTCGCTTACACACGCCTGTTTCATAGTAAGAATTCAGCACTTCTCTGTGTAACTCATACACCTTGCATTGCGTAAGGAACTCATCAAAATCACCTTTTATATATTCCTTATGCATCTGACAGATAATATCCAAAAATGGATCATATGCACCTACGATATCTTCAGAGGTATATTCCTTCCAAGCAAAAAAAACGTCATCCTTTGCTTCAGAATAACGTTTTATTGTCTCTAATTCCGCAACGGAAAAAGAATTGCTATAGCAAGCCATAACAATATTCTTTTCCGCATTTAGAACTTTTCCATATACCTGTTCAATTACCCCATCAAAATATTTCTCGAACATGGCCTTACTCCTAATGTCTATAATTAGTATGCTTTACCCCAATATACTAATTTATGTGCTGGTTTTCCACAGCATACACATACATTTGAAATCTGTTCCTGATCATCAAATGGCATACAACGACTTGTTACACCAGTATCTTCTTTAATCTTAAGCTCACAATCCAAGCCTTCACACCACATACCACGAATAAAACCGGTCTTGCTTTCTGCCTTCTGTACAAATTCTGCATAGTTGTGGGCATCACAAATATGACTGCTTAAGAATTCTTTTGCTTTTGCAAGCATATCTGCCTGCATGGTTTCTAAGATTTCTGCAAGTTTTTCATTTAATTCATCTAAAGAAACCACAATCTTTTCTCTTGTATCACGACGAACTACTACACACTGGTTATTTTCGATATCCTTTGGTCCAAGTTCTACACGAACTGGGATACCCTGAATTTCCTGTTCTGCGAATTTCCATCCTGGGCTCTTGTCTGTTGCATCAATTTTTACGCGGAAGTCTTTTGCAAGTGCATCCTTTACATCATATGCTTTGTCAAGTACGCCTTCCTTCTTCTGCTGAATTGGCACTACCATTACCTGTGTAGGTGCTACTCTTGGAGGAAGCACAAGACCTGAATCATCACCATGTACCATGATGATTGCACCGATTAAACGAGTAGACATACCCCATGATGTTTCGTGGCAGTACTGTAATTTATTTTCTTTGTCTGTATACTGAATACCAAATGCTTTCGCAAAGCCATCACCAAAGTTGTGTGATGTACCTGACTGTAACGCCTTACCATCGTGCATAAGTGCTTCAATTGTATAGGTAGCTTCTGCACCAGCGAATTTTTCTTTGTCTGTCTTGCGGCCTTTTACAACTGGAATCGCAAGTACTTCTTCTAAGAACTGTGCGTAAAGGTTAAGCATCTGTACGGTTCTTTCTTCTGCTTCTTCTGCAGTTGCATGTACCGTGTGTCCTTCCTGCCATAAGAACTCAGAAGAACGAAGGAATGGACGTGTGGTCTTTTCCCAACGCACTACCGAACACCACTGGTTGTATACCTTTGGTAAATCTCTGTGTGACTGTACTGTCTTTGCAAAAAGCTCACAGAAAAGCGTCTCCGATGTAGGACGTACACAAAGTCTTTCCTGAAGTTCTTCTAAACCACCATGTGTAACCCAAGCTACTTCTGGTGCAAAACCTTCTACGTGGTCTTTTTCTTTCTGAAGAAGGCTTTCTGGAATAAACATTGGCATGTATACATTCTCTACGCCTGTTTCTTTGAATCTAGCGTCTAACTGTTTCTGAATATTTTCCCAAATTGCATAGCCGTTTGGTTTAAAAATCATACATCCTTTTACAGATGAATAATCCATAAGTTCTGCTTTTTTTACAACGTCTGTATACCATTGTGTAAAGTCATCATCTCTTGCTGTGATGGCTTCTACTAATTTCTTGTCATTTGCCATAACAAATCTCCTCTAACATAAAATTCGTTTGTACTAATGATAGGCAAAATCCTTGAAAATGTCAAGTTTTTCAAAAATCCATAAACCCCTTTCCCCAAGGCTGTATTTCAAACTTCATCGGAATCTTCTTTGTCGGATGCTCAAACTCAAGTTTATAAGAACAAAGTGCTAGCGGTTCTCTATCTACCACTTTGCCATACTTACTATCCCCCACAAGTGGGCATCCCGCATGTGCCATCTGTGCACGAATCTGGTGCTGACGCCCTGTATGAAGTTTGATATCGAATAGTGTTTTATCCTCTTTTGTCTCGACTACTTTGTATTCCAGCTTCGCGCTTTTTGCACCATTTATCTTGGAATCTACCACCTGGGTAAGGTTTGACTTTTTATCTGTCAAAAGATAATTTTCTAATACCCCTTCACTAGCTTTTGGCGCATTCGCAGAAACTGCATAGTAATGTTTTCCAATTACTCTATCCTGTATCTGCTTGCTAAGATGCGCCGCAGCCTGCTGATTTTTCGCAAAGACCATAATTCCCTCTACTGGCTGGTCCAGCCTGTGTACGATGCCAATGTAGGGAGGCTCACCTTTTTTTGCTCTATAGTTCTTTAGTAAACTTTCCATATCCTGCTGCCCTAGACGTTTGGTCTGGGTCGCCACGCCTGCGGGCTTGCGACAGATAAGGATGTCCTTGTCTTCGAATAGTATTTCTAAATCAATCATTTTCTACTTTCACCTGACAAACCTTCATTGCTTCTAATGCGTTCTTATGCGTTTCTGGTGATACACCTGCACAACACGCTGCATCTACAATCACTGGAATCTCTGGGAAGAAAGCCTTGGTTACCATTACGTTTGAGATCACACAGATATCTGTGCAAAGTCCTACGAAAGTAATCTCCTCAATTGGATTTTCTGCGTTTAGCTTGGCAAGCACTTCTGGCAATTCAGATGAACCAAAGGTCACTTTATCAATTGCCTCTGTAGTACGAAGTGCTTCTAATTCGCTTCGAATTTCCCATCCTTCTGTACCTTTGATACAGTGTGGCACTGGAAGATTATGTCCTTCCTGTGTATCCATATAGTTTTCGAAATGTGTGTCCCTGGTAAAAAGAACAGTCCCTTCAAAATTTTCAATTTTTGCTTTCACGTTTGGAACAATCACTACCGCTTCCTTCGTTCCAAGTGCTCCATCAATAAAGTCATTCTGCATATCTACGACTACTAACAGCTTTTGCATACGGTACCTCCTGATTTTATATCTTCTTCTGTTGTATTGATTGGTTTTACATCTTTATCCCATGCTTTCAGGATAATTTCTTCTGCTTTTACAGCCTCATCTTTGGAAAGCTGCGGCACGCCCTTTAACGGATATTCAATACCCAGCTTTTCATACTTATTTTCCCCAAGTGTATGATATGGCAACACTTCTAACTTCTCTACATTAGAAAGTGTTTTTAAGAATTCTCCAAATCTGGTCAACTGCACCTTATCATAAGTGATGCCTGGTACAACTACATGGCGAATCCAAACTGGCTTTTTCATTTCATCCAGATATCTTGCAAACGCAAGTACATTTTCGTTGCCATGACCTGTCAATGTCTTGTGCAATCCTGTTTCGATGTGTTTGATATCGAGCATCACCAAATCAGTAACCTGCATCAGTTTCTCCAACTTCGCATAAGCCTCGCCAACTCGGTTCACAGGTTCGCTCCACAGCTCCTGAAAGAAAATCCCCGATGTATCAAGACAGGTGTGAATCTCCTTTTCTTTCGCTTTTGTAAAAAGCTCTAATAGGAAATCCATCTGCATCATCGGCTCTCCGCCTGTAGCAGTGATACCGCCTGTGCGATAAAATGCTCGGTTTCTTTCAAACATCTCTAGGATTTCATCGACTGATTTTTCTTTTCCATCTGCCAGTTCCCATGTGTCGGGATTGTGGCAATACTGACATCGCATCGGACATCCCTGGAAAAATACGACAAATCGCACACCAGGTCCATCAACGGTTCCAAAGGTCTGTATTGAATGAATGTAGCCCATTCTATTTCTCCTTACGTTGCTATTTGAGTAATATTATAACCTATCATGGAACGTTCTTGCAATCACTTCATCCTGCTGTTCCTTGGTAAGTTTGATAAAGTTTACCGCATAGCCTGACACACGAATAGTAAGCTGTGGATATTTCTCTGGGTGATTTTGCGCGTCTCTCAGAGTATCTTGATTAAGCACATTCACATTCAAGTGATGTCCGCCCTGACTCATATATCCATCTAACATCTGTGTTAGGTTATTTTTTGCATCTTCATGATTTTTTCCAAGTGCATCTGGCACGATACTAAAGGTATTGGAAATACCATCCTGCGAATCCATAAAAGGAATCTTGGCTACAGAAGCTAAAGATGCTACTACACCATGAGTATCGCGACCGTGCATTGGATTACTGCCTGGTGCAAAGGCTTCACCCTTTTTACGACCGTCCGGAGTGGAACCTGTATTTTTCCCATAGGATACGTTTGAAGTAATCGTAAGGATTGACGTAGTTGGAAAGCCACCGCGATATGCTTGATTTTCTTTGATATATCCAACAAAAAGATGAAGCACTTCTTTTGCGATATCATCTACTCTGTCATCGTCATTTCCGAACTTCGGAAACTCTCCTGTTGTTTCAAAATCAATCGCTATTCCCTGTTCATTTCGAATTGGTTTTACCTTGGCATACTTGATGGCGGATAAAGAATCCGCTACCACAGAAAATCCTGCAATCCCTGTTGCAAACCAACGAGTAATTTTCTTATCATGAAGCGCCATTTCTAATTTCTCATACGAGTATTTGTCATGCATATAGTGGATGATGTTTAAGGCATTTACATATACTCCTGCCAGCCACTTCATCATGTCCTTGTAGGCTGTCATCACTTCATCATAATCCAAATATTCCGAGGTAATCGGGCGGTACTTTGGTCCGACCTGTTTTCCAGAGAGCTCATCTACACCACCATTGATTGCATACAGCAAACACTTCGCCAGATTTGCTCTTGCCCCAAAAAACTGCATTTCTTTTCCGATTCGCATAGAGGATACACAACAAGCAATTCCATAATCATCTCCGTGCACCTCTCGCATGATGTCATCATTTTCATATTGAATCGCTGAATGCTTGATAGAAGTATCCGCACAGAAACGCTTAAAATTTTCTGGAAGCTTTAGCGACCACAACACGGTAAGGTTTGGTTCTGGAGCGGCACCGATATTGTTTAACGTATGCAGATATCGGTAAGACATTTTTGTTACCAGTGGGCGTCCATCCAATCCCACACCAGCAATTGCTTCTGTCACCCAGGTCGGATCACCTGCGAAAATCGCATTGTATTCTGTAGTTCTGGAAAACTTAATGAGACGTAGTTTCATAATAAACTGGTCGACGAACTCCTGAATTTCTTTTTCTGTAAATGTGCCTTCTTTTAAATCTCTCTCTGCATAGATATCTAAATAAGTAGAAGTGCGCCCCAAGGACATCGCTGCACCGTTTTGTTCCTTGGTTGCAGCAAGATAAGCAAAATAAAGCGACTGAATTGCTTCATGAACGTTTGTCGCTGGTTTACTGATATCATGACCATAGATTTCTGCTAATTTTTTAAGCTGCTCTAGGGCACGAATCTGCTCCGAGATTTCTTCCCTTTCACGAATAATATCATTGTTCATGATACTTCCCATGGAATGGAACTCTTCCCTTTTTTGCTCAATCAATCGGTCAACACCATAAAGAGGCACTCGTCGATAATCCCCAATGATTCGACCTCGTCCATATGCATCCGGAAGCCCCGTGATAATGTGCGAAGAGCGACATGCTCTCATCTCAGGAGTATATACATCAAACACGCCTGCATTATGTGTTTTTCTATGCGTCGTAAAATTCTCTACTACTTCCTTGTCCACTTCATAGCCACTATCCTGCGCAGCTTTAATCGCCATACGAATTCCCCCATACGGCATAAGCGATCTTTTAAATGGCTTATCGGTTTGAAATCCTACAATTTTCTCTTTTTCCTTATCCAAATATCCTGGCCCGTGTGAGGTAATCGTAGAAATGATTTTTGTGTCCATATCCAAGACACCACCTGCTTCACGTTCCTTCTTTGACAATTCTAACACCTGCTCCCACAAATCCAGTGTATCCTGTGTCGGTCCCTCTAAAAAACTCTCATCTCCCTCATAAAATGTATAATTCTTCTGTATGAAATCTCTTACATTAATCTCATTCTTCCATGTACCACTTTTAAAATCTCGCCATGCCTGTTTCATTGTAACCTCCATAAAATCTTATATCATTTCTATGATGTACAATTTTTATTGATTTTATGAAACAACGATTTAGCCAAGTAACCGGAAAAAATAAAGGAGATGCATGCTCGCATGCAATCTCCTTTTATTTTTATCCGTGTAATTTGGCGTTTCGCCAAATAGCGAGAGCCGAGTCGCTTGCAAAGCGACGGAAAGCCACTTCGTGGCGTGGGTCGAGCTTACTTGGCTAATAAATTGTAGCACAAACCACCGCGCGTCAAAATTATTATTATAAACCAACATCATATCCGCACGTCTGTTTTAATATTACAAGATAAAGAGTTATTACAACTTAAACCTATATCCTACACCCCAAATTGTCTCGATATACTGAGGTTTCGAGGTGTCCATTTCTACCTTCTCGCGAATCTTCTTGATATGTACGGTTACGGTTGCAATGTCACCAATGGATTCCATGTCCCAGATTTCGCGGAACAGCTCTTCCTTGGTATATACATGATTTGGATTTTCTGCAAGGAAGGTAAGCAGGTCAAATTCCTTGGTGGTAAACTGCTTTTCTTCGCCGTTAATCCATACACGTCTTGCAGTTTTGTCAATCTTGATGCCACGGATTTCAATCGTATCATTTTCTACAGTATTGCTTCCGATGAGGCGTTCATAACGGGACAAATGTGCTTTTACACGAGCTACGAGTTCGCTTGGCGAGAATGGTTTTGTTACATAGTCATCTGCGCCAAGTCCCAAACCTCGAATTTTGTCGATATCATCTTTCTTTGCAGACACCATAAGGATTGGCGTGTTTTTCTTTTCACGAATCTGTTTGCAAATTTCGAAACCGTCGATGCCTGGAAGCATAAGGTCTAAAATAAACAGGTCGAATTCTTCTGCCAAGGCTCTTGCAAGTCCTGTCATTCCGTCATGTTCCACTTCTACTTCAAATCCACTTAATTCTAAGTAGTCTTTTTCTAATTCTGCAATTGCCACTTCATCTTCTATAATTAAAATCTTACTCATTTGGTACCTCCTGATATTTACGAATTACAAAGTACATAACCGTACCTGTGTCCTCTTTACTGGTTGCCCATATTTTGCCGCCATGATCTTCGATGATTTTCTTTACAATAGATAGGCCTATACCACTGCCACCTGTTGCAGAGTTACGCGATACATCGCCGCGATAGAATCGGTCGAATATGTATGGCAGATCCTTTTGTGGAATTCCACGGCCATTATCTTCAATTTCCACCTGAATGAAATCACCCACATCCTTGATACGAACATTGATAAATCCATTCGATTTGTTCATATATTTGATGGAATTTCCAATGATATTATTTATAACTCGGCGAAGCTGCTCTGGATCTGCAATAATGACAACATCACTTTCCGTGTAATTGTAATACGCCAGGCCGATTCCTCTTGTCTCTAAATCAATTCCTATCTCTTCAATACAATCCGCGAAATAATTTTCTACATTTATTTTTGCAAAGTTATATGGGATCTTGTTCGTATCAATCTTTGAATACAGGGTCAGTTCATTAATCAACGTATCCATCTCATTTGCCTTGCTGTAAATGGTTCGCACATACTTATCAATCTTTTCTGGAGTGTTTGCAACTCCGTCAATGATGCCTTCCGCATATCCCTTTACTGCAGTAATAGGCGTTTTCAAATCGTGCGCGATATTACTAATCAGATTCTTATTCTCCTGCTCTGCGGAAATTTTCTCTTCCGCATTCTCCTTTAGTCGTCGTCGCATTTCTTCAAATGTCACGCAAAGCTCATTCATCTCATCCTGCTCTGCTCCAACGACATCAATCGTAAAGTCCAGGTTACCTTCCTTGATATTCTCGGCTGCAATCTGAAGCTTTCGAATCGGAGTTACCATACTTTGATAAATCCAAATCATCAGCATACCAGCTGTTAGCAAAAGTACCAGCAAGATTGTAAGCGCAATCTCAAATACAAGCCCTCTTACGTCCGGCATAACTTCCATGTTGTGTGTTACCATTTCCCACTGCACACGGAAAAATGCCGCGATAAATAAAAGTGATAAGAAAATCGGCACAAACATGATAATACAAAATGAAATTACTAATTTGGATTTTAATTTCATGTGCTCCTCCTCGGTAAACCATGCCCCTCATTGATAAAAAGAAAAACATGGTACAATTCTTTATAATTATACCATGTTTCTTTTGTAAACATATGAAAAATCTATTAAATATTATAAACTTTTAATGCATCAACCTTGTCTGTCTTTTCCCATGGAAGATCTAAGTCAGTTCTACCGAAGTGACCATATGCTGCTGTGTCACGGTAAATAGGTCTTCTTAAGTCAAGCATCTTGATAATACCAGCTGGACGAAGGTCAAATTCTTTACGAATGATTTCTACTAATTTTTCATCAGAGATTACACCAGTACCAAATGTATCTACCATGATAGATGTTGGCTGTGCAACACCGATAGCATATGATAACTGAATTTCACATCTCTTCGCAAGACCTGCTGCTACGATGTTCTTTGCAACGTAACGAGCTGCATATGCTGCAGAACGGTCTACCTTTGTACAGTCTTTACCAGAGAAAGCTCCGCCGCCGTGACGAGCCATTCCACCATAAGTATCTACGATAATCTTACGTCCTGTAAGACCAGCATCCCCGTGTGGTCCGCCGATTACGAAACGACCTGTTGGGTTGATGAAGAATTTAGTTTCATCATCGATAAGTTCTGCTGGAAGTGTTTCATCAAATACATATTTTTTGATATCTGCATGAATCTGTTCCTGTGTTACATCTTCGTCATGCTGTGTAGAAAGTACAACTGCTTCTAAACGCTTTGGTGTACCGTTTTCATCATATTCAACAGAAACCTGTGTCTTTCCGTCTGGACGAAGGTAAGTAAGTGTACCATCTTTACGAACTTTTGTAAGCTGTAATGCCATCTTGTGAGCCAATGCGATTGGATATGGCATAAGCTCTGGTGTTTCGTCACTTGCATAACCAAACATCATACCCTGGTCACCAGCACCTGTATCTAATTCATCTGTAAGTGTGCCTTCTTTTGCTTCTAAAGCTTTATCTACACCCATAGCAATATCAGCTGACTGCTTGTCCAAAGCAACCATAACTGCACATGTGTTTCCATCAAAACCTGTCTTTGCATCGTTATAACCAATTTCGTTTACTGTTTTGCGAACGATTCCTGGTACGTCAAGCTGTGCGTTTGTTGTAATTTCACCTGTTACTAATACAAAACCTGTACATGCTGCTGATTCACAAGCAACACGGCTCATTGGGTCCTGTTCTAAACATGCATCTAAAATAGCATCGGAAATCGCATCACACATTTTGTCTGGATGTCCTTCGGTTACGGATTCTGAAGTAAATAATAATTTTTCCATTTGGTTCTCCTTTTCTTTGTCGTTTTGTTTTCTAGTTGCAGTAAAAAAATCCGCTTATTGGAAATAAGCGGATTCTTAATCTTCAAGATAGTAAACCCTCTTATTGCTCGATTACTCGCTCAGGTGGGCACCTTCCAAATACTGGGGTTGCCGTGACTTCATTGATCCTATGTATCTCCATCACTCTGAATAAGAGAAAAGTTCAATATGAAATTTAATATCTTTCTAGAGAAAAGATACCTTAAAATCTCATATATGTCAAGTGTATTTATTGACTTTTCAATAGACAAAATTTATACTTAGTTATATATGTGTATTTGAGGAGAAAATATGAACATTAAATTATCACCAAGAGAATTAAAGCCAGGTATTGTAGCCCTAGAAGCGATTCTAACTCCAAGTGGACAGGTATTGGCTCCTGCCCGCACAGAATTGACTCGACAGATTATTAACAGGATGAAGCTGTACAATGTCGATTTTGCCATTGTAGATTCCGAAGATCCTGTTCTTAAGCAAATGCAGGCAAGTAAATCACCTGTTGAGACACCTACGCCTGTTGTAATGCCAATGCCTGTTATGATGCCTACACCTGTTGCGACTCCAGTCCCTGTTGTAGTTCCAGCTCCTGCAGCAACTCCAGTAGCTATCACGCCTCTAACCGAGGAACCAAAGGAAGGCGAAAGAGTTATCACATATAAAGAAGAAACACAATCTAACTCTCGTAGAATGATGGTTTCCAACGAATTCAAAGGCTTCCAGGTAGATTATCTATTATATATAGAACACGTAAAAGATGTTTTTTCAAATGTAGTGAATACCCCAGGGTATGTTATCAACACAGATGAACTCATCAGCAAAATGACAACCTTATATCTTTCACGCAACACTATCGTAGAATTATTCGATATGATTCATCAGATGCATTCCTTAAATGATACCATCTATGCACACTGTGTAAATGTTGCATTGATTTCACGTATGATTGGTAGATGGTTACATTTGGAACCACATGATTTGGACATCCTTACCTGCTGTGGCCTTTTCCATGATATTGGCAAAATGGCAATTCCAGATGAAGTATTAAATAAACCTGGCAAACTTACAGATGAAGAATTTGCACTTATCAAATCACATCCAAAGACAGGATATGAAATACTTCGCAATAAGGACATTGATACCCGTATTAAACAGGCAGCTCTTATGCACCACGAGCGTTACGATGGAACCGGCTATCCAAATGGTCTTGCGAGTGAATTCTTAGCAGACTTTGCCATGATTGTAGCTATCGCAGATGTATATGATGCCATGACAGCGACTCGCTCTTATCGCGAGCCACTCTGTCCATTCCAGGTAATCGAGAAATTCGAGCAGGAAGGCTTCCAGAAGTACCACACCAAATACATCTATATCTTCTTACATAACATTGCAAGCACTTACCAGAGCAACCGTGTTATGCTAAACGATGGACGTAGTTGCAAAATTGTAATGCTCAACCAGAACACCCTTTCAAAGCCTATCGTCCAGTTTGACGATGGCAGTTGCATGGATTTATCTGGACAGCGAGAACTATACATTAAAAAAATCTTGTAGGTGTCATAACCGCACTTTTCATACAGCTTATTCTAGGGATTGCCCGTTGGGGCAGTCCCCTTTTTATTTTCTAAAACATACTGCCTCCCCGTTTGTCTTTTGAGTGTTTTATGAAAAAAGTACTTGCTTCTTAAAACATGATTCTTGCTTAATTTTTAAGTCTGCCAACGCTTTTACTATCTGCGAAGTATGTTCCGTATGAGAAAGACTTCTGTACATCCTTTTCTAGTATCTCTAAGTACGGCAGCTTTATATATTTGATATTACATGTGCATGCTCGAAACTCGGTGCAAAACAGCACCTCAAACAGTCGAGCATGCACATGACATTATATAAATCTGCCGTACTAAGAGATACACAAAAAGTCTGTAATAGAGTCTTTCATCATACGGATATACTTTCGCAGATTGTAAAACATTTGGCAGACTTAATATATCGAAAAAGCAAGAATCATGTTTTCTAGAAGCAATTAACTTTTTTCATATCACGGTAAAGACAAACGGGGAGGCAATATGTTTTATATGAAAAACAAGAAAGGGACTGCCCCAACGGGCAATCCCTAAATTAACATATATAAGTGCGGTTATGATACCTTCAAGATAAATTTTTGTAATTCTTTTTCGTTCTTTACAAGTTCGATATTGCCACCGAGCTCACGAAGCTTGCCTTCGAAGTTCTCGTATCCGCGCATGATATAGTGAATATCATCTATAACGGTGACGCCTTCCGCTGCAAGTCCTGCGATTACAAGTGCAGCACCCGCACGAAGGTCTGGAGCATTTACTCGCGCTCCGGTGTATTTTTCTACTCCACTTATAATTGCAATGTTGCTCTCTACCTTAATGTTTGCCCCCATACGGGTGAGCTCATCTACATAACGGAATCGGTTTTCAAAGATGCTTTCTGTTACAGTACTAGTACCTTCTGCAATAGCAAGAAGCACCGCCATCTGTGGCTGCATATCGGTTGGGAAACCTGGATATGGGAGTGTGGTAACCTGTGTGTGCTGCAGCTTGCCATTGGAAATAACACGTACTGCATCATCATATTCTTCGATTTCACATCCAACTTCCAAGAGCTTAGCTGTGGTTGCCTCCAAATGCTTTGGAATAACATTTGTCACTAATACATCCCCACCAGTTGCTGCTACTGCAAACATAAATGTACCTGCTTCAATCTGGTCTGGAATAATAGAATATTCGGTCTTGTGGAGCTTCTCCACACCCACGATACGAATGACATCTGTACCAGCACCACGGATGTTTGCACCCATGCTGTTTAAGAAGTTCGCTACGTCTACGACATGTGGTTCTTTGGCTGCATTCTCGATAACGGTCTTGCCTTCCGCCAAAGCTGCTGCCATCATAATGTTGATGGTTGCACCTACAGATACTTTATCTAAATAAATATGTGTACCCATCAAGCGTTTTGCTTCTACCTGGAACAATCCATGAGAGATATCAACCTCAGCTCCCATTGCACAAAATCCCTTCTTATGAAGGTCGATTGGTCGGCTTCCGATATCGCATCCACCAGGAAGCGCTACAGCAGTTTTTCTATATTTACCAAGTAAGGCACCAATCAAATAATAAGAAGCTCGAATTTTACGAATGAATTCATTGTCAACTACCAAATCATGAATAAAGGAACCATTAATTTTAACCGTGTGTTCATTGACACGATCTACCTTGGCACCAATCTGCTCAATTGCCTGCAAAAGTACGTTGATATCCCTAACGTTTGGCAAATTTTCAATTGTAACGGTCTCATCAGTCATAATTGCCGCAGCTAAAATAGGTAGAGCAGCATTCTTTGCTCCGCCAATCTCCACTTCACCATATAAAGGATTTCCACCTTTAATTACGTACTGTTCCATCTTTCACCTCAATAAACTATCTGTTATATAGTATTCTATAGTTACTTAATTGTTATTCAAGTTCTGTAATTTGTTCACCAATAAATCTACGGTTTCTTCCACACCTAACCTGTTTTCAGAAACTCGAACATCTGCGTATTTCTCATATAGCGGTGTTCGCTCCATAAACAGGTCATACAGGGTTTGTCCATCTTTTAGAACTACGCCTCTCCCCTTTATATCCGAGAGACGTTTTTCTAATGTCGAAAAAGGTACTTCCAAATATACAACAGTACCGATTTCTTTTAAATGCTCCATGGCTTCCTGTCCATAAATAACACTTCCACCTGTCGCAATAATTGTTCTGTCACATTCAATACTCGCATTCACCCGGTTCTCAACCTGGATAAAGCCTTCTGTGCCAACCTCTGCAATGATATCCTTTAAGAGTTTACCTTCCTGTTCCTGGATTAACAAATCTGCATCCAAAAACTGAAACCCCAGCACCTTGGCAAGGATGACACCCACTGTGCTTTTCCCCACACCTGGCATACCTATCAAAACAATGTTGTTTTTCTTCATAATTATTTCTTTTCTGTTCCTTCTGTTCCTTTTTCAGTAGACTCTGTACCCTTTTCGGTAGACTGTGTACCTTTTTCAGTTTCTTTCTCTGTATCTTTCGCGTTTGGATCCTTCTGTGTAAGCATATGGTGGAAATCAATCTTGTCTACTACAGATTCATCTACCTTCCAGCCATCATCCTTCATCCATTCTTTCATTACTTTTTCATACAATTTGTATTCTCTGTCAGCAATGATGGATTCTTTATTTTCTTCTGTTGCTTTCTTATCTACGTCTTCATCAATTGTTGCGATGTAGATTACCTTGCTTGTTTCGATTAACTTAGATGTTTCTCCTACTTTTAAGGCATTTAATGCTTCGCGGAGAGTCTTATCCATTGTTGTATCATTCTTGTTATAAGCAGTATCCTGTGCTGTGTAGCCATTGTTCTTTGCTGCTTTTTCTAAACCAACACTAGCGGTTTCTGTAAGAATCTTGTTTGCTTTTGCTTTGATTGCTTTGATTTCTGCAGATGTATATTTTACATACGTACCTTTATCATTGTATTCGCCTTCAATGCCGATTTCTACTAATGTGATACCACGCATGTTTGCTTCTTCGTCTGTTACATTACGATCGGTATCTACGATAACTGCATCATACACCTTCTGCTGAATGGTGTATAATGTAAGCATTTCTGTAACGATTTCTTCTGTTGCACCCATTTCCTCTAATGCTTCCTTAGAGTTTGCTGCGATAAATGCCTGCGCTGCTTTTGTAATAGCTGCAGTCTCTTCTGCTGTAATCTCTACTTTCTTTTCTGCCATATGCGCTTTTGCAGCATAAAGTTCATGTAAAGAATCCATGATGGAAGCCTTTAAATCTTCTTCCATTGTTGAGCCATATCCATACATATCCTTATCCCAGAAATCTGCTCCAAAGTATGCAGAATAAGTATCATCAATACCTGCCTTCTGGTATTTACAAATAAAGTTTACCAAACCAGCTGTAACCTTCTGATCGCCTAAAGTTGCCGCTGTCTCTTCTGGTTTTACGCCACATCCAACAAATGTTGTTAAACACAGTGCTCCTGCTAAAACAAGAGCTGCTAATCTCTTAAATTTCATATTTCCTCCTAAATCAAGGCAAAGTACGCCTTTTATCATTCCTATATTATAAAGCCTTTTCTATCATCTAGCAAGGCTTTTCTTGTTTTTCCACAAGAACAGACATCGCATCTAACAAGTCTTTTAAAATCTCTACCACATTTTTGCCTTTTTCTTTGGAATTTGCATTTAATGTGTAGGTAAAATATGGATTTTGGATGTCTACTGTAAATTTTAGGAATGGAGCCATCGTCTGTACCACCTGCGGGATAAGCGCAGGATTTATTTTGGCCTTTTCATACATCACAAGCTTTAGCTCATTTCCCTTTTGTGTTACTTCTTTTATATACAGACTATGTGCATAGAATTTGAGTCTTGCAATCGTAAGAAGATTCTGTACCGATTTCGGTGGTTCTCCGAAACGGTCTATGAGCTCTTCTAACATCTCTTCTGCCTCTTCTTCTGTTTCGATACCAGCAATACGCTTATAGATATCGAGTTTTTGCAATTCATTCGCAACATAAGTTGGTGGAATAAATGCACTGGTATGAATATCAATCGAAGTCTCGTATTTTTCTTCTACTTCAACACCCTTTGCCTCCTTGACTGCCTCACTTAACATCTTGCAGTACAAATCATAGCCAACCGCTTCCATATGTCCACTCTGCTCTGCACCCAACAAATTGCCTGCTCCTCGGATTTCCAAATCACGCATCGCAATCTTAAATCCACTACCCAGCTCAGAATATTCTTTCATGGCAGCTAGTCGTTTCTCCGCCACCTCTTTTAGCATCTTGTTGCGTCGATACATTAGAAATGCATACGCTGTACGATTCGAACGTCCTACTCGACCGCGGAGCTGGTACAGCTGGGAAAGACCCATGTTGTCTGCATCATGGATTATCATAGTATTAACATTAGAAATATCAAGGCCCGTCTCAATAATAGTTGTTGAAACAAGTACATCTATCTCACCATTGATAAAACGATACATGATTCTTTCCAACTCCCGTTCCTTCATCTGTCCATGTGCAAACGCAACATTTGCTTCTGGAACAAGCGCCTGAATCTTGGTCGTAATCTCATCGATATCCTTTACCTTATTATAGACATAGAATACCTGTCCATCTCTTGCAAGCTCACGGTTTATCGCTTCGCGCACCATTTCTTCATTATATTCTAATACATAAGTCTGGATTGGAAGACGATCCATAGGTGGCTCCTCGAGCACGCTCATATCTCGAATTCCAATAAGACTCATATGAAGTGTTCTTGGAATTGGTGTTGCCGTCAGAGTAAGTACATCGACATTGGTCTTCATCTGTTTGATTTTCTCTTTGTGCGCTACTCCAAAACGCTGCTCTTCATCAACTACGAGAAGTCCCAAATCCTTAAATTCGACATCTTTCGACAAAATTCGATGCGTACCTACTACTACATCCACCTGACCTTTTTTTAGTCCTTCAACAGTATGCTTCATCTCTCCCGCGGTACAGAAACGACACATCAAATCCACACGTACCGGGAAGTCTTTCATACGCTGAGAAAAGGTATTGTATATCTGCTGAGCGAGAATCGTCGTAGGCGCAAGGTATGCCACCTGCTTTCCTTCCTGCACAGCTTTAAAGGCTGCACGAATCGCAACCTCTGTCTTACCATATCCGACATCGCCACAAATCAGACGGTCCATAATCTTGGTGCTTTCCATATCACGCTTGGTATCTTCAATCGCAAGCTCCTGATCCTGTGTCTCTTCAAATGGAAAAAGTTCCTCAAACTCTCTCTGCCATACCGTATCTGGACCATAGACAAACCCGTTCTTCTCCTCGCGAAGCGCATAGAGCTTTACTAAATCAGCCGCAATCTCTTTCACCGCACCGCGCACGCGCGATTTCGTTTTGGTCCATTCCTGACCACCGAGGCGATTAAGCTTTGGCTTTTTGGCATCTTTGCCTGCGTATTTCTGAATCATCTCCAGCTGGGTCGCTAAGATATAAAGATTCGAACCACCCGCATATTCAATCTTGATATAGTCTTTTAGAATCTTGTCGACTTCAATCTTCTCGATTCCTTTATACACGCCAAGTCCGTGATTCTCATGCACGACATAATCGCCCACATTTAAATCGGTAAAGTTCGCAATTTTCTCACCTTCATATGTGCGATGACGCTTTTTCTTCTTTTTCTCACCACCAAAAATATCGGTCTCGGTAATTACCGCAAACTGCAAAATCGGATATTCATATCCTCTGTGTACCTTGCCGTAGCAGACCATAATCTGCCCCTCCAAAAGAGCATGGTCATAGTCTTCGGTATAGAAGCTGTTTAATCCCTCATCGAGCAAATCCTCTGCGAGTCGCTTTGCTCTGGTTCGAGAGCCTGAAAGGAGAATAATCTTATAATGATTCTTCTTATAATTTTTTAATTCCTTTACCAAAAGTTCAAAACTATTGTTATAGGAATTCACACTTTTTACATGGATGCCGAAACTTGCCTGTTGTTTTAAACCATTTGGCTTGTTATCCAATGCAGCAAAGGAGATACAAGAAAACGCATGACATTTTCCAATAATTTCTTTCTCCAAAAAAAGTTCCTTCATCTGTCCGGGCAGGATATAGCCCTTCTCCAGACGATGCTTCATGCTTTCTGAAAACTCCATTTCTGTCTGCTTGCCTCGCTCCACACAACGGCTTAACTCATCAAAGAAAAGAAACGTATCCGCTGGGTCAAAATAATCCAAAAGACCTATTCTTTTCTCGCAAAAGTAGGACAGATACGCATCCATACCCGCATAAATAGAGAGCTCTCCCCATTCCTCTGCCTTTTCCTGTGCGGTAGATAAAGCACGGTGCGCCTCCTCTGTCTTCATCTCCTTGCGCAGCTTATCCGATGTCTTCTTCGCTTCTTTTAAAAGGCGCTCTATCCCCGCCTGTTTCTCTTCTTCCGAAAGCACAAGCTCGCAAGCGGGATATATATTTATCTCATCAATATTCTCAATTGATTTCTGGCTCTCTGTATCAAAGGTGCGGATGGTGTCGATTTCATCGCCCCACATCTCTATTCGAATTGGATTCTCCTCTGTAAGTGGAAAAATATCGAGAATACCACCACGAAGCGCAAACTGTCCCATCGTCTCTACCTGGTATTCCTTCTCATACCCCATCTGCACGAGCTGTTTGGTAACTTCTTCTAAGTTGACTTCATCGCCTGGCGCAAGCGTCATAAGACAATTCAGAAGTTTTTCCGGTGGTGCCTGCGTATTCATCAGCGCATCAAATGTCGTAATCACCGTCACCCTTTCTTTTTCATGAATCGCCTTTAACGCACGGATTCGCTCCGCTGTCAATACATTTCCTCGAATGTCAGATTGATAAAACAACACATCCTTTGCTGGAAAATACACAACATTAGAATCAAAAAAGCGATAGTCCTCATAGAGTTCTTTCGCCTTTTGTTCATGAAAAGTAACGATGATAGTGTGCTTCTTACCATCGCTACATGCATACATCATATGTGGTTTTTGTGCGTCGATACATCCCGTTACGGAGTATAGACCTTTTTCTTTGGTGGCCTGCTTGCACATGTCCGCAAAGCCACCCAGATTCTTAAGGGGTTCTACAAACGTTTTCACTCTTTACACCTGCTTCTTTGCATTAAAATCATTCATCGCCTTGTCCACATCCCCTTGGAGCATAAGCACTGCTGCCTGTATAATATCTGGCATAATCTCTTTTATCTTTGTATTATCATCATCTGAAAAATGCCCTAACACATAATCCGCAAGGTCCCAGCCACTTGGCTTTTCACCTACACCAACCTTGATACGCATAAAATTCTGCGTACCTGTGTGTGCAATCAGACTCTTAATACCATTATGTCCACCCGCGCTTCCTTTCTTGCGGATACGGATGTTACCTGGAGCCAGACTGATATCATCATAGATGACCAGCATATCTTCTTCTGGATCAATCTTGTAGAAATCCATCACGCTTCTAACACTTTCGCCGCTTAGGTTCATATAGGTCTCTGGCTTCATCAGGAGCACCTTGTTGCCTTCAATCACACCCGTACCACACAAAGCTTTATGCTTTTTCTCGCTGATGCTGATGCCATATTTGGCAGCCAGCGCATCTATCGCAATAAAGCCTGCGTTGTGTCTGGTATTTTCGTATTTCTTTCCTGGATTACCTAATCCTACAATTACAAACATATCTATCTCCTTAAAAAGCCCCCGCCCGTTCGGCGAGGGTTTTTCTTACTCTTGTTCTTTGCGTATTTCTTCCTGATACTTCTCCAAGATCAAGTTTGAAATCCACTCTCTTGTGGCGGAGTTAATCGGATGCGCAATATCGCGATATTCTCCATCGCTTGCTTTGCGACTAGGCATTGCAATAAACAATCCCTTCTCTCCGTCAATCACCTTGATGTCATGAATCACAAATTCATTTTCAATGGTGATAGAAACCACTGCTTTCATCTTACCTTCTTTTTCAACCCTGCGAATACGTACGTCTGTTATCTGCATAAACAAACCCCCTTTGCCCATACATATTTCGTCTTCCGATAATTAAATTATACCACATTTATTTTTTTCCACAACCTTTGGTTTGCAAAACTACAGTTAAGAGTTATAATAGAAGAAGCAAACGATTATAATACTTATTAAAGGGGACGTTTTTATGTATACACTTAATTTTAATGAACCAATTCATGTATATTTTATGGGTATCGGCGGTATCAGCATGAGCGGTCTTGCAGAGATTCTGCTCGACCAAGGCTTTACCATTAGCGGCTCTGACATGAAGGAATCTGCTCTTACCAAACAGCTTGAGAGCAAAGGTATTAAGATATATTATGGACAGGTTGCAGAAAATATTACATCAGATATTGATTTGGTAGTATATACCGCAGCCATCCGTGAAGACAACGAAGAATGGCAGGCGGCAAAAAACGCAAACATCCCTATGCTTACCCGCGCCCAGCTTCTTGGTCAGATTATGGATAATTACAAAAATTCCATCGCAGTTTCTGGCACACACGGGAAAACCACAACCACATCCATGATTAGTCAGGTTCTCTTGGAAGCTAATACCGATCCAACCATTACCGTTGGCGGTATCCTTTCTGCCATCGATGGCAACTTACGTGTTGGAGAATCCGAAGTGTTTATTTCCGAAGCCTGTGAATACACCAACAGCTTCTTGAACTTCCGTCCAAAATACAGCATCATCCTAAATGTAGAAGCAGAACATCTAGACTTCTTCAAAGACTTGGAAGACGTACGTAACTCATTTAAGAAATTCGCAGCCAACACACGTGCGGACGGGGCAACCATTATCAATGGTGAAATCGAAAACTACGAGGAGCTCATTGCCCATCTTCCACACAAGGTACTTACCTATGGTTTTGACCCACGTTTTGATTTCTACGCAGAAGACATCCGTTTTGACGAGAGAGCCTGCGGTATGTTTACTGCTATGTATCAGGGCAGACCTCTTATGAAAGTCCACTTAAACGTGCCTGGTATGCACAATGTCTCGAACGCGTTAGCAAGTATTGCGCTTGCACATCTGATGGAGCTCCCTCAGGAGGAAGTACTCGTTGGTCTTCGCAAATTCGGTGGTGCAAACCGTCGCTTCCAGTACAAAGGCGAAGTAAATGGCATTACCGTAATTGACGACTATGCACATCACCCAACTGAGATTCAGGCAACCTTAGACGCCGCAGCGAACTATCCTCACAAGAGATTAATTCTTGTATTCCAGCCACACACCTATACCAGAACGAAAGCCTTCCTTACGGAATTTGCTGATGTGTTATCTCAAGTAGATGTACTTGTGCTTGCAGAAATTTATGCTGCACGTGAAAAGAACACCATCGGTATCAGCTCCAAGGATTTGCTTTCTTTAGTGAAAGAAAAAGGAACCGAATGCTATTATTTCCCATCATTTGAGGAAATTGAAAAATTTTTATTAAAAAATTGTATGAACGGAGACCTGTTGATAACTATGGGAGCCGGAAACGTTGTAGAAATAGGCGAATCTCTATTAGGAAACTAATTGTCCACATTATCCACATTGTAATTGTTGATTTTATCCCTTTACAATGTGGATTTTTTCGTCTTTAAAAACCCTTGAAAATACGGCATATTGGAGAAGTTGTCCACTTATCCACATTCTCGCAAACCCTTGATTTTACTGGGTTTGTGGGTTTTTTAGCTCTTCCATTTGTGAATTTCTTATGTTATAATTTGTCACAGGCTTATGTAGTTTTGCACATCTTAAGCATGTTTTGGAAAGAGGGTTTTATTTATGTCAATGATTCAGTTAAAGAGTGATTATCCACACAACCACATTAGTGTGCCACGTGTGTTTATCGATAAATATATGGCAGATGCCAATGGAGAATTTGTAAAAGTATATCTGTTTTTACTTTGCTGCATGGGCTCATCTGCGTCATCTGACTGCTCTATTTCTGCAATTGCAGACCATTTCAATTATACAGAAAAGGACATTCTGCGCGCACTCAAATACTGGGAGAAAGTCGGCGTTATCAGTATTGAATTGAATAATAAGAATCAGCTTACTGGCGTATGCTTTAAAGATTTGACTGGCGGTGTGCAGCATGGTGTTTCTGGAACCTTTGCAGTTACACAGGAAGTATCTGCAGAAGCTATCCCTGTTCCAATTGAAGTTGCTCCTGCCACAGAAAAAGCAACCACCAAAACAACACGTACCAAGAAGTCTGAGACTACTTCTTCTGCAAACAAGAAGCGTGAATATACGCTCGATGAAGTAAGGGAATTCACAAGTAACGATGAGATTTCTGAGTTATTATTCATCATCGAAACTTATTTAAAGCATCCACTCACATCTACCGATATGAACGCTGTGTTCTTCTGGTATGATGGATTGGGCTTCTCAAGAGAGCTTATCGAATATCTCGTAGAGTACTGCATTACCAATGGTCACTCTAGTCTCCGATATATGGACAAGGTTGCCATGGGTTGGGCAGAAGAAGGAATTGATTCCATCGCAAAAGCCAAGGAGCATGTTACCATTCGTTCAAAAGCGTATTACAGCATCATGAAAGCCTTCGGTATCAGTGGCAGAAATCTTGCTGATTCCGAAATGGTATATGTCAATAAATGGTCCAAGGAATACGGCTTCGATATCGAAATCATCCAGGAAGCCTGCAAACGTACTCTCAGTGCGACTCAGAAACCTAGCTTTGAGTACACCGACACCATTTTAACCAACTGGCATAATCAGAATGTACATACCTTAAAAGATATTAGTGCTTTGGATGAAGCATTTACCAAAACCAAACGTAGCACTGCACCAGCGCCAAGCACAAATGCTAAACGCAACAAGTTCAACAACTTCGAGCAGCGCACTTATGACTATGACAAATTAGAAAAAATGTTACTTACTTCCTCTGCGCAGTAAGTTAGGAGAAAGATATGGCCTTAACAAATGCACAGTATGATGAAATCATGCGTGGATATCAAAGCAGACAGCTTAAGAATCGTCACCTGACACAGGAACGAACAAATGCTGTTTTTGCCAAAATTCCAGAGCTGAAATCCATAAATGACAGCATCGCAACACTTTCTGTCGAAGCTGCACGTAAGAAATTAGAAGATGATACCACTGGCTACCAGAGCCTGCAGTCGCAGCTTGCTGACTTGCGTGTAAAAAAACAGGCACTTCTTACACAGAATGGATTTGACGAAGACTATTTCGAGCCTGTTTATACTTGCAAAGACTGCAAGGATACAGGATATATTAATGGCGAGAAATGCCACTGTTTCAAACAGGAAGTCATCAATGTCGTTTATTCTCAATCAAATATTAGAAATATTCTCGCAAGAGAGAATTTCGAACACTTCTCTTACAAATACTATTCCGAAGAGGACATCAATCCTACGACGAATCTCTCTGCGTTAGAGACTGCAAAGCGTGCCGTACATGAATGTATGCACTTTATCGCGGATTTCGACAACAAGCCTAAGAACCTGTTCTTTTATGGAAATACAGGTGTTGGAAAGACCTTCCTTTCCAACTGCGTAGCAAAGGAATTATTAGAGGATGGCTATTCCGTTATCTACTTTACAGCCTTCCAATTATTTGATATATTGAGCAAAGGTGTGTTTGACCGCGACGCAGATGCTATCGCTGCACACCAGAATATTTTTGACTGCGATTTGTTGATTATCGACGACCTCGGCACAGAATTTGCCAATTCATTTACGACCTCACAGCTTTTCCTGTGTGTAAACGAACGACTTCTTCGACAAAAATCGACAATCATTTCTACCAATTTAAACTTGAACCAAATGGTAGACATGTATTCAGAGCGTACCTTGTCTCGAATTTCCAGCAACTATACGCTCATCAACCTTTTCGGCGATGATATTCGCATCCAGAAAAAAATACGTTAATTACTTATACCAATCGTATAAGCTAATTTATAAACAACTTTTTTATACGGAGGACCCCATGCCAAACGATGAAAGAATTTTAGAAACTATCCCAAATGGTATCGTAGGTTTAGTTCCTACTAAGAGCTGCACAGAAATGGGCACAATGGTAGACAAATACCTCACCACTTGGAGAGAACACCGCGAACACGAACATCAGCATGATGCAGCATTCAAGGATTATCACAAGGAAAGCTATGTAATTCCTGTATCAACACCACGTTTCGGTTCCGGCGAAGCAAAATGTGTAATCAACAAGTCTATTCGTGGGCTTGACTTATACATTTTAGTAGATGTAACAAACTGGAGCTTAACTTACAAACTTTGTGGTCAGCAGAACCATATGTCTCCAGACGATCACTACGCTGATTTAAAACGTATTATTGCTGCTTGTAGTGGAAAAGCAAGAAGAATCACTGTTATCATGCCTTTCCTTTACGAAAGCCGTCAGCACAAACGCTCTTCCCGCGAATCTCTTGACTGTGCAGTAGCACTTCAGGAATTAGTAGCAATGGGCGTTGACAATATTATCACTTTTGATGCACATGACCCACGTGTACAGAACGCTATTCCACTTCGTGGTGGTTTCGAATCTGTTCGTCCAGTTTACCAGTTCATCAAAGGTATCTTCCACAACGTGAAAGATTTACAGATTGATCCAGAACATTTGATGGTTATCTCACCAGACGAAGGTGCAACAAGCCGTGCGATTTACTTAGCAAACATCCTTGGCGTAGATATGGGTATGTTCTACAAACGTCGTGATTACACCAAGATTGTAGATGGACGTAACCCAATCGTTGCTCATGAATTCCTCGGACAGGACTTAAATGGCAAAGACGTAATCATCTTAGACGATATGATTTCATCTGGTGAAAGTATGATTGATACTGCAAAAGAATTAAAGAAACGTAATGCAAACCGTATCTTCGTTTGCTCTACTTTCGGTCTTTTCACAAACGGTCTTGCTTCTTTTGATAAAGCTTACGAAGAAGGCTTAATCTACCGTGTAGTAACAACCAACTTAACCTACCAGACTCCAGAATTACTTTCTAGAGAATACTACATCAACTGCGATATGAGCAAATACATCGCTTACATCATTGATACCTTAAATCATGATGCTTCTATCAGCGATTTATTAAACCCATATGACAGATGTCAGAAGATTATTGAGCAGTATAAGGCAGACCCATACAGCTTATAATTTTACAACAAGCATAGCGCAATTCTCCAATTGCGTTCCAAATCAAAAAAGAAGTGTAGCCGTAAGGTTACACTTCTTTTTTGTAATTTTATTATTTTTTATTCTCTTCTAACATCTCCTCAAACACTTCTGCCACGACTGGTCTGGAGAAATAATATCCTTGTAAATAGCAGCCTTCAAACTGTCTTAGGAATTCTACCTGCTCTAGAATCTCCACCCCTTCTACTACAACCTTTAATTCCATAGTCTGTGCCATTTCGATAAGTGCTTTTAAGATGAGACGACTCTTCGTCTCATCTCCATCTAAGAATTTCAAATCCATCTTAATGATGTCTAATGGCATTTCTTTTAACATATTAAGGGAAGAGTAACCACTTCCAAAATCATCCATGGCAATCTTAAATCCATCTTCGCGGAGTTCGCGTATTAAATCATAGATATTTTCAGAATCATCACCACAAATAGACTCTGTGATTTCTAATTCGATGTCTGTGGTTTCCAAGTTATATTTCTGAATCAGCTCTTGCAGTTTATTTTGCAGCTCACTACCATAGAAATGTGCTCTGGACACATTGATTGAAATCGGTACTGTCTGGATTCCTTTTTGCTTTAATTCTGCCTGTAAACGACAGGTTTCTTCCCAAACGAAGTAATCCAGCTGAATAATAAAACCATCTTTTTCAAAGACCTTGATAAATACGCCTGGTGAGATGATTCCTTTCTCTGGATGCTGCCAGCGTACCAGCGTTTCACCTCCTACGATTTTCTCTGTTATAGGATCATATTTCGGCTGAACCACAATATAAAACTGGCGCTCTTCCAGAGCTTTTTCCATTTCATTCTCAATGCTTTGTTCTTCTAACATCTGCTGATGTTCTCTGTCGTTATAGAAATGAATATACTCAACATACTTATAGTTCTTATCGTGTGCTGCAAGAAAAGCCCTGTCACACATAACATTGATTGGCATTTCCTTGTGGTCTTCCACTAAGAATACACCATACACCACACGAATATCCATATCTTCCAAGAAGGTCTTGAAGCTCTTAGGGAAATCTATCTGGTCAAATTCTGCTTTTGGCATACACATATAATAGTGATCTGCCATAAAACGAGAAGGAATCATATGATGATCCTTGTCCAGCTTTTGCACCTGCTGCCCGATTTCTTTTAGCAGGCGGTCGCCTACATTCATACCATACAACTCATTTACAATCTTGAAATTCGAAATGTCCATTGTGATAATACACATTTCCTCATCTGTCTCTTTGATGAGTTCTCGTGCCACTTCGTAGAAATACGAACGGTTATATAATCCTGTTATCTCATCCAACTGCACCTTCTTCTGCAAAAGTTCATACTCTTTTTTTTGTACTTTTGCGGCTGCCAGTCGATGTGTAAGTGTTGTATAGATAACAAGTCCTACTGCAATAATAAATGCAAGCAGCACCATCCATTCCCAATATTGATATACAATATCATCCCATACCATTGGATATGGATTCATAAGTAATTCTCTTTTTACAATTTCATTAAACTCGGCATAAGTAATGTGATGCATCGCCTTATTTAATATGCCAATTAACACCTGTTGTTCCTGCATTGCAACGATACGCACATCATTGCCATGGTCAGCGCCTGGCACTACAACTAATTTCTCTGCATACTCTGGTTTCTGCATCAAATAGCTTGCGCGATGGCTGTTCTGAATCACCATACCAGCTTCTTTGTTCACTAATGCTTCAAAACAGCTTTGGGCATCTTCGAAATATTTCACTTCATAATCTGGATTTTCTTCTAGAAGTAATGGCTCCAGATACGCCAAATCCTTTGTCATAGCAATCACATGAGAAACATATTTGTCCTCCACAAAGGCCGCCTGACGTTTGATATATGCCACCGAAACATTCATAAGTGGATTGGATACAATTGCTCCCTCGGCTCCACTATTAAATTCCATGGCACGTTGTGTACGAAGTAATAAATAACCATTTTTTAAATATTCCTGATAGGTTTCCTCGGAATATTCATCCTCTGTACTCGCTTCTAAAACCAAGTCGATTCCAGATTTCTCTGCCAAAAGTTTAATGGTTGCTGCCCAAATTCCCTTTGTCTCACCATCTTCAAGATAGCAGGATGGTTTTTGATCTATCAGCATCTTAATCTTTATTGTTTCTAAAGACTCTATATATTCCAATTCCTCTTTGGTATATAAAGGCATATTGGAAAGTGCATTATGTCCAAAATAGGTTTCCATCAAAGTTCCTTCAAACGAAGGTTCATCAAAAATAATCTGTTGAAGCGTCTGCTCTATATCATGAATCAGGCCCTCATTGGCTTTGTTTGAAATACAATAGAATGCATTCGCACCAGAAGTATCAATTAACTTCAACTCAGGTGTTGCATATCTGCTTGCAATCACCAGCATATCGATTTCCCCGCGCTCAAGAGCCAATAGCATTTCATGTTCTTCATTATAATAAATGCCTTGATAATCAATATTTTCTTTTATCGCATACTGTTCAAAATCTTGTGCGGAATAGCTGTCTGTAAGCAAACCTACTTTTGCTCCATTCATTGCTTCATAGTCCTGATAAGCAATGGAACTATCCCCTTTGGTGTAAAGCAAAGAAGCCTCATATCCTAATGGAATATCCGAATATAGGAATTCCTTTGCTCTCTCTTCGGTATAATGAGCCGTACAGATTAAGTCAATCTCTCCCTTACGAAGCATTTCCAAACAATTATGCCAGCTATCATCCTTGACATATTCGTACTTCCACCCAGTATATTCTGCTATCTTTTCAAGATATTCTACCCCGTATCCGTAGTAATTTCCGTCACTTTCCTTGATGAAATTGGAGTTCGCATCATAACCGATTCGAATTACTTTTTCTTCTGCCCTTGCAGAAATGAGTCCAATTGGCAACAGGGTTACACATATTGAAACTATAAATAGCCATATACACCATTTATTTGTTCTGATTTGAAGTCCCTTTCCTAACTTCATTTCCCTCACCTCTTTTGCAACGTGATTTGGCTTTTTTAGAAAAACGGCCACAAAAAAAGCCACAGTGATAACTTAATCTTATCACTGTGGCTTACTTTTTGCTAGTGTCAATATTTCTTTATTCTTCAACTTTTTTATTGGAAACGAACTGATAGCTGTCGTCTACTGCTTTTAAAGTAACTTCATAGGTATCCGATATCGAACTTAACGCATCCTTATACTGAAGCGTAATTGTACCATCTTCATTCGTCCATCCCTTTTCGATATCGCATTTCATATATGCAGTATCTCCTGCTACATTGTAATATGCAGCTTTTTCTTCTAAGTAATAGAGCGAGTCAAGACCCACCTTATTCGTCGTTTCAATTGTCAAACCTGCATATTTCTGCAGTACTGCATTCATATCCACAACTGTTGCTTTTGCTACATCCAATTTTTCCAATCCAAACTTGTCAATCACAAACGCAGCTTCTTCCTCTGGTACTTCTCCGTTTCCGCCCATGCCATCTGCACCACCGTAAAACAATCTACCCAAGTCAATATCTGCAGCAGAAGCATATTCACTTGTTAAAAACATATTGGTAATACGATTTTCTTCGCCATTAAAAAATGCTGTCTCAAACCAATCTAGCTTGTCCTGCGAAAGGGAATTATCCGTTTCTTCCTGCTGGCTTTCACTTTCTTTCTCTGACGAAATATTACTCTTTTCCGTATCCTTCTCAGAATCACCATTTACATTTCCCTGGCAAGCTACGAGTCCAAGTGAAAATAACATTATCATTGTAAATACAAACACTCTTTTTAATCTTGATTTCATATTTATCCTCCCATATAACATTTCATATTTTTTGATAGCTTGATACTAACACACTTACAAAGGAAACTCCATACCAAAAGTGGATAAATTACAATAAAACATTATTCTATTTATATAATTAAAGACTTGCCGGCAATATTATTTGTGTTATATTTTTAGCCGGACAAGACTTACATACTCCTGAACCAGAAAATGTATGTGCAATTTTTGCTGACATTTGTGTTCCGCAGATGCTACATTCATTCCAATGATATGAAGAATTATATTTCTGTACTGTACTATGTGTACATGACGACACAAATCCAATTAATGAACTGTTTGTTGTCTGCATAGTACGTTTGCATACCTTGTCACTATGATTTCCATCAATAATTGTCATTGTTGTACCACTTACCGATACTACAATACCTGTATGACTGGAATTTGTCTTGCTTGTACCTGTAAAGAAAATATCTCCTGCCTTTGGTGTATAAGAGCCACCGTATGTGGAACTATAATTGAAGCGTCCCATATTTTTAAATGTTGTCATTCCCGTATTACAAGATGCATATTTAGGCATCATCGAAGTATTAATCCCTGATTCATTTGCGCACCAACTTACAAACATTGCGCACCATGCACCAGGATTGATTCCATACCACTTTCCATACTTGCTATAATTGGCACTTCCTGCGTTTGCTGTGAAAGAATCTAGGTTTTTATTAGATGCTTTTTCCGTGTAGCCAACCTGTGTTTCAGCTACGCTTACAATCGTTGGGACAAAATTAGCTACCATTGCAAATGTAGAAATACCACCTTCTGTTGGAGCATAGGAACAAGAGATAAACTCTGTAGTTTCCTCATAATATGCATCTGATACAACAATCCAATTATTCCTTTCGTTTTTCATTATAGTTAAAAGATGTATATTTTCACATTCCAACTTTTTATTATTTTTTGTATACTCAAAAGTCTCACGTAAATTTACTTCTATATAGTCATCTCCCTCTTCTACTGTTTGGATTAAATAGTCCACCTTTTTATACTTAATTTCTTGTTCTTGAAGCAAATCTCTGTGAAGCTGTTCGTCTGTTACAATTCCTTTTACCGCACATTCTGTTAATTTCTTAGTATTATTATTCTTGAGCAACTTCTCTCTCGCCTGCATGTAATCATCCACAATCACTTCAACTTCCGATCGCAAGCCTGTTGTTGCATACGCTTTAAAGCTTCCCGTAAAGCTTGTAAATGCAACTAGCATTGTCATTGCAAATACCCATAACCTCTTAATTTTTGTTCTCATAATTTTCAACCGCCCCTTTGACATAATTCAATCGCTTAATTTAACAATTATATCCTTCTTCTATATTCTCCACGATAATCCACCAATCTTTTCCATGATCATCCTTTTTATCACCTAAATTAACAATATCACTTCCTCCGACTACCGCCAAAATCAAAGCTAAGCAAATCCATTTCTTCATCACTAATTATCCTCCTCGTTTTCTATCTATAATGAAGTCCTCTTCACAACATAAGTGTACTATGATATAATCCAAGAATAAAGAGAACTATAGTTCACATTTAAGGAGACTATCAAGATAACATGACAGATAAGTATACTCACATTGGTGAGTTAATTTCTTACCTTAGAAAAGAAAAAAGAATGTCGCAAGCCGAGTTAGCCGACGGGATTTGTTCTAGAGAATATATTGGACAAATAGAGAAAGGACAAAAATTTCCTACCACATATATGATTAACCAATTTTGTGACAAACTAGACATAAATATATATGATGAGTATGCTCTTTTATTACAACATGGTGGTTTTATTCAGCATCAGATGATTATGACCATAAACGACCATATCAATCCTCAAAAAGGACATTTATTACTTGACCTTGTAACAGAATATGAGATTAGCGGCGTTCCAATCGAGGGAGACCTTCTACAACATATATGCTATGCAAAAGCCCTCTATTACGGAAACATAGACTTACAGATTGAAAAAGCTATATCCTACTGTTTAGAAGGGATTCATCATCATTACCCAGATTTCGACTTGAGAAATTCTTATGAAGCATACCGATTAAGTAATATTGAACTTGCTTTATTACAATGTTTATTTAATCAATACTATCGTATAAATGATATTGAATTATCTATAATGGGAAAAAAACATCTTTTCTCCTACTTACAACAGCGACTTAACACAACCGTCTACATCGTCCATAAGCGTCTTCATTTTGAATTAGTTGGCCTAGCCTTATTAAGCCATAACCTATTCCTTCAAGGACAAACTATGCTTTCTCTAGAGGAACTCTTGTGCATGATAGAGACTTCTATTTCTTTACTGAAAAAATATGGATATACCGAGAATCTTACAGAACTTCTTTTTGACCGAGCATGTCTCTACTATAAACTTGGAGACACCATTCAATATGAATCAGCGCTTACTGAAGCTACTTCTATCAGCACATTTTTTCTCGGTCCCGAAGATACTGATAAATTCCTTCAATGGCTCGAACGTAATAAACAGTAAAATCTATTTTCGAAACACACAAAAAAACCCTCAGGATTTCTCCTGAGGGTTTGTTGGCTTATAAGTATTAAACTAATTCAAGAACTACTTCTAAAGCGCCGTCACCTTTACGCTGACCGATTTTAACGATTCTTGTGTAACCACCGTTACGGTTTACGTATTTTGGTGCGATTTCGTCGAATAATTTTGCAACCATATCAACTTCTGCAGCTTTTTTACCCTGTCCTTCTTTTACTGTGTAGAGAACTTTGAGCATTTCTCTTCTAGCATGAAGTCTTGAAGGTAAATCTTTTTTGATTGTTTTCTGTACTTCGTCATATACAGTAACTTTCTTTCCGTCTACAACTTCTTTTACTCTCTTGCCATCTTTGTCTTTACGAGCAACTTTAGCTGTTACAGTAACTTCTTCGAAGTTGTCTTTTTCACGAACTGCCATAGCAATAAGTCCTTCAGCAATTTTGCGAACTTCTTTTGCTTTTGATTCAGTTGTAACGATTTTGCCATTAGCAAGAAGCTGTGTAACCTGGCCTCTTAATAATGCTTTTCTCTGGCTGCTTGTTCTGCTTAATTTACGATATTTTGCCATTTTTCTTTCCTCCATTTGTGGTACATCCGGCCACGCTCTTTGGTCTTACTTACCGAATGCATTTTTCTTATTTGGGTAGCTATGCTACCGAGTTGCCACTCACGGGATGACATATGCCGCGCTCTTCGGTCTTACCGGTTCTGCCTCTTATGAGTATTTATTAAAACAGGAATCCTATTATTCGTCTCCCTGGTTTAACTGTAAACCTAATTCTTTTAATTTTGCTAATACTTCTTCTAAAGACTTACGTCCTAAGTTACGAACTTTCATCATGTCTTCTGGAGTTCTGTTGATAAGTTCAGCAACTGTATTAATACCAGCTCTCTTTAAGCAGTTGTATGAACGTACAGATAATTCAAGTTCATCGATGTTCATTTCAAGAACTTTTTCCTGTGCGTCATTTTCTTTTTCAACCATAATCTCTGCTGTCTGAGCAGCGTCTGATAAGTCGATGAAAAGATTTAAATGTTCGCTTAAAACTTTAGCTGCAAGGCTTACTGCTTCATCTGGTTCAAGTGTTCCGTTTGTGAACACGTCAAGAGTAAGTTTGTCGTAGTCTGTAACCTGACCAACACGAGTGTTTTCAACGATAAGGTTAACACGATCTACTGGTGTGTAGATAGAATCGATAGCGATTACACCGATTGGTGTATCTTCTGTCTTGTTCTTGTCTGCACTGATGTATCCTCTACCTTTTGTGATAGTAAGCTCCATGTATAACTTAGAATCAACTCCACCGTTTAAGTGAGCGATTTCTAAATCTGGGTTCATAATTTCGATATCAGAGTCAACCTGAATATCGCTTGCTTTTACAACGCCTTCACCTTCGAATTCGATATAAGCAACTTTAGGTTCATTTGTAGAACTATTGTTACGAATAGCGAGGTTTTTGATATTCATAATAATCTCAGTTACGTCTTCTTTTACGCCTGGGATTGAGCTGAATTCATGTAAAACACCATCGATTTTCACCTGGCTTACTGCTGCACCTGGTAATGAAGAAAGCATAATTCTTCTAAGAGAGTTACCAAGTGTAGTACCATAACCTCTTTCTAATGGTTCTACTACGAATCTACCGTATTTTTTGTCTTCTGAAATTTCTGCGATTTCAATTCTTGGTTTTTCAAAATCGAACACTACAAAGTCCCTCCTTCTCGGGTTTTAATATCAACTCTACGTTAAGCGACGGATAGCCGTGGCCAACGCCACGGCAAAAATCCGTAATATCTCATCTTATTTAGAGTATAATTCGACGATAAGCATTTCGTCAACTGGAACATCGATCTGTTCACGTGTTGGTAAGCTCTTAATTGTTCCTTTGAAGTTATCTTCGCAGTCTAACCATTCTGGAACGATTCTGCCACCAGCTACTTCAGCGATGTCTTTCATTCTCTGTGTGCTCTTCTTAGCTTCGCGGATTTCGATTACGTCTCCAGCTTTTACTAAGTATGAAGGAATGTTAACAATCTTGCCGTTTACTGTAACGAACTTGTGGTCAACAATCTGTCTAGCTTCTCTTCTTGTACGAGCCCAACCTAAACGGAATACTACGTTATCAAGTCTTGTTTCTAACATAGTCATTAAGTTTGGACCTGTTAAGCCTTTCATTCTATCAGCTTTTTCGTAGTAGTTACGGAAAGGTTTTTCTAATACGCCGTAGATGAATTTAGCTTTCTGTTTTTCACTTAACTGAAGTCCGTATTCAGAAACTTTCTTGTTTGCTCTAGCTGAGTTTCTTTTTGACTTCTTATCATATCCTAAATAGCTTGGTTCTAAACCAAGGGATCTACATCTTTTAAGTACAGGTACTTTATTAACTGCCATCTTAATCTATCCCTCCTAATTAAACTCTTCTGCGTTTTGGTGGACGGCATCCGTTGTGTGGAACTGGAGTTACGTCTTTGATTGATGTAACTTCGAGACCGCAAGCTGCGAGTGCACGGATAGCTGCTTCTCTACCTGAACCTGGTCCCTTTACAAATACGTCAACTGTCTTTAAACCATGAATTAAAGCTGCTTTTGTAGCAGTTTCAGCTGCCATCTGTGCAGCATATGGAGTAGATTTCTTTGAACCTCTAAATCCAAGACCACCAGCACTTGCCCATGATAAAGCGTTACCCTGTGCATCTGTAAGTGTAACAATTGTGTTATTGAAAGATGCCTGGATATGTGCCTGTCCGCGTTCAACGTTTTTCTTTACACGCTTCTTAGTTACTTTTTTTGCAACATTTTTAGCCATTTTAAACTAACCTACTTTCTCAAATTTTACGCACTAAGTGCCCTATTATTTCTTCTTATTTGCAACTGTTCTCTTAGGACCTTTTCTAGTTCTTGCGTTTGTCTTTGTTTTCTGACCACGAACTGGAAGTCCTTTTCTATGACGGATACCACGATAGCATCCAATTTCCTGAAGTCTCTTGATATTTAAAGCGATTTCTCTACGTAAATCACCTTCTACAGTCTGAGTTTCATCGATAACTGCACTGATTTTCTTAACTTCGTCGTCTGTTAAATCTCTAACACGTGTGCTAGGATCTACACCGGCAGCTTCAAGGATACGGTTAGAGCTTACTCTTCCGATACCATAGATATAAGTCAAGCCGATTTCTACACGTTTTTCTCTTGGTAAATCTACACCTGCAATACGAGCCATGTGTGTATAACCTCCATAAATGTTTTTCTGATTATTAGTAACAATATATCTGCAACCGATATACCTTTTCCCGAACCCTATCCCCATGCAGCTGCGGTTGCTCGCCCTGAAATGTGTACATACAGATAGGTTCCCATATTTTGCATATTCGTAGTACGTCACTCGGTATTATAACGCACTGCCAGATTGCTGTCTGTTTATTATGAATAGCGCAATTAAATTACGCTACAGCCGCACATAATGAGTTTGTGTCGCATATGTTACGACATAAAAAGGAATTATCCCTGACGCTGTTTGTGTTTTGGATTTTCACAAATAATCATGATGTTTCCTTTTCTTTTGATGACTTTGCATTTTTCGCAAATAGGTTTAACTGATGATCTTACCTTCACAGCAAATCCTCCTTTCTCTTTAAAGCCCCATTTTACACGGGTTCGCCCCGTTTAACGGGTACTTTTCCAAAAGTGTCCGTATAACATTATATACAGGCACTTTCCAAAAGTCAATAAGAAATTTACGTAATTTTTACGGTTTTATTTATCTCTCCAGATAATACGACCTTTTGTTAAATCGTATGGTGACATTTCGATGGTCACTTTGTCACCTGGTAAGATACGAATAAAGTTCATTCTTAACTTACCGCTGATAGTAGCAAGAATCTGATGACCATTTTCTAATTCTACTTTAAAGAATGCATTTGGTAACTTATCTACTACTACGCCTTCTACTTCAATAACGTCTGCTTTTGACATTTTCAAATCCTCCTGAAATAAACTTAATTGATTTGTTTCTAAAATAGCTCCAGAGCGCCTGCCGCTTTTTCGCTTTCTGTTAAGGTTAAAAGCTCTGGCTTTCCTTCTGTAATAAGAATTGTGTTCTCGTAATGTGCCGAAAGTGACATGTCCTCTGAAATAACGGTCCAGTCATCATCCAGCCACAATACCTCGTGTGTTCCTATGTTTATCATAGGCTCTACCGCCAAGGTCATACCTGGGCGAAGTTTTGGCCCTCTTGTTCTTCTTCTGAAGTTTGGAATCTCTGGTTCTTCGTGAAGCTGTGAACCAATACCATGTCCTACAAGATCTCTTACAACTCCGTATCCAAAGCTCTCTGCGTAATCCGCAATGCTATTGGAAATATCATGTAAGAAATTGCCTGCAGTTGCTTTTTTCATTCCTTCGAAAAAGCTCATTCGGGTTCTGTCGATAAGAAGCTGTGCTTCCTTGGATATTTCGCCTACGCCAATGGTTCTGGCTGCATCAGAGTGATATCCTTTATAAATGACACCAGCATCAAGGCTTACGATATCGCCTTCCTGCAAAATACGTTTTGCATTTGGAATTCCGTGCACGACCTCTTCGTTTACGGATACACATATAGATGCTGGGTATCCACAATAATTCTTAAAGGAAGGAATGCATCCGTAGCTTCGGATCATCTCTTCTCCTAGTCTGTCGATATCAAGTGTTGACATTCCAGGTTTTATCTCTTTTGCAAGATTCTCATGCACAAGAGCAAGTATCCTGCCCGCTTCACGCATCAATTCGATTTCGTGTGGGGTTTTTATCTTGACAGACATTATTATTCTCCTAAAATGGCCACAATGTCAGAAAATACTTCGTCCATTGGTTTTGTTCCATCTACAGATTTTAAGATATTCATGTTTCTATAATAATCAATTAGAGGCTGTGTCTGATCATGATATACTGTGAGACGTTTCTGAACTGTCTCTGGCTTATCATCATCACGTAAAACTGTTTCGTTGCCACATGTATCGCATACACCTTCCGCTTTGGTTGGATTGAATACGATATGATATGTAGCTCCGCAGTTTAAACATGCGCGTCTGCCACTCATTCTGTTTACGATGTTTTCGTCTGGCACATCCACATCAATTGCATAGTCCATAGACTGACCGATTTTGTTTAATGCGTTGGTCAAAGCTTCTGCCTGTGGAATTGTTCTTGGGAAACCGTCCAATACGAATCCTTTTACACAGTCATCCTGTGCGATACGGTCCATAACTAAGTCACAAGTAAGTTCGTCTGGAACAAGCATACCCTGATCCATGTATTCTTTTGCTTTCTTACCAAGTTCTGTTCCGTTCTTAATGTTTGCACGGAAGATATCTCCAGTTGAGATATGTGGAATTTCGTATTTTGCTGCAATCTGTTTTGCCTGAGTTCCTTTTCCAGCGCCAGGAGCCCCTAACATAATAATTTTCATATTTATTTCTCCTATTTCATGCACGAATGGAGATACCCAAAATTAGGTATCTCCAATGTACATTTTAGTCATTCAAAAATCCTTTATAGTAGCGTACTCTCATCTGAGATTCAATCTGTTTTAATGTTTCGATTACAACACCTACAACGATGATAAGTGATGTTCCAGCGAAAGATACGCTTGCACCGAACATACCACTGAAGAAGATTGGTACAATTGCGATAATTGTTAAACCAATTGCTCCAATGAATACGATATAGTTTAATACCTGATTTAAGTAATCACTAGTTGTTTTACCAGGTCTCATACCAGGAATAAATCCACCTGCTTTTTTCATGTTGTTTGCAATTTCTAATGGATTGAAAGAAATCTGTGTATAGAAATATGCAAATCCAATGATAAGTAAAATGTAAACAAGAAGACCAATTGTATAAATTGGTTCTTTTGGATTACACCAGTTAGACTGATTAAGTCCATTTAATACTTTGCTCCAGAAACCTGTTCCGCCGCCCCATCCAAAGAGACTAGCTAAGATTACTGGTGTCTGCATAAGCGACTGTGCAAAGATTACTGGGATAACACCACTTGTGTTTACCTTTAATGGAATGTGTGTCTGCTGACCACCAACCTGTTTACGACCCTGCATTTTCTTTGAGTACTGTACTGGGATTTTTCTCTGCGCACCCTGAAGAATGATTACGAATACAACCATTCCAATGATAACCGCTAAGATAATAACCGCAGCAATTACTCCCTGAAGAAGTCCTTTGCCATCAATAAACTGATTCCAAAGAGCTCCCATATCAGCAGGAATACGAGAAATGATATTAATTACCAAAACGATAGAAATACCATTACCAACACCCTTTTCTGTAATACGTTCACCAATCCACATAAGTACAGCAGAACCTGCTGTAAGTGCTGTAATTACAGTGATTACAGTGAGTGCATTTTTCTCTAATAAATAACCGCTTCTCCAGAAGCCGTATGTCATTGCAGAACTTTCGAAAAGTGCAAGACCAACTGTTAAATAACGAGTGATTTCTGCAATTTTCTTTCTGCCTTCTTCGCCATCCTTTTGCATTTCTTCTAAAGCTGGAATAGCAATAGTAAGAAGCTGCATAATGATTGAGGATGTAATGTATGGTGTAATATTCAAAGCAAATACTGACATGCTAAGGAATGAACCACCTGTAATTGCATCGAAGAATCCTAAGCCTGCTGCCTGGCTTTCAAACCAGGTTCTAAATACATCACCATTCACACCAGGAACAGGAAGCTGGCTTCCTATTCTGATGATGATGAGCATTAAAAATGTAAAGATAATTCTATCTCGAATGTCTTTTACTCTAAATGCATTACGAAGTGTCTCAAGCATTAGATCACCTCTGCTTTTCCACCAAGAGCTTCGATTTTTTCTACTGCGCCTGCACTAAATGCATTTGCCTGAACTGTAAGCTTCTTAGTAAGTTCGCCATTTCCAAGAATCTTAACACCATCTGCAGTGTTTTTGATAATACCAGCTTCTAATAATGATTCAATTGTTACAACTGAATCATTTTCAAATCTTTCGAGAGCTGATACATTGATTCCGATGATTTCCTTAGAGTTACGGCATTTGAAGCCTCTCTTTGGTAATCTTCTATATAATGGCATCTGTCCACCTTCGAATCCTGGTCTTGGTGCTCCAGAACGAGCTTTCTGACCCTTGTGGCCCTTACCAGCAGTCTTACCGTTACCTGAACCGTGTCCACGGCCTCTTCTGAAATTATCATTATGTGTTGAGCCTTCTGCTGCTCTTAAATTAGATAAATCCATCACGGCACCTCCTTGTCTTATTAAACTTCTTCTACTTTTACGTATGGTGCTACTTTACGAAGCGCGCCCTGTGTAGCTGCGTTATCTGGTAATTCTACAGTTTTGTATAATTTAGATAATCCTAAAGCTTCGATAGTTTTCTTGTTCTTAGGAACTGCACCAATTGTTGACTTAATAAGTGTAACTTTTACTTTCTTATCTGCCATTTCTCAATTCCTCCTTAACCCAAGATTTCTTCTACAGATTTGCCACGAAGTCTAGCTACTTCTTCAGGGGATCTTAATGTCTTTAAAGCTTCGATTGTTGCAAGTACAACGTTCTGCTTGTTGTTTGATCCTAAAGATTTTGTACGAATGTTTTCGATACCTGCAAGTTCACATACGGAACGAGCTGGACCACCAGCGATGATACCAGTACCTTCAGGAGACTTCTTTAATAATACGGAAGCACCTGTAAATTTTCCAGTTACATCATGTGTAATACTGTGATTGTCGTCTAATTTAACGCTAATTAAATTCTTGATAGCATCTTCTTTGCCCTTGCGGATAGCTTCAGGAACTTCTGCTGCTTTACCAAGTCCAGCGCCAACATGACCGTTTTTGTCACCAACAACAACTAAAGCTGTGAAACGCATGTTACGTCCACCTTTAACAACTTTTGTTACACGTTTGATGTCAACAACTTTGTCAACTAATTCTAATTGACTTCCATCAATGATTTCACGTCTCATGTTTGTCTTCCTCCTAAAAATCTAATCCAGCTTCACGAGCTGCTTCAGCTAATGCTTTAATTTTACCTGCGTAAATGAATCCGCCTCTATCGAAGACAACAGTTGTAATACCTTTATCTAATGCCTTTTTAGCAACTACAGCGCCAAGTTTTGCTGCTGCGTCAACGTTATTAGTTTTTTCAAGTTCTGCCTTTACTTCTTTGTCAAGAGTAGATGCAGCTACAAGAGTATTTCCAACTGTATCATCAATAATCTGAGCGTACATATGGTTGTTGCTTCTGAATACAGCTAAACGTGGACGTTCTGCTGTACCTGCAAGATGATTACGCATTCTGTTGTGTTTCTTTACACGAACTTCTGTTCTTGATTTCTTACTAACCATTTCTTGTCACTCCTTTAATTATTTCTTACCAGTCTTACCAACTTTACGTCTAATAACTTCATCAGCATACTTAATACCTTTACCTTTGTATGGTTCAGGTCTTCTCTTGTCTCTGATTTCAGCTGCGTACTGGCCAACTTTTTCTTTATCGATACCTGTGATTGTGATTTTGTTATCAGCTACAGTTGATTCAATACCTTCTGGATCTTCCATAACTACTGGATGAGAATATCCTAAGTTAAGTGTAAGAGTTTTTCCAGCTTTTGAAACTTTGTAACCAACACCATTTACTTCAAGAACTTTTGTATAACCTGTTGTTACACCAACAACCATGTTATTAAGAAGTGTTCTTGTTAAACCGTGTAATGATTTCATTTTTTTCAAATCGTTTGGTCTTGTTACTGTAATAACAGCGCCATCTAATTCGATTGTCATTTCTGTTGGGAGACTTCTTTCAAGAGTTCC
>JAZSCQ010000054.1:0-41339 GCA_045530745.1 Agathobacter sp.
TTTTTCAGACTTTACGTGTGTCTCTTAGTACGGCAGATTTATATAATGTTATGTGCATGCTCGATTGTTCGAGATGCTGATTTTGCATCGAGTTTCGAGCATGCACATATAATATCAACTATATAAAGATGCCGTGCTTAGAGACACTAGGAAAGTCTGTGCAATGTCTTTCTCACAACGGAGCATACTTCGCAGATAGTAAAATAATTGAAAGACACAAAACTTAAGCTAGAAGCAGGAATCAAGAAAATATAAGCGTTTCTCATAAATGTTCGAAAATGCATATAGAATATATGTGCAGATGTGTTTCATAGCATGAAGAAAGGCTGCCACAAATTTATATTTGCACCAGCCTCTACAAAATTTTAGGTAGGATTTGTATAAAGTTCGTATATTTTGTCTATGGACTTAGAATACAAAATATAGTATCATATCTTCATTGTTTGACTAAATATGGAAAGTTTTTTTGAAAAGGCACTATTGTTAATGGGGAAGATGTCCGATATAGAAGATGTTAGTGGATGTTTGGACCCTATGGTTGTTTACAGATGAAAGGATTGTGTCATGACACTCGTTGAAGAACGTAGAGAGTTGGAGGAAGAAAGACGTAATCTTGACTTGGAAAAAAAGGAATTTTTCAGGAAAGTGGAGATTGAGGACAGAAGATTAGAACAACAGAAGTCATTGTTCGAAATGAAATTTCAGATTTTAGAAGCAGAATTAGTAAAGCTTGCAGCAGAAAAAGAAGAAATAGAGAAGAAAAAGGCATTTTATGACCGTGTGGAAGAATTCCATGCGCGTTCGTATGCACTTGCGGACCAGCAGGTGGGAGAGCTTTTCTTCCGCGGTGTTGCAAGCCAGCAGTCTTTGAAGAAACGTTACAAAGACTTGATTAAAATTTATCATCCAGATAATGTGGATGGAGATAGCAGCTTGGTAATTGAGATTAACAAGGAATATGATCATCTCTGCCAGGTGTTAGCGTAACAATTAGATTGTAGCTATTTGGTGGCAAATTGTATAAAAGTACAATTTGCCATTTTTTTGTGGTAAATCCACCAACTGTGCGGTTTTTATTGCAAAATGAACAAGTTTTTCGTATAATACATAACAATGGGTGAGCTTTGGCTTATATACGCAAAAAGGAAAGGGAAATAGATTATGAAATGGAATAGATACACCATCGAAACAACTACAGCAGCAGAGGATTATTTGAGCTCTATGCTTATGGAACTTGGTATTGAAGGCATTGAAATTGAGGATAACGTACCTCTTACAAAAGCTGACCAGGCAGATATGTTTATTGATTTCTTGCCAGAACTTCCACCAGATGAAGGCATCAGTCATGTAAGTTTCTACATCGAGGATGATGGCGAAGACCATACAGAACTTTTAAAACAGGTAAAGATTGCATTAGAAGAGCTTCGTGAAACAGTTGATGTAGGTAGTGGTGTAATCACTTCTTCTGAAACAGAGGATTTAGATTGGATTAACAATTGGAAGAAATATTTCTCTTCTTTTACTATTGAAAACATCCTTATCAAGCCAACCTGGGAAGAACTTAAGGAAGAAGACAAGGACAAATTCATGATTGAAATTGACCCAGGCATTTCATTTGGTACAGGTAAGCATGAAACAACTCAGCTTTGTATTAAAGAATTAGTGAAATATATCAAGAAAGAAGAAGCACCAAAGGTATTAGATGTAGGCTGTGGCAGTGGTATTCTTTCTATTGTGGCACTTAAACTTGGTGCAAGAGAAGTAGTGGGTACTGACCTGGATGCAGATTGCATGATTTCAACTAGAGAAAATATGGAAGTAAATCATCTTCCAGAAAGTCTTGGCAAGTTTTATGTTGGAAACCTTATTGATGATGTAGAGCTTCAGGAAACTGTAGGTACAGAGGAATATGAAATCGTAGTTGCAAACATCTTGGCGGACGTTATTATTCCTATGGCACCAGTTATCCCTGCTCGTCTCAAAAAAGGTGGTATTTTCATTACATCTGGTATTATTGATTTCAAAGAAAATCAGGTAAAAGAAGCAATTGAAGCTGCGGGTATGGAAATCGTACAGATTAATCATCAGGGCGAATGGGTAAATATCACAGCTCGCAAAAACTAGTCAAATTAGTAAAGTATAAAGAGGGATATCATGTATCAGTTCTTTGTAGAAGAGAATCAGCTGATGGGGGATAGAATTGCTATCCTCGGCAGCGATGTAAACCATATCAAAAACGTACTTCGCATGAAAACAGGTGAGCGTGTACGTGTCAGTGTGTCTTATAATGGACGTAGTTTCTTCGGAATTATCGATAGTATTATGGATGATGAAGTTATCGTAACCATTGAAAGCGAAGATGAAAAGGGTACAGAGCTTACCAACCGCATCTATCTGTTTCAGGGACTACCTAAGGGCGATAAGATGGAGCTTATTATCCAAAAAGCAGTAGAGCTTGGGGTATATGAGATCATCCCAGTTGCTATGAAAAATTGTGTGGTGAAGCTGGACGATAAAAAAGCTGGCAACAAAGTAAAACGTTGGCAGGCAATTTCTGAAAGTGCAGCCAAGCAGTCCAAACGTACTTTGATTCCAGAAATACAGATGCCACTTTCTTGGAAAGAAGCTATGAAAAAAGCTGCAGAATTGGATGTTGTGCTTGTGCCATATGAATGTGAGCGTGGCATGGAAACTACCCGCGAGGTGATAAAAGGAATACAGCCAGGACAGAGTATTGCTATCTTTATTGGTCCAGAAGGTGGATTTTCACCAGAAGAAATTGAAGGGATTTGCCCAACCAATAAGGGTGAGGGATATTTACAGGCATTAGAGGAAAAGTCTCATCGAATTTCTCTTGGCAGACGTATCTTGCGTACAGAGACAGCGGGGCTTGCGACTCTATCCATGTTAATTTTTTGCCTTGACGAATAAATATGAGATTTAGAAGATAGAAAAGGAGTAGCTTGAGTTTATGGAAGCTTACTTAGATAATTCCGCCACTACCAGCTGTAGCAAAGCAGCAACAGAGAAAATGGTAGAGCTCTTAACACAGGATTATGGGAATCCATCATCCATGCACATGAAGGGTGTAATTGCGGAAAAATATATTACTGAAGCAAAAAAGAAAATTGCAAAGACTTTAAAGGTAGAGGAGAAGGAGCTTGTTTTCACTTCAGGTGGAACGGAATCCAATAACCTTGCCATTATAGGGAGTGCCCTTGCCAATAAACGTGCAGGTATGCATGTAATTACTACATCCATTGAACATGCATCAGTAACTAATCCGTTTGTTTGGTTGTCCGAGAATGGATTTGAAGTGACCTACCTCAGTGTGGATGAATATGGACAGATTAAGCTGGAGGAATTAAGAGAATCTATCCGTCCAGATACAATTCTGGTTTCCATTATGCATGTAAATAACGAAATCGGGGCATTACAGCCGATAGAAGAGGCTGGTAAAGTGATAAAGGCGGCAAATCCGAAGTGTCTTTTCCATGTGGATGCCATTCAATCATATGGGAAGATGGCAATCTTCCCTAAGAAATGGAATGTGGACATGCTCTCCGTAAGTGGGCACAAGATTCATGGACCAAAGGGAAGTGGTTTCCTTTTTATTAAGGATAAAACCAAGGTAAAACCGCTTATTCATGGTGGAGGACAGCAGAAGGGTATGCGTTCAGGTACAGAAAATGTACCGGCGATCGCAGGACTTGCAGTTGCATCGGAGGAAATGTACCAGAATCTGGAACAGAATCGTGAGCATCTTTTTGCTTTAAGAGACTATTTTATTGAAGAGGTAGAGAAATTAGATGGTGTGTCAGTCAATGGCAAAAAAGATCATGACAGTGCGCCACATATTGTCAGTGCGAGTATTGAAGGGGTAAGAGCAGAAGTAATTTTGCATACTCTCGAGGATAGAAATATTTATGTGTCGGCAGGAAGTGCATGTGCATCCAACAAACCTGCTATTAGCAGTACGCTACAGAGTATTGGATTAAAGAAAGAGCTTTTAGACTCTACAGTACGATTTAGTTTTTCAATTCACACGACAAAAGAGGAGTTGGATTACGCATTAGAAGTGATGCGTCAGACCATTCCAATGCTACAGAAATATACCCGCCACTAGAGCAGAACATAAAAAGGAGAAAACAATGTATACAGCATTTTTAATTAAATATGCAGAAATCGCAATCAAAGGGAAAAACAGATACATTTTTGAAGATGCATTGGTAAGAAATATTCGTTACCAGCTAAAGACTGTAGATGGCAATTTTACAGTGCGCAAAGAAAATGGTCGTATCTATGTAGAAACAGAGGGAGAATATGACTACGAAGAAACCGTAGCTGCATTACAGAGAGTGTTTGGTATTGTAGGCATTTGCCCAGTTCTTTTAGTAGAAGACAACGGATTTGAAGCACTTTGCGAAGATGTAATCAAGCATATCGACGAAGCATATCCAGACAAAAACTTTACTTTTAAGGTGAATGCGCGTCGAGCTAGAAAGAATTATCCAATGCAGTCGATGGAAATCAATGCAGAGGTAGGTGGAAGAATCCTTGAAGCTTTCCCAGAAACTAAGGTAGATGTGCACAATCCACAGGTAATGGTAAATATTGAGATTCGTCCACAGATTAATATCTATTCAACTGAGATTCCAGGACCAGGTGGTATGCCACTTGGAACAGCAGGCAAGGCTATGCTTTTACTTTCTGGTGGTATCGACAGTCCAGTAGCTGGATATATGATTTCAAAACGTGGAGTAACCATCGAAGCAACTTACTTCCATGCGCCACCTTACACAAGCGAACGTGCAAAACAGAAGGTTATCGATTTAGCGAAAAAAGTAGCTGCATACACAGGACCAATCAAGCTTAATATCGTAAACTTTACAGACATTCAGTTATACATTTATGAGAAGTGTCCTCACGAAGAGCTTACCATCATTATGCGTCGTTACATGATGAAGATTGCAGAGCACTTCGCAAAACAAAGCAAATGCTTAGGTCTTATCACAGGTGAAAGCATCGGACAGGTGGCAAGTCAGACAATGCATTCCCTTGCTGCGACAAATGATGTATGTACATTGCCAGTATACCGTCCTCTTATCGCTATGGATAAACAGGATATCGTAACTATTGCTGAGAAAATCGACACTTACGAAACCTCTATTTTGCCATACGAAGATTGTTGTACTATTTTCGTGGCAAAGCATCCAGTTACAAAACCAAATGTGGAATATATTAGAAAATCAGAATTAAAACTTGCAGAGAAGATTGACGAACTTATGGCGACAGCCATCAAAACAACAGAAGTAATCACAGTAGAAGCTGAGTAATAAAAAGTCGCCGCTTTTGCGGCGACTTACTAAACTCTATTCTACAAGATAAGGTTTCAACACTTCCATGATGTCGTCGATGTTTTCATCGGTGTGAATGGAAAGGTCGATAGGTTTTGATAAATCTAGACTGAAGATACCCATGATTGATTTTGCATCAATAACATATCTTCCAGAAATTAAGTCGAACTCGAATTCGAACTGATTGATAGCATTTACAAAAGATTTTACTTTTCCAATAGAGTTTAATGAAATCTGTACTGTTTTCATTTTGTACCTCCCTCAAAATATTTAGCATCTTAACAACTAAGATACTAATGGTTTTTTTTGGAAAAGTCAACTATGTATGAAACAAAAAGCATAAAAGAATAAATGCCTTTTTGTACTAATTGCACAAAAATAAGAAAGATAGGAATTGGAATGAAAAAAGCAGCATTACACAATTTAGGTTGTAAAGTAAATGCATACGAGACAGAAGCGATGCAGCAGATGTTGGAATCTGCAGGGTATGAAATCGTTTCTTTTGGGGATAAAGCTGATGTCTATGTCATTAATACCTGTTCAGTAACAAACATGGCAGACCGCAAATCACGCCAAATGCTTCACCGTGCCAAAAAATTAAATCCAGAGGCAGTGGTAGTAGCAGCAGGCTGTTATGTGCAGACCAAGGAGCAGGAAGCGGCAGTAGATGAAGCAATTGACATTATTATTGGTAATAACAGAAAGCATGAGTTGGTTTCTAAGTTAGATGAGTTTTTCCGTGACCACGGTAAAATTGATGCAGTCTTAGATATCAATGATAGGAAACAGGAATTCGAAGAGCTTTATTTAGATAAGCCATCTGAGCACACAAGAGCGTTCATTAAGGTGCAGGACGGATGCAATCAGTTTTGTAGTTATTGCATTATTCCTTATGCCCGCGGCCGTGTTAGAAGTCGTAACATGGAGTCTGTGTTAGAAGAAGTCACAAGACTTGCAGAGAATGGGTATCAGGAAGTTGTGCTTACAGGAATTCATTTAAGTTCCTACGGAATCGAGACGGGAGAAAGTCTCCTGCATCTGATTCAGGAGATTCATAAGGTAGAAGGGATTCGTCGTATCCGTTTAGGTTCTTTAGAGCCAAAGGTAGTGACAGAAGAATTTGCATCCGAGCTTAGTAAATTAGAGAAGGTTTGTCCACATTTCCACCTTTCTTTGCAGAGTGGATGTGATGCAACCTTACAGCGTATGAACCGCAAATATACGGCAGAGGAATATGAAACGGGTTGCAATATTCTTCGTAAGTATTTTACACATCCTGCGATTACAACGGATGTTATTGTGGGATTTCCAGGAGAAACGGAAGAAGAGTTTACCATTACAAAGGCATTTCTTGAGAAAATACATTTCTATGAAATGCACATATTCCAGTATTCCAAACGTCAGGGGACAAGAGCTGCCGCTATGAAGGACCAGGTGCCAGAAAATATTAAGAAGGTTCGTAGCGCTGAACTGATTGCATTAGGTGAGAAAATGTCTCGAAAATTCCGTGGATATTATGTGGGTAAACAGGAGGAAGTGCTTTTCGAAGAAGAAGCAGAAATTGACGGAATCAAGTATTATGTAGGCTACACCAAGGAATATGTGAAAGTGGCAAAAATTTCGGATGTTTTACTTGATAACAAAATCGTGCATGGCACACTTACGAAAATGATAAATGATGAAATATATCTTATGGAATAAGGTTGTATTTTTAGCTCGTTTCGTTTACAATGTAAACATATAGGGCTTCGCAAATAAAGAACAAAAGCAAGGGCGTGAAATTATGCAGAATTTAAACAACACACAATTTTTTAGAGTAGAAAAGGAACCGGAACTTCAGGTAAAAGACGTTCTCAAAGTTGTCTTTGCGGCAATGAAAGAAAAAGGCTATAATCCTGTTAATCAGATTGTTGGCTATATTATGTCAGGTGACCCAACTTATATCACCAACCACAACAATGCAAGAAGTCTGATTATGAAGGTGGAAAGAGACGAAGTCGTTGAAGAAATCTTAAGAGCCTATATTAAGAACGAAGACTGGGCATAACATTCCGGCAAGGTGATTTATGCGAATTTTAGGATTGGATTTTGGTACAAAGACAGTAGGGGTAGCGGTAAGTGATCCGCTTCTTATTACAGCGCAGGGAGTAGAGATTATCCGTAGAAAAGCTCCAACTAAATTACGTCAGACTTTGGCTAGAATCGATGAACTGGTAGGCGAGTACGATGTTGAAAAGATTGTGCTTGGCTACCCTAAAAATATGAATAATACAGAGGGCGAACGTTGTGAAAGAACTCAGGAATTCAAGGAGATGTTAGAAAAGCGTACGGGACTTGAAGTGGTTCTTTGGGATGAACGTCTTACAACGGTGGCTGCGGATAATTCGATGATGGAAATGGGAATTCGTCGTGAACACCGTAAAGAATATGTAGATGAGATTGCGGCTATATTTATATTACAGGGATACTTGGATTTTCTTGCAAATCAGGCAAAGTAATTTGACTGAAAGAAAATAAAGTGTCCATTTTGTAGTGTTTAAAACGTATAGAAGAGGTGTAAAATGGAAAAAGTAAAATTTACAGACCCTGAAACTCAGGAAGTGGTAGAATTTGTAGTAGAAGATGAAACACAATTGAACGGGACCAAGTATTTATTGGTATACGAAGATGCAGAAGACGGCACATTAGATGCATATATTTTAAAGGAAGTCGTTGACCAGAACGAGGAAGTACTTTACGAAGTGGTAGAAGACGAAGTGGAGTTTTTGGCGCTTGCAAAAGTATTCAACGAGCTGACCGACGAGGACACAGATATCGAGTACTAGATCGGCAGGAGGAATTATGAACGAAAACTCAAACAGCAAGCTAAAGATAATACCTTTAGGCGGTATGGAGCAAATCGGCATGAATATTACTGCATTCGAATTCGAAGACAGTATTATTGTTGTGGATTGTGGCTTGGCGTTTCCAGAGAATGATATGTTAGGTATCGATTTGGTTATTCCAGATGTAACATACCTAAAGGAAAATATCGACAAAGTAAAAGGCTTTTTTATCACACACGGACATGAAGACCATATTGGGGCGATTCCATTTATCCTTCGTGATATCAATGTGCCTATTTATGCGACGAAGCTTACAGTGGGACTCATTGAGAATAAATTGGAAGAGCATGAGATGCTCGGCAAAGTAAAGTGTAAGGTCGTAAAATATGGACAGCATATTAATATCGGATGCTTCCGAGTGGAATTTATCCGTACGAACCATAGCATTCAGGATGCGGCTGCACTTGCGATTTATTCACCAGCAGGTATTGTGGTGCATACGGGTGACTTTAAGGTGGACTATACTCCAGTTTATGGAGATGCGATTGACTTGGCACGTTTTGGAGAAATTGGTAAAAAGGGCGTTTTGGCACTTATGTGTGACAGCACAAATGCAGAACGTTCTGGTTTTACCCAGTCTGAAAAGAGTGTTGGTGCAGTACTAGACAAGATTTTTGATGACCATAGACGTCAGAGAATTATTATAGCAACTTTTGCATCCAATGTAGACCGTGTTCAGCAGATTATCAACTCAGCTGAGAAGTTCGGTCGTAAGGTTGCAATTGAAGGACGCAGTATGGTAAATACCATTGATATTGCTGCGAAGTTAGGCTATTTATCTTTACCAGAAAATATTTTAATCGAAGGTGAAATGCTTCGTAATTATCCAGATGAGCAAACCGTTATTATTACTACCGGAAGCCAGGGAGAGTCGATGGCAGCCCTTTCTCGTATGGCCAACAGCACGCATCGCAAGATTACAATCAAGCCAAACGATTTGATTGTATTTAGTTCATCCCCAATTCCAGGTAACGAGAAATCAGTTACTGGTGTTATCAATGAACTGATGAAAAAAGGTGCAGATGTTATTTTCCAGGATGTGCATGTATCTGGTCATGCTTGTCGTGAAGATATTAAACTTATTTACTCTCTTGTAAATCCGAAGTATAGTATCCCGGTGCATGGAGAGTATAAACATCTCGTTGCTCAGGCTAAGATTGCAGAAGAACTTGGTTTTGATAAAGAAAATATCAAGATTCTTACTTCTGGGGATGTATTAGAACTCGATGGAGAGAGCGCAGAAGTAACGGGACGCGTTACCGTAGGTAATATCATGGTGGATGGTAATGGTGTTGGTGATGTAGGTAATATCGTTATCCGAGACAGACAGCGTATGGCAGATGATGGTATCATCATTATCGTTATGACACTTGACAGCGTAACGGGTCTTGTATTAGATGGTCCAGACATTGTTTCTAGAGGTTTCGTATATGTGCGTAATTCAGAAGCACTTATGGATGAAATGCAAAGAGTGGTAGACGAGAAGATGGAGCATATCATGGATCGTCGTGTTACAGACTGGAGCAAGATAAAAACAGAAGTAAAGGATGTAGTTGGTGAATTTGTATGGAAGGAGACAAAGCGTCGTCCTATGATTTTACCAATTATCATGGAAGTATAGGAGTACTAGATGGATATTAACAAAGTAATTTACAGAGGCGTAAAGGTGGCATTTGTCATCATGCTCGCACTTCTTATTGTGTATGGCACGATGAAGGTCAGCTTTACAGCCTATGACTTTGGATATCGTGTATTTACAGAAAGCGCGATAGATGAAAAACCTGGAAGATATGTCGAGGTAACTATTGAAGAATCAATGGGAGCCAGTGATATTGGTGAGCTCTTGGTGGAAAAGGGATTGATTCGTGATGCAACACTTTTTTCTTTGCAATACGAACTATCTGCATATGCAGGAGAAATCGTACCGGGTACATATGGACTAACAACAGCTATGACTCCAAAGGATATGATTATTATTATGGCTGAGAAATACGATGAGTTAGCTTCTGAAGAAACAGAGAGCAGCGAAACGGAAAAGAAATAGAAAGTACAGGTGAATAACAGTGGTAGTAGACGAGCGTCTGGTAACATATATCAACTCACTGGACCGTGGAAATACGGAAGTTCTCGACACCATAGAAAGAGAAGCTCTGGATTCCTATGTTCCGATTATTCGGAAAGAAATGCAGAGCTTTTTAAAATTGCTTTTGGCGATGCAGAAACCAAAACGTATTTTAGAGGTCGGTACAGCGGTTGGCTTTTCTGCAATTTTGATGGCAGAATACAATCCATATCCATGTGAGATTGTTACAATAGAAAATTATGACAAGAGAATCCCAATTGCGCGTGAGAATTTCATTCGTGCGGGAAAAGAGAAGCAAATTACTCTTATCGAAGGCGATGCTACAGAAGTACTCAAAACGCTTGACGAGCCTTTTGATATGATATTTATGGATGCTGCAAAAGGGCAATATATCAACTTCATGCCAGATATCATTCGCCTTTTAAAAAAAGATGGAGTGCTGGTATCTGATAATGTGTTGCAGGATGGAGATATTATAGAATCCCATTTTGTGGTAACTAGAAGAAACCGCACCATCCATAAAAGAATGCGAGAATATTTATACGAATTGACGCATCGAGATGATTTGGTGACAGCTGTGTTGCCGATTGGAGACGGCATAACGGTAAGTTCTAAGCGCGGTTAGCGTTAAAAGAGCATCCTTTATCAAGAGTTAAATAGGAGAAATTCATGAGAAAAATCGAATTATTATGTCCAGCAAGTAGTCTGGAAGTATTAAAAATTGCCGTAATCTTTGGTGCAGATGCAGTATATATCGGTGGGGAAGCATTTGGTCTTCGTGCCAAAGCGAAGAACTTTTCACCAGAAGAGATGGCAGAGGGTATCAAATTTGCTCACGATCATGGAGTAAAAGTATATGTAACCGCCAACATCTTAGCACATAACTATGACTTAGATGGCGTACGCAGATACTTTGAAGAATTAAACAATATGAAGCCTGACAGACCAGACGGCCTTATCATCGCAGACCCAGCCATTTTTATGTTGGCAAAGGAAATTTGCCCAGATATCGAACGTCACATTAGTACTCAGGCAAACAATACCAATTATGGAACCTTTAATTTCTGGTATCAGATGGGAGCAAAGCGTGTAGTAACAGCTCGTGAGCTTTCTCTTCGTGAAATTAGAGAAATCCGCGATAACATTCCAGAGGATATGGATATTGAGACCTTTATCCATGGTGCAATGTGTATTTCCTATTCAGGCAGATGCTTACTTTCCAACTTTTTTACAGGAAGAGATGCCAATAAAGGTGCCTGCACACATCCATGTCGCTGGAAATACTCCGTTATGGAAGAAAAACGTCCAGGTGAATATTTCCCAGTATATGAGAATGAACGTGGCACATACATCTTTAACTCCAAAGATTTATGTATGATTGAACATATTCCAGACTTAATCGAAGCTGGTATCGATAGCTACAAAATCGAGGGTCGAATGAAGACAGCACTCTATGTAGCTACAGTAGCCCGCACCTATCGTAAAGCGATTAACGATTATCTGGAATCCCCAGAGAAATATCAGGAGAATATGCCTTGGTATCTTGACCAGATTAGTAACTGTACTTATCGTCAGTTTACCACAGGTTTCTTCTATAACAAACCAACTAACGAAACACAGATTTATGACAACAACACATACGAAAAAGGTTATACTTACCTCGGCTTCGTAGGACCAAAGAACGAAGACGGTCTTTACCGCATCGAGCAGAGAAACAAATTCTCAGTTGGTGAAGAAATCGAAGTAATGAAGCCAAATGGTGATAACATCGTTGTAACTGTAAAACGTATGATTGACGAAAAAGGACAACAGATGCAGTCCTGTCCACATCCACAGCAGGTATTCTACCTTGACCTTGGTATTGAATTGGATGAATATGATATTTTAAGACGTCAGGAAGAAGAGAAGATTGCGTTAGAGTAAAAGTATGAAAGACATTATTTTAGAACAATACGAAATTCGAAAATCAAACCCAGAGAAGACACGCTTTATTGAATATATCAAAGCGCGTCTTTCTGCGGCTGGTTATGATGCCCAAAAGGATATTGTAGTGGAAGAAAAAGGAAAAGGTCTTTTTCTTTCTCGCAACATTGTAGTAGGAAATCCAAAGGAAGCGAAGATTATCTTAGGTGCGCATTATGACACTTGTGCAATGCTACCATTTCCAAATTTTATGTCTCCGACAAATCCAGTGTTGTTTATTATTTCACAGATTGTCCTTGTGATTTTGATGTTTGCGATGGCACTGGCAGTTGGTTTGATAGCGATGCTTGTTACACAAGATGGCGCAATTGCTTATGTGGCATTTTTGGTATTCTTATACGTATTTTTGTTCCATCTATTATTTGGATTTAGAAATAACCATACAGCGAATGACAATACTTCTGGAACAATCACGATAACACGCATTTTGGAAGGGGTGCCGGAAGAAGTAAGAAGCAAGGTTTGTGTGGTATATTTTGATAACGAAGAAAAAGGCTTGCTGGGATCTGAATTTTTCTATAAGATGCATAAAAATGATGTAAAAGGAAAGCTTCTTATCAATTTTGATTGTGTGGGAGATGGCAAAGAGATTCTTTTTCTTTCGAAAAAGGATGCTCGAAAAGATCAAGACTATATCCGGCTGCTAGAAGTTTTAAGGGAATGTGAGTCTGAACATGATGTGGAGCTTTTGATTAGAAATATGAAGCCGATGATGTTTGCATCTGACCAGATGCACTTTGCAAAAGGCGTGGGTGTCTGCGCAGTTCGGAAATCTCCAATAGGAAGATATGTAGCAAGAATACATACACCATTCGATACAAAGTGTCGAGAAGAGAATATCACATATCTAGTTTATGCTATGAAGAAATATCTAGAAGAAATATAATAAGTGAACGTATAAATGCCTACCCTGTACTTGAACATCTGGGTAGGCATAAATTTTGTATAGGTGCCTAACTAACTTGTGGTCGCCTTTCTAATATAATTCATTTAGGGGATGACGTTCTTTTATGATATATTATATGTCTTTCGTAGAATAGTATGTCATTTTTAAAAATGCATCCAGATTTTTATCCATAATTTCTTCTAACTCAACAGCATAGCCAACAACTGCTTTTGGACACAAGTCTTCTATAACTGCAAGCATTTCATCCGCTTCTTCCTGATTGTTACATGTGCATTGGTTTACTTTTCCATCAGTAAAGTAGATGAGTACACCATGATCCTGCAACACTAATTTGTCATTTAGCTTAGTATGATGTGTTCGCTCTGATACCTTGTATGCCCAGATGAGTTTTTCTGTCTCGTTGAAGAAATGTACATTGCCAGATGGATGGTAACATAAAAATCTATCATCGTATTGAAAATTACATAAAACAGGTGCATTTGCAAGAAAATCTTCTACTATCTTGGTAGTTGCTTCTGGAGAAGCAGATTTGCGAATGTATTGTTTGATAGGCTTGAGATTTGCGCCTAAGAGTGCTGCAATAAGTGCCCAAAGTCCAAGGATAATCAAAAGGATTCCTACAAAACCAAATAAGTAAATAGTAGTAGAGTTGTGGTTGCTTCCATAATCACAAACAGCCAAATAGTAAGGAAGAAAGGTCTGTGAGTCGGTCTCAGGAAGGGCGCCAGAAGCAATGTATTCCTGGTAGCGAGCTTCGTCTTCTGCATCCATTCTATATAAGGTGCCGGAAACAACATATTGATGTGTGCTAAGCATTGCACCATCAGAGATATCTTCAATTAATTCTTCGCCACTTTCAAAAAAACGGTTATCAAATGGCACGTCGACATTAGATATTCTTACAGCAATATACTGTGAGTTGCCAATTGGCATAACGTGTGTATAGAAAGTGGATTTTTTTACGGAGTATGTATAGTAAGATCCTTGTAAGTCCGAAAGGGTGGTTTTGACATACTTGCCATCAAGGTCTGTACTAGTGTTGATATCCGAGAGTTCCGATGGTGTTGAAAATAGTACTTTTGCAGATGGAAAAACCCACAAAAGTGAAGCGGTTCCTAATACGGCAAGTATTACAAAAAGAATAACCGCAAATTTTATGCTAGATTTCATCAATTCTTTCAAAATAATTATTCTCCTTTGTAAAAGTCTACGATTTTATCTAAACGACTACTCATGTTTTCCAGTAAAGCATCTAAAATTGTAATCGCAGCCATTGCTTCTACAACGACTACGGCTCTAGGCACGATAATAGGATCATGTCGACCATGGATTTCGACAGCGATATCTTTGCCACTCTTGTTTACAGTATGCTGTGGTGCAGCAATAGAAGGGGTCGGCTTAATTGCCACTCGCATGGTGAGTGGTGCACCATCTGTAAGACCGCCGAGTGTTCCACCAGAGTGATTGGTGGTTTTTACTGGTTTACGAGAGGCACCATTCATTACAAAAGAGTCGTTGTTTTCCAAGCCAGTAGCAGTAGCTACGCCAAAACCATCACCGATTTCAAAGCCTTTTACAGCACCGATCGAGAACATTGCTTTTGCTAGGTTTGCATCGATTTTGTCAAAGACGGGTTCGCCCAGCCCAACTGGAAGACCATTTGCTTCGCAGTAGATAATGCCGCCACAGGAGTTCTTTTCTACCATTAACATTTCTAAATATTCGCTTGCCTGCGATGCAGCAATTGCATCTGGCATATAGAGATTGTTTTTATTGATTTCGTGTATATCAAAGCGTTCCTTTGATACACTCACTGGACCAATAGACTGTGCATATGTTAGAAACGTAATTCCCATCTGTTTTAATAATTTAATAGCAATTGCACCAGCAGCGACACGACCGATGGTTTCGCGTCCAGAAGAACGTCCGCCACCACGGTAGTCACGGAATCCATATTTTTCATCAAATGAATAGTCTGCATGTCCAGGACGATAGTAGGATGCGATGTCGTTGTAATCCTTGGATTTCTGATTTTCGTTCCATACAACCATGGAAATAGGAGTTCCCGTTGTTTTTCCTTCGAATACGCCTGACAGGATTTCTACCGTATCGTTTTCTTTTCTAGGTGTAGTGAATTTGGATTGGCCTGGTTTTCTACGATTAAGAAATATTTGTATATCATTTTCGCATAAAGGAAGACCGGCAGGACAGCCATCGACAATCACGCCAATTCCTTTTCCGTGAGATTCTCCCCAGGTGGTTACCTTAAATTTTTTTCCAAATGTAGAACCTGCCATACATTACACCTACTTTCTATTTACAAAGCATTTTGCTATGTTTTATTCCTTAATTATGTTCTAATTTACCATATATATCTTGACGTTTCAACCAAACATTTCTTATAATATCCATAACCTAAGTTTCTTGTATCAATATACAAAAGACGAGGTCAAACAACGTGTGGAGTCGTTGTATATTTGATACAAGAAACGTAGAATTTAGATAGTATTAAGGATTATTGTTTGAAAGGAATATATATGGCAAAATATGAATTGTTAAAGGAAGAAGGTCGTGCAAAACGCGCTGTATTTCATACTGTGCATGGCGACATCCAGACCCCTGTATTTATGAATGTAGGTACAGTTGCGGCAATTAAGGGTGCGGTATCTACGCAGGATTTGAAAGATGTGAAATGCCAGGTAGAGCTTTCCAATACCTATCACTTACATGTGCGCACTGGAGATAAATTGATCAAAGAGGTAGGTGGTCTTCACAAATTTATGGTATGGGACAGACCTATTCTTACAGATTCAGGAGGTTTTCAGGTATTCTCATTATCAGGACTTCGCAAGATTAAAGAAGAAGGCGTGTACTTTAATTCTCACATTGATGGCCGTAAGATTTTCATGGGACCGGAAGAGAGCATGCAGATTCAGTCTAATTTGGGTTCTACCATTGCAATGGCGTTTGATGAATGCCCATCCAGCGTGGCAGAGCGTAAGTATGTAGAAGATTCAGTTGCACGTACTACACGTTGGCTAGAACGTTGTAAGAAGGAGATGGCTCGTTTAAATAGCTTGGAAGATACTGTAAACAAAGAACAGCTTCTTTTCGGAATCAATCAGGGGGCTATTTTTGATGATATTCGTATTGAGCATGCGAAACGTATTGCAGAGATGGATTTGGATGGTTATGCAGTAGGAGGACTTGCTGTTGGGGAATCTCATGAGGATATGTATCACATTTTGGATGTGACAGTACCGCATTTGCCAAAAAACAAGCCAACATATCTTATGGGAGTAGGTACACCTGCTAATATTTTAGAAGGTGTAGAACGAGGTATAGACTTCTTTGACTGCGTATATCCTACCAGAAATGGACGACATGGACATTTGTATACCAACCATGGCAAGATTAACCTTTTTAACCAAAAGTATGAGAAGGATATGCGTCCAATCGAAGAAGGATGTCAGTGTCCAGCATGTAAACACTATAGCCGTGCATATATACGTCATTTGCTCAAGGCAAAAGAGATGCTGGGTATGAGACTTTGTGTATTGCATAATCTGTATTTTTATAATACCATGATGGAGGAGATTCGTGATGCTTTAGATGCAGGACGATTCCATGCATACAAAGAAGAGAAACTTTACAATATGTCACAGGGACAGAAATAAACTACGAGGGAAAAGGATATGAGAGAAGCAACCAATAAAAAAGTAATTGCGATTGCAAAGAATTTTGAACTCTATGGTGATTTGGTTGAGGTGAATCGCTGGGGAAATGGACACATCAATGATACATTTATCCTAATTTATCAAATTGGGAAGATGGGACGTATCAAAATAATTCTTCAGAAAATGAACAAGAATGTATTTCCAAAGCCAGTGGAGCTTATGGAGAATATTATGAATGTCACAGACTTCTTATATAAGAAGATAGAGGATGCAGGTGGGGACCCACTTCGCGAGACTTTAAATGTAATTCCTGCAAAGACAGGTGAACCTTATTATATAGATGAAGAGGGTGAATACTGGCGCGCATATACTTATATTACAGATGCGAGAAGTTTTGATTCGCCAGAGTCAGCCAGCGATTTTTATGAGAGTGGGTATTTATTTGGAAGGTTCCAGAGTATGCTTTCAGATTATCCTGCAGAAACATTGTATGAGACAATAGAGAAATTTCATGATACAAGAGACCGTTTTGCAAGATTTAAAAAAGCGGTAGAAGATGACGTTATGGGAAGAGCTTCTCAGGTTCAGGATGAGATTCAATTTGTCTTAGAAAGGGAAGCAGATGCTTGCTTTTTTATGGAACTCATTGATAAAAAAGAAATTCCAATTCGAGTAACACATAATGATACTAAACTAAATAACATCATGCTGGACAATATTACTAGAAAAGGTGTATGTGTAGTGGACTTAGATACAGTAATGCCAGGCCTTGCGGCATATGACTTTGGTGATTCAATCCGTTCTGGCGCCAATACAGCGGCCGAGGATGAGAAAAATTTGAAGAAGGTTAGCTGTGATATGAAGCTTTTTAAAGCATATACAAAGGGATTCCTTGCAGGATGTGGAGCAGATTTGACTGAAAAAGAAATCGATCTTCTTCCAATGGGAGCTAAAATCATGACATTCGAATGTGGCATGCGTTTTCTTACAGACTATCTTCAGGGAGATGTCTATTTTAAGACAAGCCGTCTAGAACATAACTTAGATAGAGCGAGAAATCAGTTTAAATTAGTTTCAGATATGGAAGATAAATGGGAAACTATGCAGGAAATTGTATCAAAATACAAATAAGATAAAACAAAAGAGCCGCAGTTATTTGCGGCTCTTTTGACGATATTCCATAGGGGTATCTCCTGTATGTTTTTTGAAAACCTGTGAGAAATAACTAGGTGAAGAAAATCCAAGTGTTCGACTGATTAAGGATAGGGAGTGGTCTGTGGTTTTAAGCAATTTCTTTCCCTCTTCTACGCGTCGCAATATTAGGTAATTGATAGGTGAGATTCCATATTCTTCTGTAAAAACATGAACCATATGATATTTGCTTACATGCGCACGCTCTGCTAGTAGGTCCAGTGTGATGTTTTCGCGGAAGTGGTTGTCGATGTATTGACGGATATCAATGCAAAGAAGCGCACTTCTTTTCATAATTGGTGTAAGTGCAACTGTGAAATCTATCTGTCGGCTTAGAAGAATAAGCAGGTTTTCCAATAGATTTTTACACATGAGCTCGCTTTCACTGGATTTATGGTTGTATTCATCGATTATTTGCTGAAAATAGAATCGAATCGAATCCTTAGTATCCTTTGTGTTGAGTATACGAAAATGAATATCCTCGCCTTCGTCTATGGAGGCCAGTTCAATATCCTCAATGCCGATGACAAGATAAGAGAGAGGATGAGCAGTATCACTAATTTCCGTGTGTTTAACATTTGGACTGATAATAATTAGGTCTCCATTCATTATCGGGAATGTTTCATTTCCTATTTGAAGATGCCCTTCTCCTTCTGTTACATAAAAAAGCTCTGAACAATAGTGGGTATGCAGGTTGCTGTGCCAGTTGGCGTTGTAGTGTGATGCACTAGCATAAAGCAGTTTGGCCTTTTTGATAGTAACTGGATTGAAGGTTTGGGAGTAGTGATTTGCGTCCTGTCCCATGGCAGTTTCCTCCGTAAGTAATCGTTCAACTATAAATTACAGGATAATTATACCATAAATATGGTAAAAGTGCACAGAAAATTTGCGAAAAAATATGTAAATGATACGAAAATAACTAAAACGCAAGATTTCTAAAAAATATAGCAAGATTTTGGTTGAATAGCTTTGTAAAAATGCTATACTAGAAATACCTAATATCGTAAAAAAAAATAAGGGGGAAAACAAAATGAAAAAGAGAATTTTCAGCATACTTTTGTGTGCAACAATGATCGTTTCTATGCTCACAGCTTGTGGCGGTGGCGGAGAAGACGAAGGCAAGACACTTGTTTACTGGTCAATGTGGGAAGCTACAGAACCACAGGGACAGGCTATCCAGGCTGCAGTTGACGCTTATGAAAAAGAAACAGGCGTTAATGTAGACTTACAGTTCAAAGGACGTACAGGTATCCGTGAAGGTCTTCAGCCAGCACTTGATAACGGTACAAAGATTGACTTGTTCGATGAAGATATTGACCGTGTAAACACAGCATGGGGCAAATATTTAATGGACTTAGAAACACTTGCAAAAGAAAACAACTACGAAGCAACAGCTAATGCTGGTCTTATCGCAGCTTGTAGAGAAGCAGGTGGCGGCACATTAAAATCTATTCCATATCAGCCAAACGTATTCGGATTCTTCTACAATGCTAAATTATTTGCTCAGGCTGGCATTACAGAAGCTCCAAAGACATGGGATGAATTCTTAACAGTATGTGAAAAATTAAAAGCAGCTGGTATCACACCTATGACAATGGATGATGCTTATGCTACATGTGTAATTGGTTACCACTTAGGAAGATACGTTGGCGAAGCTGGCGTTACAAAGATTGTTAAAGAAGGATTATGGGATGACCCAGCAGTTCTTCAGATGGCAAAAGATATTGAATACTTAGCATCTAAAGGTTACTATTCTCAGAACGTTGGCACAAACGTATGGCCAAACGGACAGAACGTTGAACTTGCAGGCGGACAGGTTGCTATGTACTTAAACGGTTCTTGGTTACCAAATGAAGTTAAAGCTACAGCTGGCCCAGATTTCCAGTGGGGATGCTTCGCATATCCAGCATTAAATCCATGCCAGACAAATATCGAAGGTGCTAAACCTACAGGTATTGAAGCAAACAACTATGGTGCACAGGTATTTGCTATTAACAAAGATTCTCAGATGTCAAAAGAAGCATTTGAGTTAATCGAATACATCACAAAAGGCACATATGATGCTAAATTAGCTGAAATGTCTATCGGTATTCCAGCTGATACAACAAACACAGAATGGCCAGCATTAGTAAGCTGTACAAAACCTGTAATTGAAGCTTCTACTACAAGATTCTCTTGGGCAGTAGGCGTTGAATCAAATGCAGATATGACTCCAGTTATTAAAGAAAACTTCATCAAATTGATGGCAGGAACAATTAATGCTGAACAGTTTGTAAAAGCTATGCAGGATGCTAGCAAATAAAAAATAAATTTAATAGTTGAAAAGTATGGTGGCACCTCTTATGGCTGCCACCATATTTTGCTTTAAGTATATACTAGAAAGGAGAAACGGAATGAAGAAAAATAAAGGTATGATCGTGTTATTCCTAGCACCAGCAGTACTTTTCTTTCTGGTTATTTTTGTATATCCGATTGCAAGAACCGCACTCATGACGTTCTTTAAAATTGAAGGTGTAACAGATGCCTTAGCAGATTGGCAATTTGTTGGAATTGAAAACTATGTCAAATTATTGTCTACCTCGCTGTTTCGAACTGCTATGGGCAACTTAGGAAAGATTTGGTTATATGGTGGTATTATTGTTTTAGGCTTATCCCTCTTATTTGGTGTTATAATTACAAGTGGTATTCGTTTTAAAAAGTTTTTTAGAGCTGTTATTTATTTACCAAACATTGTAAGTGCTGTTGCATTAGCAACTATGTGGCTTCAGTACGTTTATAATCCACAGTATGGTTTGTTTAAAACGATGTTTAGTGCATTAGGCTTAGATGCTTTGGCAAATATACCATGGACAGATGGTGATCATAAGTTCATGGCGTTGCTCATTGCATACTGTTTTGGTATGGTTGGTTATCATATGTTAATCTGGACTAGTGGTATTGAGCGTATCAGCCCAGATTATTACGAAGCAGCATATATTGATGGTGCACACAAAATCCATCAGTTCCGCTATATTACACTTCCTTTATTAAAGGGTGTATTTAAGACCAATGTTACTATGTGGAGTGTAAGCTGTGTTGGCTTCTTCGTATGGTCACAGTTGTTCTCAACTGTTACGGCAGAGACATCAACCATTACACCAATGGTTTACATGTATATGCAGATGTTCGGTGCAGGTAACACTATGACAGAACGTAATGCAGGACTTGCAGCAGCTGTAGGCGTTGTATTAAGTCTTTGTGTTGTAATCGTATTTACATTGAGTAATGTATTACTCAAAGATGATGATTTAGAATTCTAAGAGAAGGAGGATATTGTGATGAAAACATTAAAAAATAAATTCGCATCCATTAACTGGAAAAAAGAAGCAAAACTCCTTCCTGGATACATTATTGTAACTGCATGGGTAGTTTTTACCTTTGTATTATTAGGATGGGTAGTATGTGCAAGTTTTTCTACTACACAGGAAATTTTTGCAGGAGATGCAACAAAGCTTCCAACAGGACTTCATTTTGAGAACTATGTTAAGGCATGGACATACTCCAATGTATCAGAATTCTTTATGAATTCCTTGATATATTCTATTGTATCATGTGTTGCATTAATTGTTGTTTGCGCACCAGCGGCTTATGTGCTTGCGCGATACACATTCCTTGGAAACAAATTAATCCAGACAGGTTTTGCCAGTGCGATGGGTATTCCTGTTATTATGATTATTTTACCATTATTTGGTTTGATTTCTCAGCTGGGCGTGTTACAGGATGTAAACAGCAATAAAGTTGTGTTAGTTCTCTTGTATATAGGTATCAACGTACCATATACAACAATTTTCCTGACTACATTTTTTGCGAACATTTCTAGAACTTATGAAGAAGCTGCAGCGATTGATGGCTGCCCTCCAACCAAGACGTTCTGGCAGATTATGTTCCCAATGGCTCAGTCTGGTTTGGTTACAGTAACTATTTTCAACTTCATCAATATTTGGAATGAATATTTTATTTCACTTATCATGGCAAGTAGAAATGAGACCAAACCTGTAGCAGTAGGTTTGTATGGTATGATTAACTCTATGAAGTATACAGGTGACTGGTCTGGTATGTTTGCTGCCGTAGTTATTGTATTCTTACCAACATTTATTCTTTATCTGTTCTTATCAGAAAAGATTATTGGTGGTGTAACAGGCGGTATCAAGGGTTAATCTCTTAGAGAATATGCAAAGGTTATGGGGGAGAAGAAATGAATATAAATTTAGCAGAGCAGATAAAAGAAGCGATTGATAATATTTGTTTTACAGGAACTTTTGTAGAAGATATGCCTTGGGGAAATGGTCATATCAATGACACATTTTTACTTGTCTTTGAAGGAGAAGATAAAGAAACAATTAGATACATTTTACAAAGAATGAATAAAAGTATCTTCAAAGAGCCAGAGAAATTAATGGAAAATATTGAAGGTGTAACTTCTTATCTGCGTAAAATAATTATTGAAAATGGTGGCGATCCAGAAAGAGAGACGATGAATGTAATTCCTGCAAAGGATGGTAAGTCGTACTTTGTAGACTCCAAGGGGGATTATTGGAGAGGATATGTATTCGTCGTAGATGCTACTAGTTATGACAAAGTAGAGAAAAAAGAAGATTTTTATGAATGTGCAGTGGCATTTGGAAATTTCCAAAGACTTTTGGCAGATTATCCTGCGGAGACATTGCATGAGACGATTAAGGGCTTTCATGATACAAAAGCGAGATTTGCAGTATTTAAACAGGCTGTAGCAGATGATATCTGTGGACGTGCAGCTTCTGTAAAAGATGAGATTAATTTCGTGTTAGAGAGAGAAAATATTGCAAACTATTTCTGCGATATGCTTGAAAAAGGCGAATTAATCCTTCGTGTAACTCACAACGATACAAAATTAAACAATATTATGATGGATAATACTACTCGAAAAGGAGTCTGTGTTATCGATTTGGATACTGTAATGCCAGGTCTTGCTATGAATGACTTTGGTGATTCGATTCGTTTTGGTGCAAGTACAGCAGCAGAAGACGAGCAGGATTTAGACAAAGTATGGTGCGATATGGAGTTGTTCGAACTCTATACGAAAGGATTTGTAGAAGGCTGTGGTGGAAAGCTTACTAAGAAGGAAATTGAACTTCTTCCAATGGGAGCAAAGACAATGACCTTCGAATGTGGAATGCGTTTCCTTACAGATTATTTGCAGGGAGATACCTATTTTAAGGTTCACAGAGAGGGCCATAATTTAGATCGCTGTCGCACGCAGTTTAAGCTGGTTTCTGATATGGAAGCAAAATGGGATATCATGGCAGATATTGTAAAAAAATATAATAATTAACTAAAACGAAGAATTTCCAGGGAATGTTTTCCCAGGAAATTTTTCGTCTAAGGACAAATGTATAAATGGAGGCAGGTATGAGTGAACAAGTAAAAAGAACAGGAAGAGTAACGATTCCTACAAACTTGGACATTGTTCCAGAAACAATAGAAGTTTTAAAAAAATGGGGCGCGGACGCAATTCGTGACTGTGATGGTACAGAATTCCCAGAAGAACTGACTAAAGTTGGGGCAAAAATTTATTCTACCTATTACACAACAAGAAAAGATAACGAATGGGCAAAAGCAAACCCAGACGAAGTGCAGCAGTGTTATATTATGACAGGTTTTTATACTGCAACAGAAGATACGTTGTCAATTCCTTTGATGAAGGGGATTTCAGATGAACTGATGCAGGTAAATACCAGAGATGATATTACTCGCTGGTGGGAAGTAGTAGATCGTTCGACAGGGGAAGTAGTATCTGTTGATAGATGGAGCTACGACGAAGCGACAGGTTGTGTTGTTATTGCAAATCCAGATAAGTTTCATGAATATACAGTAAGCTTCTTGGCTTATCTTATTTGGGATCCGGTACATATGTATAATGCAGTAACCAATGACTGGAAAGACTTTGAGCATCAAATTACATTTGACGTTCGTCAACCAAAGACTCGTAAGTACAGCATGGAAAGACTTCGCAAATTCTGTGAGGAACATCCATATGTAAATGTAATTCGTTATACAACATTCTTTCATCAGTTTACACTGATGTTCGATGAGTTGAAGAGAGAAAGATATGTAGATTGGTATGGATATTCTGCATCTGTTTCTCCATATATTTTGGAACAGTTCGAAAAAGAGGTAGGATACAAATTCCGCCCAGAATATATCATCGATCAAGGATATTATAACAATCAGTATCGCGTACCTAGCAAGGAATTCAAGGACTTCCAGGCATTCCAGAGACGTGAAGTGGCTGCTCTTGCTAAAGAAATGGTAGACCTCACACATGAATGCGGTAAGGAAGCCATGATGTTCCTAGGTGACCATTGGATCGGAACAGAACCATTTATGGAAGAGTTCAAAACAATTGGTTTAGATGCAGTGGTAGGTAGTGTGGGTAATGGTTCTACACTTCGTCTTATCTCTGATATTGAAGGTGTAAAATACACAGAAGGAAGATTTTTACCATACTTCTTCCCAGATACCTTCTACGAAGGTGGAGATCCAGTAAAAGAAGCAAAAGAGAACTGGGTAACAGCAAGACGTGCAATTTTGCGTAAACCAATCGATCGTATCGGATATGGCGGATATTTAAAACTTGCGTTAGATTTCCCAGAATTCATTGAATATGTAGAATCTGTATGTGATGAATTCCGTGAATTATATGACAATGCAAAAGGTACTACACCATATTGCGTTAAGAAAGTTGCAGTATTAAATAGCTGGGGCAAAATCCGTAAATGGGGCTGCCACATGGTACATCATGCTTTATATCAGAAGCAGAATTATAGCTATGCAGGTATTATTGAAACCTTAAGTGGTGCACCATTTGATGTTCAGTTTATCTCTTTCGATGATATCGAAAAGGATGCTAGCATCTTAAAAGATATTGATGTAATCATCAACGTAGGTGATGCAGATACAGCACATACTGGCGGAGTAATCTGGGAAAATCCAACAATTTCTGCAGCAATTCGCGAGTTTGTTTACAATGGTGGTGGATTTATCGGCGTTGGTGAACCTTCTGGACATCAGTTCCAGGGACATTTCTTCCAGCTTGCAAATGTGCTTGGTGTAGAAAAAGAAACAGGATTTACATTAAACTACGATAAGTACAATTGGGAAGAGCACCCAGATCACTTTATCTTAGCAGACACAACAAAACCAGTCGATTTTGGTGAAGGAAAGAAGAATATTTTTGCTTACGAAAACACTGAAATTCTTGTTCAGCGTGAAAAAGAAGTACAGATGGCAGTAAATAGCTTTGGAAATGGTCGTGCAGTTTATATCAGCGGTCTTCCATACAGCTTTGAAAACAGCCGTATTCTTTATAGAAGTATTCTTTGGAGTGCAAACGGTGAAACAGAGCTTCATAAATGGTTCAGTAGCAACTTCAACGTAGAAGTACATGCATTCGTAAAGAATGGCAAGTATTGTGTAGTAAATAATACTTATGAACCACAAGATACAACAGTTTATCGTGGCGATGGAAGCAGCTTTGATCTTCACATGGAAGCAAATGAAATCAAATGGTATGAAATCTAGTTTTTAGGGGGCACAAAGTGCCCCCTAATCTAATTTAGTGCTTGCCCTATTTGTAAATATCTAGTATAATATTCTGCAGAGTTTATATTTAGGAGGAAGAATTGATGTATTCAATTTTATTAACTACACCATCTACAGGTGAAGCGTTACTTTCAACATTTTTACCAATGATTTTATTGTTTGTATTTATGTATTTCATTATGATTCGTCCACAGCAGAAGGAAGAGAAGAAAAAAGCTCTTATGTTAAACGAATTAGCAGTAGGTGATACAGTACTTACAACAAGTGGCTTCTATGGTACAATCATCGATATTACAGATGATACAGTTATCGTTGAATTCGGTAACAACAGAAACTGCCGTATCCCAATGCAGAAGGGTGCAGTAGCTATGGTTGAAAAACCAGAAGACGCTCAGTAATTTAAAATGAGAGGAAAAGGGGTCACCAATATGGATGACCTCTTCTTTTTGTTATGAGAAAAATATTAAGTTTTTTAAAAGACTATAAGAAAGAATCTGTTATCGCACCGCTTTTTAAGATGCTGGAAGCAATTTTCGAGCTCATAGTCCCTTTGGTGGTAGCTCAGATAATTGACATTGGTATCGGAAACCGTGATACAGAGTATATATTGGGACGATGCGGGATTTTGATTCTGCTGGCGGTGATTGGTTTAGTATGTGCAATCAGCGCTCAGTTTTTTGCTGCAAAAGCAGCGGTAGGCTTTGCAACAAAGCTCCGTAGTGCTTTGTTTGCTCATATCCAAAAGCTTTCGTATGCAGATTTAGATGAAATCGGAACCTCTACTCTTATTACACGTATGACAAGTGATGTGAATCAGCTACAGTCTGGTGTAAATATGGTGCTTCGCCTATTTATGCGTTCGCCATTTGTGGTATTTGGCGCTATGATAATGGCATTTACTGTGAATGTGAAGGCGGCACTTGTCTTTGTAGTAGCGATTCCGCTTTTGTCTGTGGTTGTATTTGGCGTTATGCTTGTTACTATGCCTTTGTATAAAAAGGTACAGGCGGCTCTTGACAGAGTGCTTGGGAAGACGCGGGAGAATCTCTCGGGGGTTCGTGTGATTCGTGCGTTCAACAAGGAAGAAGAGGAGATACAGGAGTTTAACGAAAGTAATGAAGTGCTTACGGATATTCAACTTTTAGTGGGCCGTATTTCTGCATTAATGAATCCAGTTACGCTTATTATTGTAAACGTAGCGACACTTATTATCATTTGGATTGGCGCTGGGCAGGTGTTTAAGGGAATCATTACTCAGGGAGAAGTAGTGGCTCTTGTAAATTATATGTCTCAGATTTTGGTGGAACTTGTAAAACTCGCAAATCTTATTATATTGATTACGAAAGCGGTAGCGTGTGGTAATCGTGTAGCGGATGTTCTTGAGAAGACGCCATCAATTAGAGAGAATGACGCAGAGAATACACTTAGAGTAGCAGAATATGTGGGGAACAATTCTGCAAATGACGATCTTATGGTAGAGTTCGAAAATGTATCTTTTGCCTATGGAGCAAGTAGTGAATCAGCATTAGAGAATATCTCTTTTAGCGCAGAAAAAGGACAGACAATAGGTATCATTGGAGGTACAGGTGCAGGAAAAAGTACACTGGTGAACTTGATTCCAAGATTCTATGATGTAACAATCGGTCTCGTAAAAGTAGCAGGAATAGATGTTAAGGAATATTCGTTAGCTCAGCTTCGCGACAAGATTGGCATCGTTCCACAAAAGGCGGTTCTTTTCCATGGAACGATAGCGGAAAATCTTCGTTGGGGCAATCCAGACGCATCAAAGGAAGAACTTTGGAATGCACTTACATTGGCACAAGCCACGGATGTCGTAAAAGAAAAAGAAGAAGGCTTAGATTATATTGTTGAGCAGGGAGGTCGTAATCTTTCAGGAGGACAGCGCCAAAGACTTACGATTGCCAGAGCACTCGTGAAAAATCCAGATATCTTGATTTTGGATGATAGCGCTTCTGCCCTGGATTTTGCTACGGACGCGAAACTTCGTGCTTCACTTGCTACAATTGCAGAAACGAAAACGATTTTTATTGTATCACAGAGAACTTCGTCCATTGCACATGCAGATAAGATTCTTGTGCTTGAAGACGGAGAGATGGTTGGTACGGGAACGCATGCAGAGCTTTTAGTTAATTGCGAAGTATATCGTGAGATTTACGACTCCCAGTTCAAACAGGAAGAAGGGAGGGGTGGAAATGAATAAGAATACATCTCAGATGAAGACTTTATCTAAAGTGCTTCGATATATGAAGAAATATATTCCACTATTAGTGATTTCCATCCTGCTTGCAATGGTAACTGTTGCGATGACACTATATTTTCCTGTTCTAACTGGCAACGCACTTGATTTGATTGTGCAACAGGGTGTAGTTGATTTTGAAGGGATTATGGAAATTGTAAAGAAAGCGGTTGTGGTAGTTGTGATAAGTGCAATTGCACAATGGGTTATGAACGTGTGTAATAACAAGATGACCTATCACATTGTGATGGATATCCGAAAGGATGCTTTTCAGAAATTAGAAAGACTTCCATTGCGTTATATTGATAGCAATCCACATGGAGATATCGTAAGTCGAGTAATAGCAGATGTGGATACCTTTGCAGAAGGACTTTTGATGGGGTTTACCCAGTTGTTTACTGGTGTAGCGACTATCGTGGGTACACTTGTTTTTATGATGTTGCTTGATTTTAAGATTACATTAGTGGTCGTGGTGCTTACTCCAGTGTCGCTTTTCGTAGCTAGTTTTATTGCGAAGAAAACCTATTCCATGTTCCAGCTTCAGTCCAAGACGAAAGGGGAACAGACTGCGCTTATCAATGAGATGATTGAAAATCAAAGAGTTGTACAGGCGTTTTCACACGAGGATGAAGTGCAGGAGGAATTTGAAGAAATCAATGAGCGTCTGCAAAAATACTCATTAAATGCAACATTCTTTTCTAGTTTGGTTAATCCATCCACGCGATTTGTAAACAGCTTGGTATATGCTGCGGTAGGTGTTTTTGGTGCAATATCTGCGGTGACAGGTGGAATTACAGTTGGGCAGTTGTCCTGCTTTTTAACTTATGCGAACCAGTACACTAAACCATTTAACGAGATTTCAGGTGTAATAACTGAACTTCAAAATGCACTTGCATGTGCGGCACGTATTTTTGAATTGATTGAAGAAGAAGCAGAACTTCCAGATGCAGATGATGCTTATGTGTTAGAAAAAGCAGATGGAAGAGTATCTATAGAACATGTAGGCTTTTCTTATCAGCCAGATAAAAAACTGATTGAAGATTTCAATTTACAGGTGCAATCAGGACAAAGAGTGGCAATTGTAGGTCCGACAGGTTGTGGTAAGACGACCTTTATTAACCTGCTTATGCGTTTTTATGATGTAAATAGTGGGAAAATTTCTCTGGGAGAAGGGTCTCTGCATGATATTACACAGATGACACGAAAGAGTCTTCGTAGCAATTATGGAATGGTATTGCAGGAAACCTGGTTAAAGAAAGGTACTATTCGTGAAAATATTTGTATGGGAAAACCGGATGCGACAGATGAGGAGATGATTGCAGCAGCAAAAGCTGCGCATGCACATGGTTTTATCAAACGTCTGCCATATGGATATGATACACTTATTTCAGAAGATGGAGGTAATCTCTCACAGGGGCAGAAACAGCTTCTTTGTATTGCAAGAGTCATGTTGTGTTTGCCACCAATGTTGATTTTAGACGAAGCGACCTCCTCTATCGACACCCGAACAGAGATAAAGATTCAGAAAGCATTTCTTTCCATGATGGAAGGCAGAACCAGTTTTATTGTAGCTCATCGTTTGTCCACGATTCGAGAGGCAGACGTGATTTTGGTAATGAATGAAGGTAAAATTGTTGAACAGGGCACGCATGAGGAGCTGCTTGCGCAGGAGGGCTTTTATGCAATGCTTTATAACAGTCAGTTTGCAACTGTCTAAGACAGATAGAACAAGTTGGAGTGAATAGAAGATGGAGCAAGCATATACAAGTTGTCAGTTGTGTCCTAGGGCATGTCAAGTGAATAGAGAAGATGGACAGACTGGTGTATGCGGAGTTACATCTACAATTAAAGTAGCTCGTGCAGCACTGCACTTTTGGGAAGAATCCTGTATTAGTGGTAGTAAAGGCTCTGGTACCGTGTTCTTTAGTGGCTGTTCTATGCACTGTGTGTTCTGTCAGAATCAGAAGATTGCCCAAGGACTTGCTGGGAAAGAGATTAGTAGGCAACGATTGACAGAAATATTTCTTGAACTACAGCAAAAAGGTGCTAACAATATCAATCTTGTTACGCCAGGTCAATATGTACCAGACATTGTCGGAGCAGTAGAGCGTGCAAGAGGACAGGGGTTAAAGATTCCGATTGTGTATAATACGAGTGCCTATGAGACAGTGGATACACTGAGACGGTTAGAAGGTATTGTGGATGTTTATCTGCCCGATTTTAAATACTGGAGTCCACAGCTTGCGGCAAAATATTCTAATGCAGCAGATTATCCGGAAGTGGCCAAAACTGCAATTGCAGAAATGGTACGTCAGCAACCAAAGGTACAGTTTGTTTATAACAAGGAACAGGACGTGGATTTGGTTCAAAAAGGTGTTATAATACGCCAGCTTCTGTTACCGGGGCAGCTTTTAGATGCAAAGAAAATAGTGCGTTATTTACATGAAACCTATGGGAATCAGGTGTATATCAGTTTGATGAGTCAGTATACCCCACTTGCGCATGTGGAAAAATATCCAGAGCTAAACCGTAAGGTAGACAAAAAGATATACGAAAAGTATGTTGACTATGCGATTCAAATAGGTATAGAAAATGGTTATATTCAGGAAGAGGATGTAGCGCAGGAAAGCTTTATTCCATCCTTTGATGGAGAAGGAGTGTAAATTATGAGATATCCAGAATTTTTGAAAGAAAAGGGCAGTATTGGTTTTGTTGCACCATCTTTTGGATGTGTAATTGAGCCATATCATACTGCATTTAAAAATGCATTGCGCAAATGGGAGGAACAGGGGTATAAGATTCATTTAGGACCGAACTGTTTTGCTTCTAATGGTATAGGCATCAGCAATGATCCGAAGCTGTGTGGACAGGAAATCAATGACTGGTATTGTTCCAATGAGAATGATGCAATTATTTCCTGCGGTGGCGGCGAGCTCATGTGTGAGGTAGTTCCGTACATGGATTTTGAGCGTATGCAGCAGGCGACACCAAAGTGGTATATGGGTTTTTCTGATAATACCAATTTTACCTTTTTGTCGGCAATTGTAATGGATACCGCAGCAATTTATGGACCATGTGCAGCATCATTTGGTATGGAACCTTGGCATGCGTCAATCCAGGATGCATGGGATTTGCTCTGTGGTAGGACAGATACCATAAGAGGATATGGATTATGGGAAAAGGAAGGACTAAAGAATGAGGAAAATCCTCTTTTGCCATATAATGTAACCGAGCCGGTTATCCTTCGAAAATATATTTGTGAAAATGGTGTTGTAGAACCGATAAAGGATGCATCAGAGACGCTTCAAATAGAGGGACGTCTTATCGGAGGATGTATGGATATCTTACAGATGTACCCAGGCACACCATACGACAAAGTGAAATCATTTAATGAGAAATATAAAGAGGATGGGTTCATTTGGTTTATGGAGTCTTGTGATTTAAACCTTATGGGCATTCGTCGAGCAATCTGGCAGATGAAGCAGGCAGGCTGGTTTGAACATTTGAAGGGATTTTTAATTGGACGCCCGCTTTGTTTCGGAGAAGAAGCCTTCGGTATCGACCAGTATCGTGCAGTCACCGATGTGCTTGCAGAATACAATGTGCCAATTATTATGGATTTGGACTTGGGGCATTTGGCTCCATCTATGCCAATTATATGTGGAAGTACCGCTAAGATATCGGTGTGTGGCAATGATGTGACAATTCAATATACATTTAAGTAATTCAAACGGCTATTGTTGGAATAGATAATCCTATTTACACCAACAATGGCCGTTTTCTGTACGATTTAACGGACGGTTGCAGTGATATCTTCTAGTCAATCAAAGAAACAAGTATGGCACGCAGATTGATAAGGAGAATGGTATGCAGACTTTAAAAGTTAATTTACAAAAAATTGATTTCGAAAGAGCGATGATTACATTAGGAATGGCGCTTATGGAGACAACGGGGGTAATCCTCCTTGTGTGTGGATTATTTGACATTCATATTGTCTAGAATACAAAATATAGAAGGGAATCCTTGGAAAATACTACATTTTGATTGACGATAAAAGAATTGCTTTGTATAATTATGTTGGAATATTTTCTAATTTGGGAAAGTGTGTAATTTGTAGTAGAAAGATGAGGATATACATGAAGTTCGCTTTGAAAACAAAGGTACATAAGATAATAGCTATAGTGCTTGTTGCGGCAACTCTGTTAGGGGTGATTGGAACTGGGCATATGATAACATTTGCCTATGAGTCACAGACAGGTATGGTTTACTCAATGGATAAAAATGCGTTGGTTGAGACATTTAAAGAAGCCTCTAAAACAGCGGAACATGTTCGCTATTTTGAGTATGGTAAACCTGTTACTGTTGTAGATGAGGTCAAAGATGCAGAGGGAGTGTTGTGGTACAAGATTACGTATACCCTTCGTTCGGGTGGTGAAGAAACCTCGTATTGCCTTGCAGAAAATGTTGTTCTAGATAAGGATATGACATTATTCGCAGGCGGTCTTGTAACTGGAAATGATGTTAAATTACGTGATGAGCCAGGCACGACAAATACTACAATTTTGATTGCGCTTAATAAAGGACATAAGGTAGAACTGCTAGATACTAGAACTTTGAGTACGGGTAAATTATGGTACCGCGTTCGTGCTGTTGTGAAGAATGCCGAAGGCGTGGATGTGACTTATATTGGCTGGATGTCTGGTACATATATAAAAGAAGAACTTCCAGATATTGAAACAGATGAAGCTTATGAAGACTATCTACGTCGTGTAGGTTTCCCAGAGAGTTATATACATAATCTTGCGGTTCTTCATGAACTGTATCCGGATTGGGTATTTGAACCAGTGAAGACGGGATTAACTTGGAAAGAGGTTATGGACAACGAGTCAATACCTGGAACCAACCTTGTCTCTAAAAATGCAGATGATGCAAAAAAATCATATGTAGATGGGGAATATGACTGGAAAGAGAATACCTGGTTAAATCGTGATACAGATGGCTGGTACAGTGCACATCCAGATTATATTGCATATTGTATGGATCCGCGTAATTTTTTAAATACAACGAACATCTTTATGTTTGAAAGTTTAAGCTTTAGTTCTGCTCATAATGTAAATGGTGTAAATGCGATTTTAAAAGGCACTTTTATGGTGAATGATGTGCCAAATGGTGATCCTGAGAATACCACATTAAATTATGCGAATGCATTTATGTCTATCGGACAGACTTCGGGTGTGAGCCCATATCATTTGGCTTCTCGTGTGCGCCAGGAGCAAGGGGTTAATGGAACCAGTAGTATGATTTCGGGCGTGTATCCAGGATATGAAGGATATTATAATTATTTTAATGTGCAGACCTATGGAACAGGAGATACCTTTATTATAAAAGGTTTGGGACATGCCAAAGAGCAAGGATGGGATACTAGATATAAAGCATTGTTGGGTGGTGCGCAATTCCTTGCCAAGAATTATATTGGTGTAGGACAAGATACCTTGTATTTCCAAAAATTCGATGTAATTGCTAGAGGTGGGTTATATGCTCACCAATACATGACAAACGTTGAGGCTGCCATATCAGAATCAAAATCTGTTGCAAAAGCATATACAGATAAAAAACAAGCATTTGTTTTCCGCATTCCGGTTTATGAGAATATGCCTGCAGAGCCAGTGGCGTTTACAGTATCAGGAAACAGAAATAATCATTTGAAGAGTCTAAGTGCAAGTGGGATTGCACTTACACCTACCTTTGATGGTGCAAAAAATACTTATACAGCGATTGTTGAAAATGGTGTAACGTCGATTACGGTTTCTGCAGAAGCAGTAGTAGATAAGGCAACTGTAACAGGTACAGGCACATATAACTTAGCGGTGGGAAATAATGAGTTCAAGATAAATTGTAAGTCAGAGAGTGGAGAGACGAATACGTATATTCTAACTGTGGTTCGTGAAGCACCTGCGGAAGTACCAGAAGAGCCGGTTTATTCCTTTGTATCTGATGTATATAAGATTGATACTTATGTAACAGGTGTGTTGCCACAGACAAAAGTATCGGATTTCTTGACAGGTATTAAAGCAACTGGTTGTACTGTAAAGGTACTTACAGCAGCTGGGGCAGAGAATTCTGGTGTTGTAGGGACTGGAAATAAACTTGCGGTTTATGTAAATGATGCATTGGTTGTGACTAAGGAAATTGTTGTCCGTGGAGATATTAGTGGTGATGGAAATATTACAATTGCAGATTTGGTGCGTGTAAACCGTCATACATTAAAAATCAGTGTGTTAAGTGGCGTGCAGTTAGCGGCTGCGGATGTAAATAGTAATGGCAGTGTAAATATTCAGGATTTAGTTTTGATTAACCGCCATATATTAGGAATTGCGACTATAAAATAATAGTGGAGAGGTGTGAATATGAGAAAAGTTCTTAGTTATGCAATATCGCTGTTTATGCTTATGAGCGTTTTGATGGCTCCAAATTTTGAGGCGCAGGCAGCAAATGTGTCTTTGAGCGTGAGCGCATCAACTGTATTTATTGGAGATAGTGTTAAGGTAACGGTATCTGTTCCTGATGGAACAACTGCAACCGTAGAATTGACGGACTGGAATAGTGTATTATCATTTACCAGTGCTTCAGTTGATGTCGGAACGAATGGTGGAAAAATACTTATCAATGTTGGCAAGATGAGTATGGCTAATTCAAATTCCGTTACGATTACGTTTAAGGCAACGACTTCGGGAAGTGCGAATGTTAAAGCGACGGTTGTTTCAGCTGTGGATAATAATACAGTAGAGGATGTGGCATTAGGCGGAGCATCAACAACTGTTAAGGTAGAAAACAAGGTCGTTCAGGAAGAACCACAGAAATCGGGTGACAATTCCTTGGCTTCTTTGAAATTATCAAAAGGTACATTGTCTCCAAAGTTTAAATATAGTACGACAAAGTACACTGCTACTGTAGATTACGATGTTACAAAAGTAGTAGTTAGTGCGAAGACATCTCATGCAAAAGCTACCATTGAGTCAGTAACAGGAGATGGAACAGTAAAGCTAAAAGTGGGCAAGAATACAATTGAAATTGTTGTAAAAGCAGAAAATGGCGTGAAAGCAAAATATACTATTGTAGTAACTCGTAAAGAGAAACCTGCCAGTGAGTCAGAAGAACCACAGCCATCTGAAAGTGAAAGCACATCGCAGTCGGAATCTACCACTCCGCCTCCAGTGAATGAAGCATTAAAGTGGAACGGGGAACAGCTTTTGGTTGTAGAAAAGATTCCAACAGAGAGTGTTCCAAAAGATTTTGAAACTACATCTCTTGTAGTAAATGGACAGCAGATGCAGGGGCTTTCCTTCGGAAAAGGAGATTTAAAAGTATTATACTTAAACAACACAAATGGAGCCGGATCTTTATATGTTTATGATGAAGAACAGCAGACGATTTATCCGTTTATTAAAATTACTTCTGAACAGAGCTATGTTATGGTATTAGTTCCAAATGAAGAAAAGGATCCAGCACCAGAGGGCTATGAAAGCTGTACTTTCTCAATTGAAGGGAAAGGAACAGTAAACGCATACCAGTTAAAACAGAGAACCAAAGGTCCAGCACAGGCAAGTGAGTTCTATCTTATCTATTGTATGAATAACAATGGAGAGAAGGGCTGGTATTTGTATGATAGCGTAGAAGAGACTTTCCAGCGATACCTCGCTGTGAATAACAGTGTGCAGGTAGACGGAGATGTAACAGATAATACAGAAGACAGCACACAGAATGATGAATCTAATGATACACCATCTGATGAAATCGCAAAATTAGAGCAGGAATTAAAAACAGCAAAAATGACACAATATATTGCAATGGGTATCGCAGTAGTGCTTACCATTATTGTTATTGTGTTAGTTGTACTTCTCGTTATGAAGAAACGTAGTCAGGAGGACGATTTCTTTGATGGTTACGAAGATGACGAGGATTATGAAGACGAAGACGAGGAAGATGACGAAATAGAAGTTGAATTCTATAATATGGAAGAACGTATTGTAAGTCAGACCTCTGAGAGCGAGAAAACTGCTTCTGCTACAAAAACAGATGCAGCAGATTTAGAATTTATCGATTTTGAGTAATAGTGAGGCGTTAAATTGAAAGTTACAGACAAAGCAAAACGAGTATTGGATATAGCAAATAGGCTTTCCAAAAGCATGCAGTACCATTACGTTGGAACAGAACACATCCTTGCAGGACTTGTAAAAGAAGGTTCTGGTGTGGCGTATGAAGTGCTGACGGCAAATGGAGTAGAGTTATCTAAACTGTTGCAGATGATTGAAGAGCTGATTTCTATCAGCTCAGAGACGCTAGTGGCAGAACGAGATGGTTATTCGCCAAGAGCGCAGCACATTATTGCAAAGTCCGAAGAAGAAGCTCGCAGACTTGGATATGAGAAAATTGGGACAGAACACATTTTGCTTGCGATTATCAAAGAGGGTGATTGCGCAGCATCGCGTTTGTTGAACACACTAGGGGTAAATTTGCAGAAGTTATTCACAGATGTCATTGGTGCAATGGGAGAAGATCCAGCCAAATTTCGGGATGAACTTGCAAAGAGCCGTAATGTGTCAAAAAACGGTTCTGTAACTCCAACTTTGGATCAGTACTCCAGAGATTTGACGGAAATGGCTGCGGATGGTGTTTTGGATCCAGTTATTGGTAGAAAGCAAGAGACACAGCGAGTGATTCAGATTCTCAGCCGTCGTGGTAAAAACAACCCATGTCTTATAGGTGAGCCTGGAGTTGGTAAGACTGCTATTGTAGAAGGCATTGCAGAAAGTATTGTAAATGGTAATGTGCCAGCTCTTATGCAAGGCAAAAGATTGGTGTCTTTAGATATCTCTGGTTTGGTAGCTAAGTCTAAGTACCGTGGGGAATTTGAAGAACGTATCAAAAAAGTAATAAATGAAGTTGTAGAAGCGGGAGATGTCATTCTATTTATCGATGAAATCCATACCATAATTGGTGCAGGTGGTGCAGAGGGTTCTTTGGATGCTGCAAATATCTTAAAACCATTTATGGCAAGAGGTGAACTTCAGGTCATTGGTGCTACTACCATCGGAGAATACCGTAAATATATTGAAAAAGATGCTGCTTTGGAGAGAAGATTCCAGCCGGTTATTGTGGAAGAACCTTCCATGGAAGAGGCAATCGAGATTTTAAAAGGGGTAAGAGCCTTATATGAAAAACACCACCAGGTTGTTATTTCAGATGAAGGTGTAGAAGCTGCCGTGTCATTATCTGCTCGTTATGTAAATGACCGCTTCCTGCCAGATAAAGCGATTGACCTGATGGACGAAACAGCGGCTAAAATTCGATTAGGCTTGTTGGGGTCGCCGCTTAAGTTAAATGAAAAATACAAACAGATTCACGAAAAAGATTTAGCTATTGAAGCAGCTCTTCAAGCTGGTGATATTGAAAAGGTTCGTGAAGAAAAAGCGGATAAAGAAGCACTTTGCAAAGAGCTTTCTAAGCTGGAGAAGAAAGCAAAGAGCAGTAATAATAAGAAAATGCCTGTAATAGGTGAGGCTGAAATTGCAGATGTAGTAGCAGGCTGGACCAAGATTCCGGTAAATCGTTTGACAGAAAACGAAGCAGTACGTCTGCAGAAATTAGAATCGGTACTCCAGAAACGTGTAGTAGGACAGGAGGAAGCAGTAACTGCAGTGTCCAAGGCAGTTCGAAGAGGGCGTGTAGGATTAAAAGATCCAAAGCGTCCAATCGGTTCGTTCCTTTTCCTAGGACCAACAGGTGTAGGTAAGACAGAGGTATCTAAAGCATTAGCAGAAGCTGTCTTTGGCAAAGAAGATGCGATGATTCGTGTTGATATGTCAGAATATATGGAAAAACACAGTGTGTCAAAGTTAATTGGTTCGCCACCAGGATATGTAGGGCACGAAGAAGGCGGACAGCTTAGTGAGAAGGTGCGTCGAAATCCATTCTCGGTTGTGTTGTTTGACGAAATTGAAAAAGCACATCCAGATGTGTTTAATGTTCTGTTACAGGTTCTTGATGAAGGCCACATTACCGATTCACAGGGGCGCAAGGTGGATTTTAAGAATACGATTATCATCATGACCTCCAATGCAGGAGCGCAGGCTATCATCGAGCCAAAACGATTAGGCTTCGGTAGCAAGGAGGACGAAAAACAAGACCATCAAAAGATGAAAGATAGCGTTATGGAAGAAGTAAAACGTATCTTCAAACCGGAATTCTTAAATCGAATTGATGAAACTATTGTCTTTAGAGCTCTTAATAAAGACGATATGAAGCAGATAGTTACTATTATGGTAAAAGAGCTACAAAAGCGATGCAAAGAACAGCTAAATATTGAACTTACTGTGACTAGTGCCGCCAAAAGCTTTATTGTAGACAAATCTTTTGATAGAAAGTATGGTGCTCGTCCACTCAAACGAAAGATACAGGATGAGATAGAAGACAGACTGTCAGAAGAAATTATTAAAGGGGCGGTTAAAGCCGGAGATAAAGTTACAATATCTGTAAAAAAAGATGCAATTTGTATTGCATAGTGTTATAATAAACTAACAGATATCATTATGGGGATTTTACAGGAGGAGAAAAATGGCTGTAGTTAGTGAATTAATCCGTACAGAAATAGATGGAACAATTAGTTTTGGTGATTACACCTTAGATGCAAAAGCGAAGTTAGACAATTTTGATTACAACGGTGCGATTTACAAGGTAAAAACATATAAAGACATTACGAAATTAGAATGTAATGATGTATTTGTGTATGAATCAGTTCCTGGAACAGCAGTAAATGGTTTTTCGAAAGCAGACGATAAGGTTTCGTTTACTGTTACAGGAATAGCGGGAGCTCAGATTACATTAGGGTTAGAACCAGAGACAGAATATGAAGTTTCTGTAAATGGAGAATCCGTAGGCGCGATGCGTACTAATCTGGGTGGTAAACTTAGTCTTAGTGTAGAATTGGAAGCTTCACAAGAAACTTCTATCTCTATTTTTAAGAAATAATCCAAGTAACCGAGAACCCGACCCTCCCCTGGGTCGGGTTTTCACTTTTTATATATAAGGAAATACAGGAGGATAATATGGCAAAAGGCAAGACGAGTATATATTTTTGTCAGAACTGTGGTTTTGAATCGGCAAAATGGATGGGGCAATGTCCAGGCTGTAAGGAATGGAATGTTTTTGTAGAGGAAATTGTAGATAGAAAGAGTAGTGCAGCTGCAAGTGTGAAGAAGGCGGTGGAAGATGCAAAACCGTTGCCATTATCTGCAATATCTTCAGCAGATGAAAAACGCACTAGTACTCAGATGAAAGAGTTGGATCGCGTATTAGGTGGTGGAATTGTAAAAGGCTCATTAGTGCTAGTAGGCGGAGATCCGGGAATTGGAAAATCGACTCTCTTATTACAAGTGTGCAAGAATTTATCCAACGAGCAGCAATCGGTTTTATATATATCTGGTGAAGAGTCATTGCAACAGATTAAGATTCGAGCAGGACGTATTGGAAGTTTTAGTGATACATTAGAACTTTTATGTGAAACAAATTTAAGTGTGATAAAGGAAGTTATTAGTCGTAAGAAGCCAGAAATCGTAATCATAGACTCTATTCAGACGATGTTTAGTGAGGACGTTGCTTCTGCTCCAGGTAGTGTTTCACAGGTGCGCGAGGCTACGAGTGTATTTATGCAGATCGCAAAGGGCTTGGGGATTTCTATATTTATAGTAGGGCATGTTACAAAAGAAGGTGTGGTAGCAGGACCTAGAGTGTTAGAACACATGGTAGATACCGTACTGTATTTTGAGGGGGATCGTCATGAAAGCTATCGTATTTTACGAGGTGTTAAAAACCGTTTTGGATCTACAAATGAAATTGGCGTGTTTGAAATGAGAAACGTAGGTTTAGTTGAGGTGGAAAATCCATCTGAGTTTATGCTAAGTGGAAAACCTGTCGGTGCATCAGGTTCTGTTGTTGCCTGTTCTATGGAAGGAACGAGACCAATTCTTTTAGAAATTCAAGCCCTTATTTGCAACACAAATTTTGGTAATCCAAGACGTACTGCAACAGGAACGGATTATAATAGGGTAAACCTTTTGTTGGCGGTATTAGAGAAAAGACTGGGAATGCGGTTGTCAGAATGTGATGCATATGTAAATATAGCAGGGGGAATTCGAATGAATGAGCCGGCTATTGACTTAGGAATTGTCCTTGCTATTATCTCTAGTAAATTAGATAGACCAATTGATGAGAAAACGATTTGTTTTGGTGAAGTTGGTCTTAGCGGAGAAGTGCGTGGTGTTGCAATGGCAGAACAGAGAGTATTGGAAGCAAAGAAATTAGGTTTTGAACGTTGTATCCTACCACAAGTGTGTAAGAGTAATATGCTTCAAAATATTGAAGGGATTGAATTGGTAGGAGTTTCCAATGTAAAAGAAGCACTGGATGCGGTTACATAATTCAGTGAGGATAAAATGGCAACTACAAGAGGAACTTGTAGTTGCTATTTTTTATTAAAAACACTAATTGCATATAAAAAATATAAAAATCAGACAATTTAGACAATTTAATAAAAAATGCCGAGTTGACCTACTTTAAAAAATGTCGTTTTTTGTGTTGACTTTAAAGATATGCCATGATAATATAACCAAGCTGACTCGCAAGACGCACTAGCGTGGAGAGCTTACGAAACAGCAACAAAATATGAAAGTAAAAAAACTTTCAAAAAAATAAAAAAGTTGTTGACAATGGTGTACACTTATGATATTCTATCAAAGTTGTCGCCGATGAACGACAGCAAACGAACATTGATAACTAAACAGTGAAAACCTTGAAAGATTCAAATGAATTTCAAGTCTAGATGAAAAATCTAGCGAACGTTTTAATCGAGAGATTAAAACCCTTTAAACAGTAAATTCAGATTTTATTTCTGGATTAATGGAAAAGCCAGTTTAGACTGGCCGATTAAACTTTTAACATTAGAGTTTGATCCTGGCTCAGGATGAACGCTGGCGGCGTGCTTAACACATGCAAGTCGAACGAAGCATTTTAACTTGATTTCTTCGGATTGATTGTTACTATGACTGAGTGGCGGACGGGTGAGTAACGCGTGGGTAACCTGCCTCATACAGGGGGATAACAGTTAGAAATGACTGCTAATACCGCATAAGCGCACGGTATCGCATGATACAGTGTGAAAAACTCCGGTGGTATGAGATGGACCCGCGTCTGATTAGCTAGTTGGTGGGGTAACGGCCTACCAAGGCGACGATCAGTAGCCGACCTGAGAGGGTGACCGGCCACATTGGGACTGAGACACGGCCCAAACTCCTACGGGAGGCAGCAGTGGGGAATATTGCACA
>JAZSCQ010000042.1:0-29793 GCA_045530745.1 Agathobacter sp.
TAAGAAATAGGCGCTTCTATATATTAGACGAACACTTTTAGCGGCCGTCGTTACTTAGCGAGTAGACTCCTTTTGGAGGATACGAGGTTAGTAACGTAACGAGTCCGCTACTTAGCGAAAGCGTGTGTGAGACTAATATATAGAGGCGCCTATTTCGTAGTATTTAGAAAACTTTTGCTGTGCTAAATCCATTTCTACCATCGGTTTACGGCGTGTTCAATAAATCCGAGGGCACGACTAAATTCTTTGGTGCCTTCCTCTGTTTCAATGGTGCCGCAGAAGTGACCGAATACCTGATGGCAGTGGGTTTCGACAATTACGAATGGATTACAGGTGTAGTTATCATAAAAAGGTGTAAAGGTAAACTGGATTTTGTTCTCAGTATCGTGGAAGTGTTTGATGCCCATAAGATCCTCGTCGTCCCAGTTGCCAATGATTTTGTCCAGCTTGTAGGCTTTCTTGTTGTAGAAATACATGTTTTCAGTAGCATGTTTTGTATTGCCAAAGCCCCATCCAATGTTAAATCCAAATGGTACGCCATCGATGTGGGAGGTAAGGCTTCCCCAGTACCATTCATGCGAGTAAGGCCAAACGCCGCGTCCCCAGTCGAGAAGGCCAGTAGCCTTTTCAAAGACAACTTTTTGGTCGTCAAACTGGGCATAGCCGTTTGCGACATAGTAGTTTTCTTTGTAATTTAAGTAGAACTGGTTTGGTTTCTCAAATGGAGTGGCAATAACCATTTTTTCGTTCGTAGGGTCATTTTCAATGATAAGTTTAATCTCGATTTTATTATAGTCCTTGCTGTGCCCTTTGAAGGCAAGAATGCGCTTGTTTCTTTTAACAGTAAACTGAAGACGGCACTCCTTGTTTTCGTAAGTGCAAATGCTAGGTTTCTCGGGATTTCGGTCAAGTTCCGGTACAAAGAATGGTTTCATGGTGCTGTAGGACCATTTTACTCCAGTTTCCAAATCAATGAGAGTGACTGCCATCTGCCCAATGTAGGTAAGATGCCCAAGTGTAAGCTGAATGGCATATTTATCATTATGAAACTGATAAAAGTTCCATTCTTTTAATGGCATAGTATCTTCCTTGGCATGTTTTTTGTTGTAAGAAAACAACATGCGGGTGGCGTATCCTGGTTTTGTGAGTCTGCCATCTGGTTTTAAAAGTTTGATTTTTCTTTTGATTTGGTAATTCATGTAAAATCTCCCGAAAATGAGTCATCGTTTGTTTTTTGAATTATACCATAATATATAGATAAAAAGAAGTCGCAGAGTGTTCATTTTTTGTTTTCATTGCCTCTCAAATATGGTATGATAATCACAGTATAAATTGGGAGTAGTGTGGGAAATGCATACATTATATTTTAAACTTAAGAAAATTACATCGGTTGCAATTATTGCTATAGCAGCAATGGTTTTGTGCACAGGCTGTGGAAGCGAAAGATTAAAAGAACAGAAACAGCTAAGACAGCAGGGCATCACTTTGATGGAAAATGGAAAATATGAGGAAGCACTCGTAGAATTTCAAAATGCCTTGGATTTATCCCTGGGCAATGTAGGAGAAACGGAGATGGACATCTGTTTCTATAAAGCGGAAGCACAGTATATGCTGGGAGACTTGGAAGGGGCAACTGCAACATACACAGCGATTGTAGACTTTAACAAGAATGCAAAGGCATATTTTTTGCGTGGAAATTTATACTATAGCTTGGGTGATGAAGAGAAAGCGCTTGCGGATTATGAAGCAGCCATCACACAGGAGAAGAATGATTACGAATTATACATTGGTGTATTCGAGGCCTTATCTGCCCATGGCAAGACAAAGGAAGCAGAAGGCTATCTTACACAGGCACTTGAAATTGGTGGAAATTCTTCTTATGACAAGATGCAGAAAGGCCGTATCAATTATCTCCTTGGAGAACAAAGAACTGCACTCGCACTTTTAGAAGAAGCTGCGAAGGGAAAAGAGAAGCTGGCTTATTATTACCTCGCTGAAATCTATGCTCTTATGGGAGATGAAGCATCTTCAAAGAGCAGCATGGATGCTTACATGGAAAGTGGCGTAGCAGATTCCTATACTTTGTTCGCAATTGCAAATGATGAAGTAGGAAAAGGTAATTATGATATGGCGATTCGTTGCCTTACCTCCGCATTGGAGCTTGAAAAGGTTCCAAATAAGCAGATTATCATGAAGACACTGGTAATTGCATATGAACACAACAAGGACTTTGAGGCTGCAAAGAAGCTCATGGCAGAGTATATCAAAGAATATCCGGATGACGAGGAAGCAAAACGAGAATTTACCTTCCTTGAGACCAGATAAGAGAAAGGTTAAAGCATGTCAGAAACGATTGAAATAAAAGATATTGAAGAAAAGGTAATTCTTGTTGGCGTAAGTGAACAAGATGGCGATGATGCAGAAGATTCGCTGGTGGAGCTTGCAGATTTGGTAAAGACGGCAGGCGCGCGAGTAGTAGGCACATTGATCCAAAAAAGAGAGAAGATTCATCCAGGCACCTATGTCGGTACTGGAAAAGTAAATGAGATAGCAGAACTTATAGACGAAACAGGTGCGACAGGGATTGTGTGTGACGATGAATTATCACCTGCACAGTTAAAGAACTTAGAGCAGCTATTGGATACCAAGGTTATGGATAGAACACTTATCATTCTCGATATTTTTGCAGCAAGAGCTTCCACAAATGAAGGTAAGATTCAGGTAGAACTTGCGCAGTTGAAATATCGTCTTAGTCGATTGACTGGACTTGGACGTTCTATGTCACGTCTTGGTGGTGGTATTGGTACTCGTGGACCAGGTGAGAAGAAGCTCGAGATGGACAGACGTCTGATTAACGACCGTATTGCACAGCTTCGCAGGGAACTTGCTGAAGTGGTAAAACATCGTGATATTACAAGAGCAAAGCGTGAGAAGCAGAATGTACCGGTCGTTGCAATTGTAGGTTATACCAATGCCGGCAAGTCGACACTTCTTAATCATATGACAGATGCGGCTGTTCTGGAAGAGGACAAGCTGTTTGCGACACTGGATCCTACGACCAGAGTATTGGAGCTTACAAACCGACAGGAAGTGTTGCTTACGGATACCGTAGGTTTTATCCGCAAGCTTCCACATCATCTGATTGAAGCATTTAAGAGTACACTCGAAGAAGCTAAGTATGCGGATATCATCTTTCATGTAGTGGATTCGTCGAATCCACAGCGTGATAAACAGATGCATATCGTATATGAAACCCTTGATAATCTAGGGGTAAAGGATAAGAAAATTGTGACCCTGTTTAACAAACAGGATTTGCGCACAGATGAAGAACCAATGCAGGATTTTCGTGCAGATAAGGTGCTTGCTATTTCTGCAGCCCAAAACGATGGTCTTGAAGAAGTAAAAGCAGTATTGGAAGAAATGCTTCGTGAGGACAAGATTTATATCGAACGCGTAGTTCCTTATAATAACGCAGGAATTATTCAGCTGATTCGTAAGCAGGGAGAGCTTATTTCAGAGGAATATGTGGCAGAGGGGATTGCCATTAAAGCATATGTGCCGATGGAGGTTTACGGCAAGCTCGATTAGAGTGATATTTCCATATATAAGAGGTAATGTAAGATGATGGAAAAAATGAAAAGTCGAAAAGATGAACGAGAAGAGCGTTTAGAGAACAAAAAGGAATCTAAGAAGAGACAGGAAAGATTGCTGACTAGTTTGGTTGCCTTGATGGAGAATGTTAATAAGACGGTAGATGCAGATTCGGAAGATATCGATGAAATCGAGGAGTTTTCGGGTTTCGTACAGGAGGAAAGCTCAGTTGCAGGCCGAATGCTTTCGGATATGATTTATAACTTTACCAATGACTTTCCTATTGGTAAAAAAATAGGAACTGGTGAAATGGGTAAAAGGCTTATAGATGTAGAGCCGACATGGAAGGTTCCAGATGGCTACAATATGACACATTTTGACATGGAGAATTTCTCCATGAAGCTTTTGACCAAGGCGGAGAATCCAAGACTGGATAAAGTAATACTCCAGCTACATGGTGGCGGATATATCAATAAAATCACGAATGTTTATTACAATATGGCAGTTAACTATTGTGATGCAGGTGGAGGTCTTTCGGTGCTTAGTCCAGATTATCGAGTTGCATCGGAAGCAAAGTTCCCTGGTGCATTGGAGGATGCGCTTGCAAGCTATCAGTGGCTCTTGGATCGTGGCTGGAAGGGTGAGCAGATTATTATTGTAGGAGACTCTGCGGGAGGCGGCCTTTCGATAGCCCTTACGATGTATTTAAGAGACCACAACATGCCACTTCCATGTGGTATTGTGGCGATGTCGCCATGGACCGATGTGACAACAAGTGGAGAGTCCTATACTTTAAACTACGAGCTAGACCCATTGTTTGGCAACAGCAGGGAGAGCATGCTTTACGATAACGATTATGCAGGCGACCATGATAAGAAGGATCCATATATATCTCCAATTTATGGACATTTCCGTCAGTTCCCACCAATGCTGATTCAGGTCGGTTCAACAGAAATGCTTCTTAGTGATTCTATTACGGCAGCCAGTATGGCAGATATTGCTGGAGTGGAAGTGCGTCTTAGCATTTATGATGATATGTTCCATGTGTTTCAGATGGCAGGAAAGCTTTTTCCAGAGGCAAAAAAAGCATGGGATGAGGTAGAACAGTTTATACAGTTGCTACTGAGCTAGACGAGATTTACCACTAGAAAGACAAGTGGAAATATCGTATAATAGAAACAGAAAAATTTGGAGGAGGAAATTGATATGGCAACACCACATAATGGGGCAGAAAATGGTGCATTTGCAAAAACAGTGCTTATGCCAGGTGACCCTTTAAGAGCAAAATTTATCGCAGAAAACTTTTTGGAAAATCCAAAACTTGTAACATCTGTAAGAAACGTATTGGGTTATACAGGTACTTATAATGGAAAAGAAATTTCCGTTATGGCAAGTGGTATGGGTATGCCAAGTATCGGAATTTATTCTTTTGAATTATTTACACAGTACGGTGTAGAAACCATCATTCGTGTAGGTTCCGCTGGTGCTTATACAGAAGACCTAGACCTTTATGATGTAGTTTTAGCAGAAAGCGCTTACAGTGAATCCAGCTATGCAAAAACACAGAATGGATGTGAGGATGATGTGATGTATCCATCCAGAGAGGTAAATGACAGAATTCTTGCAGCTGCAAAGGAATTGGGTATTCCATGTAAAGAAGCCAGAATTCATTCCAGTGACGTCTTCTATCAGGATGCAAACCGCGGAAGCTTTACACGATACCCTGAAAACTATGGTGCAAAATGTGTAGAAATGGAAAGCTTTGCATTATTCCACAATGCAAATGTATTAGGAAAGAAAGCTGCATGTATTCTTACAATCTCAGATTCTTTGGTTACACATCAGGAAACAAGCTCTGATGAAAGACAGAATGCATTTACAGCAATGATGAAGATTGCGTTAGAAGCGGCAGAATAGATTTTGTGTAGAAATGTATGCATGATTATGTTAAAATATATAAGTGAAATTTAAGAGTAAATGGGGGATGAATTCATGACTCAGAAAGAAATTTTATCTATGGTAGACCATACTTTATTACTCCAGACTGCTACATGGGAAGAAATCAAGGCAATCTGTGATGATGGTATCAAGTATGAGACTGCATCGGTATGTATTCCAACCTGTTACGTAAAGCAGGCAAAGGATTATATGGGAGATAAATGCAAGGTATGTACGGTTATCGGTTTCCCAAATGGGAACTACACGACAGCAGTAAAAGTGTATGAGACCAAGGATGCACTTGACAATGGTGCAGATGAAATCGATATGGTTATCAATGTAGGTATGCTTAAGGCTGGCGAATATGATTATGTATTAAATGAAATCAAAGCTATCAAGGAAGCCTGTGGCGAACATGTTTTAAAGGTTATTATCGAGACCTGTCTTTTAACAGACGAAGAAAAGATTAAAATGTGTGAAATCGTAACCGAAGCAGGTGCAGATTTTATCAAGACATCAACAGGATTTTCTACAGCGGGAGCTACTTTTGCAGATGTAGAACTTTTCGCAAAACATGTAGGTCCAAACGTGAAAATCAAAGCAGCAGGCGGCATCTCTTCTATGGACGATGCAGAAAAATTTATCGCACTTGGTGCAACCAGACTTGGGACAAGCCGTATTGTTAAAATTGTGAAAAACGAAGCGGGAACAGGATACTAAAGATTTTTTCAGAAGTATGTGGCACTTGAATTTGCTTCTGATAAAATAAATAATTTTATTCATTTATTTAAGGAGGAAAACAAAAATGAAAAAATTAGTTTCATTATTACTTGCAGCTACACTTGCAGTTGGCTGTTTAGTAGGATGTGGCGGCAATGGCGACACAAATGAAGGCGGCGGCGAAAAATATGCTGTAGCTATGATTACTGACTACGGTGATATTACTGACCAGTCGTTCAACCAGACAACTTATGAAGCTTGTAAAGCATTTTGTGAAGAAAACAAAATCGATTTCAAGTACTTCAAACCAACAGCTGACTCTACAGCAGACCGTGTTGCTTCTGTAGAAAAAGCAATCGACGAAGGCTTCAATGTAATCGTTATGCCAGGTTATGCATTTGGTGGAACAATCGCTGAAGTAGCAGCAGATTATCCAGATGTTAAATTCATTGCATTAGACGTTGCTAAGGGTGACTTACTGGAAGCTGCTGTTGCAAATGCAGGCGAACAGTATGACTACAATCCAGATAACTGGGAATTATCAAAATATGTTGATATGAGCAATGTATATTGTGCTATTTACCAGGAAGAACTTTCTGGATACATGGCTGGCTATGCAGCAGTAAAACTTGGATATAAGAATTTAGGTTTCTTAGGCGGTATGGCAGTTCCTGCAGTTATGCGTTTCGGATACGGCTTCGTACAGGGTGTTGAAGCAGCTGCAAAAGAACTTAATGTTGATGTAAATGTTAAATACGCTTATGGTAACCAGTTTAGTGGTGATGCTGATATTACAGCTGCTATGGATACATGGTACCAGGGTGGAACAGAAGTTGTATTCGCTTGTGGTGGTGGTATCTTCACATCTGCAGCAGAAGCAGCTACAAAAGAAGGCGTTAACGGAAAAGTTATCGGTGTAGATACAGATCAGTCTGCAAATATCGATGGCAACTATGGAAAAGGTCTTACCGTTACATCTGCTATGAAAGGTCTTTATCCAACAACATACGATACTCTTAAAGATGTAATCGTAAACGGAAAATGGGATAACTACAAAGGAAAAATTGCTACATTAGGTTTAATCTCTGGCGATAATCCAGAACTTAACTATGTACAGCTTCCAATGGAAACAACTCAGTGGGCTGATGGATTTACAGTAGATGCTTACAAAGCTCTTGTAAAAGATATGTATGATGGAAAAATCACTGTATCTAACGACATTAGCAAAGAACCAACAGTTGAAAAAATCAAAGTTGAATGGCTTGGTAACTTAAAATAATTAAGTAGAATGCCAAATAAAAAGGGCAGGCAAGTTGTGTCTGCCCTTTTAAAAGTTTTATATGCCTTAAGTGAATGAAAATAGGAGAGAGAGGGATTAGCTTTGGAACAGACCTATGCAATAGAGATGTTGAATATTACCAAAAAGTTCCCTGGAATTATAGCCAATGATAACATTACACTTCAATTAAAGAAGGGTGAAATACATGCATTATTAGGAGAAAATGGTGCGGGTAAGTCCACTTTGATGAGTGTATTATTTGGTCTATACCAACCAGAGGAAGGTATAATCAAAAAAGATGGGAAAGAAGTAAAGATTAAAGACCCAAATGATGCAAATGAATTGGGAATTGGGATGGTACATCAGCATTTTAAACTGGTAGAATGTTTCTCTATATTAGAGAATATTATCTTAGGTGTTGAGCCAACCAAGAATGGTTTTTTAGAGAAATCGAAAGCAAGAAAGAAAGTAATGGAATTATCTGAGAAGTATGGACTTCACGTTGATCCAGATGCCATTATTGAAGATATTACAGTTGGTATGCAGCAGCGTACAGAAATTTTAAAGATGCTTTATCGTGATAACGAAATCTTAATTTTTGATGAACCTACAGCTGTGCTTACACCACAGGAAATTGCAGAACTTATGCAGATAATGAAGAATCTTGCAGCAGAAGGAAAGAGCATTTTGTTTATTTCCCATAAGCTTGCTGAGATTATGGAAGTAGCAGACCGTTGTACAGTTATTCGTAAGGGTAAATATATTGGAACGGTAGAAACAGCTAAGACCACTATTCCAGAGCTTTCTGCAATGATGGTTGGACGTGATGTAAACTTCCATGTAGAAAAGAAAGAATCTAAATTAGGTGATGTACTTTTAAATGTAGAAGGTGTTACGGTTGCATCTAAGTTACACAAAAATAATGCAGTTAAGGATGTTTCTTTCCAGGTTCGTGCAGGTGAAATCGTATGTATAGCGGGAATTGATGGAAATGGACAGACAGAGTTGGTGTATGGCCTTAGCGGATTGGAACAACTGGTATCAGGCAAGGTTGAATTATGCGGAAAGGATATTACTAAAGCGTCTATCCGTGAGAGAAATACCTCTGGATTAAGTCATATTCCAGAAGATAGACATAAACACGGTCTGGTTTTAGATTATACGCTGGAAGACAATCTTGTGCTTCAGAGATATTTTGAACCAGAGTTTACAAATAAGTTGGGATTTTTGAAACGTAAGAATATTAGAAAGAATGCAGAACGTCTGATAGAGCAATATGATGTTCGCTCAGGTCAGGGACCTATTACAATTTCTCGTAGTATGTCAGGTGGAAATCAGCAAAAAGCCATTATTGCTAGAGAAATTGATAAGAAGCCAGAGGTTCTGATTGCAGTACAGCCAACACGTGGACTTGACGTAGGTGCTATTGAATATATCCACAAACAATTAGTAGCACAGCGTGATGCAGGAAAGGCAGTACTTTTAGTTTCATTAGAATTAGATGAAGTAATGGATGTTCCAGATAGAATTCTAGTTATGTACGAGGGTGAAATTGTAGGTGAATTCGATCCTAAGACCACCTCTCAGGAAGAACTAGGTCTTTATATGGCTGGTGCGAAGAGAAAGGAGGATAAGTAATGAAAAAGATACTAAGAAATTCTGTTGTACAAGCGTTACTTACCTCGCTCATTTGTATTTTGCTAGGTATGTTTGTAGGTTATTTAGTGCTTCTTGCAATTGAACCAAGTGGTGCTGGAGAAGCTATTCTAGCGGTAGCCAAAAACTTCTTTGGATATAGCCGACCACAGATTCAGTTGAAGCATATGGGTACTACTTTGGTAAAGACAGCTCCACTTATTATGTGTTCATTATCGGTGCTCTTTTCATATAAGGTGGGTCTGTTTAATATTGGTGCTGCAGGACAGTATGTAATGGGTGCTTGTGCATCTTTATATGCAGCTCTCGTCCTTGGTTGGGGATGGCTTCCATGTATGCTTTTTGCAGCAGTTGTTGCGGCAGTATGGGGTGCGATTTCAGGATTTTTAAAAGCATATTTCAACGTAAACGAAGTAATTTCAGGTATTATGTTAAACTGGATTGGTCTCTATATTACGAATATGATTTTATCAGGTGCAAAGGACCCATCTAGTGCTTATACTTATACACTTGCTGCAAAAGGAAAAGCAGCAATTTTACCAAGTCTTGGATTGGATGCTATGTTCACGAATAACAAGTATGTGAGTATTGCGATTCCACTTGCAATTATTTTTGCCATTGTAGTATGGGTAGTAATGGAAAAAACCAAATTTGGATATGAGTTAAGAGCAACAGGTTTTAATAAAAATGCTGCAAAATATTCTGGTATGGCAGAGAAGAGAAATATCATCATTTCTTTGGCGATTAGTGGCGCTTTAGCAGGTATTGCTGCATCATTCCTATATTTAACAGATATCGAGCAGTGGCAGGTGACTATTTCATCTGTTCCAGGAATGGGATTTAATGGTATTGCGGCGGCATTCTTAGGTGGACTTAGCCCAATAGGAACTATTTTTTCATCATTCTTTATCCAGCATATTACAGATGGTGGCGGTCATGTTGATTTGTCTATTTACTGTTCACAGATTTCGGAATTAATTGCTTCGATTATTATTTACCTCTGTGGATTTGTTGGATTCTTAAAGATTGCTCTGAATACCGTATTAGATAAAGCGGATGAGAAGAAGGGAGGCAAAAAATAATGTTATTATTAGTTCAGTATACAATTCTTTTTGCCTGCATTCTTATGCTGGTTGCATTAGGCGGATGTTTTGCAGAGCATTCCGGAGTTATTAACTTAGGTTTAGAAGGTATTATGGTTATGGGCGCCATGGGTGGAGCTCTTATGATGAGTTTCATGCCAGATGGAATGTCTGCGCCGATGATTATTTTATTAACAGTACTTGCTGCAATTATTTGTGGTTTATTGTATTCTACACTTTTAGCAGTAGCAGCTATTCATTTTAAAGCGGACCAGACAATTATTGGTACTGCGATGAATATGCTTGGTACAGCAGCTGCAACAGTTATTGTAAAATCAATTAATACAATTAACGATCCAGATAACCATTCATCAATTGTACAGTATATTGATGAAAAGAAGGCATTCGTTGTGAATATCGGTGGATTTGAATTTAGCTGGTTCATCGTAATTGCACTTATTGCTTTGGTTGCTTCTTACGTAGTTTTATATAAGACCAGATTTGGTCTTAGACTTATGGCATGTGGTGAACATCCACAGGCTGCAGATTCGGTAGGTATCAATGTATACAAAATGCGTTGGGCAGGTGTTCTTATTTCCGGTGTGCTTGGAGGCTTGGGTGGTATCATGTATGTTACTACTGGTGTATCTGAGTGGAAATTTGAATATGGTGTAGCCGGTTTTGGTTTCCTTGCATTAGCTGTTATGATTTTTGGTAAGTGGAAACCACAAAATATCGCATTAGCGGCACTTTTATTTGGTTTCTTTAGAGCATTATCCAATGTATACTTTGGAATTGACTTCCTTGCGGCACTTCATATTCCTAGTACCGTATACAATATGCTTCCTTACGTTGTTTCGCTTATTGTATTGGCGTTTACATCAAAACATTCTGCTGCTCCGAAAGCGGAAGGTATTCCTTACGATAAAGGACAGAGATAATTTAATAAAAAAATCAAGGACTACTTCTCAACGGGGGAGTAGTCCTTTTTGTTATTGTAAATTGATTCAAAACTATCATAAATTGATATAATATTTACACGTGTTTTCAAGAATGATAAAATTTTAACAAACAATAATGTAAATTTTTTATCTAAGAGGAGGATAAACCTATGGGCAAAGATTCATTACTTTTACAGCCAATTCAGGTTGGCAACTTGACACTTAAAAACCGCGTTATGTTCCCACCACTTACAACAGGATACGAAGAACGCGATGGTTCAATCGGACCAAGAAGCTTAGCTTTCTATGAAAGACTTGCAAAAGGTGGCGTAGGCTACATCGTAATCGGTGACGTAGCACCAGTTCGTACAGCTTCACCTACTCCAAAGCTTTTTGATGATGCTCAGATTCCAGCATTCAAAGCATTAGCAGATACATTACATAAATATGATGCAAAAGTTGCATTACAGATTTTCCATCCAGAATATGATGTACCAGGTGTTGGACGTATGATTGGTATGGCTGGTGCACTTAGACAGGAAGCTATGCAGCTTAAGGAAGCTGGCGATATGGAAGCTTTCGGTGCAAAGATGGCAGAGGCTGAAAAAGTTACAAAAGAAGCTTATGCAAAACTTCACCACGATATGCAGCACTTCGTATCAGAAGCTACAGTTGATCAGTTAAATGCTATTAAAGCAGCTATCGCAAATGCAGCTCGCCTTGCAAAAGAAGCAGGCATTGATGCAATCGAAGTACACGGTGACCGTTTACTTGGTTCTCTTTGCTCTACTATTTTAAATCATAGAACAGACGAATACGGCGGAGCATTCGAAAACCGTATCCGTTATGCATTAGAAGTTGTTGAAGCGATCAAAGCAGCAGCTCCTGGCCTTATGATTGAATACAAATTACCAATCGTTACAGAAAACGAAGATGGAAGCCTTCGTGGTAAAGGTGGTTTAGTAGAAGCAGAAGGTATCGAATTTGCTAAGAAGCTTGAAGCAGTTGGTGTAGATATGATTCAGGTTGCTCAGGCAAACCATACAGGAAATATGGCTGACACAATCCCACCAATGGGAACACAGGCTGATAACTGGACACTTCCAACATGTATCAAAGTTAAAAATGCAGTTTCTATCCCAGTAGCAACCGTAGGTCGTGTACTTACAGTAGCAAATGGTGAAGAAATCCTTGCAAACGGCGATGCAGATATCATTGCTTACGGCCGTTCACTTTGCTGTGATCCAGATATCGCAAACAAAGTTGCTACAGATGAACCAATTCGTGAATGTCTCACATGTAACAAAGGCTGTGTAGATGCTATCTCTAACCGTCGTTATATCTCTTGCGTACTTAACGCAGAAAACGGTGACGAAGCTACAATCTCTATCAAACCAGCAGATGCTAAGAAGAACGTAGTTATCGTTGGTGCAGGTGTAGCTGGTCTTGAAGCAGCTAGAGTTGCAGCTATCCGTGGACATCATGTAGACGTATATGAAAAAGAAGAAGCTATCGGTGGACAGATTAACATCGCAGCAGTACCACCTCGTAAAGCAGACATCCTTCGTGCAACAGAATACTATCAGGCAATTTTACCAGGTATGGATGTAGAAATTCACTTAAATACAGAAGCTACAAAAGAAATCATGAACGCAGCAGATGCAGTTATCGTTGCAGTAGGTGCTCATGACATTACTCTTCCAATCGAAGGTGCAGATGCTCCTACAGTAGTATCTTCATGGGATGTTCTTGCTGAAAAAGCAGAAGTAAATGGACATTGTGTAGTTATCGGTGGCGGTCTTGTAGGTGCTGAAACAGCAGAATACGTAGCAAATAAAGGTAACGCGGTATCTATCATCGAAATGACAGATAAGATTGCAGCTCAGGAATCTGCTACAGTACTTCCATATATGATGGAAGATTTCAAAGCACACGATGTAAAACAGTATGTTAATACAAAGGTTAACAGCATCACAAACGGTGGAAAGACTGTAAACGTAACAGATGCAGAAGGCAATGAAGTAGCTATCGACTGCGATACAATCATCATGGCTGTAGGTTCTAAGAAGAACGAATTCGATGTAGAAGGCGTAAACGTACCAGTTTACTACGCGGGTGACTGTGCTGGCGAAAGAACAGCAGATATCGCTTCTGCTATCCGTGGCGGATACAACGCAGCTAATGAAATCTAAAAAGAATATTGCAAGCAACATTGTTATGTAATTTGGCGATTTTGCGGAAATTAAGCCCTTGGCGGCTTAGAGTGAGGGGCTGTCGCAAGATAGCCCCTTCCTATTTACAATAAATTTTATCTATACAAAAAATGTTTTTTGTGAGACTTAAAAATTGGATAGAGATAAGTATTTCTTGTGTTAAAACTGTGAGAATTATACCTAGAGACGGAAATGCACTCTTATAGGGAAAATGTGTAGTCGAATTTGGATAAAAATTTCCCTGGAAAGGAAAAGTACTACGTATAGACTTAAATTGATAAAAAAAACAAGAGAGAAATACTGAATTTCAAGGAGAATTGAGAAATGACAAAATATGTACATCTTTTCCAACCTCTTAAAGTTGGAAAAACAGAAATTAAAAACCGTATCTTTATGCCACCAATTTCTACCAACCTGGCGGATAAAGGATACGTAACAGAAGAATTGATTCAGCACTATGGTGCTCGTGCCAAAGGTGGCGTAGGTCTTATCGTAACAGAAGTAGTTACGGTAGAACCTACTTATATCTATCTTCCAGGTGATATGTCTATTCATGATGATAGTTTTATCGAGGGCTGGACAAAGCTTTTTGCTGAAGTGCATAAATACGGATGTAAAATGCTTCCACAGCTGTTCCATCCTGCATACATGGCATTTCCAGTGCCAGGCACTCCACAGCTTATCGCACCTTCTAATGTAGGCCCTTACTATGCAAAGGCGGCACCAAGAGCAGTAACCAAAGAAGAATTAAAGGTTATCATTCGCCAGTTCGGCGAAGCTGCTTACCGTGTAAAGCAGGCTGGCGGTGATGGCGTGGAAATCCATGCAGCACATGCGCATGGTTTACTTGGTGGATTCCTTACACCACTTTACAACAAACGCTGTGATGAATATGGCGGAGATATCAATGGACGTCTTAGACTTACATTGGAAGTTATCGAAGAAGTTAGAAAGACTTGTGGTGATGACTTCATTATTCAGGTGCGTATTTCAGGTGATGAATATTCGGATGGTGGTCTGAATTTAACTGATATGACATATGTAGCAAAACAGCTTGAAAAAGCAGGCGTAGATATTCTCCACGTATCAGGTGGTAACACAGTAAAACGTGCAAGCTCTATGCCAGCACCAGGTACAAAGCAGGGATCACATACAGAGCTTTCTGCAGCAATTAAGAAGCAGGTAAATATTCCTGTGGCAACCGTCGGTCGTATTACAGATGCATGGGTTGCAGATGAAATCATTGCAAACGAACTTGCAGATGCTTGTTATATTGGTCGTGCAAACCTTTGTGAGCCAGAATTTGCCAACAAAGTATACGAAGGAAGAGAAATCGAAGTTCGTCCATGTATTGGCTGTGGACGTTGCTTAAATGGTATCATGTTTGGTAAACGTATCTCATGTACCATTAACCCATCCTTCGAATTAGAAAACGAAGACACATTGAAAGAAGCCGAAGTAAAGAAGAATGTACTTGTAATCGGTGGTGGCCCAGCAGGTATGGAAGCTGCTTTTGTGGCTAAGAAACGTGGACATAACGTAGTGCTTTGCGAAGCAACAGCAGAGCTTGGCGGTGCACTTCATGTAGCATGCGTGCCAATTGCAAAACAGGAGCTTACCAAAGTGGTTCAGTTCATGGCACATCGTATCGAAGCTGCTGGCGTAGATATCCGTCTTAACACTCCAGTAACAAAAGAGATGTTAGAAGGCGAATTTGCAGGTTATGAAGTAGTAGCTGCAGCAGGTGCTAAACCAAACGTAATCGATGCATTTACCTGCTTCAAACAGGCGGTTACAGCTGACGATATATTGGCAGGAAAAGCATTCCCAGGACGCAAGATTATCATTATTGGTGGTGGTAGTGTGGGCTGTGAAACAGCAGAATACTTAGCTCCACTTGTAAATGATAGATTTGTACGTAATCGTGACATCACTGTACTTGAGATGGCACCAGAAATCCTGATGGCAGAATCTGGTTCTGGACGTAGCGTGCTCGTTCAGAGAATGATGGCAAAGGGCATACATATCGAATGTAATGCAAAAGTAACTGAAGTTACAGAAGATACCATTACCTATGAACAGGGTGGCGTAGAACATGTCATCTCAGATGCAGATACCCTCATATTTGCAAATGGTTACCATGTAGACCCAACCATCGAAGATATGCTTAAAGAAGCAAATACACACTACCACTTAATCGGTGATGGTGAGAAGGTTGGCAATCTTCGCGATGCCATTACAAGAGCATACGAAGTAGTAAAGAATATCTAAATAAAAAAGGCTGTTGTGTCATAGACTAAGATGTCTATGGTACAACAGCCCTTTATAGTTTGAGTGCTTTTAGGCTTCAACGCCAATCATAAGGCCACCAACTTCTGCATAGAAGCTGCAAAGACCTCTCGTTTCTTCAATGCGTACATCAGCATTTGGGTAGGTTGCTAAGATGTGCTCTTTTACAGCAATTGCATCTGTTTCATTGAAGCAGTGGTCGATGATAACTTTACCACCATTGTAGTTAAATTCTTTCATGAGTGAATCGATAGCAACGAGCGCCTTTTTTGCACCACGAGCTTTTTCTCTCTGATCTAAAACACCTTCGTTGGCAATACCAACCACGTGAATATTTAAAACACCTGCGATTTTTGCAACTGCTGGATTTACACGGCCATTGTTTGCTAAATTTCTAAGTGATTTTAAACAGAAAATCAAGTGTGTGTGATTCTGGTATTCTGCGATAGCTTCGCTTACTTCTTCAAACGATTTGCCTTCTGCTTTAAGCTCTTTGATTTTTTCGATGATTAGTTTAATTTCACCACCAGCGGAAAGGGAATCAATGATGCAAACCTTGCGTTCTGGATGTTCTTCTTCATACTCTTCCTTAGCAATACGAAGTGAGTTGAAGGAACCGGATAAGTTACTTGTGATAGCAACTGCGTATACTTCTTCTGCATCACCAAAGGCATCTACCCAGTCCTGAGAGGATGGGCAGGCAGAGCCGGATTTGCCTTTATAAGAAGCAAGGTAGTCAGTCATTTCTTTTATATCTAAATCAGCATTGTCTACAAATTCACGTTCATCTGTTCTAAGTGTAAGTGGAACGGATACAAAACTGTCATCATTGGCAGTGATTAAATTTGCGCTTGAGTCAGCAACAATTTTCATTTTCATGCACATAATCTCCTTATTGTATTATTTTCAAAAGCCATTATAGGCGTTAAAACAAACAATGTCAAGTGGTTTTTAAAACCACATGCATTTTATGAAATACAATTTCTGGTAATGAGAAGTGTTAAGAAAAATTTTAGATTTGAATTAGCACTCATCTCTTGACAGTGCTAACAACGAGTGGTATAAATCAAGATGTAGAGATAAAACAGTGCTTTCCTACATATAACATAATACGAAAAAGGGAAAGCTAACTTTTAAAAGGAGGTACGCTAAATGAACATTCAGAAATTTACACAGAAGTCTATCGAAGCTATCAATGCTCTCGAAAAGTTAGCGTATGAGTACGGTAACCAGGAGATTGAACAGGAACATCTTTTCGTTGCTCTCTTAACACAGGAAGATGGACTGATTGGCAAACTGATAGAAAAAATGGAAATCGACCGTGAACACTTCACGGAAAATGTATTGCGCAAGTTGAATGCGCGTGTAAAGGTATCTGGTGCAGGCCAGGTATATATTGGTAAGGATTTAAACAATGTGCTCATCCATGCGGAGGATGAGGCAAAGCACATGGGAGATGAATATGTATCTGTGGAGCATTTGTTTCTTTCCTTATTGAAATATCCAAATAAAGCAACCAAAGAACTGATGCAGGAGTATGGGCTTACCAGAGACCGATTTTTGCAGGCGCTTGCAACCGTACGTGGTAATCAACGTGTGACGAGTGATAACCCAGAAGCAACGTACGATACCTTGGAAAAATATGGATACGATATGGTAGAGCGAGCTCGTCAGCAGAAGCTTGATCCGGTTATCGGGCGTGATGCAGAGATTCGAAATGTAGTTCGTATTCTTTCTAGAAAGACAAAGAACAACCCAGTTTTAATCGGTGAACCAGGTGTAGGTAAAACTGCTGTTGTAGAAGGCCTCGCACAGCGTATCGTACGTGGTGACGTGCCAGAAGGACTTAAGGATAAACGCCTCTTCGCTCTTGATATGGGAGCACTCATTGCGGGAGCAAAATATCGTGGTGAATTTGAAGAGAGGCTGAAAGCAGTATTAGATGAAGTAAAAGCGTCTGAAGGACAGATTATTCTTTTTATTGACGAGCTTCATACTATCGTAGGTGCAGGAAAGACAGATGGAGCTATGGATGCAGGCCAGTTGTTAAAACCAATGCTTGCCCGTGGCGAACTACACTGCGTCGGCGCGACAACTTTGGATGAATACCGTGAATATATCGAGAAGGATGCGGCACTCGAGCGTCGTTTCCAGCCTGTTATAGTAGATGAACCTACAGTGGAAGATACTATTTCGATTCTTCGTGGTTTGAAGGATAGATACGAGGTGTACCATGGCGTGAAGATTACAGACTCCGCTTTGGTATCTGCTGCGACACTATCCAATCGTTATATTTCGGATCGTTTCCTGCCAGATAAAGCAATCGACTTGGTGGATGAAGCCTGTGCTTTGATTAAGACAGAGCTTGACTCCATGCCAACAGAGCTTGATGAATTAAATCGTCGTGTGATGCAGATGGAAATCGAAGAGACTGCGTTAAAGAAAGAAACAGACCGTCTCAGCCAGGAGCGTCTTGCAAATTTACAGAAGGAATTGGCAGAACTTCGTGATGAATTAAATGGTAAAAAGGCGAATTGGTCGAGTGAAAAAGATGCAGTAGATAAAGTAAGCAAGCTTCGTGAATCCATTGAGCATACCAGAAACGAAATCAAAATTGCACAGCAGAATTATGACTTGGAAAAGGCTGCAGAGCTTCAGTATGGTGTGCTTCCGCAGATGGAAAAACAGTTAGAAGCAGAAGAAGAAATTTTAAAGAATAGAGACCTTTCTCTGGTGAGAGAAAAAGTAACAGAAGAAGAAATTGCACGCATCATTTCTCGTTGGACAGGAATTCCAGTAGCGAAATTAACTGAAAGTGAGCGCAACAAGACACTCCATTTGGATGACGAACTTCACAAACGTGTGGTAGGTCAGGATGATGGTGTAACCATGGTAACAGAAGCAATTATCCGTTCCAAAGCAGGCATCAAAGATCCAAGCAAGCCAATCGGTTCCTTCCTATTCTTAGGACCAACCGGTGTGGGAAAGACAGAGCTAGCAAAAGCATTGGCAGCGAGTCTTTTTGATGATGAATCCAATATGGTGCGTCTGGATATGAGTGAGTACATGGAGAAATACTCCGTATCTCGTTTAATCGGAGCACCTCCAGGATATGTAGGTTATGATGAAGGTGGCCAGCTTACAGAAGCCGTTCGTAGAAAGCCATATTCGGTAGTTCTTTTTGATGAAGTAGAAAAGGCACATCCAGATGTGTTTAACGTACTTCTTCAGGTGTTGGATGATGGACGAATTACAGACTCTCAGGGTAGAACGGTTGATTTCAAAAATACCATCATTATCATGACCAGTAACCTAGGCTCTGCGCAGCTTTTGGATGGTATTGATGAAGCAGGTAATATTTCTCCACTTGCAGAAGAAGCCGTAATGAATGTCGTACGTGGACATTTTCGTCCAGAGTTTTTAAATCGTTTGGATGAAATTATTATGTTCAAGCCACTTACCAAGGATAATATCGGAAACATCATTACTCTTATGATGGCAGACTTAAATAGTCGATTGAAAGACCGCGAATTATCCGTAGAATTATCCGATGCAGCTACGGCATTTATCGTAGAGCATGGCTATGACCCAGTCTATGGTGCAAGACCATTAAAGAGATTCTTGCAGAAGCATGTAGAGACACTTTCAGCTAAGCTTATCCTTGCGGACGAGGTGCAGATGGGAGATATCATCTATATTGATGTAGAGGATGGTTCGCTGAAGGCAATAGCGCGACACGCATAGGCTGCGAACATTTAGAATCAAGACTGTTTTGAATAATTAAGTATATAAATATGCAAAAAGAGTGCATTTTCATTGCAAAATGCACTCTTTTTATAAGAAAAATGAATTTTTGCAATAATAAAAATTCATAACCGTGGGTATTCCATATGGTGTAAATATATGGTATCCTATACATATATAGTAAGAATGGAGGCTAACATGGACTTATTCGATTATATGCGAGAACAGAATATGGAATCCGAATCACCATTGGCTTCCCGTCTTAGACCAACGACTTTGGATGAAGTAGTAGGGCAACAACACATCGTAGGGAAGGATAAGCTTCTCTATCGTGCGATTAAGGCAGACAAGCTAAGCTCTATTATTTTCTACGGACCACCAGGAACAGGAAAGACGACTCTGGCAAAGGTCATTGCGAACACGACGAGTGCAGAGTTTAAACAGATAAACGCGACTTCGGCTGGTAAAAAGGATATGGAAGAAGTTGTGCAGCAGGCGAAAAATAATCAAGGGATGTATGGAAAGAAAACGATTCTTTTTATCGACGAAATCCATCGCTTCAATAAGGGACAGCAGGATTACCTATTACCGTTTGTAGAGGATGGCACGATTATCCTGATTGGTGCGACGACTGAAAATCCTTATTTTGAAGTAAACAGCGCGCTTTTGTCCCGCTCGATTATTTTTGAATTAAAGAAGCTGGATAAAGAAGATATCAAAGTGCTTCTGCTTAGAGCAGTAAATGACCGCGAAAAAGGAATGGGTTCCTTTGGCGCAGTGATTGATGACGATGCACTTGAGTTTTTAGCAGATGTATGTAATGGGGATGCGAGAGCGGCCCTTACAGCGATAGAGCTTGGTATCCTTACTACAGAAAGAGGCGAGGATGGCAAGATTCACATTACAATTGATGTAGCAAGTGAATGTATTCAAAAGCGCGTGATTTCATATGATAAGACTGGTGATAATCATTATGATACCATTTCCGCTTTCATCAAGAGTATGAGAGGTTCTGACCCAGATGCAGCTGTGTATTATCTTGCACGAATGCTGTATGCAGGAGAAGATATCAAGTTTATAGCAAGAAGAATTATGATTTGTGCATCCGAGGATGTGGGAAATGCAGATCCAATGGCGCTTGTGGTTGCGACCTCAGCAGCGCAGGCGGTGGAGCGAATCGGCATGCCGGAAGCACAGATTATTTTATCTCAGGCAGTCACATATGTGGCATGTGCACCAAAGAGCAACGCGGCCTACGAAGCCATCGGTGCTGCAATGGGTGCCGTGCGAAACAATGTGACACCACCAGTTCCAACCCATTTGCAGGATGCCCATTACAAGGGAGCAGAAAAGCTAGGACATGGCCTGGGATATAAATATGCACATGTCTATCCAAACCATTATGTGGAGCAGCAGTATTTGCCAGATGCACTGGTAGGTACGAAATTCTATGAGCCTACAGAGATGGGATATGAAAAACAGATACGAGAACATTTTTCACGTATCAAGGGCAAAGACGAATAAATAAAACGGAGTATATATAAATATAGAATGCAGGAGGAATTTGTATGCAGAAATATCAGGAGATGACAAAAGAAGAGTTACTTGTAGAAAAGGCCGCTCTTGAGAAACAGTTTGAAGAAATCAAAGCTTTGAATTTAAAATTAGATATGTCCAGAGGTAAGCCATCGGCAGAACAGTTAGATTTATCGATGGGTATTTTGGATGCGATTGATTCCAATACCGCTTTGATAAGTGAAAATGGAACTGATTTGCGTAACTATGGTGTATTAGATGGTATTCCAGAAGCAAAACGTCTTTTAGCAGAAATGCTTGGATGTAGTGAAAAGAGCGTTATTGTATATGGTAATTCCAGCTTGAATATCATGTATGATCAGGTTTCTAGAGGTATGATTTTAGGCTATTGTGGCAACACACCTTGGTGTAAATTAGACAAGGTAAAATTCCTTTGCCCAGTACCAGGCTATGACAGACACTTTGCAATTACAGAGCATTTTGGGATTGAAATGATTAACATTCCTCTTTACGAAGATGGTCCAGATATGGATATGGTAGAAGAGTATGTAAACAATGACCCTGCAGTAAAGGGTATCTGGTGTGTTCCTAAATATGCAAACCCAAGTGGTACATCTTATTCTGATGAAACCGTACTTCGTTTTGCACGTTTGAAACCAGCAGCACCAGACTTCCGTATTTTCTGGGACAATGCGTACTGTGTACATCATTTATATGAAGACAAACAGGATGTAATCTTAAACATTCTTGCAGAATGTGAAGAAGCAGGCAATCCAGATATGGTATTTGAATTCTGTTCTACCAGTAAGGTAACCTTCCCAGGTGCTGGTATTGCGGCACTGGCAGCGTCACCAAACAATATCGCAGATATTAAGAAACAGCTTACTATCCAGACTATCGGTTACGACAAGACCAACCAGCGTCGTCATGCGGTATACTTTAAAAACTTCGATGGTATCAAGCAGCATATGATGAAACAGGCAGACCTTATTCGTCCGAAGTTTGAAATGTTAGATGAGCTTATGACAGCAGAGATTAAGAGTCGTGGTATCGGTAGCTGGATTAATCCAGTTGGTGGATATTTCATCTGCTTTGAATCCTTAGAAGGCTGCGCAAAAGACATCATCGGCAAATGTAAGGAAGCTGGCGTAACCATGACAGGTGCAGGTGCTCCATTCCCATATGGCAAGGACCCTAAGGACAGTACAATTCGTATTGCGCCTACATTCCCTTCTGTAGAAGAGCTTCGCAAAGCTGCAGAAGTATTTGTAGTATGTGTAAGACTTTCATCTGTAAACAAAATTCTTGAAACAATGTAAAATAAGTGGACATGATAGGTGATATCATGTCCATTTTTCAAAGGAGAAAAATATGACACGAAAAGAAAAAGCAATGCAAAGCTTCCTAGATGGTTACAACTGTGCACAGTGCATGATGCTGGCGTTCGAAGATATGCTTACAATCGATTTAGATACCGCACTTAAGATTGCTTCTCCGTTTGGCGGAGGCATGGGCCGACTTCGTGAGGTGTGCGGCAGCGTATCCGGCATGTTTATGGTATTGGGCTTCCTAAAAGGATACAGTGAACCAGGCGATTACGAAGGCAAAAAAGAGCTCTACGAGCATGTGCAGGAATTGGCTCGTCGCTATGAAGAAGCCAATGGCTCTATTGTATGTCGTGAACTCCTGGGTTTGCAGGTTAAGAAAGAAGAAGCCACCCCTGAGAAACGCACCGATGAATACTACAAAAAACGTCCATGTGCCGAAAAAATCGGTAGTGCAGCCGAAATCCTAGAAGCATACATTATATCAAATGCATTATAGAGGTATTTTATATCCAGGTCATAACGCCACTCTATGCACATGCAGATTCTGAACTTTATAGGAAAACTACTATTTTCTTGAAACACGCTTACTACTTAGGTTTTGTGTCTTTCAATTTTTTTACTATCTGCGAAGTATGTTCCGTATGAGAAAGACGCCTGTACATCCTTTCCTAGCATCTCTAAATACGGCAGCTTTATAAAGGATATTACATGTGCTGGCTTGAAACTCGACGCAAAAGCGGCGTCTCAGACAGTCAAGCCAAGCACATGACATAATATAAATCTGCCGTATTAAGAGATGCACGTAAAGTCTGTAATGGTGTCTTTCTTCATACGGATATACTTTCGCAGATTGTAAAATTTTTGAAAGACATAAATAATCATAAAAGTAGTAAGCGTGTTTCATAGAAAATAATAGTTTTCATATATGAGAAGAATCTGCATGTGCATAGAGTGGCGTTATGACCTGGATATAGAAAATACTTTACGTATAAAATTGCATTTGATATAATGTGTTTAGGTATTGGTTATGATGCACGAGGTGGTTTTTATGGGTTTGTTTAGCAAAAGAAAAGATGTGTCTACACAGCAGGAACAAGAGAATATAAAGAGTATATTTGTGGACGTGCAAAATAGTGCGGATAGTCTTGCGCATTCGATTGATGAAGTCGCAGAACGCATTGATATGGTTGCAGGTGAAACAACGAATATTTCTAGTGTTATGCAGGAGTTTACGGCATCGTTAGAGGAGATGTCTTCAAATATTACAGAGATATCTGATAATATGGAGGAGATGGACGAGTCCTTTACACAAATGAGCGAAGAAGCGCAGGATGGTAAGGATTATGCACAGGAAAGTAATAATACTGCGTATGATATTATGAACCGTTCCGAAGCACAAAGACGTGAAGTACTCGCAATGGCAGAAGCAGTAGAAGCATCTATGCTGGAAAAGATTGAAGAATCCAAGAAGGCAGAGCGTATTTTGGATTTGACCAAGGATATCTTGGAGATTGCAGACCAGACAAATCTATTAGCACTTAACGCATCTATCGAAGCTGCACATGCAGGCGAAGCAGGAAGAGGTTTTGCAATCGTTGCAGATGAGATTAACAAGCTCTCTGTTATGACAAGTGCGACCGCGAGTGAAATCAGTGAGATTTCCAAGACTGTACTAAATGCAGTCAGTCAGCTGGCAGAAGAGGCCAATAAAGTAGTTGAGTTCATGAAAGAGAAGACAGTAGGAAGCTATTCTGAATTAGTAGAGGTTGGACACAAATATCAGGGCGATTCCAAAATCATGTTTGATAAGATGCAGGACTTTGCTTATATTGCAGAATCACTTGCATCACAGCTTGATGAAGCGACCAAAACCATCGAATCTATTCGAACAGCAGCGACAGAATCTGCAAATGCAGTTGGCGAATTTACCAACAGCGTATTGCTTATCACAGAGCATGTAGAAGAGATTCGAGAAAGTAATGAAGAAAACGATCGTATTGCAAATGAACTTAGCAAGCATATTCATCAGTATATAGAAAAAAAGAATTAATTTGGTAATAATAACAAAAAATGCCGACATGTTTTTAGTATCTTTGCTAAAAATGTGTCGGTTTTTTATTTTGCTCTTTACAATTCGTTTTGACGTATTATAATAATAAATATCTTTTTTCTGATTAGTTTTGCAAATGGTTTGCAGGACTATATTTTATGCCGGCATTCGTCGGCGCTTATCCCAATTTTATCGGTATATATTGTCCTGTATTTTTATTTTTATCAAAAGGAGAATTTATTATGCCAAATGAAAGTTCAGAAATTGGAAGTGGATTCGTAAAAATTTTTTATGGAATACTGCTTGCTCTTGCCATCTGTGCAGGAATCTATGCTATTGTAACGCCACTTGTAACAAGTGGAGGTTTTTTTGACACGTCATTAACGGGAGTGCTCGATAAGATTATGACAGAAATTAATGGTTTGCTCGGTGTAACGTCATGAGTACTTTAAAGCTTAAAGATGAGGACATCCGAAGAACTTTTCCCGAGATGTGGAAGTATTTAGAGGATGACGATGTAACAGATTTAGACTACAACTGTGGCAACATCTGGCAATCCAAGGTATCTGCAATTCCTAAGAAGATAGAGGCTGCGGTGTTGGCAGAGAGCTATTGGGAGAACTTCTCAGCCTTAGTGGGGAAAAGTGTAAACTGTAATTTTAATCCGACAGAACATACCGCTATGGCAGATACAGAGACCCTTCGTATTACATGTCTGCACAAAAGTCAGTCCAAAAGTGGACTTACGAACGTCAATATTCGTAAGTCGCATGGCGGATTGCGTATCAATAGGGAAACGGCGTTAAGCAATCGGTACTGCGAAGAAGAGACCATGAATCTGTTGGAAAATTGTGTAAGAGCGCATAAGAATATCGTATTCTGTGGTCTGCCAGCAGCAGGAAAGACAGAAGGGTTAAAACTGTTTGCATCTGTCATTCCCAAATATGAGAAGGTAATTACGATTGAGGACGTTGCAGAAATTCATTATCCGCTAGTAAACAAGGATGCCTCCTGTGCGGAGCTAAAGGTTATGGATGGCGACTATACCACACCGATGGAAACGGCGTTACGTATGAATGCTAGAAGGATTATGATGGGAGAGCTTCGTGGAGGCAATGATATGGAGGCATTCCTTGAATGTGTATCTAATGGGATTCCGATTATGACAACAACGCACACTGGTGATGCGAGAAACTTCCCAGACCGAGGTGTCAACATGCTTGGTGGTCATGATGCGGCACGAATTACCAATTCATTACATGATTATGTCGATGTGAGTGTGCTTTTAAAATTGAAAGCAGACAAAGATGGAAGGATATTTCGCTATATCGACCAGGTATGCTTTTTTTCAAGACAAGATGGTGTAAACGATGCAGTGCTTGTGGTAGAAGATGGGAAGCTATATAAAGACAGAGTTCCCCCAAAAATAAGGCGACAAATCGAGGCTGAGCTTGGTGAAGATCTGTTTGCGTATCTGGGAGGTGTAGAATGAAAAAGTTTATAATTTCACCTTTGCATGCAACAGAAACCTTGAAAGAAATCGGAGAAAAGTATGACCGAAAAGAAGCCAGGCTATATTATGGTGCACTTCTTCTTGTTGCATTAGTTTTAGGATTGTTATTTGAGTTGGATTGGTTCTTTCTGCTTTTTATAGTGGGGGTATATATGCTATGTGTACCGCGCCTTGTTTATAATCAGAAAAAGTTCACATATGAAACTACTCGTTTTAATGACATAAATGCTTATATGAGTCAGATGGCGCAGTCCTTTGTATATACACAGGATGCAATTGAATCTTTGGAAGAAACTCTAAGTTGCTTTGCGAAGGGGCCAATGCATGAAACTTTACGAGAAGCACTTGTAATAATTGATGCAGGTAAGTGGGATATACGAAAAGCAGAGCGCGATGCGTTTTCTTTTATTGAATCTAGATATGACTGTGAGAAGCTTCGGAATCTTCACAGCTTCTTCTTAAATGCAGAAGAAATTGGTGGCGAATGTCAGAGAGAATTTAAGATTTTGGAAAGTATGCGAACTGCATGGCAGGGAGTAGTAGAAGGCATTCGAATTAAGAAGGTATGGGATAGAAACATAGGTGCATGTATCTATGGATTTTTCCTGATTATCTGCATCATTATGCTTCATATTATGCGTGGCTCAGATTTGGACATTGTAAACAATCTCGCGACGCAGGCGATTGACACAGTATTGCTAATGGGTTTTGTGCTCTACTTTGTGTTTATGGATAATCGTCTGACGAGTAGTCTTCTGGTGAATCCCAAAGTAATGAGTGAAGAAAGTGCTAACGCCTATTTTGACTATCTCGAAGATTATGACTCTAGAAGAGAGCGGAGGAAGTATAAGTCGTTTGCAGTATTATCTTCGATAATAGCAGTGGTGTTTTTGTACATCAAGCCAACGTGGATTACAGCCGCTATTGCAATCTGCCTGGTGTTTGCGGGATTTCATGTGCATTCTGTAATTTACATCAGCACGATACATACCATCCGCCAGGAAATTGCCAAAGCATTTCCGAAATGGCTCTTTGATGTCATGCTCCTACTGCAACGCGAGAGCGTAGAAGGAGCAATTGAAAAATCGGTTGAAACAGCTCCTCCCGTATTAAAGAGAGAGCTTATCCGAATCACAGACATGCTTGCTGTGAAATCACATGATCCGGATGCCTATATGTCTTTCCTTAAAGACTTTAACAATCAGGGTGTCAATGAAATCATGCACAAGCTCTACTCCCTTGCAGTAGGAGCAAACCGTGACAGCGAGGTGCTTGATGTGGTAATCGAAAAGAACATCAAGGCACTGGAAAAATCAGAACGCGACAGCCTGATGCTACAGGACAGCCTTAAGTCCTTTACATGGATTCCATTCCTGTGTGCAGGCTTTGGCTGTATGGGATATCTGGTCATTGCGATTGTAACCTCCGTGAGTGGAATCATTGACCTGCTCGGATAGGAAGGAGGAAGAAAATGCATTTAGATATTGTATATAAAGCCTTTGTAGGGGTTTTGGCAGCACTTGTCATTATCGGAAGTGGCTTTGGTGTGACCACAGCCTTCTCCCAGTCAGTGGCTGCCGACAACTACATGGAATCGGTTTCCAAAGCAATTTTGGAAAGTAATTATAACACCACAGTAATCGAAAACTGCATAGCGGAAGCACAAACATACGGCTATACGCTGGAAGTGAATGTACATGCAGCATCAAAAGCAGGCATGAAAAGCTATGCCAAGGTAAAGCTTACCTATTACTTTGAAATCCCGCTGTTTGGAATCAGACAGCAGAAGGTACAGAATAAACTTATATAAGACAGGGGAAGAAAAATGGAATCAATTATAAAAGCAATCAAAGAACTGATGTTGTTTGCACTCTGGGCCATGCTGTTTGGAGGCGTGTTCCTCATTTTTATGAACCTGCTTATGGCAGTAAGCTATTAGGAGAAATGTGATGAATGAAATCAATGAACTGATAGAAAGTCTTATTATAGACGTAGCAGAAGAAGGAATCGGCACATCTGCGGGGATCGGACTGCTCTGGGCACTGTTTTTTGGCGGTGCCTTTGCTGCTTTTCAGGGAATACTGACACTTCTGGCAGGCACCGTGTAAGGAGATAGGCTTATGGACATGATAAAAGATATTGTAAGGGGATATTATCCCCTTTTGATAGCAGGCGCCTGCGTGTTCTTTGTCGTAGGTGTCTTCTTTTCCGACACTGGAAATGGAGGCATGGGAGTTTTTGGGACTGCAGGTTCTACATATGAGTCAATGATAGACACAGAAGATGTAGGAACAAACGGAGCCGACCTGATTGGCGCAGCTGGAGCAGGTGCAGGCGATGTACCCGTGATAAAATATGCCTCCGGTGCCAGAGTCACAGGGGAAGTCGTTACGTTTAAGAACCTGCTTAAAGTACTGCTGCCAAACGGAACAGAAGTAAGCGGCGGTACGGAGAATGGTTTTGCCATCTATCTGGTTGACATCCGAAACGCAGAGGGCAACAGCGAGATGCTTGTAATGAGTGAACAGGAAATCGACGATTTAGAAGAAATCCCGGCATCGTTTTTATATGACAAGGAAAACGACCAGTTACACCTGCATAAAAGTGGTACCTATACCGTAATCGTAAAAATATATGCAAGCACAGGCGGATTTGCCGAATATGAATTCAAGCTTCCGGTGGAAGCAGAGAATTAGGAGGGAAAGCCATGAGAAATATGTTAATCGCATTTATCGCAGCTTTATGCGCGTTGGTAATCATCCTGACAGGCTTTACCATCCACGGAAGAAGCAGCCGGCAGGTAGAGCTGGATAATGCGCTTAAATCCGCCATGGAAGATGCCATGACAAGCCTTATGTATGAAGAGGGCGGACCACAGACGGAAGACGAATGGAAGGCAGCATTTCTGCAGTATCTGGCTATCCAGATAAACAGCGCCTCCGACCTTACTGTAACATTCCTTGAAGCTGACATGGAAAAAGGCATTCTCTCTGTAGAGGCGACACTTACCTGGGTGCACCCAATCGGAACACCGGGCAGTGTCTCAAGTGTCATGACAGCCATCATGGAAGAATACGAAGAATAGAGAAAATGCACATTGAAAACTGAATAGATACGAATATAGGCGCCGGATTGAAAAAGAAAGAAAAGTAGAATATAATGAAGAAAGGAGAAACTCTATGTTAGGAGGAATGCTAATGGTTACTACAAAAGCAGATGTGCGTAATATGATTGATTCAATGTCTGAATTTGAATTTTCGCAACTGTGTGATTTTTTGAATCATACTCTTACGAAGAGTACAAAACATAAAGAGGCAGAAGCAAGATTTGTTGCGGAAATAAAAGTAGCAGAAGAATCTGTAGCAGATGGGAATTATGTTACTTCATCAGAACTGCATGAGTTTTTGGGTGTATAAAATAGTGCGAGAAGTAATGTACGAAAAAGAAGTTCAGTATAAACTGGCAGACTTAAAAGAGAAGTTAATTCTTGTACAAGGTCAAGATAAGGGAATTAAAACGATAAAACATATTCTATCTATACTTGACAACTTAAGTATATTTTCTATAAAAAGTGAGAATATACGTGATGCATATGGTATTACTTGCCCTGATAATTGGTTTTTGATATATGTCGAAAGGAATTATTTTATCTTTAGTAAGGATGAAGAAAAAATAGTTATTTTAAAGATGTATGATAATAAACAAGACTTTATATATGATTTGTTCGGAATTGAGATGAGAAGTGTAGAGTCAAAAGAGTATTGGGGAGAATAAATGGAGGAAACAAATGGAAAACAAGAAACCAAACAAAATGACTCTGATTACATGTATTGTATCCGCAGTCTTAGTGCTGGTGCTTATCGTAAGCATCGCATTAAACGCAAACCGCGGATTAAACCAGACGACAAAAGAG
>JAZSCQ010000047.1:0-11117 GCA_045530745.1 Agathobacter sp.
GAATGTATTCTTTCCTGTGATGTCTCCTACTGGAGATAAGCTGACACATGCGCCATAATTTTCTTTTGCACCTTCATATTTCAATGTAAGGCTTTCTACTTCTCCACTTGTAGCAGATGCATCAATCGCTTCATTTGCCCAATTAACATTTATTTTCTCACCTTCAGTAACTGTTGGTGGATTCTGTCCTCCTTCACCTGTGTTGTCATCATCTGCAGGAGGTGTTACCTGGCTATCATCTTTACTGAATTCCATTGCTGATAATGTAATATTACCAGATGCTGGTGCATCACCATAAGAATCAATGTAGAATACAAGATTCTGTACATTCTTAGATGCATCATAGTTGATTACTAATGTTGAAGTAGTTCCTGCTGCAACTGTAAATTCTGCTGGTGAATCATTTGCTACACCGTCTTTTGTTGCAGAAGTATTTGCTGCTGCCCAACTGCTATTTGCAACGTCCACACGGATTTTTACTTCTTTTGTTCCGTTGTTTTTAACTTTTACAGTAAACTTATTGAATGTTCTATCAATTGCACCGATGTTTGCATTGATGTTCTTATAGCCATCAACACCAGTATATTTAACATTCATAGTCTTATCTGCATCGTTTACATTGATTGTGTATTCATTGTTTACAAATGTAAGTTCTTTTCCATTTACAACGAGAGTCTTATCTACTGTTGTTGTTCCACCCTGGTTGCCACTATCACCTGTTCCACCCTGGTCACCTGAATCTGGGTTACTTGGCTGTGATGGTTCTGATGGTTTGGTTGGAATTGTTCCTTTACCAAATGTAGCACCCTTAATTGTAATGTCACCACTGTATACTACATTCTTACCATCATCGAGATAGTTATGAGAGTCGATGAAGATAAGTAATGCTTCTGCATTCTTTGTAGCGTCAAAGTAAATTTCTAATGTAGAAGTCTTTCCTGCTGCGATTTCAAACTTAGAACCGCCCCATTCAAGGTCTGTATATACTTCTACACCATCCTGTGTAGCATAAAGGTTGCTTGCCTTCATATCGCCGCCTTCAGGGTCTTTGCACATTGGGATTGCACCCTGAACATCGATACGAATCTGAACGGCTTTCTTTCCATTGTTTGTTACTTTTAATGTAAGTTTGTTATTTTCTGCAGGAAGTCCTGTAAGGCCTGCTGCAATGTTCTTATATGTAGCACCGATAATCTTGCTATATTTAACATTGAGTTCGTTATTCTTATTTGATTTAACAGTGTATCCGTCACCAGTAAATGTGTATTCTCTACCGCTAATGAAGATAGAATTAGATGATGTAGGTGCTGGCTGTTCATTCGCTGCTGCATCTGTTAAGTATTCTGGTGTTACATAGCCAACTACGCCATTCTTGTATACGATGCGGTACCATTTTGTCTGTTTACACTGACCTGTTACGAGAACTACTTCACCTTTGCTTAATACACCAATCTTATCACCAATCTTCTTTGGTAAATTACGTACGTTTACAGCTCTTGTAGCTTTCATAACTTTTTCAATCGGATTGATTTTGTATTCACCTACTGTATTTTCATCAACGATTTCGCCATTTTTAGCAAACTTAATATTGCTAATAGTTACATCACCAGCACGTGTTTCAGAGTCATTTCTTGAAGAGTCAATCATGAGCTGAAGTTTTTCTACTGCACCTGTGAAGCTAATAACTGCTTCTACCGTTTCACCTGCCTTGATGTCAAAGAAGGATCCGCCCCATTCAAGATCTGTAAAAATTACTGCTCCGTTCATTGTGGCAGCTTTGTTTGTTGATGCATTCTGTGCGCCTTTTGCAAGTAATTCTGCATCAATTACATTTACACGAATCTGTACATCTTTTTTCGCGTTGTTCTTAAGTGTAAGGTGTAATGTATTTGTATTCTTAGCTGCTGCTGTGATGTCCATTTCTACGTTGATATATGTACTTCCGCCAACAGCTGTATATTTAATATTAGATGTTTTATCTTTGTTTGTTACAGTATATACATCTGTGCTTTCAAATGTTGGTTTGATTGCTGTAACCTTAGACCAGTCGATTTCTGGAACTGTTGCTGTTCCTGGATTTTCTGTGTCGCCACCAGGTGTTGTGATTTCTGGATTAAGTGGAGCACCCTTCGTTGTGGATTTCACCCATTCGTATTCACATCCATTATCTTTTGTGTTGCCTGCATATTCACCCATCCAGCCGTAAGCGCCTTCGTTACCACACCAGTGGCTCATAAGAATACGTCCTGGAGTGTAAGGAATCTCTTCTACGATTCTTACGTTTGCAGCTTCTGTTGCTGTCTTGTCTGTTGTTACTTTGTATACTGGTTTGCCGTCGATAAACCATGTAATACTGGTTTCTTCCCAACGGAATCCATATTCATGGTATTCTTTGGAAGCATCGAATCCTAAGTCATACATATATTCGTTGCCACCTTTACCATTTACGAAGAAATTGAACTGAACCTTAGTGGTATCTTTTCCTAAGAATTCGATATCGATTTCGTCGTGTCTGTTTGGTTCTGACTTGATGGTACCGTCTTCGTTATAAACCACGTTACCATTTTCATCTAAAACATATTTTAAATCATAGTTACCTGTACAAATAAAGAATGTACTTGCCGTACCCATATTTGCAGATGGTTTCATTTTAACAGTGTAATCACCATACCCGAAATAGTTCTGTGTACGAGCTTCTCCTGCTGTGTATGGGAATGTTACTTCTTCTTCGCCTAACCACGCTTTCTTGTCTTCTTTTACGATACAGAGTAACATTTTTCCATTGTCATATTTAACGTTATTCTTTGCCCACACTACGTTAAATACGTCGCCGTTTGTCCAGCCGTCTGATTCAAAAACTACACTTGGATCAGCACCCTTTGTAAAGTCGATTAACATATCGCCTGCTAATGCCTTATCCGTTAAGGTTACAGCCTGTGTTTCTTCTTTTTCTGTATCCTTTCCTGGTTCTTTTTCAGAATTCTGTTCGGTATTCTTATTTGGATTTTTATCTTTGTCTTTACCAAATAAACCGCACGCAGTAAATGAGGTAAGAGCAAGAACTAACGCCAATAAGACAACTAATAATCTCTTCCCTTTCATAGTTTTACCTCCTTAAAACTTATTTATATTCAGTGCTTGCCGCACTTGAGATTCCAATCCATTCATACTGTGCAATTAGTGGGAAATCCTCACATTCAAACTTTCCTGGCCAGTATGCCATGTCATCTGTTACATTCCAAAGATTCATCATCACATGACCTGCATGCGATGGGATGTTCTCTGTCGCCTGATATACCGCTTTACCATCTACATACCATGTAATGGAGTCTTCCTTCCACTCAAAGGCATATTCGTGGAATTCTTCCGATGCATCAAATCCCAAATCATATACGTATTCATGATCACCTACACCATTGGTAAAGTAGTTAAACTGTATCTTGGTCGTATCGTTTCCTAAGAACTCAATGTCAATTTCGTCCCATGGCCATCCATAGTAAATAAAGAAAGAAGTGATGACTCCACTTTCCTTTACTGGCTTCATCTTTACAGAATAGAAACCATATCCATATCTGGCGCCTGTACGAAATTCTGCTCCGCGATACCCATTCATATCTTTGTCCAAAATAAGAGAAAGGTATCCGTTTTCTACTCTGGCATTTTGGTTTGCAAAAGAGCAATTGAACATGCCTCCATTTCCTCTGTCATGTCGTGCCCAAAAGCCTTCTGGATAGCCATTGGCGAAAACCACTTCCTTCTCCTCATCTGTTGTCAGTCTATCTGGCAGGTCAAGCACCTGGCTTCCGGTCTCAGTTTGGTTTTCCATCTCGTTCTGAGAGTTTCCGTGTCCGGCATTCTGACATCCACATAAACAACAACTCATTGCTATCAGTAATAATATTAATTTTTTCATAATTACATTCTCCGATTCTTCTAATTGGAGTATAAAAAAAGAACGCCTACATTACAATAGGCGTTCCCTAAACTGTCATTTTATTTCACATTCTGCATTAAATTGTCTGATATATCTGCAAAAAGGATACTTAAGTGGAAAACTCCATCTTCCGCATGCATCGATAACTCTCCACCATACTTCTGTACAATCATTTTGATGCTCTTAAGTCCGAAGCCATGCCAGCCATCGTCATCCTTTGTGGTCTGTGGCAATCCTTCTTTAAACTCCAGCTTCCCAGTATAATAATTATCCGACTGAATAAAAAGCATATTGTTGACTGCTTTTACAGATAAATTGATAACTCTCTTCTCTTTCTCCTGAATCTTAATAACAGATTCCAAAGCATTATCGAGAATATTTCCAAACAAACAGTACAAATCTCCTGCTTCCATAAACTCTAACTTGGCACCATCTACCATGCACGAAAGTGTAATACCATGTTGTTCGCAATACAAGCTTTTATCCATAATGAACACATTTAGAAGCTCGTTCCCTGTTTCGATATTGGCGTCATAAATACGAATCGACTTGCGTAGTTCATCTAACTCTTCCTTCGGTATATCCTCATGCTCTGCCAGAACGGAATTGATTTTGTACTTGATATCATGGATTTTGATATTGATTAAATCCATGGTATCCTTGGATATTTCATACTGTCTCTCACCTTGCTTGATGGAGTGTGTAAGGTAAGCTACCTCCTGCTGCAGCTCCCTCTCATTGATGATTTTGGAAGCTAAAAGCAGAACCACCGCACAACAGATGGCACAGAAGATATTCCCCGTCTGTCTCAATACGTAGAAAACTTCATTATCAAAATAATTTTCTCTACCAACACTCAGCTTTGCAAAATAAATATCCTCTACTGAGCAGAGAATAATCGTTATCGTAAGCACGATTAGCATTAGAATCATAAGACTTCTGTCTAGCTTATCTGCATACACGCTGCTTACAATGCGTTTCACAAAGGTAAAATATAAAACAATAATCGCAAGCACCATAAATGTATAATAAATGATGCGATACGATAGTGCATAGTTTTCTCCAAACAATGCTAACAGATTATTCTGTTCTATGTAACACCAAAACGTCAGAAACAATTTATACATCAGATTCTGTGCCGCATAGGCCATACTCGTACAAAAAAGTATCACCCAGGTCGAATCACGGAAACAGAATTTCGCATGTGCAATTACTATTATAAATAGAAGTGCATATATTAGCACTCGTCCCCACACGCCGGCACCTATCAGATGGTATAGTCCTGCGATTGGCAAAGAAACCAGCAATACTACAGCAAAACCTGTTACGAGTTTTTGCCAAAAGTAATTTCTTTTTTCCAATTTAATCCAAAAGAAAGCGCAGAAGATATATAACTCAAACAGAAATTCCAAAATGATATTGCCATATATTGTTAATAACTGTTCCATCTCTATCTTCTCCCCTCAGCTCCCGCAAGCCAGGTAGTAAGTTCTTCCATAAAAGCAGCCTTTCGTGGTCGGCTGATTGCCAGCTCTTCATTCCCCACCTGCACATTATATCCCTTCACACTTACTACAAACTTTGGATTTATCAGAAAGCACTGGTTACAACGCATAAATCCGTACTGTTTCAGCTCTGTTTCTACTTTAGAAAGTGCACCTGTCACCTCAATGACATCGTCTACTAGATGATAATACAAACGATGCTTTGCAACTTCTACATACATGAGCCTGTCTGTCGAAATACGGCACAATCCTCCAGCAACCGTCAGGGTAATTCCCTGCTCTTCATTCATGGAATATACATCCAGTGCCTTCTTAAATTTCATCGCAAAATCATAATAGCTCACCGGCTTCATCAAGTAGCTGACTGCATCTACCTCATACCCTTTCTGCGCATACTGTGACAAATTGGTTACGAAAATAATAGACACATTCTTATCAATTTCACGCAAAGCAAACGCAACATCCATACCATTCTTGTATGGCATTTGAATATCCATAAATACTACAGCATAAGTAGATTTGTAGTTATCCAGAAATTCTACTCCATTCGTAAAACGATGTATTTCAAATTTCTGATTATTCTTTTTTGCATATTCTTCTACATATCCCTGTAGCAAATTTGCAGCTTTATCTTCGTCTTCTACAATCGCTATATTTCTCATGCATTTTTCCTTAATTCTGTGGTTTCTGCTGTACGACTGGAGAATCTGGTGTCATGGCTTTAAATACATAACCATTGTTAATTCCCCACTGAATAATATCGTCTACAGCATTTACGCTTTTCTTATTTATATCATGTTGTAATACGATACAGTTCTTTTTACCAGAACATCCATTGATTACATTGTTGATAATCTGCTGTTCTGTTGTCGCACCGCCTGCATCACCACTACTTACATTCCAGTCACAATAGGTATAACCGCGACTTGCCATCTCCTGCGCAATCTGTGTCATAACTCCCTTGCAATGTTTACGGCTGACGGTATTCCCTGTTCCACCTGGGAATCGCACAAGCCATGGCTCTACACCAGTCTGTTGTACTACGATATTCTTTATCTTGGTAAAATCAGCCCAGTAAGCATCAAAACTTTTGTAAATATCTTTATACACATGGCTATACGTATGAACCGCAATTGTGTGACCACGTCTATAAGCTTCACCAATCATATTGTAATAAGAAGGATTAGCTCCTGTTACGAAAAATGTTGCTTTGACATTATACTTATCTAATACATCCAATAATGATTTTGTATATGCACATGGTCCATCGTCAAATGTTAAGTAAATTACTTTATCTCCTGTTGCAGGAATAGGTTTTTTTACAGTTACAGTACGCTTTGCGGATGTAACATTGCCACTAGAATCCGTAACCTTGTAGGTAAGCGTATACGTTCCTGGCACCTGCGAATTTACGCTTCCTTCTACTACTACATTCGCGGTAATATCCCCATCACATTCATCGACTGCTGTAAATCCTGCTTCTGAGTACTTAGCGCCCACATAAAATGACTGACTCTTTGCCCCCTTTAATGTAAGCACAGGTGCAATCGTATCCTTATACACAATTGTTCTCTGTACAACTGTTTCATTGCCCGAACTGTCCTTTACTGTATAAGTTACCACACCATCTTTTTCCTCACGAATAACCTGAGATGTGATATCTCCATCGTAATTATCCGTTGCAGTAAATCCTTCTTCCTGATAGGTTGCCGATGGATTGGTATATACTTCTGGATTCGTTACCAACGTAATCTCTGGCGCTTTGGTATCCTTGATGATTACCGTCGCACTTACCGTTGCTGTTGTATCCTTGTATGTGGCAATGTAGTTCAATTCATATGTGCCTACCTTGTCATATTCCACCTGCCCTTCTACACTGACTTCAGCAGGTGTTCCTTTTTTGTTAAAAATTGTGCCTTTACATACCGCAGTTACTGGCTGCATCTGCTCCGCAGTTCCATACTCAAACTCCACTTTTGTATTGTCCTGCATACTAAACTCGATATATTTCTCATTCATGGCTACCAATGCCACAAAAGCTGTTATCACGCAGATAGTCAGCGCGATTATGGTTGTCGCTATCTTATGCTTTTTGATTGTTTCTAAAATCTTTTTCATAACCGTATCCTTTGTACTTTATTTTTATTTATGCATTTTTATAACAAAAAGCTCTGTACTTTTTAAAAAGCACAGAGCCTATTATATACCTTTTAGTTGAATCCGACAACCTTTTGTGCGATTCTATATGCCGCAACTGAGATTTTTCTTCCGCCTTTACCTGGAAGGTTCATGGTATTTCCTAAAATGCCGTTGCGAAGCTTATGGAACAAACGAATATCCCTTTCCTTAATGTATCTCCAAAGCTCACGCTTCTTCTGAAGATTTTCTTCCGTTCCAGAACGAATACACATAATTGTAGAAACCATAGTAACGATTTCTAAGTAATTGAGCATATACTGACGGCACTTCTTGTTCTCAATTTTCCACATATCATACTCTTCAATCATGAGTTTGTTTACCTTAATCTGCTGGTCGATACGTCGAATCATCACAGTCTCATTTACAGACTGGTCATCACGTCCGATGAAATAACGGTAAAAATCTACATTCATATAGTACATCGTCTTAACATGTGGAAGTGGATTATATACATATATATTATCTACATAAAATGTATGCTTTGGAAGCTCGAGACCACATTCGCGAAGCAGTTTAGTTCTGTAAATTACAGAATGCATGAGTATGTAATGTCCTTTGAAAAAATGTGGGATATCACTCCAGGTAAATACTCTATCCTGTGGAAATCCTTTCTGACGCATAACCTTTTTGTGTTTTGCGCCTTCTTTCTCATACACATAGTTTGCAAGAAGCATATCTAAATTTGTTTCACTTCCTGCTAACTCACGAAGTTTATCCAAAATCTGCTTATACGCATCTGGATCAACCCAGTCATCACTATCTACTACTTTAAAATACAGGCCTGTTGCATTACGAATACCCGCATTTACAGCTTCTCCATGCCCGCCATTTTCCTGATGAATGGCACGACAGATAGTTGGATATTTTGCTGCATATTTATCTGCGATTTCTGCTGTACGATCCTTAGAACCATCATTTACAATAAGAATCTCTACATCCTCTCCGCCTGGCAAAATGGATTCAATACACTTTTCCATATAGGCTTCCGAATTGTAACAAGGAATTGCAAAACTTAATAATTTCATAATTTACCTCTCTTTCCAATCATTACTATTATACACATTTTGTCAAATAAGTCGATTTAAAAATGGTTAATTTTTTATGAAGATTACATTTCTGTTCATAAATTGTTCACAAAATACTCACAAAAGAAACATATCGATTTCATATTTAATGCCTATACTAACATCATAGACAACAAGAGAATTTTTTCCTTCTCATAATAAATCTTTTTCATAAAAAGACCGGTGCACGCCACATGCACCGGTTTCCTCTTTTTATAAATCTAATTTTCTTTTTTTCACAATTGCATTCTTGCCAATACTCATGTTTAAATACTTTGTATATTTCACAAAAGCTGATGGAATTGCAAACTTTTTCTCACTTTCCCCTACATCTATAAATAACCAATCCTGCATATCCTCAGACACATTATTTATCTTCGTCTTATCACAGCCTTGGTTCACACCAGTCGCAAACTCCTGTGCCTGTATAAACACGACATATCCTTTCATATGCCATTCTACATGGGAAAAGATATGCTTGGCATCGCATGCTGGCTGAATTCGAATCGGCGTATATCCTTGCTCCTTTACGTATTCTATCGCTTCCTGTTCTGACAGGTGGCCTTCTGTATTTGGAAGCTCATATAACCCCGCAAGCAAGCCTTGCTTCGGTCTCTTATGCAAGGCCAACTTCTCCCCATCCTTTACTATAAAGACGGTTTTCTCTTCTATCCTTCTTGCTTTTGCCTTTTTCTTGACCGGAAGCTCTGCAATCCTATCCTGTTTTCTTGCCTCACATAAATCATACCATGGACAAGCTTCACAACGTGGTACACCATTTGGCAAACAGACCGTGGCTCCTAGCTCCATGAGTGCTTGATTGAAGATTGCGGGAACTAGTTTTTGATCTCTATCCGCCAGTTTTACATCGCTACAATAATGTGTTTTCATCAGCTCTAGCAACTTATCTTCCATATTCTTACGCACACTCTGTTTCATAATATCACGATCATCTGCGGTCACGCGAGAAATCACACGAAGCACATTCCCGTCCACCGCTGGCACTGGATTCCCATATGCGATAGACGCAATTGCACCTGCTGTATAGCTGCCAATTCCCTTCAGTTTAATCAACTCTTCATACTCACTCGGAATGACACCATCATATTCTTCCAAAATTTGCCTTGCAGCAATTTGTAGATTTCTTACTCTATTATAATATCCCAACCCTTCCCAAAGTTTAAGAAGTTTATCCTCTGGACATTTCGCCAACGCATCTACGTCTGGCAACTCTTGAATAAATCTGTCAAAGTATGGCTTTACTGCTTCGACTCTGGTTTGCTGAAGCATAATCTCAGAAATCCATACATAGTAAGCGACTGGATTTTCACGCCAGGGCAATACTCTGGCATTGTCCTGAAACCATGTTTGGAGAGGAGATACTAGTTGTTTTAAATCATAGTTATCTATACTCATAGTTAATTTTCTATCAAACCCTCCTTGCTACTTTACTATCTGTATAAAGCCTAACATTCTAACCGTCTGCTTGCAAGTTTTATATAAAAAACACTTAGTTTTTGCATTATATATGAAAAGAACAGCGCATCGGTCTGTTCTTTTATGCTATTCCCACATTTCTGTTTTCTTTATAAATAATTTGTCTTGTAACTTTTGGTTGTATACAAGTTGTACTAAATCAAAAACATGGTGTTTTTGTCCAAAAAATCCCGCTTAGCTTGTTGACAAATTCTGTGTATTTAGTAAAATTATAGCTAGCAAGGTTTCGCTTTGGCGAAAGCCTAAGCGATTAAATTAAATTTTTCAATAGTAAAGGAGAAGAAAACTATGGATTTCAATTTAAGACCAGCAAGTGAATGCAAATTTGATGCGGTATCTCTCGGTGAAGTTATGCTTCGTCTTGATCCAGGCGAAGGACGTATCCGTACAGCTAGACAGTTCCGTGCTTGGGAAGGCGGCGGCGAATACAACGTAGTTCGTGGTCTTCGTAGATGCTTCGGCTTAAGAACAGCTGTTATCACAGCTTTCGCTGACAACGAAGTAGGTATGTTAATGGAAGACTTTATCCTTCAGGGTGGTGTTGATACATCTCTTATTAAATGGATGAAAACAGACGGTATTGGCCGTGTTTGCCGTAACGGTATCAACTTCACAGAAAGAGGATTCGGTATCCGTGGTGCTGTTGGATGTTCTGACCGTGCTAACACAGCTATCTCTAAAGCTACACCAGCAGATTTCGATTTTGATTACATCTTTGGTGAACTCGGTGTTAGATGGTTACATACAGGCGGTATCTACGCTGCATTATCTGAAGAAGCTTGTGAAACAGCTATCGCAGCTTGTAAAGCAGCTAAGAAATACGGCACAATCGTATCTTACGACTTAAACTACAGACCTTCTATGTGGAGCGCTATCGGCGGTCTTGAAAAAGCTCGCGAAGTTAACAAAGAAATCGCT
>JAZSCQ010000015.1:0-12017 GCA_045530745.1 Agathobacter sp.
ATATATTAGTCTCACACACGCTTTCGCTAAGTAGCGGACTCGTTACGTTACTAACCTCGTATCCTCCAAAAGGAGTCTACTCGCTAAGTAACGACGGCCGCTAAAAGTGTTCGTCTAATATATAGAAGCGCCTATTTCTTACTCTTTGGACAGCCATTCTTTACTGCGCCAAATACCATATAACTATAGAGGCAGTTCACTAATTTAAGTTTACTATTGGCTGTATCTGCTTTCCGCGAAGCGCCATCTCTATCGTATCTGGAAGCAGTTCCAGATTAGCAATCATAGAGTTTGGCTTACTCTTTGGGTTATCCTGCCCAAATGGAACGAAAAATATATTCTTCATATTCATAAGCTGACCTATCGTCTTAAAGTTCATACCAAGTGCATCATTCGTCGAAATCGCGATCACAAGCGGTTTCCCATTTCGCATATGTGCCTTTGCAGCCATAAGCACTGGCGTATCCACAATGCCTGCACATAGTTTAGCCGCGGTGTTACCCGTACATGGAGCGATTACCATGATGTCCAGATAATTGTTAGGGCCGATGGGCTCTGCCTCCGTAATCGTTCGAATCCCTTCACTTTCTGTAATCTCACATATTCCTTCCACAAATTCCTTTGCACTACCAAAGCGAGTATCTGTAATTTGCGTCTGATAAGAAAAAATCGGTGTAATCTGTGCCCCCATTTCCTTTAAGCGGTGCACAGCCTTTCTCGACTGTGCAAAAGTGCAAAATGAACCCGTGATTCCATAACCTATATGATAACCTGAAAAATCCATAACTTATCCTCTCTTACATTTTCTGGCAAGGGAGCATATTTGGATATCGCTTGTTTTAAAAGCATCGCACTGCTTGAAGTCGTATATATACCAGGGAGTCCTAAGGCAAGTTTCGCAACAATCCCATATTTACCAGCTGCTTCAAAGTCTGTTCCACCTGGTTTTGAAGCAATATCGATAATAATTGCATCTGATGGAAGCCTACGAATACATTCCTCTGTCACAACAAGAGCAGGCACCGTGTTAATTACTGTAACCACATCCGTCAACACCTTACTCAACTCATGGAAACTTACAGCTTTATATCCATCTCTTAGAATTTCTTCACGTACCTCTGATCTACGGGCTGCAACCACAACATTTGCACCTAGTAAGGAAAAAAGTTCCGCTATTTTTTTGCCACAGCAGCCATATCCCGTCACAAGCACATTCTGATTACATATCGAATATGCACCATGTTTCAAACATTCTGCAAGGGTTGCTTCTGCAGTTATCCATGCATTACCCTCTACCACCTCTGGCAGCTGCATAAAGTCCCAGTATGGGATATGATGCTTTTCGAGAAATGTCTTCCATTCCTGATGGAACACCCCTCCAAACACCTTCACCCTAACATTTGGTTCGCTTGCCATCATTGTTAATTCCTGTTTTAATTTCTCTTTTACTATCTGATTATTATCTAATTTTGAAACTGGTATAGGTAATACATATACTTTTTCACACGCCTCTTTTTCCTGTGTTTCCTCCTCCCAAGCATAACTTACTCTTTCTCCATCCAAAAGAGCAGCCAGCTTCTCCTGACGTTTATCCGCGGTAAGTACAATTGTATGCCTATCCATATAAAAAACGCTCCCTTCCATATAAAATATGAAAGAGAGCGCTCTATCGTTCCTGTTTCTCTTATAATCTTGTAACTACAAAAATATCATAAATCGCTTTAATTGCTGCTTCAAAATCCTCGTTTGCAACACCGATGATAATATTAAGCTCGGATGACCCCTGGTCAATCATACGAACGTTGATATTAGCATGTGCAAGTGCAGAGAAGATACGTCCAGCTGTACCTCTTTGAGACTTCATACCACGACCTACTACTGCAATAAGTGCAAGATCCGCTTCTAATTCTGTAAAATCAGGATTTGCAAGTCTTCTAAGAGAACTCATTACCTGCTGTTCTTTTCCCTCAAATTCCGCCTGATGCACAAATACTGTCATTGTGTCGATACCAGATGGCATATGCTCGATAGAAATTCCATTTTCTTCAAATGCCTGAAGTGCTCTACGACAGAAACCAACCTCAGAGTTCATCTGGTCTTTATCAATACTTACAGCCACAAAGCCTTTTTTACCAGCAATACCTGTAATCGTATAGTCTGCTTTCTGGCATGTACTGTCTACAATCATAGTTCCTTCTGCTTCTGGATCATTGGTATTGCGAATATTGATAGGAATACCAGCCTTACGCACTGGGAAAACTGCATCTTCGTGGAGTACGGATGCACCCATATAAGACAACTCACGGAGTTCACGATAAGTAATCACTTTAATTGGTTCCGGATTCTTAACAATTCTTGGATCTGCAACAAGACAGCCCGAAACGTCAGTCCAGTTCTCATACATGCTTGCCATACAAGCCTTTGCCACGATAGAACCTGTAATGTCCGATCCACCTCTTGAGAAGGTACGGATGCTTCCATCTGGGTTAGAGCCATAGAAACCTGGCACAACTGCATTTTCCATCTTCTCTAATTTTTTTGAAAGCACTTTATGTGTTCTGTCTGCATCAAAAGAACCATCTTCTTCAAAGAAAATTACATCCGCAGCATCTACAAATTCATAGCCTAAATAGTTTGCCATGATAATACCATTTAAGTATTCACCACGGGATGCAGCATAATCTACACCAACTTTATTTTTAAAGTTTTCTGCAATAATTTTGAACTCTTCTTCCAAAGAAAGCTTTAAATTCAAACCGTTAATAATAGAATCATAACGATCTTTAATTTTCATCAGTGGAATACGAAAATCTTCATCAGCATCTGCTAATGCATAGCAGTCATAAAGCATATCTGTTACTTTTGTATCTTTTGAATTTCTCTTTCCTGGTGCACTTGGAACTACAAATCTGCGAGATTCATCAGAACGGATAATATTTCCAACCTTCGCAAACTGTTCAGCACTTGCAAGAGAACTGCCACCAAACTTTACTACTTTAACCATATATTTACTCCTCTAAATATCTCTTTTCGACCAATATACGCGATATTATACAGCTATCCTCTATAATTCGTCAATTTTTTCTTAACAAAAAATACAAAAAAAATAAAATAAAAAACTTCTACTCGAATCCCTTACTAGATTCAAGTAGAAGTTACTTTCATTTTATGCTAAACGTTTCCACTGTTTACTGCATTTATAATAGGAATAAAACATACAATTTTCAGCCTGCTCACATCGAACTGGAGCACTTTCAATATTACACTGACAATTTACTACCGCGTCGGCTTTTCCCTGGCAAGCCCCTTTTACCATAACATCATCTAATACTTCTCGTGACATAACATTCTCCTTTTGTATTTTGTATAATATTACAATGTTTAGTTCCAAATCACTTAAGATTATACTATATCTAGTGGTCATTTTCCAATTGTCATTTATCACAAAAAATATTTTTTCTTTTGGTAGTATTGCCACATTAAGAAAAGCCGGCATTTAGCCGACCGAGTACAAACAAAAATAAATAGGCGTTATTTGAATTTATTCTCGTTCAAATAACGCCCATCATACTATTTCATTCATTTCCAATGGATTGTACCTCACAATTCATGTTTTATTCTTTCTCCAATTATCTTTCACTTCTGTTTACCTAAATGACTTTTTAGGAATGACTTCGTATTCTATCAATGTTTTTTATTTTCCGAAGCTCTATCCAATTCTTCTTTATTTTTGTATTGCCACTGGTTTCTCGATTCAGTTAATGGAGTTTGCTAGGGTTGCTTCTTACCAAAATTTAAGTTTTTGTTGGACCATACCTTCCTTTCATAAATTTCATCTTATGACTTTCTCGTCATCATTAAGATGATTCCTATTTAAGAAATTCCTTCGTGAATTTCTGTTGCTGTGTTCTTTTGTTGAATTTAATATAACACGACAATTGGGATATGTCAACACTTATTTTCAAATAATTTTAAAATATTTTTAAATTTATTATTTAATTTACGTATTTTGTATATTATTTTCAGACAATTTATATAATTGAAACAATACGAATAACATATTCATATTCTCACAAACCGGTGGCAGCCTTTGATTTTGCTGCCACCAATTGTATATTTTAGAAGCTCTTTACACGCTTATAAGCCTTTGTCTTATTCTTTTTATTTGCCAGTGCTTTCATTCTGCCTTCTAATAATATGCCTCTTCCATTCTCATTTCTGGTATATATCAGATCATATTTCCCCATAAACGGCTGGATGCATTCATAAAAACCTAACGCGTCTTCTTTTCTCTTTGCAAAACATTCTGGTACTGCATAAAAATCATAAGCACCACGAATTTTTCCACTTCGCACCAGTAAGTATCGCTGATTATCAATCTCACCGAAAAATTCATTCACACATTTTGTAAACATTGTCTTATCTCGACCAGTTCCACCTGACAAATATACCGTCTGTATCTGCGCTCCCTTAGTTTCTACCATCACCTTGCTTGCAGCGCTTTCCAGTAATCCTTGTTTTAGCAATGCCTTGCGGATTCCCTTGCCAAACGCAAGAAGGCGCTTTGGCGCATTTATAAGCTGTATCAATTTTGGAAGCTTTGTTACTGCATAGATTGCATCTACAATAAGTCCCAGTTTTGCAAGTCCACCTAATGCAGAGTCCGCAAATACTGCTCGTAAAATAAGCAGTCCTACGAATACCGCTGCCGCCACAATGAGATCTCTAATACTTTCTCTAAATACAGTTTTAGGCACACTTGTTTCTGCTACTGCAGTTTCCTCTACAATATCCATCTTTCTATGTAAGGAAAGAGAACGATTCCAGCGTTCCTTTAAGGTCGCTCTTTCCCCTGAAAGTTCCAGCATCTTTTGATTGATTTGCGCCACGTTTTCCTCGTTAAAAGGCGGCTGGATAATCGACATACGCCCCATTCCATTTTCAATCAAATCCTCTGTATAATGAAGTCCCAGGAAATGATCCATCCTTCTTTCTAACAACGCGAAATCCTCACTGAGCTCTGCTCCATCTCCTTTTGAAGCATCCTGCCATGGTGACAAGCACACCAAATGCCAGATATTGCTGGTTTTCTCAGGATTCTGTTTAAACACACGAATTGCACGACCTCTCATCTGGTTACTCAGCATAAAAGAGCCTACAAAGCTAGCAAGAATCAGGGAATTGATACATGGAGAATCCCAGCCCTCGCCCAATAAAGACTTAGTTCCAATAAGGACCTGCATACATCCTTTGGTAAAAATCTCTGTAACAGCCCCTGTCAAAAAGTGCGCATCCCCTACTACATTTACTTTTACATAATCTTCCTCAGAAAGATTTCCTATCTTGGAGAACGTAATCTTGCCACTGTCTCCTACCGCTTGTACTAAGGCTTCTTTTGCTTCAGCAGGAATGATTACAATCGTTCCACACAAAACACCTATACGCAAATCGGTTTCTGTTCCCACACTTCTTCGAAGCTGTTCAAAAAACGGAATTACACCAAGCGCTGTTACATCATCCTGCGTTCCTAAAACTTTCTCATATTCTTTTCGAATATAATCGGTCAGTACCAAAAGGCGAAGTTCTTTGCCATCTGTTTTATATTCGTGTGCGACAATCTCTTTAATGCTTTCACATTTTCCCTTTGACGTAGTTAAAAGCTTCTCAATAGAAGGATTTGTCGTAAATGCTACCTTCTTCTTTTCAATAATGCCTTCCGCCTTAAGATACGAAATTAAATCCTTGCGATATTCTTCCGTACAATTATAGTTCTCTGTATCATCATAGAGAAATCCCTGTACCAGAAGCTCCATCCAGGATGCTTCCATCTCTGGCAGTCGTTTTGTGCCAAGAAGTCGTTTTAATCTGTCAGGAAATGGGATGTTTTTGCTCTGTAAATAAATCAAAATGGAGGCAAAATAATTTGGATTTTCCAATAGGTCATCATCACTTATCAGGCCACTTAACCCCTTGTGGCTTCGAACCGCGTCGGCAAAGACTTCATCACCCATGATTTTATCGTATGCGTCCTTGCTACGTAGCTTGAATTTCTCTACCTCTGCTCTTTCCTCTGCTGTCGGATAGTTAAAGTACACAAAGTCCTGATGAGGACACAAGCTTCCTTCTTTTACAAGCTCAGGGATTGCAATCTCCTCATCAATCTCCCCGCACATATTCATATATCGATTCCACATCGTTGCATTGGAATCATAAGGTGGAGTTGCCGTCAGTGCAATGACCTTAAATCCATTCATTTCTTTCTTTAATTCTTCTAGTGCCTTCCACCATTCACTACGAAGGTGGTGACATTCATCCAGGCAAACCAGTCCGACTCTATTCTCCTTCAAGGTCTTTACAATATCAAAATCTGAATAATCGACTTCTTCCACATCTTTTACTGAAGCTGTGGCTACATCATCCGAATCCTCATCATCCTCTAATTTGCCAGATTCATCCAAACTGCCTTTATATCGATTCATCGCACTATGCAACGCCTGATATGTCGCAATCGTAATCGCACGTGGATTCTTTAAATCCTGGGAAATGTAATCATCTGGATTCAAGCCTTCACAAAGAAAGCCATCCACAATACGCTCTTTCCATTGTTCGCGAATCGTAATAGATGGAGCAAGCACCAATGCAGCCTCTCTCATTCTGGCAATCAATTCGATACCTAACGTAGTTTTCCCAGAACCTGGTGCTGCTACGATATGCACCTTCCCATCTGCCACATACTCTCTTGTATTCTCGAGCACACGCGCCTGATACTTTCTCCACGTGTATTTAAACTTTAAGATTTTGCTATAATCCATTTTTCTATCCCTCCAAACTGTCTCTATTATAACACATGCTTATCCAAAACCATACTTTAAATATAAAGAATTTGTGGTATAATATTTTTATCTTGGGAATATATGTGCCCATTAAACTCGGAGGATAATATGTTTGGAATAAATAAATCCCAAAAACAAGGTTTAAACATTTTAATTATAGGTTGCGGAAAAGTTGGACGCACACTAGTAGAACAACTTTGTCTCGAAGGTCATGACATTACAGTCATTGATAAGGATGCAAAAAAGTTACAAGCCATGTCTGATTTACATGATGTTATGGGAGTATGTGGAAATGGAGCCAGCTTCAGTATTCAAAAAGAAGCAGGTATCCAGGATGCAGATTTAGTCATTGCCGTTACAGGCTCCGACGAATTAAACCTCTTATGTTGTACTATTGCAAAGCAGGTTACTGAATGTTCTGCGATTGCCCGTGTACGTACCCCTGACTACAACGAAGATATTTCTTACCTTCGCGAAAAACTAGGTTTGGCCCGCATTATCAATCCTGAATTAGAAGCAGCAAAAGAAGTTGCTCGTATTCTTTATCTTCCAGGTGCTTTAGAGGTTAACTCCTTTGCACATGGGCAGGCTGAAATCGTAAAATTTAAAATTACAGAAGGCAATGTACTAGACCATTTAAAAATCATGCATTTAGGAAAGAAAATTGATCACAACATCCTAATTTGTGCAGTAGAACGTGATGGTAAAATCCATATCCCTTCTGGTAACTTTGAACTTTTAGCTGGGGATATTGTATCCTTTGTGGGAACCCGTCGTAACTGTGCCCGATTCTTTAAGGCCATTGGTTTTGATACTCATCGTGTCAACGACACCCTAATCGTAGGCGGTGGTAAAGCAGCATATTATCTAGCAGACCAGCTTCTTCGTGCCGGAATTGAAGTCAAAATCATCGAAAATGACCTAAAACGCTGCGAAGAACTTAGCACACTTCTTCCAGAAGCCATCATTATCAATGGTGACGGAACCGACGAAGCACTTCTTCGTGAAGAGGGATTAGAAACAGCAGAATCCTTTGTCCCACTGACTGGTATCGACGAAGAAAATATCATGCTGACTCTTCATGCAAAACAGGTTTCACGCGCAAAGGTTATTACAAAAGTAAACCGCATCACCTTTAAAACCGTACTAAATAACTTGGATTTAGGAAGTGTGATTTATCCTAAATATATTACTTCTGAAACCATTATCTCTTACGTTAGAGCAAAACAAGCTTCTAAGGATAGTAATATAGATGTTCTTTACCATATGTTTGACTCCCAGGCAGAGGCCATCGAATTCGTTGTTACAGAGGAGTCACCTGTAACCAATACTACACTTATGGACTTGCAGTTAAAAGACAATCTATTGGTATGCTTTATCAGCCGTAAGGGCCGTGTCTTTATCCCTACTGGTCAAGACTCCATCCAGATAGGTGATGAAGTTATGGTTGTTACTACACACACTGGATTCCAGGATATTACAGATATTTTAGCTTAGGAGGATTTACATGAACACATCAATTATTCATTATATCCTCGGTCATATCATCAAATTGGAAGGTTTCTTTATGTTACTTCCATGTGTGATTGCTATTATTTTCAATGAGAAACAACTTTTTACTTATTTGGCCATATCCGTTGTATGCATCCTTCTAGGATCTTTGTTAACCATGAAAAAAGCAAAGGACTCCGTCTTTTATTTAAAAGAAGGCTGTGTTGCAACCGTACTTAGCTGGGTAATACTTAGTTTCTTTGGCGCGCTGCCATTTTATATTACTGGGGAAATTCCTCATTTTACAGATGCATTATTTGAAACCGTTTCTGGTTTCACTACTACCGGAGCCAGCATACTAAGTGATGTTGAAGCTCTCAGCCATACCTCACTCTTTTGGCGTAGTTTTACTCATTGGATTGGCGGTATGGGAGTACTGGTTTTCTTACTTGCAGTTGTTCCATTAAGTGGCGGTTCCAATATGAACCTGATGAGAGCAGAAAGCCCTGGTCCATCTGTTGGCAAATTAGTGCCTAAAATGCGTTATACAGCACGTATTCTTTATATTATTTATCTTGTATTAACCATTGTAGAACTCATTGCATTATTACTTGTAAAAATGCCTTGGTTTGATGCACTTTGTATTTCCATTGGCACTGCCGGAACAGGCGGTTTTGGAATTCTAAACACCAGCGTCGGAAGCTATTCCATTGCTGTAAAATGGATTGTAACCTTATTTATGATTCTATTTGCCATCAACTTTAATGCCTATTATCTCATCCTATTTGGACAGATTAAAAATGCATTTAAGATGCAGGAAGTACGCGTATTTTTATCCGTTGTTTTCATTGCAATCGTATTGATTACCATGGATATTTCCAAAATGTTTGACTCACTTTTTGAAGCCCTGACACACGCAGCCTTTCAGGTTGCCTCCATTGTATCGTCTACTGGTTTTGCAACCACCGACTTTGACTTGTGGCCGGGATTCAGCAAGACCATTTTAGTCATCCTCATGTTTATGGGAGCCTGTGCCGGAAGTACCGGTGGGGGCATCAAGGTATCGCGTTTTGTTATTGTTGGAAAATCCATTGCAAAAGAGCTACACTCTTACATTCATCCAAAATCTGTAAAGCAAATTGTAATTGATGATAAGGAAGTAGAATATAGTGTAGTTCGCTCGGTAAGCGTTTATATCATTACTTTCTTTGCACTCTTTGTCCTTTCCATCCTAATCATCGCTTTAGAAGAAAAGGATTTGGTAACCAACTTTACATCTGTCATTGCAACTATGAACAACATCGGACCTGGATTGTCCATGGTTGGCCCTACACAAAATTTTGGTCATTTTAGTGATTTATCCAAATGGGTATTCATGTTCGACATGCTGGCTGGGCGATTGGAGCTTTTCCCTATTCTTATCATGTTCCATCCGGCACTTTTGCACGATCTTATAGTAAAACCTGTTCGTAGGAAAATAAAACAAACACATTTATAGTATATATATAGTACCAAAGAAAAGGAGGCGCCTATGTTTATCTGTCCTAACTGTGGCGGAAATCTAAAGTTTGATATTCCAAGCCAGCAGCTCGGTTGCGAACACTGTAATACCAAAATGGACGTATATTCCTTTGAGGATAGCGCCGAAGAAAGTCTCCGCCCAAGCGAATACGACGCAACTATTTTTACATGCCCACAATGTGGCGGAGAAATTTTAAGTACAGACACCTCTGCTGCAGAATTCTGTAGTTTTTGCGGAGCATCTACTATTCTGCATAGCCGTCTGACCAAGGAAAAACGTCCAAACTATATCATTCCTTTTCAGAAAACAAAAGAGGATTGTAAAAAAGCATATAGTGACATGATGAAAAGAGCCATCTTTGCACCAGATGCACTGAAAAACCCAAAATATATCGATGGGTTCCGCGGCATTTACATGCCTTATTGGGCTTTTCATCTAGCACAAGAAGACACCTTTTTACTCAAAGGCTCTAGATCCAAACGTCGCGGTGATTATATCTACACCGACCACTATGATTTGAAAGGCGAAATAAGCGCATATTATAAGGGACTTTCCTACGATGCCGCTTCCTCCTTTGATGACAACATCAGTGAAAAGGTTGCACCATTTGATGTAAAAGGCATGAAATCCTTTACTCCAGCGTTTTTGAGCGGCTTTTATGCAGATACCGCAGATGTCGATTCCAGCAACTACGAAGAAAAGGCCAAGCAGATTGCCATCTCTCACTCAACGAACGCAATTTACAAGGAATTCGCTAACATAACCATTGACTCACAGACACCACCTTCTATCGACACTCAGGTAAAAGAAGTCGACAGCGCGATGTTTCCAGTATGGTTTATGTCTTATCGCAACGCAGGGCGCGTTGCCTATGCAACCGTAAATGGTCAAACCGGCAAGGTCGTAACTGACGTCCCTATCGACCCACAAAAGTACGCGAAAGGCTCCCTTCTACTGGCAGTTCCTCTCTTTATACTTTTGAATCTGTTATTTACCATCACACCATTTGTACTTCTGGTGATTACCGCAATTCTTGGAGTTATCAGCACCATCATCTACTCCTATGAGATTACGGCTATAAAGAAAAAAGAGGATTTGCAAACGAAAAAATCAGCGTTAGTTTCTTCTATAGCTGCTATTATCATCTGCGTTATCGTAGGTATCTGGCAGCCTGTAAGCGATATTTTTTATTACGGTGCTGTCATTTTGTCCTTATGTGCAGTGTTCTATTCCTTTAAGGACATTATAGAGTACTACAACATTCTCTCAACACGCAGACTACCTCAGTTTGACCGAACAGGAGGTGATGACCGTGCGTAAAAAGATTACGATTTGTTTGACATGTCTCCTGTTATCATTCTCACTTCTTGGCATATCTCAGATTGTATTAGCTAACAGTGATTCTGATTCGGATGTTATTACACCATCTGCAAGTTACGATGCTTACAACGAAGAGACCAATTACTATGTTTATCTGGATGATTGGGCAAATCTTTTGACAGACGCCGAGGAGGCTGCTCTTTTACAAGTAATGAAACCAATTACTGCATATGGAAATGTCGGATTTGTATCTATTTCTGAAAACCCTGAATACAGCACGGAACGTTACGTCAAAAACTACTATCAGGAACGTTTCGGCTATAGCAGTGGCACTGTTCTTATCATCGACATGGATGAGCGCTATATATGGATTTATAGTGATGGGGAAATCTATCAGACCATTACAACATCCTACGCTACCACCATTACAGACAACGTTTATTCCTATGCATCTGACGAAGATTATTTAACCTGTGCAAGCAAAGCATTTGAACAGATTAACACCCTTTTAGAAGGTCGACATATTGCTCAGCCAATGAAGTACATAAGCAACGCATTTCTTTCAATTGCAATTGCACTTATTATCAACTACTTCCTTGCGATGTTCCTTTCGAAATCGCGAAAAGCAAGCGTAAGCCAGCTCTTAGATGGCACCTTCTACAAAACCGAAATCAAAAATTCCCGAGCAGAATTTACCAAACAGACACGGCGCTACAGTCCACAAAGCTCTGGCTCCTCTGGCGGAGGAGGCGGTCGCAGTGGTGGTGGCGGCGGTGGTGGTGGCGGGGGGGGCCACCGCCTTTAGGTAAGCTTTAGTGCAAAAAAAAATTCTCTAAATACTACGAAAAAGG